>CALLRP010000001.1 GCA_938014335.1 uncultured bacterium
TGGGAGCTCTACTTCATAAATGTCTCATTATAGCAGAGCGAGCATTCCCTTCAAAACATAGCTAAAATAGATTACACCCGCCCGCCTGCCCGATTATAGCAGAGCGAGCATTCCCTTCAAAACATAGCATATATTAGAAACGGAATTAGAATTTAATAATTATAGCAGAGCGAGCATTCCCTTCAAAACATAGCTTATTAAATTGTTATTATATATTTAGCATAATTATAGCAGAGCGAGCATTCCCTTCAAAACATAGCAGGTGGTAATTGGTCAATAATAACCTGTCCATTATAGCAGAGCGAGCATTCCCTTCAAAACATAGCTCTTAAGGTTTCTAATAATATACATCTTCATTATAGCAGAGCGAGCATTCCCTTCAAAACATAGCTTCTTCTACCAAATTCTTATTTTTTTCAAAATTATAGCAGAGCGAGCATTCCCTTCAAAACATAGCTTAGTCTTCAAAGAATAATGAAACAGGACCCCTACAGGGCTATGGAGATATTAAATGTTGAAATCCCGGAGATAACAAGCCCTGTAAGGGCGACATATTAATTAGGATGCCGCCCCTACGGGGCTATTAAGATGCCGCCCCTAACGGGGCTATTAAGATGCCGCCCCTACGGGGCTATTAAGATGCCGCCCCTACGGGGCTATTAGGATGCCGCCCCTAACGGGGCTATTGTGTGTGATATTATTTCAAATATTCGCGGGGGGCTTTTCGCAGGTATCTTTCCGTGAAGATGTCGTCGGGTAGATTTATATCGTATTGGACATCAGAATATTCAAGCAGAGTTTCACCGCCAATGTTGGTATCGGTCATTTTGGATTTGATTACGGTAGGATAGCCCTGTATATCTTTTACTTCTAATGCCTCTGCGATGCGATAGATTTTTCCGCCTTTTTCGAATTCTGCCTTAACAGGAATGAAGGTTCCTTTGTGTACATAAACTTTGTATGAGTCGAATTCTACGGTTTTTGGGTCTTTGGGTGTGTTTTTCAGGACATAGAAGTTTTGAGTTGTTTCAATCAGTTGGTGATTGTCTTCATCGATGCCACGGCCGGAGACATCTTCATAGAAGAAGTGGGAGCCGACGAAGCTGGTGCGTTCGTCGGATGCGGCAATTCGCTTTACGACATCCAGTGCTGGGAGGTATAACCAGCGGTCGTCGTCTTTGCCGATATGTTTGTGTACCATGAATACGGTATCGCGGACATCTGCTGGCTGGTGGAAATACACATAGAATCGTTGTTCTTCGTCTTTGTCGTCCATATTTTTCCGAAGGATGGTGAGTTCGCGGGTTCGTTCGCGTCCCTGGGCGTCTTTAATGGTCATTTTGACGCGGGCTTTGCCGTCTTTGCCTTTGTAATAGGCGGAATGGTTGGCTTTTTTGACGATTTCATTGACGTCGGTCAGGTCCTGCGAGAAGGTTTGGGGCATGGTTAGAAAAAGAGCCAGAATGGCTGTTAATAGGAAAGATATGTGTTTCATGGTTTGTCTCCTTATTTATTGTGAATTGTTTTGATTTTCTATGGGTTCTTCAATACAAGGCTTGCACTGATTGCGACGGGAAGTGATAAAACAAGTTATTGAGAGAATAATGATGACAATTAACGAAATCCAACTAACAGTAGTCCAACCGATATTTAAGAATTGGTATATGTTAATTGCTAATGCTCCAACTATTGTTATTCCTGTGACAATACATGTGCCACACATGCAGGTGATGCTACAGAATCGTGTTTTGGGGAAGAGGAGCGGTTCGAAGAGTCTTGCCAATGCGGGCAGGATAATGAGTGTTCCAATGCCGGAGAGTAGCATTATTGAAGCCATGAAAGTGCCGACGGTTATATGAGGTACCAGGGGAGCAAATAAGAGGGGTGTAAATCCTAATGCAATTACGATGATGTTTCGGTACAGGGCACGGGCTGTTTCGCCAAAGAGGATATGATGTGCTTTTTCCCAGGAGCCGGTCTCGTTAAAGGCGACCCGGCCACGAGCGAGGAAGTGGATGGCATAGTCTACCGCAAGACCTAAGGTTAGTGAAGATAATATAGCCACGGGCATGTCGTAGTATTTGCCGATTAAGCCGATGGCTCCGTAGATGGCACCGATTGTGATGGTCAGGGGTATCATGCTGAGGAGGCCCCATAGGCCGGAACGGAAGAGGATAATCATCATTGCGAGTACAACGAGGAATGAGCCCAGGAATGCTTCTAACATGCCGACGACCATTTTCTTTTGCCATACGACATTGATGTAAGTGAGCCCATACCAGGCGTGTTTCATTGGGAAAGGAGGCGGATTATTCTGAATGAATTGGTCTACGGCTTCCATAACTTGAGTCATATCTTTGTTGTCACCACTTTTCAGCTGTACCCAGATGCTTGCGGATTTGTAGTCGGGAGTGACGAAGTGGTAAATGTCCTGTGGGCGGTGGCTCCCTTCATAGGTGATGATGCATTGGGCTACCGCACGGGAACTATCGGGAATTCTATACTCTGATTCTTCTCCGCCCATGAGTTCTCTGTGGACGGTTTTTATAAGGGTGGGAAGGGAGTTGGTTTTGCCGACTATGTTTGTTTTTAGCATGGTGTCGTTTATTTGTTCAATGTAATGAAGGATTTCGGGCTGTTTGAATATTTCACTTCGTTGTAGTTCAAGTCCAACAAATCTTTCTGCAAGGTCCCAGATTTCCTGGGTATTATTGTTGGCGTTGTTGAGTTTTTCTTCACACCAGTTTTGCAGGGATTGAAGGATTTGTTTTAATTCTTCGTTGGGAGAGTTTCTTTGTATTTCGTTAAGTTTTGTGTGTATCTCTTCGATGATGTTCTTTGCTTTTGTTTCGTCTATTTCATTTTCTTTGAACCATTTCCCTAATCTTTCATTAAAGTTCTTTTGATACTTTTCGAAGGAAAATTGGCTTTCGTCAGACTCTAATGCCAGGTAAGCCATGTAAGTTCCGCCGAAATGTTTGTTGAGAACGGTATCGGCTATTCGGATACGATGTGTCGATTTGAACCAGCGGGTTGGATTGTCATTAACCTCTATTTGTGTGATTCCGTATATGGCGATAATAATTAGTATTGCAGTGGCTAAGAGAATGAGTTTGTACTGGCTATAGGTAAATCTCCCGAGTGCATGTAAAATGCGTGCCAGCAGTGTTTTTTCTTCTGCTTCATGCTCATGTGAAATTGCCCCTGCGGTGGCCCCGAAGTTCTTGAGTTTCTTTTCGGACAGGAGCATGGCATAAGCGGGGATGAAAGTGATGGTTAATACCCATGCGATTGCCACGCCGATAGCAATGAATATACCAAAGATTTGAACGGGTGGGTTGGGGGTCAATGCGAGGGAAGCAAATCCTGCAAGGGTTGTTAAAGAGGTATATAGCATCGGCATGAAAAGGGTTTCCATGACGGCGAGTAAGATTTCTCTTCGGGGTTTGTCGGGTTTGAAGCGTTCGAAGAATTCGGAGAGGATGTGAATGGAGTCCAGTACTGCAATGGGCATGATAAAGACAGGTATCATCGAACTCATAATGTGAACGGTATTACCGGAAATCACTAATAGTCCCATTGTCCAGATGGTTGTGATGATGGCTACGATGAGCGGGGAAAGTATCAAAATCAGTTTGCGGAAGAAGAACAACATTAAGAGGAAAATAACAATCATGGCTAATGGCGATGAGATAGCCATTTGTTTGAACATCTCAACCCCGAAAGTATCATTGGCTACGGGCAATCCCGTGATGTAGTACTTTTCTTCACCTTTGGGGAAGGTTGCAATTTTCCCTTCTAATGCTTTGCTAACCCGATAACTCTGATTTTTTGCTGTAATGGGGATATACAAAGCCATTGCTTTGCCATCTTCGGAAATCAATGTATCTTTCAGGAAGGGAAGTCGCTCGGCTTTCTTCTTAATCTCCAATGCTTCCTCATCAGTTGCAGGGGGCGAACTCATAAGCCATTCGAAGCGAACCTCACCGATACCGCCTTGCTCTACATTATCTACGGTGGAAGGAGCAATGAGTTCGCTGGCGATGACGCCGTCATTTTGCGTTGGGTCCTGGGGATTGGGCCATTGAAGTGTTTTTGCAAATTCGGTGAGTTCGTAAATCTTTTTTAATGTATCCGCATTAAACACGCCCTGGGGATGCTTTTCGTTCACGACACCGAGTACAACAATTTCATATATTGTAAATCGCTTTTTCATATCGTTATGGAAGACACGCACCGCTTCGTTCTGGCTGAGCATGTTTTCCGGGTCCGTATCGATGCTAATCTTCGAAAGCATCGGAAAGGTCTGCGGAAACAGATTAGGAAGAGCCACCAGCGATATGATTAATAGAGTGATGATGGCAATTAAAGCAACAACGATTTTGGGATGGTCAACAGAAAACTCAATTATCTTCAGTCCTGGATTCATGGTTAACCCCTTTCCTTTTAAGTTATATTTCTTATAATAAACCAAATAACAGTACCAGTGTTAATTGTATTTGCAATGGGGCACACCTAACTTTTCCAGTATCCAGACCATAGGACACCAGTTAGTGATGCCTGATTGGAAGAGGTTCAGCCCTACGAACGCTGTAAACAGTAACCAATAAGGACTGTGAAAGTGGGCAAGTGCTACGCTGAGTAACACGAAACTCCCTGCAATAAGCCGTAAATACCTTTCGATGGTCATATCGCAACTCCTTAATTTAAGGTTTTTGTAATATAAAGCAACCCTCATGCCAACATAAAAGGAAATATTAAGTACAAGAATATCAGCGTATTAGACATTATACTCTTACTATGTTTGATTTTGAAACATAGTTAAAGGGGGTATTATGTTTAAATTTGAATTATAATAGATTAGTTTGGACAGTTATTTGTATCTATAACCCGCCAGTAGAAGGCATAAAGCTCCATTTATATTTTATATAGAATAGTACATGTGCCGTTGGTAAAGAAGTAAAGTTTTTGAATTACTTTATTCATTTATAGTATAAAAGGAGGAGATGGGTACAATCGGAGAGATGGCCGAGTGGTTGAAGGCGGCGGCCTCGAAAGCCGTTGTGCCGGTTTACCCGGCACCGTGGGTTCGAATCCCACTCTCTCCGCCAGTTAGAAAATACATGAATTAGAAAGATAATAGCGGTTGTAAAATTGAATTTATGATAACAAGACATAAGATTATAATAGGTGATTCACGGAAGATGGAAGAAGTTCCTGATGAATCCACTCATCTAATCATCACTTCCCCACCTTATTGGCAGTTGAAGGATTATGGAGTAGAAAATCAAATTGGGTTCAATGATACCTATGAGGAATATATAAATAATCTAAATCTGGTATGGAAAGAATGTTATAGAGTTCTACACAATGGTTGTAGACTTTGCATAAACATAGGAGACCAATTTGCCCGTTCCGTTTATTACGGTAGATACAAAATAATCCCTATTCGAACAGAAATAATAAAATTTTGCGAAACAATAGGATTTGATTATATGGGAGCTATTATATGGCAAAAACCTACTACAATGAATACAACGGGTGGGGCAACTGTAATGGGTAGTTTCCCATATCCCCGAAATGGGATAATTAAAATCGACTATGAATTTATTTTGATATTTAGAAAATATGGAAATCCCCCTGAAGTTCCCAAAGAAATAAAGGAAATGTCAAAACTTACAAAAGAGGAATGGAATGAGTTTTTCTCGGGGCATTGGAATTTTAATGGAGAAAGGCAAACTGGACATTTAGCAATGTTCCCGGAGGAGTTACCAAGAAGGCTTATTAAAATGTTTAGTTTTATAGGTGATACGGTTCTAGATCCATTTTTAGGTAGTGGAACTACAACATTGTCTGCTAGAAATTTAGGTCGTAATTCAATTGGCTATGAAATAAATGAAAAATTTTTACAGGTAATACAAGAGAAAGTTGGAATAGATAAAGTGGATTTGATAAGAGATGCTGATTTTGAAATTATTAAACAAACACCTTTAAACATAGATTGGGACTCAGAAATAAAAAAATTACCTTATCAATTTAAAGATCCGATAAAATTTGATAAAAAAATAGACCCAAGAAAATTAAAATTTGGCTCAAAAATTGATTTTTCCGAATCACCAAGAGAAGAATTTTTATCAGTGAAAGATATTATTGGCCCTGCAGAGATTATCTTAAATAATAACTTGAAAGTAAGATTAATTGGAATTAAAACTAAAAAAGAGGTTCTTGAGAAAGCATTAAATTTTTTAACCGCTAAACTTAAAAATCAAAAGGTATTTATAAAATATGATCGAGTCAAGTTTGATAATAAAGGTAATTTATTGGCATATCTTTATTTAAAAAACAAAACCTTTATTAATGCTCATTTGATAAAAAATGGATTGGTAGATGTAGATACTGAATCAGATTATATTTACAAAAATAAATTTATTAAATTAAAACAATAACATTATGGCTAAAGAATGGATTTTAAATAGTGCGATAAATCGCTGGGGACTTCAGAAAAAGCGAATGGTAGGGGCGGTATCTGACGAAATAAGAAAATGTTCCCCCAAGACAGTTAAAGAATGGGAAGAATATTATTTTAAAAATGTTTATCCCAAAGAACATTTAATGGAAATAGGTAAAAAACTTTATGTAAAGATAACCGAAGTTTTAAGAGCGGAAATCGACGAAATTACTGAAGAAGATTGTATCAATTACATAGTCAATCTTGTCATAGACCGCACCTTTGATGGTTATATGACAGAAAAGAAAACTATTTATGAGCAACTTCAAGATATTTTAGGAGTAAAAATTGAGCCAGCACCGGATAAATGGGATAGATTATATAATGTGGATTTCTTTATTAAAATTAAAGATAAATACATGGGGTTACAAGTTAAGCCAGCCGGCTATGCTTTTATAACACAAATTATAAATGAAAGAAAAAACCAAGAAGCAACACACAAAAAATTTACTGCTAAATATGGTGGAAAAGTTTTCTATATTATTTCAATAAAAGATGGTGATAAAAAGAAAATATACAATACTGAAGTTATTGACGAAATGAAACAAGAAATTGAAAGATTAAAAAATTTATAAATGAATTTGCCGCCAAGCTCGGCAAAGCTGAGCAATCCGCCAGTGGCGGATTAGAAAAACTTGAAATCGTCCTTTTCGCTTCCGCTTCAAGGCGAGGCGGGCGGAAGGGGGGTTTGGGGGGAATTCCACCCACCGAGCCAATCGCGCGCAAAATCAGTTCGGATTTTTTCAAATACACACCGCCAGACATGGTTTTGTTAATACTTTATGCAATTATATTCATTCGAGCAAAAAGATAAAAGAATACAAAAGGAAGAGGGTATTGTTTCTTTTCA
>CALLRP010000002.1 GCA_938014335.1 uncultured bacterium
AAAGTATTCAACTGTCATAGAGCGTTGTTTCTCTGCAATTATCTTGCAGGGATAAGGGAAGTATAGCAAAAAAAATGTTTAAAGTCAAGTGAAATTTTAATTTTTTTTTAATTTTTTTTAGTTATGAATTTTACGAATGGACATGAATGAAAAGAGGAGGAGCGGAATACTTCCTTTTATTTCATTGTTTTGTTATTATTGATAAGTTTTAGTAATTCTTTTTTGAGTTGATTTTGCAGGTTTTTGTGTAGTTTTAGATTTTCGGGGCGATTGGTAGAAACCTCGATAATTTTGGAGACACTTTTCTTTAGGGCGTTTTGATATTCCTTTTTTAATTCGTTAGGTGTTTGAACAGGGGTATAATCTATTCCGAACATTTTTGCAATATTGTTGAACTTGTAACCATGGGGAACACCAAAATATCGCTCGAATGTTTCTGGGTATGCTGATATGGGGAGGAATGAGAAGATACCTCCGCCATCATTGTTGATAATAATTAAAATGACTTGTATTCCTTTATGTGAAAGCAGAGAGATGGAATTGAGGTCATGTAAAGCGGATAAATCACCGACAACAGCTGTAACGATTCTTTTTCGAGCGAAGGAGAAACCTGCAGAACTGGCAATCGTTCCATCAATACCACTCGCTCCACGATTGGCAAAGACCAATCCATCTGTTCCATTGATGGAACCATACATATCTGCATCGCGGATAGGCATGCTGTTTCCTAAAAACAAATCGGATTCCGCAGGTTTCCATTGTGATATATATCGGGCGACGGTAATTTCATTGAGTTCTTTCTGTTTCTCTGTCCATGCATCTATAACCTGGTCTAATCGAGTTGTCCACTCGATAACTTCTTGACCCCAGGGATATATGTCTCTCCTCCTCATAGCGGGGGCTAACCATGAGCAGAATGAACTCAAATCGGTTTCGAAACGATAGGTTACGCGATGGATTGGGTCTGTTCGTAGAGGATGGTCGGTAATAAGCATATATTCAGGTCGTTTTTTCTCTAAAAATTCCAGTAGTCTTTTGGAGGTTATAGTTCCGCCAATATGCAACACAAATTTAGGGTTAAACTTTTCAAAAAATTCGGGCAGAAGAAGCATCTGGTCGTAATAAGGGACAGAAAAATTGGTTTTATTTCCTAATCGTAAGCCCGAAGTAACATCAGGAAATACAGGCCAGTGTAAAGATTGAGCCAGATTGAAAGCGGATTGGATTTCCTGTTCTTTGCGTAATTCACCTATTACTAAAAGTCCTTCGCGCACGGTTTCTATCTTATCCAGCATGAAGATTTCTTGTTCGGTGGTAAGCCGTGGTTCGGGCAAGTTCCATCGCGTAAAGGGTTTCTTCCCGGATAACCAAACACCAATAGGTTTTGTATAATCTTCGGGTATATCGTCTTCTATTTTGACAGGTTCTAATGGTTCGCGGAACATACAATTGATATGCACAGGTCCTGCTGGAGCACGACATGCGCGATAAACCGCCTGTCCTGCTGTGGTTAATACAACTGTTGGTGTAATAGCGGAGTCGGGGCAGGGCAAAGTGAATGACCAGCGAACATAACCGCCGAAAATATTCGCTTGCTCAATTGCCTGATTAGCACCGCACTGTAAAAGTTCTGGAGGGCGGTCTGCGGTAAGTATAATGAGGGGGATACGAGACAGGGACGCTTCTACTACCGATGGGAGAAAATTAGCCACAGCAGTTCCTGAAGTGCAAATAAGTACGGTAGGTTTGCCTGTCGCTTTTGCCCAGTTTAATGCATAAAAACCTGTTCCGCGTTCATCTACATGAATGTGGTGGATAACTTCTTTTTGTCTCGATACTGCAAGAGCCAGCGGTGTGGAACGAGAACCGGGCGAAATGCAGAAACCACTTACTCCATTCCGATACAACTCTTCGATTAACAATCTCGCCCAGAGATGGTTCATATTGGGTGAAGGGATAACAGCTGTCATTTTAATTCTCCGAATCTACTCTGTTAAGGATTACCTTTGGTTAACACATTTAAGTACCCTTTGATTTTAATTTCCAGTTCATTCCATTCCGCTTCGGGCTGTGAACCACGAACAATTCCCGCTCCGGCGTAGAGTGATATTTTATCTCTCTGAACTAATGCGGAACGAATTCCCACGCAGAATTCGGCGGAACTGTAAGAAACCCAACCTACAGGTCCTGAGTAAATCCCGCGGTCTAACGGCTCTTCTCGTTTTATCCAATCTAAAGCAGAACCCCGTGGATAACCACCGATGGCAGGCGTTGGATGGAGTTGTTCTAAAATGTGTTCATCCTCTATATTTGAACGAAGTATACCCTTAAAATGAGTATATAGATGATGTACTGTGGGTAGTGTAATAACTTTAGGATGCTCATCATACTCGTATTCGGAGCATAATCGTTCCATGTTAGTCTTCAGCATATTTACAACAATTTCATGTTCTACTCGTTCTTTTTTATTATTCATGAGTAAAGATTTGAGATAATCATCTTCCTTAACTTCTTCACTTCGTGAGGTGGTCCCTGCAAGGGCTTCTGTTTCCATGTAGGTGCTTAATCGTTTATAAAGGCGCTCCGGTGACAAGCCGATAAATCCTCTTTCCGGTGATGGATTAAAACAAAAACGATAGCAATGAGTATAGTTTTCAGACATAGATTGCAAAAGGGAGATTGGGTCTATTTCATGGTCAGATTCGAAAGTGGTTTCTCTTGCTAAAACTACTTTATCAAAGGAACCTACATTAATTTCGGATAAGGTTCTTTGCACTAATTCTATCCATTCTATTTTTGAAGGGCAATCTAATCGATGATGAAAGGAGATAGTATTCTGTTTTTTAGGTAAAATTTTTGTTCCCTTTACCCATAGTTCCAGACACTCGAGAAGAGAGACCAGCTGTTCCAGTTCAAATTCGATGCTTCCCCCTATAATGTTGGCTACGAGATGCGTTCTATCCTCTATCCGTAACATTTCTATTCGAGGCACGACAAAACGATATGCACGGAACGATTTCCAACGTTTTCCGCGATTATCTAATGGCAAAAATTTAAATCCCCCATAGTAACGAACATTGGAATAGTTATACGATAATCGGTCTCCGATTTTGTGAATAACCGTTTCGTAGGAAAAATCATAAATTTCTTCATCTGCCACAATTATATCCGCTTCGCCCCAGCCTGCCATTTCAAAAGGTTCATCTCTTTCTGCCCAGTAATAACGACCTATCCCTTGAATAACAGACAATTCCTCTAACAAGTTGAAAGGAGTATCTACAGGGACACTTACATACCCTATCTTCCCTTCGGGTATACGACGAGAACGAATAATTTCTATTACTTTTTCGAGTAGGGAACAGGATAAGTTCCATTTTAATTGTGATATTTGTGAATGAAAAGACACGGGTAACCCTGTTAGTTATTATTAATATAGTTCTATTAAAAAAAATATGTTAGATTGTATTCAATGATACCAAAACATCTCAACCTGTATTGGTCTTGTCCACTACTATTAGTGATTCCATAATTCTATTTGCTGTGTAAAGACGAATGATGAGAGTATTGTAAATAAAAATCTTTTTATGCAACCATAGTATCCTGCTCTTGATATTGTAAATGACACAAGTGGATGTGGATAATGTAAAAAAAGGAGACGGGATATATCTACAACATTTAGCTACCAAGTAGTTCTCTACAAACTTCGTTTAGGAGTTTTCCGTCAACGAGTTCGCCTAATTCTTTTTTCATGGCACCTGTTAGTTTCCCAGCGTGGTTTATCTCTGGGTGTTCAGAAAGGTATTGTTTAACCCTTTGAATAACTTCATCTTTTCCCATCTGTTGGGGAAGGAACTTTTCTATAACTGTTATTTCTTGCTCTAACTTTATAACTTCATCTGTCTTTCCTAATTGTTTATACACTTCTATACTGTCTTTTCTTTTTCGGACTTCACTCCGTAGCGTAGAGATGGCTTCACTATCTGACATTTCCTGTTCTCTTGCAGTTGACTTTTCTTTAAGTAACAATGCTGATTTAATCATTCTAAGAGTTTCAAGAGTCGCTGTGTCTCTTTCTTTCATGGCTTTCTTCATCGCTTCTTGAACTGCATTCATAATACTCATGGAACTTTTCCTCTTTTGTTTGCACGATACTTTTAATCTGCTTGTATGGAGGGGGGAAAGTCCGGTTTTATGATTTCTTGTCCTAAAACCATTTCCAGCATACCCAATTTCTCATATCGAAACTGTTCCGCATGTTTATAACCTAATTCTTTCCCTTTTTCTGCTGTGTACTTTCTTATGGCATCTGCAATTAATTGGTTTCTCATTTCTTTTTCTGCACTTTCTAAACCTGAAAGATTAATACCTAATGTTTTCGCTTCAAGAACCAGAGAGTCGAAAGTAAGGTCCATTTGAGTTTCATGTTTTAGTAGCGCTTCTATCTTCTTCTCCACTGTTTCTGTAATATCAACAAATGTATATGCATTCTCTGGCTTTTTTGCGAACCAGTACGCTTCAGACACAAAGTGCGGTAAGTAAAGTCCTGGTGTTCCAAAATTTGGATTACTACAGAATGATGTTGCCTCGTATGTTGCAAGAGCCGTGACTCTATGATCCGGATGGTCTTCACCGTGAGCAAAGGGGTCCCAGCTTAAAACAATATTTGCTTTTACTTCTCTTATCATATCAATGATAATATTCCTTATATGTTTTCTCGGAATATCCTCTAACTCACCATCAACGAAGTTTGCAAACCTTACTTCTTTTAATCCTAATACATTACCTGCATCTATTGCTTCTTGTTTTGACAACACAACAATCTCACTGTCTTTTAATCTATATGTTCCTCTCCTATTATCTGTTAATATCAATTCGTATACAGAATATTCAAACTCATGTACCCACCTGTATATGGTCCCCGCACACATAAATTCCATATCATCCCCATGTGCTACAACTACTAAAATATTTTTCATATTATATTTCCTTATTTTTTATGTTTTCAACAACTTTTCCACATTTTTTTATTAATAAAAAATAAAATTTATTTTTTTTATAAATTATAAAAATAAAGACTTATAACACAAAAACTTATAATATAAGGTTACAACCACTTATGAACTTTTTACACATCTTTTTCAACAACTTTTTCACAAAAACTATAATCTCACGGGCATAATTATATTAATATACCTCTCATCACCTTCTGCTTCAGGAGTTAAAGGCCTTATTATGCAAGGGCTATTACTATCTCTAACTGACATCACTAATTTATCTGTTGTTATGTGGTCAACAACATCCGCCAAATATTCTATATTAAACCCTGTTTTTACTTCGTCACCTTCATACTCTACTTCTACTGTATCTGTAAACTCACCTACTTCTGGATTTTGAACTTCAATATCAATTTTTCCTTTTTTAATGTGCACTTTTACAGACATTGTCTTCATTGCTTCTGCTCTCTTTAAAACGTACTTCCAACTTTCTGTCCCAATAATAACATGTTTGCTGTAATCTTTTGGTATTACCGATTCGTAATTGGGGAATGCTCCTTCTATCAAGCTACTTGTCAGCCTCGTTTTATTAAAAACAAATGTAGCTCTCGCCTCTTCTGCAAATATTTTCACATCGCCCAACCCATCCATTTGATTCATTAACTCTTTTACAGTTCTTTCGGGTATTGTAATACGAATATTCCTCTTACCTGGAACACATTCCCTTTCCCTCCTAAGGCTCATTCTTTTACCATCTGTGGCTACTACATTTATATTACCTCCATTTACCTCAAAGAGGACTCCTGTTAATGCATACCTTGCCTCTTCCGTACATACAGCAAATACAACCTTTTTAAGCATATCTAAAAGTAATGCTTCGGATATAATAATAGGTTCTTCATCTGTAACATATATTATGGGAGGGAACTCATCGGGTGACATCGTTATATATTTAACTTCTGTCCTGCCACTCTTAACTACCACTTGATTTTCCCCTTTTGACTCTATTACAACATCTCCCTTTGATAAATTTGAAAGTAAATTCGAAAACAAATGTGCCCTGATAGTAACTTTTCCTTCCTCTTCTATATCACACTCTTCTAATTCTTGTTCTATTGTCATACGAAGGTCCGTACTGGTTAATTTTAATACTCCATTCTCTGCTGATAACAATATAGAAGAGAGTATAGGTAAAGATGATTTTGTAGGAACTGCATTTCTTACTTTAGAGAGGGCTTCATTCAACTTTTCCTGATGTACTGTTATTTTCATATTTTTCCTCCAATTGTTGTGTCTTCTTCTTTCTTCTAATATGTATTTAAAACCTGTTGTGATAGTAGTAGGTTATGTGTATTTGTGAATAACTATAAAAGATTATCTTTTTTTTATATTAAAAAGCAACTTTTTAGTGTGGAAACCCTCTTAATATTTTTGTGGAAAAAAAATCTTTTTCCACAAAATTTTTTATTTGATTTTTTTTCTATTTATATCTTGTGGAAAAAAAATCTTTTTTACACAGAAAACTAACACTTTTTACAAAAAAAATTATAATCTTACTACCCTTAGAAATTCTTCGGGTGTAACAATTCCTTCTTTTATTTTTTCTCTGCAGTGGTCTGCCATAGTTTTCATTTTTGCTGTTTGAGCAATAGTTTCTGGTGATGCTTCTTCTGCTATTAGTTTTCTTATTTGAGGTGTAACTTCAAGTATCTCAAAAATACCTGTCCTGCCTTTGTACCCTGTGTGATAGCAGTGGTTACACCCTTTTCCTCTATATAATGTTTTTATAGATGTAGGCAACCCTACTTCTTTTAGCATAGATGTACTTGGTTTATATGGGACTTTACACTCCTCACAAATTCTCCTAACAAGTCTTTGAGCTATAACTGCGGTCAGGGCACTTGATATAAGGTAAGAAGGTATTCCCATATTTCTAAGTGTATTAATAGCGTCAGGAGCATCATTTGTGTGTAAAGTGCTGAAGACGAGGTGCCCTGTCATTGCAGCACGGATGGCGATGTGTGCTGTTTCTGTATCGCGTATTTCACCCACAAGGATAACATCTACATCCTGTCGTAGTGCAGCTCTTAAGGTGTTTGCAAATGTTACATTTATATCTGGGTCTATCTGTACCTGGTTTATACCTGAGAGTTGGTACTCCACAGGGTCTTCGAGAGTAACGATACTTTCCGTCATTACATTCTTCTGGTTTAGTGCAGCGTAAAGTGTAGTAGTTTTACCGCTCCCTGTAGGTCCAGTGACGAGAATCATCCCATAAGGCTGGGCAATAAGTTTTATCAACCTATTTTGTTCCTTCTCTGATATACCTAAATCTCCTATCCCTGATAAAACAGAGGACTGATCCAGTAATCTCAATACAACACGTTCTCCTAAAAAGGTAGGAAGTGTTGCAACTCTTATATCTAATTCTTTATCCTCAACTTCAAGGTTCATGTGACCATCCTGTGGATGTCGGGTCTCTGTAATGTCAAGGTCGGAAAGTATCTTTATACGCGAGACTACAGCGTTTTGCATGGAGGGGGGAATACTCATCACGTCGTGTAAGATTCCATCTATGCGATAGCGGACCCGCATTTCCGGTTCTTGTGGGTCGAGGTGAATATCGGTTGCGCCTGCCTTAACAGCTCCTTCCAAAATTGTTTTTACTGTATTTATGGCAGATGTTCCAGAGGCTTCCTTTGCTATCTGTTCAAATCTTTTATCAAGCGCTTCACCAGCCATAACCTTTTCCTTTCCTTTCTTCTCAGCAGTTTTTTCTTCTCTCTTCACTTCCTTAAAGATAGGTTTAATATCGATATTATTTCCACTCGTCATGGATAATCCTCTATACCACTTTTCAATAATGGCGTTCATGTCCTCAACCGCTGTAAGCATTGGGTATATTCTTTTTCCTGTTAGAACAGATAAGTCTTTTGTTTTTTGCACATTTTGAGGGGTGGAGATAACCACACCTACTTTGTCACCTTCAACATATACGGGGAGGACCTGGTATCTACGCGCTAATGCCTCGGAAATAGCATTCAAAGCAGAAGGGTCGGGTTTCACTGTTTTAATATCTAAATACTCAAGATTATGTTGTTTTGCAAGGGTCTTACAAATATCTTCTCTTGTGACATATCCCAGTTCAAGAAGTATGTTCCCCAGGAGACGATTTGTCCTCTTTTGAACTCTGAGTGCTTCTTCTAATTGATTTTTTGTTATAACACCCTCGTCAAGGAGTGCCATCCCTAACGATTTGTGTTTTTCTTGTACATCCCGCGGGTGCCACTCATAACGTAAGACATCTTCAATAACGGAGAATGTTACTTTTCCCATTTGAATGAGTTGTTTGTGCCATGGGACACCGCTGGTTTTTTCTCGTTCGCGAACTTTCTCCAGCTCTTCCTGAGTGATGTATTCACCTTTAACGAGCCGTTCTGCTATATTATTTTCGTTATTCCTTTCATCTGACATAAAACCTGCTCCCAAATGAAATAAAACAATTCGATGAATATGCTAAAAAAACATTATATAAGCAATATACAAATTATAGGGGAAAGAATTCAAGAATCTTTTTGTTGTTATATTTGATATTGCAAAAAGGTATGGATAAAAGGTAATATTCATACAGAATTTTTGAAGGACGGGTAATGAATATACTTGGTATTTCTGCGTTTTATCATGATAGTGCAGCGGCTCTGCTCATTGACGGAGAAATAATATCTGCGGCACAGGAAGAGCGTTTCACACGAAAAAAACATGACCCGCGTTTCCCAAAGAATGCTATCGAATACTGTCTAAAAGAAGGAAATTTAAAAGTATCGGATATCGATTGTATTGCTTTTTATGATAAGCCGTTTTTGAAATTTGAGCGTTTGTTGATGACTTATCTTGGAACGGCACCTGCGGGGATTTCTTCCTTCTTTGTTCAAATGCCATCATGGCTTTCAGAAAAGTTAAACATGCGAGCAACTATTCGCAGGGAGTTGGATTATCAGGGCGAAATCCTTTTTTCTACACATCATTTATCCCATGCTGCGTCTGCTTTTTATCCGAGTCCATTCGAAGAGAGTGCCATTATAACACTGGATGGAGTGGGAGAATGGGCGACATCCGCTTATGGAATAGGGCAGGGAAATAAGATCAAACTATTAAAAGAAATTCGGTTTCCTCATTCATTGGGGTTGCTCTATTCCGCTTTTACCTACTTCACGGGGTTTAAGGTTAACAGTGGCGAATATAAGTTGATGGGCTTAGCTCCCTACGGTGAGCCAAGATATGTAGAAGTAATCAAGAAAGAGTTGATAGATATACACGAAGATGGCTCCTTTCGCCTGAATTTGAAATATTTTGATTACTGTGCCGGCTTGAAGATGACCAACAATCGGTTTGCGAAACTTTTTGGAGGCCCTCCCAGAAAACCGGAATCAAAAATAACACAGCGGGAAATGGATTTAGCAAAGTCTATTCAGTTAGTAACAGAAGAGATTGTCCTGAAAATTGCAAGACATGTGCATAAAGAGACCGGCATGAAAAAATTAGCCATGTCCGGAGGGGTAACGCTTAACTGTGTTGCAAATGGCAGACTACTGCGAGAAGGACCCTTCGAGGAGATCTGGATACAGCCCTGTGCCAGCGATGGAGGGAATGCGTTAGGTTGTGCATTGTTGGCATGGCATCAGGTATATGGAAAAGAACGAATTGCCCATTCGCGTCGACAAAAAGCTAGTTATTTAGGTCCTTCCTTTTCAGAGGAAGAGATTGAAAAATTTCTCAAGGAGGAAGACATTCCGTATGAGAAACTTTCAGAGAATGAAATTGCAACGCGTGTAGCCCAACTCATTGATGAGAGTAAAGTCGTAGGGTGGTTCCAGGGTAGAATGGAGTTTGGACCACGTGCATTAGGGGCACGGAGTATATTAGGAGATGCTCGCTCTCGGGAGATGCAATCTGTATTGAATCTGAAAATAAAGTTTCGTGAATCATTTCGCCCATTTGCTCCTACGGTTTTATATGAGCATGCTGATGAATATTTTGAACTTAACGGAGTGGAAAGTCCCTATATGTTGTTGGTGGCAAATGTGCGTAAAGAACATTTACGAGAACTAACAGAAGAAGAAAAACAAGCCACCGGATTTGATAAATTAAAAGTGGTTCGCTCCGATATTCCTGCGGTAACACATGTAGATAATTCCGCACGGATACAAACCATTCGGAGAGAAGACCATCCGCGATATTACGATGTGATAAAGGCTTTCTATGAGAGAACAGGCTGTCCTGTGATTATTAATACCTCTTTCAATGTGCGAGGAGAACCCATTGTTTGCACACCGAAAGAAGCCTACACTTGCTTTATGCGGACGAATATGGACTACCTGTGTTTAGGGTCGTTCCTGTTAGATAAGACAAAACAAAAAGCGTGGAAAGAGGAAGTAGACTGGAAAAAAGAATTTGAATTGGATTAATAAATATGGCACTAAAAATTGATTATAAAGACACAAACGAACAGCGGAAATTTGGATTACTTGTAGGCGCCGTTTTTATTATTATTGGCTTGATACGCTGGGCAATCCATGGTTTTGTAGGGATACCGTATGTGTGGTTAGGTATTGGGGGTATTCTCATTCTGTTCGGTGTCATTTATCCCAAAGCTCTGCAATCCGTATTTTTCCTGTGGATGAAATTAGCAGAGGCGCTCAACTGGCTCATGACGCGGCTGTTTTTGCTGGTTACTTTTTATCTTATTATTACACCGACAGGCATTCTGTATCGGTTATTCAAAGGCGACCCATTAAATCGTCAATGGCTTTCTAAAAATGAAACCTATTGGGATGAGGTGGAAATACAACCTGAAAATATAGATGAGTTTCGTAGGCAGTTTTAATATTAATATAAAAACGATAGGATAGGAGGTAAAATTATGGAACATGTTGTTATTACATCAGGAATTCGTACAGCCATCGGTTCGTTTGGGGGTAGTCTGAAAGATTATCCTGCGCCCGACCTTGCAGGTCTTGTCATTAAAGAAGCGTTACAACGGAGTAAAGTAGAACCTGATGCTGTGGGTGATGTGATTATCGGACAATGTATGCAACGGACAGATGAGTTACCCACAGGTAGACTTGCCGCATTAAAAGCAGGACTACCTATACAAGTGCCAGGTGTAACTATCCAGAGGAATTGTGCTTCGGGAATGCAAGCGATAGTTTACTCGGCACAACAAATCATGCTCGGTGATATGGATATCGCAGTAGCGGGTGGAGTCGAGGTTATGAGTCGCGTTCCTTATACCTTGGATAAGGCGCGCTGGGGCTTGCGACTGCAACATGCAACACTTGCAGATGGTATCTGGGATGGACTGACGGATTCGTGGAGTGGGCTTATCATGGGTTTGACCGCAGAAAATTTAGCAGAAAAATATAACATTACCCGAGAAGAACAAGATACCATTGCTTTGAAATCCCACAATTGTGCAGAGAAAGCCATCAAAGAAGGGAAATTCAAAGATGAAATTATTCCTGTGGAGATAAAAGGGAAAAAAGGAAGCGTCACATTATTTGAGCAGGATGAGCATGTGCGTATGGGTTTAACCATGGAACAATTGTCCGCATTGAAACCTACTTTCAAAAAGGAGGGAACCGTTACCGCAGGAAACGCCTCCGGTATTAATGATGCTGCTTGTGCGGTTGTGTTGATGAGTGAGAAGGAAGCACATCGTAGAGGATTAGAACCATTAGGTCGTCTCGTTGCGTATGCCGTTGCAGGTGTAGAGCCAGAACTGATGGGATACGGTCCTGTGCCTGCGACAAAGAAGGCATTAGAAAAAGCGAAGATGAAATTGGATGATATTGAATTAATAGAACTCAACGAAGCTTTTGCGGCGCAGTATCTTGCCTGTGAAAAATTGTTGGGACTTAACAGAGACATTACCAATGTAAATGGTTCCGGTATCGCATTAGGACATCCCGTTGGCTGTACGGGTGCCCGCATTGTTTTGTCTCTGCTAAATGAGATGAAACGCAGAAACCTAAAATATGGCTTAGCCACTCTCTGTGTCGGTGGCGGTATGGGTATGACAACTATTTGGGCGCGAGATTAAATAAAAAAGGTGAATTACAAAAAAAAAGAGCGGGCCACACTTTTAAGTATCGTTGGCATTCTGCCGATGGAAAAGGAAAACAGGCATTCTTGTATGTGGTAAAAGTAGCGTTGTGTCTCGCCGACAGCAATTTAAACACACTTTAAATATTTATTCCACAATACCTGGAACATCAGACATGATGTCTGTATCTATATTATTAACAAGCATTATGAAGAAAAGGGATGTTTTATACATTATGATTTAAAAAGAATGAATCCCAATAAAATAGAAATTAATTTGTAAGTCGGAGATATTCGGAATTGAGAGAAATCGTTATAATTTAGTATTCTAACATGTATTTTTCATTTCTTTTTTTGTTGTTAAAAAAGGATTTTAATTCATGAAGCGAGTCATAAGCACCCTGTTAAAAGCAGGTGTAACGGTAGGTCTTTTTGTTCTTCTTTTCTGGCCTGAGACTTTTGGTTTGCCAGCGGATACCTTTGGTGGAGTGAAACCGGGAGCACTTCTCAATGAAATTCGTTCGCTGAACCCATCGCATGCTATCCCCTGGCTTTTGTTCGCTTTGTTTATACGATTAGGTGGGATTATGTGCGGTGTCATTCGCTGGAAGATTCTGCTAAATGGGCAGAACTTATACATGCCGTTTGGCTATATGACACAAAGTTGGTTTATTGGGAGGACTATTGGTATTTTTTTGCCCAGCACGCTTGGGTTGGATGGCTATCGCCTTTATGATTCGGTGCGGTATACCGGTAATGTGGTGCGATGTGCAACGGTTATATTTATTGAGAAAATCATCGGTTTTATATCCCTAACAACTCTTGTGTTTCTGACTCTCCCGTTGGGATTTCGTTTGTTAAAATTTAATATTTTGTTCCTTTTAATTATTTTGATGATTTTAGGTTTGGCCGTTCTTTTCTTCTTATCGTTATTACTGCAACCTTATATAATCCAGGTCATTTTGTATTCGATTCCAATGCCGTGGAAAGTAAAAAATATTCTGAATAAGTTGGGTAGTTCAGCTACTGCTTATGCAGGACATCGCAAATATTTATTGTTGGCTATTTTGTGCGGTTTGGTTGTTCATTTTAGTGCCTGTCTTATGTATTTTGGAACAATGATGGCGTTGCGTTCGGAAAATACGAGTTTATGGGATGTCTTGTTTGCCAGTCCCCTGATGATTTATGGAACGGTTTTAGGTCCTTCTGTGGGGGGAGAAGGAATACGCGAGATTATTTTTGCGACGTTGTTAGGGAGCAAGGAAAATACACTTAAAGTGGTTGCTTTTGCTCATTTGGGTTGGTGGGTCGGCGATGTGGTTCCATTTCTCATAGGGTTGCCTTTTATTGTGTTTCGGAAACGCCCCCAGAAGGAAGATATTGAAAAGCACATGTCAACGATTCGTTCGCAATCTATCTCTACAGAGAGTTTAGTGCAGGAATTTAATCCTCAGGAGCTACGGACGATGCGGAATCAGATTTTCTGGAATCTCCTTTACGGTGTTATTGGCGGATTTATAGCAGGAGCCTTTTGTGGATTAGGTGAAGGTTTTTGGATTATATATAAATTTCCCAATCTGCATGAGTATCAAATGTTGTGGTGGGGACCTTTGATGTATGCGATAACCTCTGCAGGGATAGGACTATGCGTAGGTATTTTTATGGGGGCGTGGTTTCCGTTAGTCATTAAAAAGTTTCCCTCTTCCCTTTTTGTCTATATCTTTTCTATTTTTGCAACCCTGCTGTCTGTGGGGCTATTTTTAGTCCTGTGGCGATATTGGCGGGATATTCTGTTACAAAAGCCTGCTACATATCAGGTTTATATACCTATAGGATTTTACTATATAGGGGCTACCCTCATTTTTTCAGCGATATTTTATTCTGTTCTGTTCTACTTATCTCGCTTTTCAAGAAAGTTGTTTACTGGAATGACAGTTTTCTTAATTCTTTGCCCGTTTTTGATGGGGACTATTTATCCCTTTATGTTTCCACCGAAGGGCAAAGGAAATGATACAATTTCTCTCCCGGAGGCTTCACAGGATTCACCGAATATTATTCTAATTATTGCGGATGCCCTCCGAGCGGATTATTTACCTGCATACAATCCAAATATCGAAACCAAAACGCCTGAATTGGATAAGTTTATAGAAAAGGCCATTTTATTTGAGGATTGTAGTTCTCAAGCCTCGTGGACGAAGCCAGCATTTGCTTCGATGTATACAGGGGTTATACCTCTGACACATCATGCAACGGATAAAAATGCGATTATTAATCCGGATTTGCCTACCATTGCAGAAGTGCTTTCAAAAAAAGGATATCTTACGAAAGGATTTGGAAATAATCCTAATGTTAATTCTATATTTGGTTTTAACAAAGGTTTTGTTGAATATACAGAATTGCAACCGAAGCGGGTATTTTTTGCGAAAGATTCCAGTTCTAAATTGACAATTTATGAAATATTGCGGAGAGTTTATGGAAAAATCTCCTCTGTTGTATTGAAGATAATGAAAAGGCCACCCAATGTCCGAGAATATTATCAACCTGCGGAAGTAGTAAACTCGGAAGCACTCCAATGGATAGACACTCGTCCTTATAAAGCTCATCCTTTTTTCTTAGTATTGCATTACATGGAAACGCATGACCCCTTTTTCTATCCGGAGAAGAAAACTTTTTATCCGCGGGCTTTGCTGGGAAATCACCCCAAAAGTCATTTAACACCGCTAATGCGGGAGGCATATATTGCGGAAATCGAGTATTTAGATAAGTATTTAGGCGAATTGTTTCGTGAATTTGAAAAACGCGGACTGAATGGTAATTCTTATATTATTTTTACAGCAGACCACGGTGAAGAGTTTGAAGACCATCAAGGCTGGTGGCATGGTTATACACTTTATCAAGAAATGTTGCATGTGCCTTTGATTATAAAGGTGCCAGACAGGTATAAAAGAGAGGATAATGTCAATCAGCGAGTGCAGGATTTAGTTCAACATATTGATTTGACAAGCACACTCACAGAAATAGCTGGAGTAACCCCTCCTGAAACTTTTGCTGGAAGACCATTATTATCGCAAGACGGAAAAGTAATAAAACATGATGATGACATCTTTGTATGGGCGGAAAATGAGACGGAAGGGCAAATTATGCAATCGTTACGAAATAAGAAGCATAAACTTATTCTTGCCAATCCGGACAATCCCCGTGGATTTAAACCCGAAGAATTATATGATTTGTTTAATGACCCCAAAGAGAAAAATAACCTATCCGAAGAGGAAAACTATATGCATTTTAAGAATAATTTATATGAGAAAATGGAAGAGATAAAAGCAGGGAAAGAACCAAAAAATAGAGATACTACCCCTGAACAAATTCATCTTCCTCCTGAATTAGTCGAACAGATGAAAGCGGTGGGGTATATTCAATAAGCACACCCTATAATTTAAATTATTTCGTTTCAGCAAGAAAATCGTAGTAGGATTTAAGAATTGCGTCTTCGTTCATAGGAGCAATAATCATTCGGACTGGGGTGGTGACTGTTTCCCCGATTTCTAATGTTTTTCCGAAAAGCGAAAAATACATAGAATAATGAGTTTCCCCTGCATGTGGAGTTAAAATAGCAAAACAATTATTTTTGTTTGCCATCTGAACTACCGCCAGGTTGGTTTCGCTATTTACCCGATAAATAATAGGTTCTTTAAAGAACGGACGGATAGCCCAATCTACAGGATTGGGTGGAATGCTCCAGCGACCATCTTGAATCATCGTAATGGCTTGTGCATCTCGGGGGAAAACCTGCCATACGCCTGCGTCTACAGGGGTAGGAAGGAATGTGTGCCCTTCTTCAGTCTGCGCATAAACATAAGATTCAGGAAACTTATCTGTCAAGTAGGATGAAAGAAAGATCTCGAAATTGGGGAGAGTTTCCTTTGCTTCTACAGAAATATTCAGGTCTAATGTTTGGGGATTTTTCCATTGATATACAGCAGACAAAACAAAAGGATGTTCTTCATCTTCATTCCAAACTACTTTCAAAGTTTGTCCATTTATTAGTTCCGTTGTGCTCGGAATACCACGCATGCTTTCGCCATAGCGATGATGGGTTGTAAATACACGATAGAAGTTCAACAATCCCGGAAGTTTTGTTGGGTCGACGGAGATTTCCAGTTCGGGTGAAATAGAGTAGAATGGAACGAAGCCGATGGATCTTCCCCCCTCACGAAAAGTCCCTTTTAAGTATCCTGTATCTACACGATATTCACCCGGAACATTTTCTATCGCAGTAAAGAAAGGTTTTTCTTCTGATTGTTGGGGTGCTGATAATTTTTCTTTGCGGGCAGGGTCAAATAGTTCATTCATTTTATAATGGACATATTGTTGTTTTGCAGCGTCTTCTGTGCCTTTCGCATGGGCAACCCACAATTCAAGGGTGGTAGGACAATAAAGAACGCTGTGCAAGTTCACATTCACCATAGCGACTGCTTTAAGTATCTCCAAAGCTATTTTTTGGTCAATTTTCCCATAATTCTCTTTTATGCGGGTTGCCATTCCTTTATAGCGGTGGTCATATGAATTAGAACCGTAAGGAAGATTAGGAGCATTGGCACAGGTTTGCAAAGAACGGATAGTCGGGTCCATTGCCTCA
The DNA here is from genome assembly GCA_938014335.1 of uncultured bacterium. GTDB lineage: Bacteria > Hydrogenedentota > Hydrogenedentia > Hydrogenedentales > Hydrogenedentaceae > Hydrogenedens. The sequence goes on from CALLRP010000002.1 coordinate 16,735, forward strand.
TCTGCACGCATCACTGCATTTTCAATAGGGATTGCATATTCTACCGTTTCGCGAGGATCCTTATCCGTAAAGATAGCCACATGGTTGGCGGAGGTCTCATAGACAAGGGCACGGTTCTCATCACCATCGGCAATAACATAATTATAACCTACTGTATGACGTGCTTTTTTTATAATTTCGGTGACCTGGTCCAATGTAGAGGCTTCTTCAAGAATTTGGCGAAGAAGGAATTCAAGTGGGATACCATCTATTCGGCGGTCTTTATTGGTTGCACCGATTTGTGCAATGGATACCTTACGATTGTTTATTCCCGATAGCACACCGATGGCACAGGCGTAACCCACCGATATAAAAGAGTTTAAGCCCTGAGGTTCATAACAAAAGGTCACCGCCGTGTCCTGTATCCCCGCTTCCATAATCCAATCGAAATTTCTACCATGATACATCTTTCCATCCACAGTGGCTTTACCCCATACTGCAAAGGAACTACAACCTCGCTCTGTAATTACGGAAACTACATGAACTCGACGCAAATCCTGAAGGTTTACTCCCGCACCGTCAGCGATACCTTCCAATTCACGAGCATATCGTATTGGTATATGTGGTGAACACAATCTCCATGCGACATCCAGAATAAGTTTGGCTGCAAATTTAGGTAAGCCGACCTCCTTTTTTGCCAATTCGAGTAGTTCGTCAAACCGTTCCAGACTGCGCCGAATGGTATCTTTTAAAAGAACACCCCTCTGAAAACCCATTTCATAAGGGGTTCCTTTTAAATGCAGGACTTTTGTCCCTTCCACCTCTTCAAGGAAGGCTTTTCCCACATTAACTGACTCTTGAGGACCTCGTGTCGGGTAGAGCCAGAAATAAAATCCGGCACATAACACCCCAATAACAAAAACAACAGGAAGAAAATAACGGATTTTTCTCTGCATGAGAAAGTCTCCTATAAAAAATGTTCCAGACGAAGTTAAAAAATAATTTTCATAAGTTGCTAATGAATATCTATCCTGGATTTTCAATATATAATATAGGAATAGACAGATTATTTGCGATTTCAGGGATATCGTTTCTATATGTAAATAAAACGATTTGGTGTTCTTCTCCTAATGTTTTAAGGGTATTTAATGTTTGAATAAGTTGGGGGTAGTCGTGTTGAATGAATGGGTCGTCTAATAAAAGGGGTAGGGGTTCTTTGAGGTAATGTGGAATTTTCATTAGAGCCACTCTCATAGCGAAATATAGTTGCTCCAGAACAGCTTCATTGGGAGGGATTTCCCCTAATGAGAAGGGCTCCCCTGTTTCCGAAGAAATCAGTTTTAGGGTTAAGTCGGGCTCTACAAGTACACCTCTATATCTTTTATTATTAAACTTCATAAAAAGATGGTTCATTTGTTTTTGTAAAGGTTCCGCAATTTTATGGTAGCGGTAGGAGGACAACTGGTGTAACATAGATATCGCCAGCAGGATACTTTCCTGCTCATATTGTATAACTTTCCACTGCATTTCGTAGTAATTCTTTTCCTCTAAAATTTCATTGAGGGGTCTTGATTTTTTTATTAACTCCTCTACCTCTCCTTGTAGATTCTGTGTATTATTCTGGATTTGTTCCTGTTCGGTTGTTTTCCGCTCTATGAGATGTTGCAACTCTTCTTCATCTTCTGCTGGAACCGTTGGAACAAAATCTTTTGTGAGTTGTTCCATTTCTTCTATGGTTTTGTCATTAAGGAGTTGTTGAAGTTGGAGTTCTGTTTGTTCAATCCGTGAAAAGAGGTTATGTGCTTCTTCTGCCTTAGCACACTTCTCTTTCCATTCGGAAATATTACTTACCCCTGCCCATGCTAATATCGTCTGTATTTGCTCCCTATTTTGGGAGATTTCTTCATCCAATTTTTGAATCTGTTGGTGCAAATCAAGTCGCCTTTTACGCAGTTCGGCTACTTGGCTTTTGAGTTTAAGATAAGCTTCCTCCGCCTGATAATATGCATGGAATGTTTCCCGTGTTAACGGTTCATCGGGTTTCATAAGATTAGATTGAATAAGTTCTTTCCCTATTCTGTTTAGGATTTCCTCTTTAATTTTAAGATGAATTTTTCTAATATATTCTTCTTTACGCGATATCGTATCTGCTAATTGTTGGTATTGCTCTCGTAGGTCCCAAAGCCGACGATTATACATTCGTGCTTTTTCTTGTAGTTCGAATACTTTTCGACGGTAGGATTCTATCTTTTCTTCATTTTCAAGAGAAATGCCGACCTGTTCAAATAGATTCCTCATGTCCACGAAAAGGTCGTTTGTCCGAGATTGATGAATTGCGAAAATATTTTCTGCTTTCTGAACCTGCTGGGATATATCTTCCTGTTGCTTCAGCCAAACACAGTATTCATCATATAACCCTTGTAACTCACGGGTATGTTGCACATTTGCCTTGTTGAGCAATGTGGTTATAGGGTGATGTTTTATATATTCTAACGAAACAATTTTTTGAATTTTTTCTTTTAATTGTTCTTGAAAAATATGGAGTTCTTTCAAAATTTTTTTGTTATTCAAATATGAGAATAAAAAATAGAAAAAACCTAATCCCACAGCACTGGCAAACCATAGGGATTCTTGTTTATGTAAGAATATATAAAGCCCTATAAGTAAAATTCCCAATGAAAAACAAAGGGAGCCTAATACCAATTCGATGGGTTGCCTTGATTTTGTGTGACGTTTTAATGCTTCCGCTTCTTCCCATTGTTTTTCTAATTCCTGTTGCTCTTCTTCGGGTTTATCTTTATATTTCAAATAATCTTCGAGTATTTTTTCAAAATCTGTTACCCCTGAAAATAATTCTTTAAAAGGTTGGACCTGTTCCTCTACAGAAGAATATTCTTTTTTAAGTTCATTAACTTGCACCTCACTTTTCTGTGTTTCCTTCAAAGAACTCCTATACAAATCAATAGCAAAATCCACCTTTTGATAATACATATCATCTTTTTGTATTGCTATGGGTAATTCCGCAATAATCTTTTCCACTTCTTGAATTTGTTCCCGTATTTTCTCCCGTTGATTATAGAGTTCTTGCAATACCTCTTCATTACTGAAAATATGTCTTACATAGTCTTCGAAGTTTTTCTGGTAATCTCGAATATAATCAATAGGTACGAAAGCACTGTGATGAAGTTCTAATTCATGTTGGTTAATTTCTTTTGTAATGTCTTCAATCTCTCCCTGTAGCCTTTGTTTTTGGTATTCTGCATGATTGATAGCCATCTCAGATTGAAGGATGAAGGGGTTTTGGTCTATAGGAAAATCTCTATAGATTGAATATGCAAAAGAGCGAGAAGTTAGTTCGTTTAATTTTTCTTGGAGGGCTTTGGCATCATTCTTTCTTCTCCAGAGGGAATATTGACGAGCATATAATAATCTGTTTTGTAGTTCTTCACATTCAGATTGAATAATCCTCAATTTTTCTTTTAACTCTCTTAAATATGTTTTTCCCCGTCGAATAGTATCAAAATTTGCCTTTGCCTGTTCATATTCATCCATACACCTTTTCAACTGTTCTTCTATATAATTTCGGGGGCGTTTCTGGGTTCGTTCCGTTCCAATGGATTGGAGATACCCCTGTAGAGAATGGATTATATTCCGGATGGATTTTTCTGTTGTCCCTGTGTCTATTAAACAACGAAGATGCTCGCTAATTTTACTACGATTACTGAGGAGTCCTGAACTTTCTAATTTTTTCTGTGAGATTACTACTACCTCTGTGAAAATCTCTCGATTTAAATCGATATGATTTTTTAAGTAATCAAGTTCGCCATTGGGATACATAGAAAAGGTATTCGTTATTTCCTTCGCCTCCAATCCTTCATAAATTCTCAATGATACTTCTGGTCCAAATGTGCGGTGAAGGTGTATGGGAAGTCCTGAATTCAGACAATAGACGATATTTCCTCGATAATCTTGCGTATGCCAGGGTGTAAATTTATAATAATTTTCGGTTAATGATGCCTCTCTTTTTATTGAGGCTTTCTGGCCAAACAACATATCCAATAAAAATTGGAGTAAGGTATTTTTCTCATTGTCATCTTGTAAAAAAACAATTTGGAACCCTTTATCAAATTCAAGGGGAACTTTTTGTAGTTTTCCAAAACCGTAGATATGTCCTTTTATGAATTCCATTCTTGTGGAACCTCACAACTTTCAACTGCGGGAATTTTTAAAGTTATTTCTTCTGCAACTCTTACCGCAAGATGGGTGGCTCGGCTGACCATTCTACAAAGAGAGGGATTTGGGGCGTATTTTTTTTCTTCTAATGCTTGCTTAAAAAATTCTGATAATACTGTTACTTCGCGTATATCTTCTGGATTTTCAAACCCTTCGATATCCCCCTCAATGCTCCATGTTAAAAATACTCCTTCTTCCTGTAAGGATTCGATTGTTTCGGGAATATTTTTCAAAATATGGGGTGATATAGTCCCCCATAAGCGAATATGTATAAAACAAGGTTTTACAACTTTATTAAATTCACTTCGTAATTGTGCTAAAAGTTCTTCCGTGTTAATGGTAGAAGTAAGATCTATATCTCTAACTTCTTGAACAAATTGTTGTGTGGATATATGTTCAACTTTAGAAACTTCCCATCGGTTATTCAGCAATTGAAACTGTATCCCAAGCACACCAAAAGGAGGTTTATCATCAAAACAGATAGGGTTGGGTAGTCCACAACAGCAAGCAATCCGTTTTGAACTACTGTACATTTGTTTAAAACCATTTCCTTTACCTACTGCAACATACGAAATAACATAAGGTAATTTTTCAAACCAGTAGGATACATCATCCTTGCTGTCTGATATAGGCAAATTATATGTGGTTAAGATGTGGTTTTTTCCATCCGTATTTGAAGGGATATCGAATTCCTTAATACTTGTTTCCTTTATATTTTCATCTGTAAGAGCATAGACAACCAGAGGAATTTTATCTGCTTCCCATCTCTTTCTTGCGTTTAAGTTCATTATGACAACATTATCAGGAAAGTTTTCTACCATGTATGGGGAATATTCATTGATTGGGTCAGAATCACCAGGGACAATAAGAATAGGGACAGGCATGATAGATTCAAATTGTTCCCATAGAAACGAAAAGGTTTGTTCTGTTATACATTCTGAATCAAACAAATTACCGGTTATAAGCAAAGCATCCGCTTTATATTCAAATACTTTTTGGATAATACTTTGGAATACTTCTCTTTGTTTCTTTCTTCGTATTTGCCCATATTCTCGATGAGAACAAGCAAAAAAAGGTTTATCTAAATATAAATTTGCAGTATGTAGAATGAACATATTGTTCAACCTGTTTCCCGTTTTGGGGCTAAGAGTATATTATATCAATTTGAGGTTCTCGCTTTGATAGGGCGTCTAAAAAGCCTCTATGCCGCCAGTATCGGAATGAACGGCGATACATTTGTTGAAAGTTTTTAGAATCTTCAACAAGTTTTAGACAAACTCGGTGGTAGTATGGAATAAGAAAAGAATTAGCCATTCGAACTAAAAGCGATGGATAGAGTTTATAATTCACAACTACCTGATAGTCATTGGGAAATAATCTCAAATAACAACCCATTGAATACCCCCTACGGTAATGATATTTGCACATATCCAGATAAGAACTTCCTTTCCAGAACCAGCAAACAGCTTGGTCATCAATATATAAAGGGCACCCCTCATGGGATAATCGTTTTACTAATTCTACTTCTGCAAATTCTTGAAAAAAAAAGGATTTGTTAAAGGCCCCTCCGTGAATAACAAGTTCACGGGGAATACTCATATTATATAATGAAAAGTGGAAAGGCGTTATCTGTGTGAGTTGTTCTGCTGTTGGAGGGGCATCTTCCGGTAAAAGCCATGGAGTAATACTTTTCGGAGAAAGTCGCGGATGTAGGAGTAATGCTCCACCAATACATGCTTTCCCTCGATACACATATTGCATATGAACATGGCGTTGTATCCATTCTCCTGAAGGTAATACTTCCGGCATACTGCACAATATCCAATTCCCTCTCGCTTCACGAAATCCTAAATTCCATGCCGATATCAGGGAATCTCCTTGATATGGGATGTAGCGGACGATTAATGGGGACCCTTTTGATAAAGAAGAAACTAATGTTCGGGTTTCTTCTAAGGGATTTGTTTCTACAATGATCCATTCAAATTGTGCTAAAGGATAGTTTTGGTGCTCTAAATGTAAAAACCATGGTGTCACGCACCCGGATAAATCTTTGCCTACCATTAACACACTGACATTGATTTCATTTGCTGACATTCCGAAACTTTCTTCCCTTTTTTGTTATTATAGAAGAGTACAAAGATAATATACAGAAAAAGGTATTCTTATTTCCATAACATAATTGTGTCATTGTTCCATGAACAGGGTTTATCAGGTATGTCGCAAGTAGCGAGTAAAATTTCGGAGTTTCACCGTTTCCCCTTTTGGGGAACATTACTCGGGGGTATTTTCTTACTGTTCATGATACGAATTTATTGGGACCCATCCCTTGCAACAAATGTGGTTAATGACCATAAAAAGGAAATTTGGGTCAACACCCAATATTCTGTATGGGGTCCAATATGGAAGTATGGCTTTGACCGCATCGGGAAAGGAGAAGTACCTCACTGGAACCCGTACCAACTTTGTGGACAGCCCTATCTGGTTGATATACGAACCGCCTTGTTTCAACCCTTACACCTCCTTTTCTGGAGATTGGATTTTGCATATGCATATCAGTGGTATATTTTCCTATCGCTCTCTCTTCTGGGTATTGGTTTTTTAATATGGGGGCGAATTTTAGAAATTCCTTATCCTGCTCTCATCCCTGGGTTAGTCTCTCTCTTGTTTTCAGGACCCGTACTCTGTGTTCAAATGTCATTGCCCCTACTCAGTGGTTCTGTATGGCTTCTATTCCTTTTAAGTGGAATCGTGTATTTTGTTGAAACCCCTTCCGCTCGTAGCTCACTGATTCTATTGTTTATCTGGACCGCTTTGATTTTATCGGGGAGTATCGAATGTATTTTTACAGGCTCTATCATGCTGATTTTCTTCCCTTTTGTATTCCGTAGCTTCTTTATGCTCGCTATAGAAAAAAAATCCCTTACTATAATCTTTAAGGTGATATGTATTTTAATTTTAGGACTTATGATAAGTGCCTTTACATGGGTTCCTTTCTTGATATGGTTAATTAATACAGGTCAGCATTGGGGACAATTTATTAGTTTTCCTCTATCGGCGCATTTTCCCGAAACATTGTATATATCGCTCTTCCAATTCTTTTTGCCAATGTTATCCGGGGAGTTATCCGAACTACCCATTTTCTACCCCGGACTTATAAGTCTCATTTTTATTATCCCTGCATTCTTTGACCGTGAACTTCGTTCTATTGTGTTATTTCATGTATGTATTTTGCTATTTTTCTTTTTACTGTTCTTTGTCAATATTGATTATGCTCGAATACTTCAAAAAGGAATGCTTATTCTTGTTTCTATTTCCTTTTCAACATTATCGGGAATAGGTTTTCATCGGTTGCTCCTAAAAGGAAGGGATATAAGTTCCCCGTATGTCTGGATTTCAGGTATCCTTGTCCTGTTATTGCTTATCGCCTTAATTCTAATAAGCAATCCATGGACAAAAGGAATTTCCATTCTACTTTTTGTCCTTCTTGTTCCAGCAATACTTATTCGTATACGCAAGATCAATTCGGTTCTCTGTGTTTTCATTGCACTATTAAGTTTTATTGAATTGTATTATTTACTTCGTCCCTTTCTTCCTGAAAGTTATATCCCTGTTATTAAAAGCAAGGACGCTTCTACAGAATTCATTCGGCAACTCCGCTACCAAACAGGAACAGGAAAAGGTTTTATCCTATCCGAACCTGGTACTATTCTATGGTCAGAAAATCTTGGAATGTATTATCACTGGCAATTAGTTAATGGGGAAGTTTTACCAAAGGACACATATTCTCAAATATGGATAGAGTCACTTTTCAAAAATAAAAAAGAAAAATTACAACTGTTGAAAAATCCGCTTTTAACCATTAGTGGAGTACAGTGGGTATTTGCTCCTCCTATACAAAAAAATAATACTGATGAGAAAGAATTAAAAAACTGGCGGAAAATGGAACAAGTCCCCTTTGTTGAGGTTTATGAAAATACACAACCGGTGCCAAGATGCTTCTGGATAGGTAAATATAAAAATGCATCTACTTTTGAAGAGGCTATGGATATTGTAATCAATGGAAAATTTTCACCCTTTACAGAGTGCATTGTTCAATCGGATGTTGCTATCCCCATAAGCAAAAAAGTTACAGAAACACTAAACACTTCTTCCCAAGAAAGTATAAAAATTTCAGAAAACATAGTTATAGCCAGCATTCAAGAAGAAAATCCGGAGTCTATTTCTATACAGGTAAAAGCCCCAAAAGCAGGATTTTTAGTTTTGTTAGACACATATTGTTCAGGTTGGCAAGCATTTATTGATGGTGAACAGACTCAAATATTCCGCGCCAACGGTATCTTTAGAGGTGTTCCTATCTCGGGAGGGGTCCATCAGGTTATATTTCAATACACAAGTCCCGGCTGGCATATCGGAAAGATACTAACACTGGCTTCTCTCCTCTTAACCTTTATATTTATTATTGGGGAATATTTTTACAGCAAAAAAGGAACCATATAATGTTAATATTCCAAAGGTGGGAATCAATTATCATTTAAGACATTTGCATATCTTTTATCCCATGTCTTTATTGAGATGAATTAAGAAACGGATATTCTAATTCTGAAAATAAATATTTTTTGTATTCGATTCAAGTAGATTGTCGGGATTCGGATTATGGAAATTAGGATAAAGTAATTTGCCATCACCATCATAAAGACCAAAAGCGGGCAAACCTGTATTTGCAATACCTAATAATATTTGGGGTTTTCCATCAAGTCCGCAAAAGATGATGGCCGAACTTTTTAACTTGTCATTTGCTTCTAATTGAATCGAGCCCTTTCCTTCTGCATAAGATAAACCAATTTGTGGAGTTCCTTCCGGTGTTATTTTAAGGTATAAACGACTTTGATTTTTATCATCATCGAAATGCAAGATAGTATTCCCCTTTATATCTATTTCCAATTTTGCTTTTGCAACACCCTTTTCATTTTCTAAAATAATCTTTTTGGTGCGAAGTGTATTGATGCATAATCTATCAAATATTATAGAAAGTAAATAACGAAATAAATTCATAAACTATACCTCCCTATGTTTTATTTACTTATCGTTAATTCTTTTTCTTCTATATACATAATATTTATAGTTTTTCTTTAAATTATATCTTTATAACCCTATTTTTCCATATTTATTTTTAATTTGTCAAGATGAAATTATTTTTACTATGAGATTTAAATTTGACAGGTCTGGTATTTTATAAATAATAATGTTAATAATAAGTATTTTCCGTAAAAAAGTATAGGTAAAGGAAAGGAATATGGAAAAGAAATATATTCTTGCGTTAGATCAGGGGACAACAAGTTCACGCAGTATTTTGTTTGACCATGAAGGGAATGCAGTTGCAGTAAGTCAACAAGAATTCAAACAATATTACCCACGCCCCGGTTGGGTGGAACACGACCCGTATGAAATATGGAACACACAGTTAGCAACAGCACGCACCGTATTGAAAAAGTGTGGTGCTCTGCCGGAGGAAGTAGCCGGGATTGGAATTACAAATCAACGAGAAACTACTGTATTATGGGAAAAGAAATCAGGTGCACCTGTTCATCCAGCGATAGTATGGCAGTGCAGAAGAACAGCGGAATTATGTGAACGACTTCGTGCCGAAGGATGGGAAGAAGAAATACGAAATAGAACGGGGTTATTGTTAGACGCCTATTTTTCAGGAACAAAAATTCGCTGGATGTTGGATAATGTTTCTGGGTTGCGGAAAAGAGCAGAGAAGGGGGAGATTTTATTTGGGACGATTGATAGTTGGTTGTTATATCAACTAACAGGAGTCCATGCAACCGATTATACCAATGCATCACGTACATTACTATTTAACATTCATACTTTAGAGTGGGATGAAACGATACTTAATGCATTGCAGATACCGAGGTGTATATTGCCAGAGGTATATCCCAGCAGTAAAATCTATGGGACAACAGAGGTCTTGGGAAAATCCATACCTGTTTCTGCATTAATCGGAGACCAGCAGTCCGCATTATTTGGACAGACCGCGTTTAATGAAGGGGAGTGCAAGAATACTTATGGAACCGGTTGTTTCTTATTAATGAATACAGGGACAGAAGCACCTCCCTCTAAACATGGACTACTCACGACAGTTGCATGGGGTCTGGATGGGAAAGTTACCTATGCCCTTGAAGGCAGTGTCTTTGTGGGTGGTGCCGTAGTGCAGTGGCTACGAGATGAATTGAAGCTCATACAAAGTTCTGCGGAAAGTGAAGAGGTTGCCATGTCTGTGCCAGATAGCGGGGGGGTTTATCTGGTGCCTGCATTTGTCGGTTTAGGTGCACCCTATTGGGATATGCATGCTCGCGGTCTTATAACAGGGATTACGCGAGGAACTTCACGGGCACATATTGTTCGTTCTGCATTAGAATCCATTGCATACCAATCTGCAGATGTTGTTTTTACGATGGAACAAGATGCGAATACAAAGATTACGCAATTACGGGTAGACGGTGGAGCATCTGCAAATAATTTCCTGATGCAACATCAAGCAAATGTATTAGGCAAACCTGTAATCCGTGGTTCCACTCTGGAAACCACTGCATTAGGGTCTGCATATTTAGCCGGATTAGCAACAAAGTTTTGGGATAATCAGGAAGAATTAAGAAAGCGGTGGAGAGTGAGCCGAATTTTTGAACCACAGTGGAATGAAGACCAGAGACAAACTGTATTAGAAGGCTGGCGAAAGGCTATCCAAAAAGCATGTGAAAAGGAGAACAGAAAATAATAGTCCAACAGGTCTGACCTGTCGGATTCATCCGACTCGTCTACCTTTTTTATTGCAATACTTTCTGTTTTTTTCTTATCATTCATAAAAAATAGATTCTGGAAAAACTAATTTTAATAAGGTGAAAAAAAATGAGATACACATGGGTCATTTTTCTTATTATTGCTCTCCCCATGAGTAGTTCCATGTATGGCGAAGAAGAATTTTGTCCTCCTATCGGTGTGCGTATCCTAAGTTACGGTAATTTCCAGGAAAGTGCGTGGACTCACTTACCCGCTATTGGCGTGAAATACATTTTCATTCCTGTCCCACCCGCAGACCAGGTTGCTGATGTGATAAAAAAATTAAATGACCATAACTTAAAGGTCCTTGTTATGCGGGGTGAAGCAGACTTAACTCAGGATGCCTGCATCCAGCAATTGGAAGAGCAATTTAAGGTTTGTTTTCAAATGGGAGTGCATTTCTTATTCCTTTCTGCTAAACGACATGAAACACCCAAAGAAGTGGTATATGATAGACTGCGTCGTGCCGGTGATATAGCAGAAAAGTATAATGTAACAATCGTTCTCGAAACCCATCCCGATTTAGGAACGAATGGAGATATTCAGATAGAGACGATGAAAGCCATCAATCATCCACGCGTGCGTGTAAATTTTGATACCGGAAATATAACTTACTACAACCAGAATACAGATGCAGTAACGGAATTAAAAAAATCCATACCTTATGTTGCTACAGTAGAGTTTAAAGACCATACAGGTGAAGTTGAAACATGGAATTTCCCCGCATTAGGTCAGGGGAAAGTCAACTTTCCGGAAATTTTAAAAATCTTGAAAGAGCATCATTATAACGGTCCGATAACAATTGAGTTTGAAGGGATAAAAGGTGTCGAACTGAGTGAAGGACAAATAAAAGAAGCCATCGAAAATTCGGTGAAATATCTCCATTCATTAGGTTGCTTTAAATAACTCTATAACTCAAAATATCCTGAGGAGAAACAACGGTGAATCTTGTTAGTAAATCGTTAGGTCTTTCCGATTGGATATTAATTATTTTTTATTTCGGACTGATGTTAGGCGTAAGTTTTTATTCCTACCGATATATTCAGCAACTCAAAGACTATTTCAAAGGTGGAAATCGTATTCCGTGGTGGTTGAGTGGCGTTTCTTTCTGGATGACCAGTTTCAGTGTCGCCGCGTTTGTATTCTATCCTTCGCTATGTTATAAATACGGCTGGGTGGGAATTACCCTGCTTTGGGTTGCTGTCCCAGCAACCCTATACAGTGCCTATCTCTTTGGCTGGCGATGGAGAAGACTTCGCGTAAATAGCCCTGTGGAATTTGTCGAAGAACGATACAATGGAACGCTGAGGCAAATCTTCGTGTGGCAGGGTGTCCCTGTTAAAATTGTGGATGACAGCTTAAAACTTTTCGCCACGGGTAAATTCGTATCTATTATTACAAACATACCTATTACCTATTCCATCGCTCTTGTCGGCGGTATTATCATGATTTGCACTTTCTTGGGTGGATTATGGGCCGTTACCATTACAGACTTCATCCAATTCATTGTCTTGGGGGCAGGCTTACTGGTTATATTACCCCTTTCGATCTACCATGCAGGAGGACTTACAAAAATTTTCGACTCTACTCCCGAAGGCTTTTTCCGTTTAACAAATAGTGAATTTCCATGGAGTTATGTTATCCCTCTTATCATTTTATATGCTTTTTCATGGAGTAGTATTAACTGGTCGCTCATTCAAAGGTATTACTGCGTCCGTGATGAGAAAGAAGTTAAAAAGGTAGGGCTTACAGTAATTCTTTTATATATAATAGGTCCTCCTCTTATGTTTTTCCCCGCCTTTGCAGGAAAATTAATTGTTCCTGAACTGAAAGATGCAGGGGATATTTATCCTATACTTTGCTCAAAACTATTACCTGCGGGAATGTTAGGCTTACTCATTTCTGCCATGTTCTCTGCAACGATGTCCACGCTAAGTAGTGATTTCAATGTTTGTGCAAGTGTTATCACGCAGGATGTCTATCGCCGATTATTGCGTCCCTCTGCAAAAGAAAGAGAATTGGTATGGGTAGGTAGAGTAAGCACATTATTAGTAGGTGTTTTAGCGTTATTCATTGCCATACTTTTAAGTCATGGAAAAGCGGAAAACATGTTTCGTGTGATGGTTACGCTATTTGGTGTCGCAACAGGTCCCGTTGCAGTCCCTATGATGTTAGGTATGGTCTCGAAACGCTATCCAGGGAAAAGTGCTGTTATTGGTTTCTGTATGGGTACCCTTGTGGGTCTATTTTTATTGTATGTTCAATTAGGAATGTCCTCTTTTGCATTACCTATTCATATTACATGGGTTGCCGATAAAAAAGAATGGCTACTATGGGGACTTACCGTCAAAATGGAAATTTTTATGTTTTTGACCACAACAATAATTACCTATTTATTTATGGAAGGGATAACATTACTATCTCCGATTAATATTGTAGAGCGAAATAAAATCGGAAAGTTCTTTGAGAAAATCGAAAATCCTATAGGAAAATTAGAAGAAGACAAAGAAGTATTACAAGGGAAAATGCAATTTTCTCCTTATAACATTGTTGGCGTATGTGGAATACTAATCGCATTAGCCCTGTTTCTCGTAATATTTTTTTCAACACAAGGTATGGAACGCTATATGGGTATTACAATATCCGTTCTTTCCCTGATTGGTGGGTTACTGTTCATATACTTCGGAGCACTCGTCAAACCCTATGATGGGAATGATGTATAATTTTCCCCTTTCTACGAAGCTTGCAAAATTATATAGACCAATCCTTGCGAAAGAATTCAAACATCTTGTCGGTAAAACCGGGATAAATCTCATGGGCAAAATCAGGATATATTACGGCTTCTTTCTTTGATTTTATTTTGTTAAACGCGGAGAACTGCGTTGACGGCGGACAAATCTGGTCCATCAAACCAATCGCCATCAGCACATCCCCTTGAATACGCTCCGCTAAAAATTGACAATCTATATATCCCAACTTTGTAAAGATTTCATTTTCGCGTTCATGTCGCGGATCAAATAATCGGAAATAAGACCGTAATTCCTCATAGGCTTCTAATGCAAGGTCCATCTCCCAAACTCGTTTATAATCGCAAAGAAATGGACACATCGGAACTAACCTTTTTATCTTCGGATTTAGTCCCGCACAGGCTAATGTTAATGCTCCTCCCTGTGACATGCCATACGCACCGAGCCGATTTTCATCCACTTCTTCAAATTGACTGACAATATTTACCAGTTGCACTGTATCCAAAAAAATATGACGAAAAAGCAGATTGCCGGGATCATCATCCAGCCCGCGGATAATATGTCCTTTCAAAGTATTTCCAACAACACTTCCCGTCTCTGTTGACTTACCTCCCTGCCCACGAACATCCATCGCACAGACACAAAAACCTTCTCCCACAAAACCTAATTTTTCATACCAATCGCCAGAATTTCCCCCATAACCATGAAAACGAAATAAAGTAGGGCAGGGTTCTTTTTTCTTTCGCGGACGGAGATATTGAGCATGTATCCTTGCTCCACGAACACCTGTAAAATATAAATCGAAACATTCCGCTACTTGACTCTGGAAGGAAGCAGGAACCCGTTCCACCTGTGGTTTTGTATTTTCCATCTCTTCTAATGCGTTCTTCCAGTAAGTATCAAAATCCAAGGGTTTTGGATTTCTACCCTGATATTTCCAGAGTTCCTCTAATGGTAGTTCAAATACAGGCATACAATAACTCCTTTTATCGTCCTTTTATATTATGTCCCACTCAAATGATCGAAAAGTATTTTTACACCTATTAAAAACAGTAAAATGGCTCCGATAATTTCCATTCCTTTTCCAAACTTCTTACCGACATACCCGCCAATTTGCATCCCTAATAAAGTTAAAAATCCTGCAGTAATACCTATCCAGAAAGAAGGGAACCAGATCGAAACACCGATAAATGCAAAAGTCAACCCGACTGCGTATGCGTCAATGCTCGTTGCTATGGAGAGCATAATAAGAGATAATCCCCGTGTTGGGTCTGTTTTTTTTTCACCCGTCTGTATCTTTTCCGAAGGTTCCTCTTTTTCAAATAAGGATTGGTAAATAATCTTTCCTCCTATCCCCCAGAGTATAAAAAAGGCTATCCAGTGGTCATAAGCGAGGAACCACTGTCCCACGAGGTTTCCCGTATACCACCCTAAAACAGGCATCAATGCTTGAAACAAACCAAAGTGAAAGGATAAACGAAATGCCTGTCGAGGTTGCACATCTTGTAATAAGGCACTAATACTGATGGATACCGCAAAAGCATCCATTGCCAGAGCCACCGCAATTCCTGCAAGCACATACGGGTCTAACATAAATTTTTCTCTTAAAATATAACCCTTTAAATAGATGCCCATAATGATACATCATTCATAGTCCCATCCGCCAAGTCCGACCTCCTCCCTTTTAAGTTGGTTTTTCGCTCTAATATCCCATACAATAAAGATATAAGAAATTTAATATAACCAAGAAGGAATAATTTTATGGCACAGGAAAACCAACATCATACGCACTCGTGCTGTGGCTGTATTCATGATTTAGGAAAACTGAACATGGCACGGAGAACTTTCCTCGCTGCAGTCGGTGGAACTGCTATCACGGCAAATGCGGTGTTATCAACCCGTGCCGATACCCCCTCCACAAGCAATGCTATGGAATACCTGAACAAACCTATTTCATCTGCTAAGAAAAAGCCTCTGGTAGTTCAACCCATTTTTACATATCACCTATACAGACGACAGGAACAAGCCAGTTGGCGTCCATGGGGTGGTTTTCATACAAAGGAAGATGTCCAGAATGAATGCCAAAAAATTGAAAAAGAATTAGTAGAAATGAAACAGAAAGCAGAATTCCCTCTGGAAATTTTACCCCTAATGGCAGTCTCTTCCCTTGCAGAAGCCAAACAGGCACGGGAAGCCAATGCGGATGTCTCCCTTATCTACGGTGCCACATGGGAACTTGACCCTGTATTCAGTGATAACAAACAACATATCGTTTTTGTTCGTCATCGCTCCGGTCCCGCATATCTGTGGTATGAAATTGTAAGTCCTCGTTTCTTACGCAAAACTGTGGACCAATTAGGTGAACCTCGTCTGGCTCCGCAGGATGTCGTTGTAGATGAATATGCAGATATCCTCTGGCGTCTTCGCTCTTTATATGCATTGAAAAATGCAGTAGGTAGTAAAATTGTTTGTATCGGAGGACCTTCGGGCTGGGGTGCCGGCGGTCAAAAAGCCCCCGAACGCACAAAAGAAAAGTTCAAGATGGAATTGATTGATTATCCCTATTCCGAATTAGACAAAAGGATAAATTCTGCCCTTAACGATAGCAAATTGCGTGAGCAAGCGAAAATGTGGACAAAGCAATATTTAAATTTGCCCAATACTTCTATGGAAACCGACATTCCGTTCCTTGAAAATGCATTTATCCTGACGGAAGTTTTTGAGCAAATCATGAATGAATTTGATGCCCCCGCCATTACTGTTAATGAATGTATGACAACTATTATTCCCAAATCTAAAACAACCGCCTGTATGACTTTAAGTCTAATCAATGATCGGGGTGCGATGGCGTTCTGCGAATCGGATTTTGCGGTTATTCCTTCGGGTGTGCTCCTGTATTACCTGAGTTCCAAACCTGTATTCTTGCAAGACCCGACCTACCCCCACCATGGCGTTGTAACCATTGCACACTGCACAGCACCGCGTAAAATGGATGGTAAAAATCTTGAGCCTGCCCGCATTCTAACTCACTATGAATCGGATTACGGTGCAGCACCGAAAGTAGACATGCGGATAGGTGAAACGGTGACCGTAATAGACCCCGATTTCGAATTTGAAAGATGGATAGGCTTCCGTGGGAAGGTGCAGGCCAATCCGTTCCTTGATATTTGCAGGTCTCAAACTGACATCGAAATAGAAGGCGATTGTAACCGTCTTGCAAACGATATGGTCGGCTTCCACTGGATGATGTGCTACGGCGATTACCTTAAAGAAACAGGTTATGCCCTCCGCAAATTAGGTATAAAATGGTATAACCTTACCCACGACCGCACCTTAGAAGCGTAAGTTTAATTATGTTCAATAATTTGCCCGCAGATAGAATGCAGTCTGTGGGCTTTTTTATTTAGTTTGATTGAGAAATTTTTCCACATTGATTTTCATTTTCAGGGGAAGAGGTTCCTTCCACATTTTTTGGAAGGCGAACCCAGGGATAATCCATAATTCATCGGGTTGTCGTTCAAAAAGATAGGGATAACTCAACTGTCCACCCGGCTGGCGTGCGAATACAACGGGTTTTGTCCATGTTTTACCATCATCATCCGAAAAGGCGATGGATAATTCTTCCCGATGCCAGGAAGAGGGAAATTCAGTGTGTTGTGACAAATCACTTTTTTGAAAAACGCGTCCTTCGGGATTAAGTTGATTCCACACCAGAACCAACTTGCCATTGGACAATCTCAGTAAATATCCCGGAGAATTACTTGCCTGTATCCCACTCGGTTGGATTATCCTCCAATATTTACCATCGTTTTCCGAAATAGCCTGCCAGAATTGGTCTAAACTGGTGCGGATAAGCATGAGAAGTCGTCCATCGCTTAACTCTACAAGAGTAGGTTCCATAGACCCATCATGATGTCCATGTCCACCAATATCAATCCAGTTGCTTCTCTTCCATGTTTTTCCCTCATCATCAGAATAGACACTACATATCATAAATCGACCCGGATTACTGGTCAAGTGGTCAAACGGGGCGATAATTCTGCCTGTGCGGGTTTGTATCAAAGCAAAGAAATTCGTGTTATACCCCTCAAGGATACACTGATTATCTATCCATGTCTTGCCTTCATCAAGACTTCGTATTGCCCAGACTTCCAATTTACAACCTTCCTTTGGCTCCTTCTTTGTTTCATCCCAATTAAACTTTTTATCCGTAACATTCAAATAGACAAAAACAAGGGTATTATTCTTTGTCCGCAACAAATAATACGATGCAGGCTCTTCTACATCCAGTCCTTTACAAACCGGTACCGGCTCTGACCATGTTTTTCCGTTATCTTTACTTACGCGAAAACCATCTGCATCTATCGTTCCTAAACTTCCATCCGAAAGATTTACAAAGGGAGCATTATGGCTTATGTCGAGCATTTCCACCGCAGGATGTACCCATCGCTCCGTAAAAGATAGAAAAGGCAACAATAATATGAATGTAGTAAAAAATATTTTCTTATCCATAATTTTACCTCCTGAGTTTGGTAACATGTATTCTTTAATCTATCTTATCGATATTCCCTACCGCATTTCATATTTTAATATATGAAATCTCCGAATAAATATTTTTATGACATTGAGCTATCTGTTATAAAAAGGATAAATCCATATCTACAAAAAAGACCCCGAATGGGGCCTGCCACCATAGGCTCCAGTAAAAACTTGGGAAAAAGTAAAATAAACCCACTACGAAGTAGTTGAATGGGTTTATCAAACATTCTTATTTAAGAGTAATTTTTCCAGTTCTTCAGGTGTATAGACAAGATGATGAGGTTGTGCTTGGGTTAACCTTCCTACATGATGCCAGCCCCATGCCACTGCAATGGTTATAGCACCTGCATCCTTCCCTTCATATATATCTCCACTGGTGTCTCCTATATAGTAAGCAATGGCTTTCGGATGTTTTTTCCAGACCCGTTTAATCTTTTTCACTTTACTTGTTTCTATATCTGCCCCTAATACATCTTGTATCCCATCAATACCTTCACGAACCAAAAACCTCTGCACCGCCTCTGTCAAATTGGAACTAATAATATATACAGGATACTCTGCGGAAAGTCGAGCCAGCAGTCCGTGTATTCCCTCGAAAGCAGAAACACTATCATTAGCTTTTGCAATGCGCGGTTGAAATCTATTAAATAATTCCCTCAATTTCCAGGGCGGAAACCCTGCCTTGATAACATTAAATACCAGATTTCCCTCAAACAAATTTAAGAATGCCTCTTTGGAATTTAATCGATTAAATCCCATCTCCGTACATGCAGATGTGAACTCGCGAAAGAAAACCTCAAAAGAATTTGCAATAACCCCATCAAAATCAAACAAAATAAGTTTTTCTGGCATAACCGCTCCTAAAAATTATCTCTTTCTAAATTAAAATAATGTTAAAAAAGCCAAAAAAAATATGTGCTTGATTATAAACTTATTGCTATACTATTTTCGATTTTGATATAATAGAAATTTAGCAAAAAAATAGTATAATATTTAAACCTAAGGGAAATGATGGAGAAAGCCGATGTCAGGACATTCTAAATGGGCAACAATTAAACATAAAAAAAGTGCCTTGGACGCTAAAAGAGGAAAAATTTTCTCAAAGTTAGCAAAAGAAATTTCAATTGCCGTTAAGATGGGGGGTCCTGACCCGGAATCCAATTCACGACTTCGCACGGTATTATTAGCCTGTCGAAACGCCAACATGCCTAAGGATAACATCGAGCGAGCCATTAAACGCGGTTCCGGTGAGGGAGGAGAAAACTACGAAGAAATCCGTTACGAATGCTATGGTCCCGCAGGTGTAGCCATTGTAGTAGATGTATTAACAGATAATAAACGCAGAACCGTCGCAGAAGTCCGTCATATTGTTACCAAGCATGGGGGAACAATGGCAGAAGCCGGTGCGGTGCTTTGGAACTTCGACCCAAAAGGATTGATTACCGTTAAGAAAGAAAACCTTTCCGAAGACGATATTATGGAAAAAGCCTTGGAAGCCGGTGCGGAAGATGTAGATACCGAAGGCGAAATGTATGAAGTGTATACCGCACCTAATGATTTGCATACTGTTTTACAAAACTTTGAAAAGATGAACCTCCCTATCGGCGAAGCCAAACTTACCTTAAAACCTAAAAATCTAATCTCTGTCGAAAACAAATCTGCCGCTTCGGTGCTGAAACTGATGGAAGCTTTAGAAGACATGGACGATGTTCAGGATGTTTATACCAATCTGGACATCACCGACGAAGCAATGGCAGAGGCGATGTCGGAATAGTCCAAATAATGATTGCTCTCGGATTTGACCCCGGTTTAGCAACAACAGGTTATGGACTCATTCATAAAAAATCTTCAAGATATTTCCATATTACCCACGGAGTTATCCGAACCCCTGCGACAAAACCTATCCCCGAACGACTTGCTATCATTTACCAGTCTGCACAGGATTTAATAATAAAATATAAGCCCGATACCATTGCCATAGAACGCCTCTATTTTGAAAAAAATGTAACGAATGGTATTTATGTCGCTCAGGCAAGAGGCGTTCTACTACTCGCTACCGCCCATCAACAAATATCTGTGGTGGAATTCAGTCCCACCGAAGTTAAAATAGCCCTTGTCGGATACGGTAAAGCAGAGAAAATCCAGGTACAAAAGATGGTGCAAAGACTTTTACTATTAGATTCACTTCCCAAACCTGATGATTCCGCGGATGCCCTTGCCCTTGCCATCTGTGCATTACATATCAAACCTATGAATATATGATAATTTCAGAAAATATGTTTATAGTTTATAAAATGTTTTTCATTCTGTTTTTCTAAACAAAACAAATGAAATCTCTGGATAAGTGTTCCTATGACATGGAATTATCTGTAAAAAAAATGTGGATTACCCTCTATAAAAATACCTCGAAAGGGGTCTAATATCATAGCCACCTGTGGAAACTGGAGGTAAAAGGTAAAAAAAATCAACTACAAAGGAGTGGAATAGGTTTATAAAATATAGAACATTGAAATATAGAAAAAAGGTTTTATTCAAAGGTCTCTACCCTTTTATTTGAACGAACACACCATTTTTTTTTACTATTTACACATTCACTATTAAAATGTATATAACATTCTACAAGGGTAGAACATGAGCCAAAACATAGAGGGAAAGTTAAGTTCGCCGATGGGGCAGGCTTTAGTAGCAGAAGGTATTATCACAGAAGAACAGTTAAAACGTGCTTTGCGTATTCAGAGTTTATTAGAACAGCCGAAACATCTCAGTGATGTCTTGATTGAATTAGGCTATGCAACCCGTCAGGCAATTAATCAAGCTATTACGAAGCATGGAGGAAATCTTCGCTTAGGAGATTTACTATTGGAGCAGGGGATTGTCACTCCGGAGGTATTAAATTCTGCACTGGCTCTACAAAAAGAACGAGGTATCCGACTCGGTCAAGCACTTATTGAATTAGGGGCTATAAATGAACGCACCTTACTTCGGAATTTGGCTCACCAGATGGGTGTGCCGTTCATAGAGCCAGAATTTCCGATGATTGACCCACGCCTTTTGCAGGGTGTTTCCCCAACTTATTTGCAGAAGTATAATTTTATCCCTTTCTCAAAGGAAGAAGATGGCAGTATTACAGTTGTGGTCAGCGATATACATAACGAGCAAGTCAAGCAAGCCATACAGGATATATTCCCCGGACAATATAATATCGCTTTGGGTCCGCAGGACTCTATTCAAGAAGCTATCCATGCATTTGAGGAATATCGTCAACAGACAACCCAAGTTCCGGGCGAAACCCATGTCGGCGATGATAATATTGTTCAGCTCGTAGACCATCTCCTTATAACCGCTATCGAACGCCGTGCAAGTGATATTCATATTGAACCCATGGCTGATAGAATACGAATCCGCTATCGAATTGATGGTGTTCTGGTCTATCATACTGACCTGCCGTTAACCATGCTTCCGCGTCTCATATCCCGTATTAAAATCATGGCAGCTTGTAATATCACAGAACATCAGCGTCATCAGGGTGGGCGTATCCTTTTCCCATACAAAGGAAAAGAAATTGACTTGCGACTTTCCATATATGTGACGGTTTATGGTGAATCAGCAGTAATGCGTGTTCTCAATAAAGAACTGGCTCTGGTCGCGTTAGACGAGTTAGGAATGAACCGCGGAATGTTAGAGCGGTATCGTTATGATGTTTTAGACTTGTCTACAGGAGTGGTATTAATTACAGGACCCACAGGTTCCGGTAAAACGACTACATTATACGCCAGCATCGCATACTCAAATGATATATCCCGAAAAATCATAACCGTAGAAGACCCTGTGGAGTTTACAATTAATGGAATTGTTCAATGTTCCGTTAATGAAAAAGTCAACCGCACTTTTGAATCAACCCTCCGTGAAATTGTAAGACAGGACCCGGATATTATTGTTATTGGTGAAATTCGTGACCGTGAAACCGCACAGGTAGCTATTCAAGCGGCGTTGACCGGCCATAAAGTATATTCTACTTTCCACACCGAAGATACAATCGGAGGTCTCTTGCGACTGATTGATATGGATATAGAGACTTTCCTGATTTCTTCCACGGTTATCTCCGTATTGGCTCAGCGATTACTCCGTCGTATCTGTCCCAAATGTATTGTCCCTTACATTCCTACTGCAAGGGAAGCACAGTCATTAGGACTGGACTATGCAGAAGTGCGAGAGTATGAATATAAAAGAGGGAAAGGGTGTCAACACTGTTCCTATACAGGCTATCGTGGTAGGGTCGGCGCGTATGAGTTATTGGTATTAAATGAGGAGGTAAAAGAAGCTATACTTCAGAAAAAGCCCGCCCATGAGATAAGGCGGATTAGTGTGGATTCCACAGGACTCATCAGTATGCGAGAAGATGCTATTTCCAAAGTCATCCGTGGAACCACCACATACGAAGAGGTGATTAAACATACACCCAGAACCTTTAATCTGCGTTCCATTCGACAGATTATGACACTATGTTCGTAAGAAAGGAATAAGGACTAACGGTATGAATGTAACTTGTCCCTTTTGTCAGACAATCATTTCGCCTCCCCAAAAAATGCGTAAGTGGCTATTATGGATTTGCCAGGAATGCCATAATCCTTTATGGATACAGATGCAAGGAACAAAGAATAGGGTTCAACCTTTTAACAACTACACCGATGTACGGTCTATTCTCCAACCTAATTCGATTGGGGCACAAATCTTTGAACATCTATCAAAATATATTGAACGAATCCCGGTTATACCTCGTATTGGGCAGAAACTATTAGATACAATTCAAAAGCCAGATGTTTCCCTTTCGGAACTTGTTTCTATTATTCAGGAAGACCCCTCTTTATCCATGACAATCCTAAAAATGTCAAACAGTGCTTATTATGCAGGCTTGCAGGAAGTTAAAGACCTGCTAACAGCATGTTCACGATTAGGTTTACAGACCCTGACGAATATGGCACAGGTTTATGCCAGTCAGAAAATATTCCAATCGCAAAATCCAAAGTTAAATGAACAATTTCATAAATTATGGAAACATTCCGTGGCTACTGCTCATGCTTCGTATGAATTAGCACTTCTCGTTGCGGAACCTCATCCGGAAGTGATGTTTCTTGCTGGATTGCTTCATGATGTCGGGCATATCGTTTTACTTCAAATTCTAAATGAGGTAAAATCCCCTGCGTTTACTCAATTAATTGCAAGTCCTCCATTGACTCAAGAAGTGCTGATGCAGTTCCATCCCTTAGTGAGTCTTTTGATTCTCCAAAAATGGGATATTCCCGATGAGTTTGCAGTCCTATCTTTTGCTCATCATGACCCAACACTCACCCCTATGGAAGAACTACGCACCCAGACGCATATCCTTTGCCTATCCAATTTAATTGTTTCGAAAGAGGGTTATAATTTTTTCCCTACAACAGAGAATATTGTTTTCCTACAGCATCCTTCTACTCAGTTCCTTAACCTGAATGATTTAAAAATTGCCACTCTGCGTGTGGATTTAACAGATAAATTAGAGGCGTATTTCTCCTCTCTTGGTTAAGTCCGACCCTTTAAAACGCCCACACACGAGGTCTCACCCTTACCTCACGTTCCCCCTTTGCATGCGTGTCTAAATACCACGCCAACAAAGCACATCGGTCTGCGTCAATAATATGGTCGTTCCCCTTCGAATATACATACTGTCCCTGAGCATTCAACAAAAAAGTATGATTTGCGTATTGTTGTTCCCGTTCCGCATTTTTGGGGAATATAATCGTATGTTCAGCCAGTCTCCGTTGCAACAGTTCCGTCATCCATTCCTTCGTTCGTCGTCGTTGAACCGTTCCATCAGATAACTGCCCCGTTTCTATCATTCCTCCGAATTCAAATGCATATATCCGTTGTTCCCAATCCATTCCTAATATCATTAATTGATGAGCGACCGCTCTTCCACTGTTCCCACAATCAATCCCTATCTTACAAAAACGAAAAATTTTATCCAATTCCTGTATAACCGCCTGCTGATATGCATAGGTTACATTTTCTAAATGCACACGCAAGACACAGATAAAATAAGGGGGGTCATTTTTATATACCATAAATTCCGACGGATCTCTCGAAAAACCTAAATCACACCCTAAATAATACATTCCCTTAGACACAGGTTCGGGTAACTCTAAATGTATTTGCGACCCTTTAAGTCGGATTTCATGATTAGGCAAACTTTCATCTACACATGTCAGATAATCATCCAAATTAAACACCGCATTCATAGGCTCCCCATGCAATCCCAATACGCGATGCACATACCCCGGACTATCACGCCCCCCATATAATAAAGCCAATTCTTCGTCCTTCTCTTTTGTAAACTCAGGATTGAAATAACTGGGCCAGTGGTATTGTTCCGCATCGGTTAAAAAGGTTATCCGATAAAAAGTATTCCGTAGTCCATTTGGCACACCATAAACCCATCTTTTCCCACCTCCATTCAAAGCCTGATATAACTCGCCCCAACTCGTTTCCGTCATCTCCTGTGCCTCATCTACAATCTGCCAGTCCACATGCATCCCCTGAAAATTAATCCCTCTCGGTCCTGCAATGCGTCCCCACAAAGTAAATCCGTTAACAAAGCGGATGAAATAAGAAGGGGAACGACGCAATTCTGCAATCCCACTTGCAAACTCGGGGGTCGTTTCAAAACGCCTCGCTAACCGATTCATAATGGGGAACAAATGATTCTCACATTGTGTTGCAATTAACATAGATTTACCGGGACAATTCACCATAGCCCAACAAGCAATAATTTCTATCTCTGAGGTCTTTCCCACATCCCTACCGTCGCAGTGCACTTTTCGCAATGCATTCGATTCCAACGATTCCCGCTGATAACCACGAACCTGCCACGGTTTCCCGTTTACATCACGAAAGAAGCGGTAGGCAAACAAAGTTCGATTTTGAAGTAAACGAAATAAGTTATCCCTTACAGATGACATAAGAATAGCCCCCTATGGATAAATTTGAAAAGAAAGGTTATTTGCCCGGTGGATACCACACCTTCACTTTTTTAGTCTGCTTACCCCAGCGTAATGCCTCTTTATGCTTCTTAAAAAACAGGTCTACGCTGTTCCCCTTTACCCCTCCTCCACGGTCCTCTACACGACCATAACCATATCCCGGAATGTACATAATCGTGCCGAATGGGAACCGACTTATATCTGCTGAAATAGTTCCCTTTTTCGCTTTGACACCACTGGCAGTCATCCCAACCTTCTTCGGTTTCCCTTTATTGGGACCGTGTGCTACTACAGGGCGAAAATACCAGTTCCTTTTCCAATTACAACATTTCCCGCAAGGACAATATCCCTTTGTTTCCAATGTCAATATCTCCGAACGCGAACCCGCTTGAGGTTTGAATCGGGAGGAAGTCGTTGCACAACCTGCGGAAAAAAGGAAAAGGAGAGAAATCCCTATTATCAAATACCGTCGAAACATTCTTAAAATATTCCTCATCCAATTCGTTTTTGATACAAACATATTTCCTACTATTTTACCAAAATATTTTGTAATTTACCTCTATTTTTTTCATGTCCCTGCATCAAATTTTTATGTAAAATAGATTTCACTATGGCAACAGATAAAAAAATTTAAATAAAGCAATTTGTTTCTATTCGGCTCCATTCATGTAAATCATGGCTATGAAAACAAAAATCTAAATGAAGTAATAGTCTTACCTCTCACAATTCAGGATAGCTTTATTATCCTCTTCCAATTGAATCGTCTCTTCTTGCATTTTCCCATTCCCTTTTTCCCATTCACGGGCACAATTTGCTAAATCCTGTACAAGTTCTGCAATACTCATCGGGGATGTTTTTGTTTCCGTAGGTTTCAATTCTTCAAACTCCTGTACCAATTTCCGTTGCCGTTCAAAATATTTAAATAGCACCTCATAACTTTGGATAGAAGAACTTATTTTTTCTACCTTTTTATGAGGGTCATTCCCTTCAATTTTACTTTCCACCTTTGATGAGGTTGAAGACAGTAAAAGTTCCTGTTCTAACCTCTGGATAAAGGATGTTATGATAAGGAATTCACGTATACGCACCTGCAACCACGGAGAGGATTCTATCCCCTTCTTATCAAACCATCTTTGCAATGCTTTGTATTTTTCCCTCCATTGTCTCTTTTCAAAAGGTGTTAGCCACTTCTCCCCATTTTCAATAGAATAAAATACAGGTTCCATATAGCCCCCCTCCTTTTTATTTTATTTATGATACTTCTATAAATAGTAAAATTTTTTGCCCCACAAAGACTCTAAGCCATTGTTATTAAATGAAATCTTTGAAAAGTAATAAATAGACATACACTTTATATTCGTAATAATTAATTGGGAATGAATAATAGATAAAATTTAAAAGTGTGAACAGCAGTTGAAATTTTGTATATTTATATAAGAGTAGAAAAAAAGCAAATTGTTGGAAGATGAAAAAGGATGAAAAAAATAATATTAACAATCTGAATTATCCAGATGTTAAGCCTTTGCTGGATAGGAATAAGCCGGTTATTGTGCATCTGGACCCGAATCGTGTTGCAATGATTGTTGGATTGTTTTTTACTCTTATCGTCCTGTTCTTCTTTCTCATTATTCAAATGATAGGGCGTTCCATAGCGATAGGTTCGATGTTTGTTTTATGTGCTTTGACCTTTGTTATTACTTATGGTATTACGGGTATTTTGACTTATTACAGTTTGTGGTTATTAAAAACGACACAAAGTGCAGATAACGAGGTGGAAGAAACAAAAGAATAAAAAGCAAGAATAAGATACAAATTAAATAAGGATGATTTTATGTTTCGTAGGTTCTTTTTTGTGTTTATATTTTTCATTATAACTTCATGGGGAATGTCACAGGCACCGGATCTATCGAAGATGGATGTTGTTGAGAAGTCGGTTCCAGATGGTCCTGTGGCGCTGGTGTTAGGGACCCCTATATCAAGAGAGGAATTTTTGATGAGGTATCATCTGGAATTATTGGAATATGTAGCAGGAACAGGACAGAAAGATATTAAGGATGAGGAACGCGTCCGTATTGCCATTCGATGTATAACCAATTTAGCACAACGGGAAATTTTATATCAGGAGGCGCTAAAACGGAAATTCATTGCAACAGATGATGAGATTAAAAAAGCGGTTGATGAACAGATAAAAGATATACAAGAGGAAGCCCGTTCTGCGGGTAAAAATCCGCCGAGTATGGAGGAGATTTTGAAAGCCAAAGGGGAAACGATGGAAAGTTTTTTGGAAAGGACCCGTAAAAATTTAATATTGAAGAAAATGAAACAAGCCCTTGCCGGTGAATATAAAATTACAGTAACGGAAAGCGAGGTAAAAAAATTTTATGATGATAATCCGGAATTGTTTGTAAAGCAGTCGCGGGTCCATTTACAGCAGATATTTAAACAACCAAAACCGAACGCAAAGACAGCGGATGAAAAGGCATGGCAAGAAGCTCAAAAAGAAGTGGAAAAAGCATTGGCTCGTATAAAAGCAGGGGAAAATTTTGAAGCAGTTGCTCGTTCGGTCTCTGAAGCACCCGACCGACAGAAGGGGGGCGATATGGGCTGGATTCCCATCGAAGCGTTACCGCCATTTTTAGTTCAGGTTTTACCGACAATGAAATTAGGAGACTTGAGCCCTGTTTTGAAAAGTTCGTTAGGGTGGCATTTATTTAAGTTATTGGAACGCGAAGAAAAAGAGAAGGTAACTTTTGAACAAGTAAAAGAAAAGATAAAAAATATTTTAATGGAGCAAAAAATCGATGAAAAGATATTTGAATTTTGCCGACCTTATTTAAATGACCCGAGTAAAGTAAAGATTTTTCTTGCTTTTGACCCTATTCTTGAAAAATTGTCTCGTGAGGATAAATCTCTGGGACAGAAGAAACAGGCAACGACTCCTTCCTCAGCGAATAAACCAGCATCTAAGAAAAAATAAGAAGTGATGAAGGTTGTTTTTTTATCTTTGATAGTCATTTTTCTGTTTATCTTTTTTATCTATGCGGAAGAATCTTATATACCTCCTTTACAAGGGAATTTATATGCCACATCCTCTTTTGGCGAGTATCGGGATGGACGTTTTCACATGGGTGTGGATTATCGAGCCCGTGTGGGGACACCGGTCTATGCGGTTGATGATGGCTATGTTATGCGAATGCGTTGCGGACCCTGGGGCTATGGTCGGGTGCTTTATATTCAATTTCGCTCGGGAATTATTGGGATTTATGCTCATCTCCACTCCTTTGCAGAACCGTATCAATCTTATTTGAGAAAAATACAGCATCAAAAACAGGGTTTTTCTGTTGACCTAACATTGAAAGAGAATGAACTTCCTGTTAAAAAAGGTTCTATAGTTGCGTATACAGGACAATCCGGGACAAAAGCACCGCATTTGCACTTTGAACTTCGTGCGAAGGATGGGATTACCTGCTTAAATCCATGGGAATATGGTTTCCGCTGGATAGACCACAACCAACCCCAAATAACATCTATTTTGATCGTTCCCGGCAGTATTCAAACTACTATTAATGGGCGCTGTCTCCCATTGGAAGTTCCTATTAATGAAAAAACATCATTCCCTGTTGTGGTCAATGCGCAAGGGGTGTTAGGATTTGCTGTTTCTGTAATAGACCCGGAATCAGGTACCTGTAAGTTAGGACCTTATCGCATTTCATTGAAAACTACGGATACGGTTTTATCAACGGTTCAGCAGGATATTGTGGATTACAATACTTATCGAGATGCGGTAGTTGCTTTTTATCCTTATATTTCCAATCCGATATATTGGTTGTTATGGCAATGGCCGGGGAATCAATCACCGAATTATAGACAGGCGAAGAAAGGCTTAATAGTGTGTGATAGTGAGGAACACCTTCAAATTGAGGTTGAAGATTTTAATCGGAATAAAACGCAAGTGCCCCTTTATATTACAAATACAAAAGAGACTCTCCTCGAGAAAAAGGTGGATAAAAGTGATATTTCCATTCATTACCTTCCCGAGTTTCTTGTTATTGAAATAAGATTACCTTCTACAACACTCCAAGAAGCACCAAAAGTTAATTGTGTTTCTGAACAGGGGACTGTTCCGTTAAGTCCTATCCGTCGGACGAATAATATTTATGAATTACCCTGGGAACCTCCTGTATCGGGCAAGTATACTTTTCAGATATCGCATCCCTCTATGCCAGTATGGGAAAAAACGATATATGTAGGAAGGATGAAAGATAAGGTTGCTCCCATTATTTTTGATGAATTGCAGATAGATATCCCGTCTAATGCACCATATGGTATCTTATGGCTTTCTGTTTCTCCCTTATCCGCACAGAAAGTTCCTGATGGGCTTGTAATGGCATCAAAAGCATGGAAAATAGAACCTTATAATGTTCCTATGGCAGAAGCGGTTCTGATTCAAATGAATATTCGAGAGCAAATACAATCTAAGGAGAGGATACATATATACCGTAAGTTGGGGTCATCATGGTCACGGGTGGATTCAAAATGGATTGGAAATAGTGTTATGGGTTCTGTATCAGACTGGGGCACTTTTGCATTAATTCGAGATGATGTCCCCCCACGAATAACAGATGTTTCGATAAATACTGAGAAACAACCGACGAAAAGACCTTCCCTCTCGGCATCTGTTTCTGATGTGGGAAGTGGTATTGCCCGAGCAGATATATATTGTAATCAAAAATGGCTATTAAGTGAATATGATGGACCTCGTGGGGTATTGCGTTGGGAGCAAGATGAGGATCTCCCCTCGGGAATGCATACCATTACATTCATGGTTACGGATTATGCTGGTTTAATACAAAAAGAAACGAGAACTATATTTGTGCCATAATACAGTCATCAACCCAATTTTAAAAAAAGGAATAAAGGCATGATATTGATAACAGGTGGTTCCGGTTATATTGGTGCTGTGGCTGTGCGTGAATTGTTAAATCATGGATTTGCAGTTCGGGTAGTGGACAAATTTTTGTTCGGAGATGATGGTTTGGATGAGGTTAAAAATCGCATTGAATGTATTCAGGGTGATTTGTATCAGTTTGACCCGACCTGGTTAGAGGATGTAGACGGGGTTATTCATCTGGCAGGATTGAGTAACGACCCTATGGCAGAATTTAATCCAGAAGCCAATAAGAAATTAAATACGGAGGCTACGGCAATTTTGGGGGAACACTGTAAACGCAAGGGGATAAAACGTTTTATCTTTGCGTCCAGTTGTTCCATTTATGACCGTGGATTATTAGCGGAAGATATTTTGCAAGATGAAGAGAGTCCCGTGGAACCGCGTGCGGCGTATGCCGTGAGTAAATATAATGCAGAGAGAGAATTATTAAAGTTGGCAGGGCCTGATTTTTGTCCAACGCTACTACGACAGGGGACGGTGTATGGTTGGAGTCCTCGAATGAGGTATGACCTTGTTGTAAATACCTTTGTGAAATCTGCGTTTGATAAAGGTGTGTTGACCGTGCATTGTGGAGGTGAAATGTGGCGACCTTTAATTGATGTAACGGATATAGCCCATGCTTATGTCGCTTGTCTTCAGGCAGACCTAAAAGTTGTGGGGAATCAAATATTTAATCTTTCTTATAAAAATTACAGAATACTTGAATTAGCCCATTGGGTTCGAAAAGTATTTCGTGAGAACGGGATGAACATTGAAATAGAAGTAGAGTACGGTTCAACGCTGGGACGGAGTTATCGGGTATCAACAAAGAAGACGGAACAGGTTTTAGGTTTTAGACCTCAGGTGAGCGTTGAGGAGGCTATCCAGGTAATGGTTAGTAAAATCAAAAGTGGTATCCATGCGGACTTCCATAATCCTCGCTACTACAATATTCAGTGGGTAGAACTCCTTTGCATGGCAGAAAATATTATTAAAAAGACGGGAAGTATCATATAGGTTTCTATTTAAGAATTTTGAATAAGTGAGTTTATTCACTAATATATTTTATCAATTCAACGAGTTTGTAGTGGTTTTTCTTTTTATCTGGTTTTTCTCAATTTTTGCTGGGGCTATAATATTAGGCCGCATAGCGGTCTTTTAAAAAAATATTTAATTTGGAAGGGAAGGGAGCTGTTTTTTTCTCACGCGGTAATTATATAAGCGAAAAGAGAGCCATGCTGTTGTAAAATAAAGGAAATTTAAAGCCCATAGAGTAAACCATTCCCAGCGGACTTCGTAAAGTGAGGCTCCCATGTGGTTTATACGGACGAATCCTGCGGAACCGCTTGTACTGGGGAAGAGAAGAGAAAATATTCGTAACCATTGAGGTATGGTTTCGAGGGGCCAGGCAAAACCGACCAATAATACGGCTGGCATTGAGGTAAAAATGAGTGCAGGGATAGATATTTCACGGCTTACAAATAAGGTGCATAAGGAAAAACCTAATAAGATGATGGAAGAGACATAAGGAATGAGGAAAAGCATAAGTTCCAGCAGCTTCCCCGTTTGAGGTAGGTTATAAATACGATAAACAACACTGATATAAAATAAAGGGAAGAAGATATACATGCTGAAATAAGCGAAACCTCGCGCCAGAATAATATAGGAAAGAATCGGTTTTTTTGTTTTTTCGGAAACGGGCAAAGGCTCAAATTGTTCCTGTCTTGTTCCCGTTAGTATGCCGATACCAATCAACAATGTTTGTTGTAATATCAGCATAAGAACGCCGGGCACGACATAAGTGGCATATCCTCCTGCGGGATTGAACAGTGCACGGACATCGGTATTTAAAATATTCCATTTCATTTTAGCATACGGTTCGGTTAATCCTTCTGCGGTCATCCTGCGAATTTCTATTCCAGCAGAGAGTGTTGCGGTGGCTTTATATACGCCTGTAAACACCTGACGATAGATTAAGAAGTATGCTGAATCTGCAAATAACTGCACAACTGCTTGTCGTCGGGTTAATATTTTTTTTTCAAATTCATCGGGGATAACAATAATTGCATAGGCTTTCCCGGCGGTAACATAATCTTTCGCTTCTGCAAAGTTAGCAACACGATAGCAAAGATTAACCTCTTCGGTTGCACTTATCCACCTTAACAGTTTTCTACTTAATGCGGTATTATCTTTATCTACTGCGACTACATCAACTTCTTTAAGTACTTCTCTGACATAAGGGATGGGATATACCATTGTATATACTGTTAGTCCGGCTATTACAATTAATAAGATTCCGGGGTCACTAAAAATAGCAATGTATTCTTCTTTTAATATTTGCCAAAAGTATTTCATATCTTGCCCCAGTATTCCGGATTTTTAGCAAATCGTTCCCATTTCGGAGCGAAAAGAATAAGAGGAAAGAGGAAAAAGGCAAAAAGGATAAGCATGTTGGGAACGGATACTGATGTGGGAACTCCACGAATTACCTGTTCGAGTATTATTTTCAAGTAATGGGTTATGGGTAATGAGTAGCTCCATGTTTTTGCAAACAGGGGCATTCCAATGACAGGATAAGTGATGCCCGCAAAGGCGAATGCGGGACCTGCGTAAAATCCGCCAAGGCTATTTGCCATACGTAGATTTGAGGTTAAAGATACAAAAGCGAAGCCGATACTTTGATATGCAAGGACAAAGAGGATGCTTGAAATGATTACAAAACTTAAGTTCCCTTCAAAAGGGACATTCGCACCATATACTAATAGAGTTAACATAAAAAGGGTGAGTGCGGTAAATCCCACTGTGTAGGGAATAGATTTTCCGATGATAGCAATCCAGTAGTTTCCATCTGCTTTCTCCATAAATTCTTTAACGGTTCCATGTTTTAGTTCTGAACCGAAGGCGCGTATCATTACCATAATGATGAAAGCCTGCATCATGGTGGGCAAGAGCGCCGGTAATAGGAAGAAGCGATAGTTAAGGTTGGGATTATACAAAGGTTGAGCATCGAGTCGTATAGGTGTGGCATATTGGGTGATATTTTTTGGGGGGTCACCTCGTTGTGCACGGAATAAAAATTCTTCTTGATAGGTAACCCTACCGACAACATCACGCAAGGCACGGCTAATTAAACTGCTGGTCAACATCCATTGATTATTATAGTAAGCAACTACGGCTTCTTTTTTATCTCCTTTCAATTTTTGCTCTAAGTCGTCCGGGATATATAGGAAAGCATAGGCTCTACCCTCGCGAAGCCATTGTGTTCCCTCATTAAAATTGGGTGTGATGAAAGCAACTTTCAGTGAGGGGGACGCATCCGCAGAACGAATGATTTTTCGGGCTAAATTAGAATTGTCCCGATTGCATATTACGATGGGCAAATCCCGTGGTATTTCCTGATAAAAGATAAAATACATAATAAGGAAACTGCATATAGGCAAAATGAAGGTGAAGAGATAATAAAAGGGGCTATGGGCAATGATATGAAGTTCCCTTCGTAGAACACGCATCAGGGATGTAAACATCAGGAACTTCCTTTTCTGGAAATATACCTTCGAATAAAATTATCCATTTTTTCACGAATAAAAATTGCCCACTCCGCTTCTTTGTCGGGTCGTTCCCATGGTACAACGATACTCATTCCGGGTCGAAGTCCTTCTGGTTTTTGTAAGGGCTTGGCACGAACTTCAAAGGTACGTAAGTCAAATCCGCCGGAGGCACTGGTGGCTCGCCAAGTGGCAAATTCGCCTAAGGGGGATATGTAATATACTTCCATTTCGATAACACGCTGATTGAGTGCAGGTATCATTCCTGCTATCGTTTGTCCCATTTTTAGTCTTTTCATCTGGTCTTCACGGACATTAAAAGTAACCCAGATTTTATCTGTGTTTATCATCGTTAGGATGGGCATACCTGCGGAGGCAATTTCGCCGGGATAAACAATATGTTCTAATATTTCTCCGTCAATCGGTGCGGTTACACTTACTTCGTCAATTAAAGATTCTACTTCCTGTACCGCACCTGATGCTTGTTGAACCAACGCTTCCGCCGTTTTTTTGTCTTCTTCTCGTGTGCCATTAATCGCCATATCGTATTGAGCCTTTGCAGTTGCCTCTAAACGGCATGCCATTTTGTATTGTGCTTCTACTTCGTCACGTTTTTGAGCGGGGACGACTCCTTCTTCAAATAGTTTCTGTATCCGTTGGAAACTTTTCTCTGCTAATTCTTTGCCTGCTTGGGCTTGAAGCCATTGATTGTAAGCCATACGAATTTGTTCTTCACGAGCCCCTTTTTCTGCTTTTTCGAACTGTGCTTGTGCTGCGGTGCGAGCACTTTCCGCCTGTTTTTTCTTCGCTTCTAATTGGGGACGGTCTAAAATGGCAACGACATCCCCTTTTTTTACACGCTGTCCTTCCTCTGCAATAATTTCAAGTACCCGCCCCGGAACTTTTGCTGAAACATTTATCTTGTCTGTTTCGACCTCTCCCTGAAGATAAAAAGGCTGAGGTTGTATGAAAACATACGAAAGGAAAGAAATTGCAAAGAGGCTTATCATGAACACAAAGAAAGCAACTAATCTTGGATGACGCATTTTTAATATCCCTTCTGGATATAATCTATCACGGTATCATTTCTCATTTATGATGGAGGTAGTGTTTTTTCATCCTCGGCTTCAATTACTTGAACCTGGCTCATTAAATCCTGCCAGCGTGATGATTGTCCACTCGCTTCCAGTAATTGAAACAGGGCAACATCGTAATCGTAAGCGGACTTTAATCGTCCCAATTGTGCACGAGAATGTTGATATACTGCATCTACGACTTCTATAGAGGTGCTGACACCTTCTTCAAATGCTTTGGTTCGGACGCGCAAGTTTTCTGCAGTCAACTGCAAAGTAGTATCAAAACTTTCCCATTGTTCCCGTGCTTTTTTCATCTCTTCATATCTTTTAATAACGAGGCTTTCAAGGTCTTTTTTTATTTTTATCCGCATGTATTCTGCTTTTCGTACCAGTGCTTTAGCAGAAGCGGTTTTATGTTTCCCCTGAAAACCATCAAAGAAAGTATAATTTAGTCCGATACCCATTGCCCAAGTCGGATCTAATAGGGTCAGGTCATCCTTGAAGACTTCATGCATTCCGAAAAGATATACGGTGGGACGATTGGCACCTTTTTCTGCTTTAACACCTGCATTTGCCTGCGCTACTTTTGAAGAAAGGATGGACATAGCAGGATGAGTATCGTTTATACTCTCTTTGAAAGAATCTATGGGAGGGTCACTGTTCAAAATGAAAAGTTCTGAAGAGGGTTCCCAAGTATCGTTCTCAAAGAGGAGATTATTTAAGCCTTCCATAATTATGGATATATCTCTCTGGGCAGAGGCTTCTTCCTGTTTTGCTTTTGCCAATTCTACCTGAGCATGAAGCAATTCCACTTTAGCGATAATCCCTTCGCGAAACAGCCGTTCCGCACGGTCTACATGTTTTTCCATTAATTCTCTTTTTAAAGTCTGCACTTTACAATTCTGTCTCGCCAGGTTCAGTCCATAATAGCGCTGAGCCAGTTCTGTGAGTAGTTGGAATCGTGTCCATTCCTTCTGGGCTATTGCTTCTGTTTTACGATGTTTGGAAACTTCATTGGCTGCGGAAATACGGCCTCCTGTGTAAATCGGTAAACTTAATTTGATTTGTCCTTTTGTGAATTGTTTCTCCTGCACTTCATACGAAAAGGGTATCGGGTCTATACTAATTTCAATGGGAGAATTCAAAAAGGTTTGTTTCATTTCTAATTCTCCTTTTGGATAGCGAAGTCCCTGAGCGGATTTTAATTCTTCCTCCTTCTGAAGAATTTCTTCTTCTGCAGAAGCAAGGGCAGGGTTGTTTGCTTCCATTTTTGCCACAGCTTCTGTAAAACTCAATGGGACTGCAGATGCAGTTTGAACAATTAGTCCGATTATAATTATTAATAAAAGAGAAAATTTACCCATTGCCTTTAATCGTTTTTTTGTTTGTGAGAAATAGATAACCTTAATTCTATTTTATATTCTATTTTATATTATATATGATACCAAATTTTCATGTTAATTTACTATAAAAGCAATAAAACCCTAAAATGCATATATGGGTATGCAAAAATTGCAGAGTTTCGTAATATCAAGTGCAGGTTTTGCATAGGAAAACACTGTAAACTATTGATAATATGTTGGCATAAAGGTTGCTAATTATATAGTGTGAATGAAATAAACTTTAACAATAAGGAGTAAGGATATGAAAAAGAAATTACTCATCACACTCGGTATTCTTGTGGTAGCCCTTGTGCTAAATAGTGTTGTCATGGCACAAGGTAACGGACAGGGCGGGCAAAGAGGAAATTGCAAAGCCAATTGCTATGTAGACAAAAATGGCGATGGTATCTGCGACAATTTCAAAGATGCTAACAATGATGGCAGATGCGATAATTGCCCCTGCCCGGGTGGCTACGGGAAAGGCAATGGCAAATGCTGTGGCAATTTCGTAGATACCAACAATGATGGCAGATGTGATAATTGCCCCTGCCCGAATACCCCCTTCGGTAATGGTAGAGGTAGATGTGTTAGGAAATGTTGCCCTGCAAGTAAGTAGATAACGATAATTGTTCGGCTTGCTCTTCATGTGAAGAGCAAGCTCTATTTTATCATGGAGTTATGCTGTAAGGAATATGTCCTGGCCAAATAGAAAATTGCTGGTTATTTTTATTGTGCTCATTATGGGTGTAATTGTCTGTATCCTCTTTTTTTCTTTTATAAGGGAACGGCAACACAATCAACAGGTTTTTATAGAGAGAGGACAGACATTAATACATATCATTTCCGCATCTTTATCACTTCAAACGCGTATGGGCTGTTATCGTGCCCAAAGGGTAGTAGAAATTATAAACAGTGCCTCTTTATTGCCCGGAATTTTATTTGTGGGATTGCTTAATAATGAAGGGAAGGTAATTGCCAGTGCGGGAGAAATCCCCCCACATCCTTTTAATAATTTTGCACAAGAGAATTTGATTCTTTGGGATAAAGAATGTGTTTTTTTATCGCAGACTCTTACGATGGAAGAACTTCAAAAAGGGCGACAACATCGTTATGGGATGATGTGTCCTGACCCAACCTGTGCAAATGAAAGTATGGTTCCGTGGAGTCAGTGGGGGTCAGGTCCTTTTTATTTAGTTGTCTGTTTAGGTACGCAGGAATTGAAGGGGATGAATACAGGGACCCTTATTCGGTTTGCGATATTTACATTACTCAGTATGGGTATAAGTATATTGGGATTTTTTGTTTTGGATTTATATCAGCGGAAGGAGTCGGTCGCTTATGAATTGAAATTGGCTCAGGAGAAGGCACGCTATAATGAACAATTAGCCCAAATAGGAGCAGGGCTCGCCCATGAGACAAAAAATCCGTTAGGCATTGTTCGTGGGTTGGCTCAGGCAATACAAGAAGAAGTGGAACCAAACTCAAGTGAGTATAGGTATGCCACTCAGATAATAGATGAAACGGATCGTTCTGTCCGTCAGATAAATAATTTTTTAGAATTAACTCATCCTCATACTCCTGAACTTCAATCCATTTCTTTGAAGACAATTGTTAAACAATTAATAAGTTTAGTGGAGATGGATGTAAAAAATAAGGAAATTGTAGTTAAAGTAGAAGGAGCAGATGTGACTGTAGAAGCAGATGTGGAATATCTTCGGCGAGCATTATTAAATTTACTTTTAAATTCGGTGCAAGCCTGTTCAAAGGGTGATGAGATTATTATTCGTGTGGAATCAAAAGATAATTCAGTTGCAATTCATATAATAGATACAGGAAGGGGTATTTCAGATGAAGATTTACCTCATGTAACAAAGCCCTATTATTCAAAACGAAAGGGGGGTACGGGACTCGGGTTGAGTATTGTGAATGAGATTATTCTGCTACATGGCTGGAAGTTCTCTATCCAATCGCAGGAAGGAAATGGGACGAGAGCTACTATTTCCGATATTCGAAGGGTGAACGCATAGGGTAACTTTGTAGTATGATGAAATAGGACTGTTGGAATGCAGTTATTATTCTTATGAAGAAAGAAAACGCAGAAAAAGTAATTTTGATTGTAGATGATGATAATGCGCAGAGGGAGTTGCTGTCTCGATATTTAACACGAGCGGGTTTTTCTGTCCTTGCTGTGTCAAATTATACCGATGCGAAGCCCCTTTTTAGTCATGCGAATCTTGTTCTTTTAGATGTTCGTTTGCCGGATGCCAATGGTGTAGAAAAAGTGCCGGAAATAAAATCTCAGTTTCCGGAAGTTATTGTTATACTCCTTACAGCTTTTATTGGTATTCGTGATGCAGTTCAAGCCATTAAAAAAGGGGCTGTAGATTATTTAGAGAAACCGGTTGATTTGGATGAATTAATTTCTGTGATTCAAGAACACATTGGAACTCATCCCCCCATCAGTACCGATGATACGGAGTTGCCAGAAGATTTTGTTTGTCATAGTTCTGCTATGAGGAAAGTTATTCAGGATTGTCTTCGAGTGGCTCCCACCAATGCGACTGTTCTTATTACAGGAGAAAGTGGTGTGGGTAAAGAATGGGTGGCGAGGATAATTCACCAGTCAAGTGAACGGAAAACAAAACCGCTTGTCGTTGTGGACTGTACTCATTTGCCAGAAACACTTGCAGAGAGCATTTTGTTTGGACATGAACCGGGTGCTTTTACAGGGGCTCTCACACAACAAAAAGGTCAAGTTGAAGAAGCGCATGGGGGGACACTCTTTTTAGATGAGGTAGGAGAATTACCTTTATCGGTTCAGCCTAAATTATTACGTGTTTTAGAGGGGGCTCCTTTTCGACGCATTGGAGGAACAAAGGATATACAGGTGGACCTTCGTATTATTTCTGCAACGAACCGAGATTTGGGGGTGGAGGTGCAGGAGGGGAAATTTCGGCAGGATTTGTTTTATCGGCTCCATGTGATTACCATTCATGTACCTCCTCTGAGAGAGA
This sequence comes from uncultured bacterium, assembly GCA_938014335.1. Lineage (GTDB taxonomy): Bacteria > Hydrogenedentota > Hydrogenedentia > Hydrogenedentales > Hydrogenedentaceae > Hydrogenedens. Next base: position 56,039 of record CALLRP010000002.1, read on the forward strand.
GGATAGACGATATTTTACCAATAGCGGAATCCTTCTTAAAGCCGTATAACAAAACTTTATCTCCATCTGTGCAAAGGTTATTACTTCGCTACCCGTGGTTTGGGAATGTTCGCGAATTACGCAATGTGATGGAACGTTCTGCTATTCTTGCTAATGGTCCGATGATTATGCCCGAAGACCTTCCGGAAGTTATCCAGAATTATTCCCCTTCTGATGAGATACAGCCCTCCTCTACTCTGCGATTGGATGAAATAGAGAGGGATGCGATTTTAAATGCATTAAAAGAAGCGGGTGGAAATCGAACCCGTGCAGCAGAAATATTAGGGATTAGCAGGCGGACGCTTATATATAAATTGCGGGCATATGGTCTCTAATTTGTATTATAATGATTGCAGGTATTTTTAAATTTTAGGATAATCTATGAGTATCCATGAGAACCAACCTTACCCGCCGTTACGGCATATAGAAGCGTTTCCTATACATCATCAGGAACAAACACTTATCTGCCTTCATGACCCGCTCGGATATGTGAATACAGAAATTACACTTTCACCTGCTGCATTTTTTATTGCTGCATGTTTAGATGGGAAGCATACCTTGCGGGATATTCAGTTAGAGTTTGCTCGTGAGTTTCAAGGAGCTCTGATACCTCGTGAACAAATTGAACGCATAGTGGAGTTCCTTGATGAACATGGTTTTTTACTCAATGAACGCTTTGAGGAGATACGAAATAAAACAGAGCAAGAATTTTTACAGCAGGTGGTTCGGTTACCTTATCATGCGGGGCAATCCTATTCCTCTGCAAAGCACGAATTAGGGGCTTTCTTAGCTTCTCTCTTCACTCGAACGGGTGGACCAGGACCTCTACCGGATGAACAACAATCTTCTGACGAATCCATGGTTGGTCTCATTGCTCCGCATATTGATTTTCATCGGGGTGCATTGGGATATGCCCATGCTTATTATCGCCTTTATCAATGTAAAAAGCCTGATACTATAATTATTTTCGGTGTGAGCCATCAAGGAGGAGAAACACCTTATATTCTCACACGCAAGCATTACAGCACACCCTTGGGCACTATTAAAACCAACCAGGATTGCGTGGAATATTTAGCGAAAAGCTCGGGATTGGACTTATTTAAATCCGAGATTATGCACCGTATGGAACATTCCATTGAGTTTCAAGTGTTAATGTTGAATTATCTATTTGGTACAAAGATACAAATAGTCCCTGTTTTATGTGCACCTCTGCCTGAGGATGAAGGGATTTCTCCGGAAGGTGTTTCAGAAATACAGCAATTTTTACAAACATGTATCCGCTATATTGAAGAAAGTGGGGAACGCGTATTGGTTTTGTCTGCTGTGGATTGGGCACATGTTGGGAAACGATTTGGTGATTCTTTTGACATAACCGAAGAGATACGAAATCGAGTCAAAGACCGTGATGATGAAGATATACAAGTGGCGTTAAGTATAGACCCAGAAGGATTTTTCCGTTCCGTGATGAAGGATAAAAATAGTCGTAAAGTATGTGGCCTATATTCCATTTATTCGACACTGAAAGTTATAAAAGGTATAGCCCATCGTGCAGAATTTCTACACTACGGTCAGGCTCCCGATCCTATTGGTGGAATTGTATCTTTTTCAAGCATTGCATACTTTGAGTGAGAGGAAAAGATGAATATAAAAAATGTTTTTACCCTTTCCTTTTTATTGTTATCTGTAAGTTGTCGGGGTGAGCCGTATGAAAATTTGATATATTTATCCTCTGCACCGGGCTGGGCTTCTGAGAATGGGGGCATATCCGGAGGAGGACAAACACCTGCCATTACGGTTACAACAGTAGAAGATTTTCAGAAGCAGGCATTCTCAGAAGGAGCTAAAACGATAATTATTAAAGGAACTATAGGAGAAGGGCTTACTACGAAAATACATGTTCGTTCAAACAAAACTATTATTGGTTTAGAAACATCTTTATTGAAAGGTAGCATTTATATTAGAGATGCAAACAATATTATCATCCGAAATGTAACTATCCAAGGACCTGGTGCCATTGATGTGGATGGTCCCGATTGTATTACGATAGATAATTCAACGAATATATGGTTAGACCATTTGGATGTATATGATGGTCAGGATGGAAATGTGGATATTGTCAATGGCTCTAACTATATTACAGTCTCATGGTGTAAGTTCCACTATACATCTGCGTCAGTAGATCATAAACTTTCAACGCTTATTGGTAATTCGGACGAAAAAATATCGGATCGGGGAAAGCTGAAAACTACTCTGATATACAATTGGTGGGCAGAGGGTGTGGAGTCGCGTATGCCTCGCGTCCGATTTGGACAGGTGCATGTTTTGAATAATCTTTACACAAGCACAGGGAATAGTTATTGTATTTTAGCGGGGACCGAAGCAGATTTAAGGGTAGAATACAATGTTTTTATAGATGTGAATGAGCCGATTCATTTGTCACAGAAAGCTTTTACCGCTGTAACTGTACAAAATAATCGATTTATATCTGTTAAAGGGAACACATCGGGAGAGGGTATTGCCTTTGAGCCACCTTACAAAGTTTCAATTATACCTGTGAATAATTTAGAAGAAATTGTAAAGAAGTATGCTGGGGCAACAATAGGCGACAAATTAATATCAGCAATTACTCAATAATAGCAATCTGATTCCAATCATTAAGGGTTATATCTATATGAAACAGATTTTCGCCTTTATTCACCTTAAAATCGTGAGGTACCCGCCTACCTTTTAAATCGAAAAGATAGATATTTGGTTCTTTATGCCATTGGAATGTTTTGGAGACTGTTGTGATTATCCGCTCTTTGCCAATAAGATAGCCTTCGTTGATTTCCACAGGCGTAAATGGGAACATGTGATTTATAGGTCCGTATTCACCCGCCCCTTCCCCTTCCGATGGGATAACATCGCCGTAATAATAATATAGTAAACCATTTCGCAAAGCGGTAATTACAGATTTCATGATGATTTCGGCACATTTTTTTTCCCCTTCTTTATCAAAGCGTTGAGGTCGTATCCCAAGGATAATAGGTGTAGAGAGATGTCCTTTGGCACAGTATGTAGTTAAGGGAGGCTTTTTATCCATATATGTCAGCGGATTTACAGGGTCGTTTTCAAATTCTGCAAAGCGAAATACATTCGGGATATTTTGTTCTTCGTTGGCACTTGGATAACTATTCACTACGGAGATAGCTCCTTTATTTATGATATAGTTAAGAATATCCTTTCTTGCTTCCGCTCCGATAACACCACAGTCGGTATATTTCCTTGTTAACTCTCCTGTTTTTTCATCAATATCCACTGTCAATCCATCCCATTTTTCATAGGTGTGTCGGTCTGCTCTACCAATCGGTCCCCAGTTAAGTGTAAACTGGTCAATATACACACCATCGAGACCTACTTCATCTATTAAGAAATCGATCTGTTTTTTGAAGAAATTGTAGCGGTAGTTTCCTTTTTCTAAATAAAGCATTAGGTTTAATGTAGAGGAAACATTTGGGTAATATGTATCTACAATAACTCGCCCGTCTTCGGTTTGCAGAATAGAATCGAGCCAACCCTTAATTCCTGCTTTTAAGACATCACTCTGGGCTTTATCAAGTATCTCTCCATACTTCCCTGTGCGGGGAGAAGACCCTCCCGGAAGAATTTCGCCCCCTTTAATATCCTGTTTATCAATAGTGTATAGATTCATCTCTGTGAGTCCTATAATGAGAGCATCGGGCTGTGCGGTTTTTATTTTTTCAATGATAGATTTTAAGTTTTTTTTATAATCCTCTCGTGTGTATACTTTTCCTGTCTCAGGGTTAATGCTGTAATAATCCAACCATGGACCCGCACAGTAAATTTTGATTGTGCGTTCAGGAATAACCTTGTCGGAGAAGGCAAAGGGACCTTCGATTGTAAAGTTAACTCCCCAATTCTGTCGCACCTTGTTTATAAAAGTAAAATAGCCCCTTTCTTTCATTGGGTAGAGCGAAAATTGGAAGGTGTAACTTTTGTTTTTATCCAGTCCAAAGTGTTTTGTTGAATATTGGAATACATTATTTCTCTTTGTAACCTCCCCTTGTGCCCGCAGTAGATTATCTTCCGCTAACAAACCTAAAGAGGTGTCCTTGTAAGAAATATATACAGTTGGATTTTCTGCTACACCTGCCAGTTTTTCGGTATCATCAATGCCTGCGATTCTATATTCATTGGGTATGTCCTCTAAAATAATCTGATGGGTAGTGATACTCCCAATAGGTTCAGCATGTTTGTTAGCAATAGTTTCTTTTACAGTTATTTTTTCACCTTCAGTATTGAGGCTTCGAGTTATAGAGTAGTAATTCCCTGTGGCTTCAATCTCTATGGAATTATTTGAAGCTTTACGAATATTTATCTTCCAATCGGTGGGGTTCTCTTTTATATTATCAAAGTAATAAAATCCTATTTTCTCCCCAGGATATGAGTAGGAACTCACTAATTTATATTTTGCATTGGCGATTTTAATTTCTATTTCGCCTTTGTTTCCTATATTGAGTGTATAAGTATCTGTGGAAATACTTTGTTCCACGCTTAAAGGAGTGTATTCTTTCATTTCGGGTTTTGAATGTTTTTCCACAAACTCCTTTGACAAATATCCAATTTCAAGGTTTTCTATGAGCATGTCAATCTTTTTATCAGGGGCATATTTGTTAATGTATGTATTGATAAAAGTGACCTGATTTTTTTCTGCTTTTTCTATTCTTTCATCAGCACCTATTTCAATGTAATGAGCCACATCCGATATATTTAATAAATACCAATAACCCTCTTCCTTATAATTCAAGATTCGCTTATCTAAAGCATCTCCATCCCCGAAATAGGTTAGAATTACAGGGATACCATTTCTTGAACTCCACCATTCTTTTTCTCCAACTGTTGTTGATAAGGGGTTTCCTCGGTTGATGAGACGATTATATCCACTTGCCTGTTCAGAAAATGAGGTTTGCTGACCCAAATTCTGTCCGTTAATTTCAATCCCTAAATATTCGTTCCAGCCTGCGGGTATCTCCGTATGTAATCTTGCTTTAAACTTCATGACCAATATCATATTCTTCTTCATTTCGAAGGGAGGCGTTTCTATAGAATATTGACTGGTTTCTGCATCACGGGAATTTATAACGATGGGACTGTCTGCTTTCCATGCAGAAATAAAGGAATTGTTTTCGCAGAGAGAAAGAGAATGGGACGGAAAAGAGAATAGGAAAAGTATAATGATATAGATTATCGAGTGATATAAGTTCTTTTTCATATTATTTTCATTATATTATTGATAAAAAATGATATTTTTATGTGGGTAAAATTTCCATAGCGATTAAGTCTTTATTTCGTAGTTGCTTTAATATATATTAAGACTTTTCCTCCCCAAATTAAAATTAAAACATGTTCCGTGTTTTATTTTCCCTTTCTCGCTCCAAAAACCTTGTAAAGTTTTTGATTAAGTATTCCACTGGAATTGTTCGCCTAAATAGATCTTGCGAACGCGTTCGTCGGCGGATACCTCTTGGGGTGTGCCTGTACAAATGACCTGTCCCTCGCTTATGATGTAAGCACGGTCCGTAATGGCTAATGTGTCGCGGACATTATGGTCGGTTATTAGAATACCAATGCCTCGATTCCTTAATTGTTTTACCATATTTTGTAATTCACTAATGGCGATAGGGTCTATCCCAGCGAAGGGCTCGTCTAATAGAAAAACCTTAGGCTCGGTGATTAAGGCTCGTGCAATTTCAGTTTTTCGTCGTTCCCCGCCTGAGAGGGTATATGCATATTGGTTTGCCAGATGTTCAATATTCAATTCTTTTAATAATTGATGTGCCTTTTCTTTATGTTCTGCACGGCTACCCGGCAGAAATTCTAATATTGCCAGGAGGTTTTGCTCTACAGTTAAATTGCGAAATACGGATGGTTCCTGAGCCAGATAGGCAATTCCTGCGCGGGCACGAAGATACATCGGGAAACGGGTTATATCTTGTCCCATGAAAAAGACTTTTCCTTCATCGGGTCTAATCATTCCTACAACCATATTAAATGTAGTGGTTTTTCCGGCGCCGTTAGGTCCTAACAATCCAACAATTTCCCCTTTATCTAAATGTAAGGATACATTCCGAACCACTACTCGTTTACGAAATGATTTTACCAATACTTGTGTTTCCAACAGTTTTTGAGATGACATAAAACCTTCCCTTAAAGGGGTTTAATAGCATTGGGGAAAGCACATTGGAGTAATATTCGATTTAAACGTACCTGTTCTTCGGGTGTTAAATTTCCTTTTTTCAAAAGTTCGCTCGCTGTTTCGGGTAAAGTTATTTTTGACCATGCTTCTTTATTATAAAAATCAGATTTTCGCAGGAGACGATTTATTTGCTTTACTAAATCCTGCTTTCGTTTGAGGATGAGGTCGTTCGGAGCAGATAAAAACTGATTTCGCGCATCCCCATCAAATTTGTTCAATAAGTGTTTTCCAGGGGTCATTGTATCTGTCTGTCCTTGTTTCTTTAATTCTACGATGAAACCATTCCAATCAAGAACATCGCTTTCTGTTAACAAAGGTAAGCCTGTTTCTACTCCTCCTGCAGAACCTTCGACTTGAAGAGGTATCATATCTGCCTGTAAATTTTCAATATCAATGGTATTATTTTTAAAATCCATAACGATTTTAGACCCTTTTAATCCCTGGGCTTTGGGGCTATCTAATGTGGGATTGCCTGTAAATTCTACAATTTCTTTTTTAAAATCCCAGACTGCTTTCTCTGCTGTCAGTTTTCCCTCAGGATGTTCCAAGTATACTTTCCCTTCCATGCGTATACGCGTGGGTGAGTTTCTCCCTTCTTCCCATTCAAAGGTCATTGTATCTGCTTTGATGGGCATATTTGGGGTGTTGGGTTCCTGGGATAGTAAAACGATACTGACGCCTCCACTCATTTCGCGGATACTCATCCCTTGATTAAGTGTTCCTTTCAATTTTCCGACCTTTTCAATTTTCATGGAGGAGTATTTCCCTAAACTCATGTTTTCCTGTGCGTTCGTGGTGCTATTGATAAGAATAGCCAATGAGAGGATTAATAATGAAACTATTATTTTTTTCATGATGTATTCCTTAAACTCAACGGAACCTGGCCGGATACTTCTTCCAGTTCAAAAACTTTTGTTTCTGGATTTATAAATAGAGACCCTGCATCAAGATTTAAGTCTGTCCCCTGCACTGCAATTTTTCCATGGGTCCAGATGCGAGCGGGTTCGGTTTCGGTGCGATTACTCCACTCAATGCCATCGGTTTTGAATAATATATCTTTCATCTGTGCTTGTACATTCCCTGTGAGAGATGCTTTACTCATTTTTTCAAAGACGCCTTCTTTGGCTGAAATCGTAATGCTCTCTGTTCCGGATTGAACATCATAAATCACGGCGCGAACATCTTCCACTTTCCAGGTGTTCTCATCAATAACCGCAAACTTTTCTGCATGTAACCATAAAGTAGGTTTTCGTGCTTCGCCGATAGTGGGTCGTGGGTCATGGTGATATAAATCTACCGAAGAAACATTCATATTGTCTATGGGTGATTTTTTTATTTCGTTTTTTTCGGTAGGAGCAGAAGGGGTAGAAGTTTTTTTGCCACAGGAAAGTAAAAGGGCAAAACAAACTATAATGAGGGCGAGCCATTTCATTATGCAGAGCCTCGGGTATTCTTTTCAAATATTATTTTCAATCCTTTTAATGTTAATAAAGGGTCCACCCTATCAATATTTTTTGCCAGTTGTGCTATAGTCTCAGCGAGTCCTCCAGTTGCAATAGCACGAGCGTGAGTTCCCATCTCCGTTCGGATACGATTTATCAATCCATTTACTAAATCTGCGTAACCATAAGTAAGCCCCGAGCGGATATTGGTTACAGTGTCACGACCAATCACAGAAGGGGGAATATTAATCTCGATGCGAGGTAGTTTGGCACAGTGTTCAAATAAAGCATCTGCAGATAACTGAATGCCGGGGACAATAACTCCTCCTAACCATTCTGCTTTGGCTGTTATAACATCGAAGGTGGTAGCAGTCCCGAAGTCAACAATGATTAAGGGTCCTCCATATTCTTCAATTCCTGCCACAGCATTTACGATACGGTCTGCCCCAACTTCTTTCGGATTATCACATTGGAGGACGATTCCTGTACGTATGCCGGGTTCTACCATAACAGGTTCAAAACCGAAAGCTCGTTCGCATAATTGATGTAATGCCGGGTTAATATCCGGGACTACGCTGGAAATACAACATCCACGAATTTGAGATGGCTTAATATTGGAGGCATAAAACAACATTGTGATAAGCAAGTGGAACTCATCCCCCGTTCGATAATTTGATGTTACTACCCTCCAATGATTTATTAACTTGTCCTTATGATAGATACCTAATACGATATTTGAATTTCCAACATCAATAACCAGCAACATATTTTTTTCCCTATTCTTATGGCAGTAATAATAAAAAGGCTCTATCTTACTATCTCTTTAAGTTATATCCTTTCTATTAATAACGAAATATCTAACGCAGACACGGAATGGGTTATTGCTCCTACGGAGATAATATGCACTCCTGTTTCTGCGACGGGGCGGACACGTTCTAAATTGATATTTCCACTGGCTTCCAGCAATACGGGATAGCCTTTAGCTAACTTTACTGCCTTTTTTATATCCTTGATTTCCATATTGTCCAATAAGATAGCATCTGCGCCTGCTTTCAAAGACTCTTTGACCTGTTCCAGAGTTATCACTTCCACTTCTATCCGTTCTAAATGGGATATTCGCTCACGAATCACACGGATTGCAGTTGCTATGTCTCCTGCTACTTCTAAGTGATTTTCTTTGATTAATACACCGTCCGACAGATTGAACCGATGTCTATGTCCTCCACCATGAACTACTGCATCAATCTCCATAGCACGGAGTAAAGGCATCGTTTTGCGGGTGTGACAAATCCGAACGGGTAAATCCTTAACACGGGATACAAATTTATGGGTAAGTGTTGCTACGCCAGAAAGATGCTTCAGAAAGTTCAGCGAAACACGCTCTGTAGTCAAGATAGCTCTCGCATTCCCCTCAAAAGTAGCGATGATTTGTCCTTTATGAATATGAGTCCCATCGGTAACGGATTCCCAGTTTTCGATCTCTGCTTCACTAATTTCATATAATCGTCGAAATACTTCAATACCACTTATAACGCCTTCTGCTTTGGCAATCAATTTCACTTTACACCTTGCAGTGGGGGGAACAATGGCATTTGTTGTTTTATCTCCCAGCCCTATATCTTCTTGCAAGCTGAGGTATAATAGTTCGTCTCTATCAATTGGACAGAACATGAATTTTATCCTATTATTCTATAGATTATTATTGGAATTTATTTCACTTAAATGTTCAATCATATCACAAAAATAAGGATATAATCGAATTTACAATAGTTGGGTATTCATCCATTGGGATTAATCCCTCTTTACATGTATCAAGGAATTTCTTTGTTATGTATGTTGGATAAAAATATCATCCCTACTCGGGAATTTCCATCTGTGGGACAATTTCTATGCTCGTTTTTGTCCAGCCGTCTGTCCGAAAAATGGATAATGTTAATATATATCGCACGGAATGAGCTAATAAAATTACATACCAAATACGGTATATCGTCAGTATATTGAATAGATAAAGTATTTCACATACTCCTAATAAAACGCCGAATTGAGATATCATGGCTATTATCATGGGTAATCGAGTGGCTCCGGAGCCTTGGATTCCTCCTGTCATTGCTAATGTAGCGGAAAGTAAAATTCCGGAAAAAGCCAGGCATTGTAATAAAGCCTTCCCATAATCTAAAACCAACTCGGATTGGACATTAAACAAAGATAGTAATGAAGTAGGAAATAAAATGAAAATAATCCCAATGGTAGCCCCCCATAAGGCACCTAAATAAGTCCCTGCCTGAACGGCTTTTTTACCTCGTTTCGGATTCCCTGCGCCTATGTTTTGTCCCATAACAGTTGAACAGGCAGAACGAAGTCCAAAAGAGGTCCATGTGACGATGGAAAAAAGTTGCGTATAGCAGATGGTATAAGCAGACTGTCCTGCGGTGTTATTCGGCATGCTCCCGATATATTTAATCAAGAGGACACCGGCTATATTTAACACGACACCTTGTATTCCTGTGGGTAATCCGACACGAACGATTGTTTTTAAAACTTGAACATTAGGGAACCACCGCCATTGGGAGGGTAATTGAATTAAAGTTTTCCCACGTATCATTAAATAAAAGGCTACCAACAAAGCAATTCCGGGAGCCAGAACAGTTCCTATTCCTGCCCCTAATACTCCTAATGATGGAAATATTCCTAAGCCTGTGATAAGTACAAAACTGATGAGAACATTGAGTGATGCATTTAATATGTTTAGCTTTAATGCCAGTTTCGGCTCGCCGGAGGCTTGAAAGGCACCTGTAACCAAAATCATAAGGAATAATGTCCAGTTAAATACAAACAGGAGTCGTAGGTAAGGTAAGGATTGTTTGTAAACCATTTCTTCAACCCCAATAAATCGTAGTAAAAAAGGGGAGAAGATGTATCCCAGTGGTGCCACAATCCCCGCCAGAAAAAAAGCTCCTGTTAAGAAAGCCTCAAAAAAAATGGTGCTTACCATTTTGCGGTCTTGTCGTCCCGCATATCTCGCGATGAGCACATTCATCCCGTGAGACACAGAAGCAATTAACACAACCATCACAATGAATAATTGCCACGCAACACCTATCGCTGCATTTCCCTCGTTATGTTCCCCCGGGACAAAATGACCAATTAATATTTGGTCAATAAAGCCATGCATCCCATTGATTAAATTCAGCAGTACCAGAGGCCAGGTTAATTTCCATAGGGAATTTAATACATTACCCGAAATAATTTCGTTGTCAAAATGTTTCATATGATTAAGGATATTTCAGAGGGAAATTCATTCTCGGTTTATTTTCCTAATATTTTAACTTAAATAAATAGGACAATGTCCCTTTAGTTTCATAATATCGTTTTATGAAGTAGTGATAATATATTAGACATCGGAATAAATCCTTTTTGGTTTAACATTTCAATGTTTTATAAAACCATTTCATTCCTTCGTAGTTGATTTTCGTTTTTTCAATCATACCCCCCCTATTTTACACTGGAGGATATGATGTTAGACCCCTTCCGAATCTTCTTTATAGATACTAATCCAGGATTGGCTTAACCGATAACCCAATATCAAATATATTTTTATTCAGGGATTTTGGCTTTTTCTTGATAAGAATAATAGACTTTGTTATTATAGGAACATTCATAATAAATTAAAACATTCAATATAATATGAGGACATAAATTATGAAGAAAATTTTATTTACAGTCTTTGTTATTATCATTTATTTTACCATTTTGCTACATGGGACTACTTTCTCAGATGGGCAGGAATGGATATATCAAAACTTTGCAGAAGCCCAGCCCGAATTCTCACCGGTTCCTATCTGGTGGTGGAGTGGCGGAAAAGTAACGAAAGAAGGGATTACATGGCAATTGCAGGAACTGGTAAAAGGGGGTATTCACAATGCCATTATCTTAAATTTAGCTCCCTCCGGTCCGCTATATGGGAGTGCTCCGGATGACCCACTCTTCTTGACGGAGGAGTGGTGGGATTTGTTTGCGCACACGCTACAAGTAGCGAAACAAGTGGGCGTGCATATCTGGTTCTATGACCAGTTAGGTTTTTCGGGGGCCGGTTTACAGGCACGGGTGGTTCGTGACCATCCGGAGTATCGAGGTATTGCCCTCAAACGGCTTGTGAAGGAAATAGCAGGACCCGGGACAGTAACCATCGAAACACCCGCAGAAGGAACGCCACTTGCGCTATTTCGTTCCGAAAAGTATATTACAGAAACCACCTCTTCGGACATGGTCCCTAATTGGATTTGGGGAAGTAAAGATACAGAAACCACACCTCATGTGTATTTCCGTCGAACCTTTGAACTAACAGAACTTCCTTCCAAAGCAGTGGTCGCCATTTCGTGTGATAACGGATATGAACTTTATATTAACGGCAAACGGCTGGGCAATGAGTTAGTTTACGACACCGATGGCTGGGAATCCGCTGAAGTGTTTGATGTGCTTCCCTATTTGAAGATAGGGAACAATGTAATTGCTGTTCATGGCACGAACCTGGGCGGTCCTGCGGGTCTGCTGTTCTCTCTGCGGTTGGGGAATAAATCTATTGTAAGCAATAATCAATTTCGTGTGGCTTTAGAAGAGGCAGAGAACTGGCAGAGTGAAGATTTCAAAGATAGGGACTGGAAACCCGCTCATGTTATAGGTCCTATAGGCAGTTCACCATGGGGTCCTGTGAAAAACATTGATGGAGGCAAATCAGAGGATGCCCTCGGAACACCTGTTATCGGTGTGGTTCGAATCCCTATCAACACTTCGGAACGAAACTTTACGGTGGATGTGCCGGGCGGAAATTATCAAGTAGAATTATATTATACCGTTCCGGGTGGATTTGATTACCATAATCCGTCCGCATGTCAAGCCTTGCTCAATATAGTCCATGGTGAAATCGAGCGTCGTTTTCCGGACGAACTGGGTAAAACAATTGCTGGGTCTTTTCAGGATGAATTCCCGCCTACTCCGCGTTTTTCATATTTTTTCATAGAAGAATTCAAAAAACGGAAAGGATATGACATACTGGATTATCTGCCGGCATTGTTTGAGGATGTGATTGACCGTTTCGGAAGCGAAACCGCCCCGAGCACAGTAAAAGTTCGATGTGATTCCGCAGATATATCTGCCACTCTTGCGGAGGAAGCTTTTTTTATTCCGTTATATCAATGGCATGAGAAATACGGTATGCTCTGCGGATATGACCAGACCGTTCGAAATGCAGACCCATTCCACGGGGAATCGTATTATGTGGATTACTTCAAAACCATGAGGCATTTCTCTGTTCCCGGAAGTGATATGGATGGCGATTCTAAACCACATCAATCTATGGCCGATTTATATAAAAGACCTCGTGTGTGGGCAGAGGTATTTCATTCCAGTGGTTGGGGGCAAACCTTAGAGGAAATTGCGGTGCTGTTTCACCCATGGGTTCTTAACGGTGCCACTTTATTTGACCCCCATGCTATCTACTACTCTATCCACGGCTCTTACTGGGAATGGGCTCCCCCCGACACCGGTTGGAGACAGCCGTATTTTGTTCACTACAAAGTATTAGCTGATTATAATGCCCGCCTTTGCTGGCTCTTATCGCGTGGAAATCACAAAGTAGAAGTGGCGGTTCTCCATCCTGCCACAACGACACATGCATACATCGGGCACCAAATTGATTTACCTACCGCAAAGCAGGTGGCAGACCATTACTGGCAGGTGCAAAATTTTCTGAGGAAACATCACATTGACTATATCATTATGGATGAGGACTCATTAGCCAAAACGGAGGTCACTTCTGAGGGTGTGAAAATCCACGAGCTTAATTTCAAAGTGTTTATCTTACCATCCTGCCAGTTCCTGCGTTCGTCATCCGTAGAAAAATTGTCCTTATATTCTAACTTTGGGGGCAAAGTGTATATTTACGGCTTACTACCAGAGCAAATCTCAGACTTGATACAAATGAGCGAAGAACAACGCAACGCTTTGTCAACTCTTCGTGAAAAAGGACATATCATTTCCGATTTAGAAAATTGGGCATCCCAATTACGTTCCATTGTATATACATCCACTGCGGAATCGGTTCCCGTACTGGAAAGAGATGTAGAGAATAAGCCGTTCTATTTTGTCATGTCGGACGAAGGGACACCGGCTACATCACGGGCACGCTTTGATATTAATAAACGGGCTCTGTATGAAACGCCATCCGCAAAATGTGAGGTGATGCAGTTGACCCTAAATCGGGAGGGAATACCGGAATTTTGGAACGCTATTACAGGGACTGTGGAAACGCTCTGGAACTATAGTATCGAGAATGGGACGACCAAAGTTGCTGTGGATTTATCACAAACACCGGCACCTCTCATTAGTATCCGCAACAAATCAGAACAGGATATGGATGCAATCCAATCTGATATGAAAATACTTACCTGCAAAGAAGAGCAAGGACAAGTTCAAATCACTGCTATGCCGTTTTTTAATAAACTAAATGACCAGCCTGTCACTCAAACTATTCGTGTTCGTAAAGGGGGACAACAGCGTGAAACGACTGTTGAAGTTCCTCCAACTATCAACACCATCGTTGAAGGTCCTCTGGCATTCCAGCTCATTCCAACATGTGACAATAGAGACGGAAGCTTTGCATACCCACCATCGGATGGACCTATTCCTGTAGAGACACGGGCATTCAAAGGGCAACAGGAAAAAGACAACAGCATCGATTGGCTCAATCCGGATTATGATGATTCAAATTGGGAAATGATGTTGGCTTCGTTCGGTCCACGGGCACGATGGAAAGGACCTTTAAAACTCCCTGAAAATGTTGCAATAGACCATCTCCAGCAAGTATTAGACATCGATGGAGAATGGAAAGATGCTGAATATTCACTAAAGTTGGGTATCAATGAGGACCCAGTATTCTCCAGTGCTTTAGGTGGAAAGGGACGAATCCCTGAAGAATTCATTGATTTAGGAAAAATGCCCAAAGGACGGATTTATCATGTTCAATGCTTCGTAGAGTTGCCTCCAGAAGGGGTTCCCGCTGAGCAGAGATTAAATGCCATCCTGCGTGTAGGCGGTATAGCCAAAAAGAAAGTGTTTCTTAATAAAATTCCAGTAGCAAGCGAAGGTAATGGGGATGAACGAGTATTCAAAGGGAAGGTGCAGTTATCGTACGGTGTCAATGTGGTGGATGTGTTTGTTGAAAGTATCGTGGATGGTCGTTTGAGACTGTATATTCACTTTATGCCGGAGAGCGAAGACATACCTACACCGGAATGGATATGGAGCCAGTCCCCAAGTCCAACGGGTAGAACCAAGTTTATACGGACTTTTGAGATTCCCGGAGAGGTCGTATCTGCAAAGATGGTGGTAGCCTTAGGCGATATACATCAAATCTACATAAATGGACAAAAAATCGCAGACCAGGGGAATTTCGACCCCTATTTTACCAGTCGTGCGGAACAATATGATATTAAACCCTATTTGAAAGTGGGGGAGAATAGCATCGAAATTATTGCAAGGGATGTAGATGAACAGACGGGACTTTTATTAGATTCGGACATCCAATTAGTCGATACCCGAGAAATTGTTGTTGTTTCAGATGCAAACTTCAAATGTATCCCAGACCCGATATTAGACGGTCAGGCAGTCGCTGTGAAACTGCTTCCCCAACCTGCCCACGGATATATGGGCGACCCTGCGTTATTACTTATCAAACAACGTCCCCATCCATTACCTCTGGCAGGCTGGTTACAGAACCAACCGGAACCTCCAGAACCGTTTAATAAGTTGGTATTCTTCCCCTCTACACAGATGCCGTCTCCACATCGTTTCCGTTTCTTACTTCCGCCGGGAGCGCGAACAATGACCTTGAAATGTGTCGGTAAACTTGAATGTTGGGTAAATGGAATTCCTGTTCCTGTGGAAGGAGCGGGACCCTTATATAAGATTACTCTGCCAGAACCAGAATCACCACGGAGAGTTGCCTGCCTGCGGATTGAGACGAAAAGAGGTTTTGAGAAAGGTTCGGCCATTCTGGAACCGATTACCTACGAGATGGGCGAAGGGAATATCCCCTTAGGCTCCTGGGATGAGGTAGGATTTTTACATTACTGTGGCGGTATAGAATATCGGTTAACAGTGGATGCTCCATCTGAACCTAATCGAAAAGTTTATATCCATTTAGGTCGTGTGCGTGGAACAGCCGAGGTATTTGTGAACGGTATTTCCTGTGGAGTACGGGTCTGGCATCCCTATTTATTTGACCTTACCTCTACACTAACTCAACCGAGCAACGATGTGCGCATCCGTGTGTTTAATACACTCGGCCCACACTTTGCTGTTGCTCATCCTAGTTCCCATGTATTTGAAGGGCATACTAAATCGGGTATCTTCGGTCCTATCCAGGTGCTCCAATTGCCAGTCGTAAATGTAGCATTGCAGTAAAGACGATTTATCACAATAGTTTTTTAAGTTATTATGGAAATAAATTATAATGTTTATTAGATTTATACACTTGGTAAGAAAAGGTAGTTATGAAATCATTAGAGTCTCGTGACTATAAAGATAGAGCCTATTTGTCTGCCATAGAATCTGCAAAATATCTGGGGATTTCAGTTAAAGACCTCCATAATCTTGTAAAAAAAAAGATTATAAACACGCAGATTTCTGCCAGTGGGCAAATGCGATTTGATTTACAAGATTTAATCAAAGTGGAGAAGAAATTAAATATCCTGAGTTATGATAACAAAGAACAGATTTCCCCAAACAATATTTTCGAAGTAAATGGGACTACACAAAAAATATATGTTAAAAATTCTACCCATATGGAAGATATCGACACCGATAGTATTCATCTTATGATTACATCGCCTCCCTATTTCAATACAAAGATGTATTCCAAAGAGCCCATAGATGGAGATTTAGGGAATGTTCACGAAGTGGATGAATGGTTTGAACAAATAGGTAAAGTCTGGAGCGAGGTATTTCGTGTTCTACAACCGGGGAGAAAAGCATTTATTAATATTATGAATCTTCCTATACGCCTGAACAAAGGTGGTTATCGCACCCTTAATTTAGTAGGCAAAACTATTGACACTTGCGAAAAAATTGGGTTTATATTGAAACGAGATATTGTCTGGCATAAAACAAATGGAGTAAAAGCCCATTTTGGGACATATCCTTATCCTGGGGGAATATTGATTAACAATATGCATGAATTTATCCTTGAATTTGAAAAGCCGGAGCAAAAAGGTTTTAATAAGTATGCACATCTCACGAAAGAAATAAAAGAACAATCTAAATTGGATAAAGAGTTCTGGGTATCCATAAAGAAGAGTGATGTATGGGTTATGAAGCCTCAAGGGAGTGGAGACAACCGAAGTCATGTCGCTCCTTTTCCGATGGAGTTGCCCTATCGCCTAATTAGGGCATTTAGTTACATAGGGGAAACGGTGTTAGACCCGTTTATGGGGTCAGGAACAACTCTGTTGGTATCTGCTGAGTTAAAGCGAAATGGAATAGGCTATGAGATTAACCCCGAAATTGCACAAGAAGCAATAAAAGCTTTTAGTAACTATCAAGGAAATTTGTTGTAGTAATGTCAATGGATGCGAAAACAACTTATGCAAAATCAAGTGATATAAAAGGGAAGACCTATTTAGAATATCGAAGGGACATGAAACGAAAAGCCATTGCGGAATTAGAAATGTTAGTTTTCCTGCCTGAGATATTAAAGGAAGAACTTAAAACAGAGAGTCTTGTGGTAAAAAAGTGGGGAGGAGATAGATTTCTATGGTTTCTTCGAAAAGGAGGTATTACAAGAGAACCTGATTTTTTGGTAGAAATGGATAAGCAAACAATAGAGGTAGAGTTTCAATATGCAAAAAAAAACCGATTTAAATTTTTATGATTTTAAGGTTAGTAAAGTTGCCAGAGTGAAACAGAAGAAACCTATTGAGAACAAATACTTTTTTTATTTGAATATTCCCTTAAAAAAATATGCTTTCTTTGACACTCGTTGGGTGATTGGTAATAGTAATTATGGAATGGTGGAAGCGTGGAGAAGTTATGCGTATAGAGTTCCAAAAGAAAATATGGAAAAAATATTAAAAGAACATTCTTGCCTGAGTGATTTAATTCAAAATATAGAAGCCAAAGAAACACTATTAAATTTTCAGTATGATTTATTGGACAAGATAAGTAAAGACCTTTCTTTTTTATTTCAGCAGGTAATAGATGAAAAGAAAATCCTCAATTTTATCCCGGATAATCTCGATAGTATCTTTCGAATCTGTTTTATTCGGAATGCTATTGGGAAAATACCCCAAAATGTAAATTTATGGATTGTATACTTACTGACCTATGTCCACGAAAAAAATACACTTTCAGAAATCTATAAGATTGTTTATAGTTTAGATTTTTTATATTCTGTAACAGAAAATTTAAAAGAAAACGAGATAAATTGTATTGTTAATGGCATAAAACAATTAATGACCCTAATACAAAACTACTTCGAACCTAATGGGTTTTATACCTCTTCACCTAAAGAAAGTCCTTATAATGAAGCGCAATACTCTATTTTTGCCATGAACTTGCTTGAGGATATTATTCAGGATTTAATTTATAATTATGAAATTAAAAATTTGCAACCTATAAGGAGAATTTTCGAAAACTTAAATGATTTCCGTAAGACCTATAATTTTATAAAGGGTTTTTAACTATTTGAAAATGAGGAATTTTTGTATATGCGGGTGGTTTTGAGCGATGCAGAGT
Source organism: uncultured bacterium (assembly GCA_938014335.1). GTDB lineage: Bacteria > Hydrogenedentota > Hydrogenedentia > Hydrogenedentales > Hydrogenedentaceae > Hydrogenedens. Next base: position 74,564 of record CALLRP010000002.1, read on the forward strand.
GGTATTATGGGAGGTATATTCTGGCTGGGATTGTTGTTCTGATTGCGTTATGTGGTGGTGCAGGGATTTATTATTACGAAAGCCGGACCCAGGAACTTACTCAAAAGGAGAATGAAATAAAACAGAGTAGAACACTTTCCCCGACATCGAAGGTAAATATTCCACTCGAAGGGAAAAATAAAGAAGAGGAAAAGGAGAAGGAGAAGCAGGGGATACCTCTGGATGTTCGTTTAAATGAGGTACTAAAAGAGACAAAAACAGGAGAGGATAATATTACAACTCAGGATAAGCCTCGAATGATTGCGGTTGGTATTCAGGGTGCGGTTCAGAAGCCGGGACTGTATTGGGTTGAAGAAGGGACGCGATTACAAGAATTAATAGATAAAGCGGGTGGCCCCCTGGAAAATGCGGAAATGCGTTATATGAATCTTGCAGCGATTTTATCAGATGGAACTACTGTGGTTATTCCGGAAAAACAGAAGGTCGAATTTGATGGACAACGCCTTTCTGCTCGCGGGACATCGCAACCTACTCCTGCAGTTATATCAACAGGGAATAACTATATGCCGAATATTTCCCCTTCCTCTCAAAATAGTTCTAATCCGTCGGCCTCTTTCTCCTCCCAAACTGTTAGTGGAGGAAAATCTCCTGTCAATACTACGGGTCTAATAGACCTCAACCATGCTTCTCAAAAGGAATTGGAGACATTACCGGGTATTGGTCCTGTATTGGCGCAGTCTATTATCTCTTACCGTGAAAGCCAGCCTTTTCAAAGTATTGATGACCTGTTGCAAGTATCAGGTATTGGTCCTAAACGCTTTGAAAAAATCCGCCATCTTGTTACAGTAACACCTCCATAAGATTTGTAAATTTTTCAGGATAATATAAGACGCTAAATAAAAGGGGTTATTTACTGTTTTATCCATTCTACTTCTTCGTAGTTGGTTTTGTTTTTACTTTTAACCCCAGTTTACACCGGGGACTATGATGTTGCCTCCAAATGGGCTCTTTTATGGGATATTTAATTTTTAGTCTCTCGACGGTTAACTTAATTAAGAAAAAATGTGATTACATACTTGCCATATGACTCGTGTATAAAATCTCTTTATGAACATGTTGTAAGAAGTATGGTAAAGTATAGATAAATAATTGAGTTGTAAAAGAGATATAGAAATATTCGTATGCAAATAACGCAAAGCATTTCGGTTATTGTTCCTACATACAAAGAGTGCGAAAATCTTCCAGAACTTATCCGACGCATTCAGAAGATTAAGGAAAGGAATAATTTAAATCTCGAACTTATTATTGTAGATGACAACAGTCGGGATGGGAGTGAGGAGTATATCCAATCATTAGCACTGCCCTGGTGTCGGATTATTGTCCGCCGTGATGAAAGAGGGCTCAGTTCTGCCGTTTTGAAAGGATTTGAAGAAGCAAAGGGGGATATACTTATTGTGATGGATGCGGATTTAAGTCATCCGCCGGAAAAGATACCGGAGTTTATAGAGCAAATTCAACAAGGTGCAGATATGGTCGTTGGGTCGAGGTATGTTCCTGGAGGGAAAACAGATGAGGAATGGGGAATTTTTCGCTGGCTCAATAGTCAAATAGCAACTTTATTAGCACGACCTTTAACATCTATTAAAGACCCTATGAGTGGTTTTTTTGCATTGCCGAGGGAAATATATAAACAATCGGCTCCCCTTAATCCCACCGGATACAAAATTGCTCTGGAACTACTGGTGAAGTGTCCTATAAAAAAAACGACTGAAATACCTATCTTTTTTTCTCAGCGAGCCAGGGGGAAAAGTAAACTTTCTATAAAGGAACAGATTAAATATTTAGTGCATCTGAGAAGATTATATTTTTTTAAATATGAAAATTTAACTTATTTTTTTCATTTTTCTATTATTGGTTTTTCAGGGACAGGGGTAAATCTTTTAGCGTTAACTGTTCTTGTCTTTTTTGGGATTCCTGTTCGTGTTTCTGTTGCCATTGCTATCATCATTGCTATGCTATCGAATTTTATATTAAATCGCTGGTTTACTTTTCCGCATGCGGTAAAAAGTCCCTGGCTTCCCCAATTGATTGGTTTTATGGGTGCTTGCTCTTTGGGAGCGGTGGTAAATTACTTCACTGTGTTATTTTTGTTACACCTGTTTCCATTATTTGAAAAAATTCCCCAAATTCCAGCTCTTGTTGGAATTCTTGCGGGGTTAGTTTTTAATTTTATTCTTAGCAAGAATTTTGTTTTTCGAAAGGGATAGAGTCGGACGAGTCAGACAAATCGGATCTGTTGAAAAGATTGAACAGGGATTATTTTGGTTTTGCTGGGGGATTTACCGCCATCTGTCTTTCGATACGGTTAATTGCATGCTGAGCCTGTCTTACCTGGGAAGGGTCTTTACTGGTTTGTGCAATATATTGATACATTTGTAAAGCATTATTTATATCTCCTTGTCTTTGGTAAGTCTGGGCAAGCATTAATTGAGCAGTAGTATTATTAGGTTGAAGTTGAAGTATCTGTTGATACTGGGCTTCTGCTTCTGAATACATTCCCATGCGGCTATATAGACTCCCTAAAGCAACATAAGAGCTGACATTTCCGGGGGCTAACTGAATGGCAGTTTGATATTGGTTAATAGCCGAATTATAATCATTACTTCGCCGATAATAATCTGCCAGTGCTAATCGAGCATCTGCGGAATTAGGGTCTGTGTTTACCCAGTTTGTTAACGCCTGTCCCTCTTCCTCTTTCATTCCCATTTGCCGATATACGCCTGAAGCCATTGCATAAGTTGAGGGTTTCTCACCGTTCATTTGAGTAAATTGCTGTAATTCGCGATAAGCAAGGTCGTAATTCCCTTGACGGCGATATGTGTCTGCGAGAAAATAATGAGGTGTTGGGTCATTGGGATTATTGCTCATCCATCGTTTATAGACGTCTATTTCATTTTGGTAATCTCCTGTTTTTTTATAGAAATTGGCCATAGAGCGAAGGACATCTCTTGAATTAGGGTCTAATTCCAAACTTTTTTGTAATAATTCGGATGCTTTATCATAATCTCCTTGATCTAATGCCTGTTTGGCTTCGTTTAATAACGATTTTATCTGTGCCTGAATTTGCTGGCTTTCGCTATCCGTATTTTTCTTTCTCCCTTTATCTTCTTTTTCCCTATTTTTGTTCTTTGCATTAGTAAAATCCATTTCCTCTTTAGAGATATTTTGAGAAGTTTTTACGACATCTCCCTTTCCTCCTTCTTTTGTTTCTGTATGAAGCCGTTTCTTTTGTTCTTTTCCAGAACCGTCTGTATCGTCTGTATTTTTTGTAACAGACTTCATCAATTCTTGCAAAGCATTCTCTACGGACTTTTCCCTAAGATTTTCAGAAATGGTGTCATAGTCCAGGGAGGGACTATCTTCATCTTCCTCCATATTATTCTTTCCTAACTCATGGGGGGTTCCTTCAGAGGGAGATGATGAAGTCCCTGCCATAGAAATCTTCGGGTTGGTTTCGGAATGGGTTTCTTTCATTGTCTTAATATCGGCTACTTCATCAGGAGATACATTACTACTCCATGTTAGAAGGAGGATAGTAGACACAACACAAATAGGTATTAAAATCAACAAAAGGATATTTTGTATTTTCATTTTATTCACCTAATAATAAATAACAATCTCAATACCGTTTATTACGGTATCGGGATTGGACCGAACACAGGCACTGCCATGTTGGCTTCATCCACGATATTACAGTAGGGGTCAAAGCCCCGTCCATACCATAAGAACGCTTGTTCTGGCATTTTTGTTATCCATAAAAGAACTGCATTGGGTTCATTTTCTGGTAATGTGATTTTATAAATACAGGGTAGATTAGGAGCCTCTTCTGCAATGCTAATTGAAAATCCAGAGGGCTTTCCTGCAGATGTTAATTTTCCATTTACACCTGAAAAAGTAACTTTCACCTGGGGTCCATAAGGAGAGGATAATCGTTCTACTTTTTCAATCCGTGGGCCTGCAGAGATTTTCCCACCGAACATATCGCGTTCAACGAGATTTGCCAGACGATAACCTAAAATCTTTAATCCCTCTGTCCCGGCATGAATAAGGTCATCTAAAGATAAATCAATAGATACAACCATTCCGCCAGGAGCCAGTTCTTTTTCTAATTCTACCTGATCATTTTGAAGTTTATTCCAATACGTGGCATCGGGATTATCCATTACAAATCGACCTATTTGGACGTAATAAAAGGGCAAATCCGCACCCAAATCATCCCGGAACGCCTTCACAAGTTTTCGCATCCGTTCTTTATATAAAGGTTGTGGGTCCTTACTTGCATCGGATTCTCCCTGATACCACAGAATTCCTCGCACCTTACCCCCTGCAGATTGTACTTGTTTATACATGGAACCATATAAGGACTCCCCCCCTTTATCTTTTAACGCAGGGTCCCATTGTTCCATGGAGGTTCCACCGTGTGCAGAGGCAATCAGACCAATAGGTCTTCCTGTCCTTTTTACCATTTCCACTGCAAAAGGTATGCCTAATCCGGCACCTTTTCGTGCATTTATTCCTTCTTTAATCTTTTGTGCCCGTTCCTGCTCATCTTTGAAAATCCGTGTGTAATGAATGGGGTCAGGAGATTCTGCAAGCACATGAATCGGCTCTTTGGCAATACGCCATTGGTAACTCATTGAATATAGATGGACTAAGGGATGTGGTTCGGTTACATTTTCCATATTCCCTACCCCTTGCATATTTGATTGTCCCGCTAAAATCCATATATCACCCACCAAGACATCATGAATAGAAGTTTTTTCTTTTGTTTCTCCGGAAGCATCTTTTATCTGAAATTCAATTGCATACGGACCCCCTAATGGGATGTCTGTTAGTGTTGCTGTCCATTGCCCGTTCTGAGCAGAACCTATCTCTTTCCAGGGGGCAATTTCATAAGCCAAACCCAAGATACGCATTTCTATTTTCCCATTAGTTTCACAGGTACCACTTACCTCAACAGGGAAGTTTTTATCCTCCAGATTCGCCTGCAATACCTGATAATTGACAAGCCCTTTATCTACAGTAATAGCAAACGCGGGAATGGATAGGTCTATCAGAATTAGAGTAAATAGTGTAATATTAAAAATATGTTGTTGTTTAAAGGGATAAATAACCATGAGATATACCTCCATAAAAAAGAATTTTTAATTTAAACACCGCATATTGGAATAAAGTTCTATTCTATCTTATACCACAGATAGATTAAAACATGAAAATAGAATAACATCGTATCGAATTCCGTAATTGTATTGTAAGGAAGATAAAAATATACTTTTAATTATGTAATGGAAATCAAAATTTGGTATTCTTACATTTCATTGAAATTCTTTTTGTTAAGGTTTGCAGAAAAATATGGAACCGAGACTGATTAAAGAAATACTTGAATGTGTTCGACAGGGTCAAATAGATGTAGAGGAAGCCATTCAAAAATTGCGAGGCCTGCCTTATGAAGACCTTGTAGATGCTAAAGTGGACCATCACCGTCCTCTACGGAAAGGGTATCCTGAAACCATCTTTTGTCCTGGGAAAACTCCCGACCAGATTGTTCGTATTTGTAGGTCCATAATGGAAAAAGATACGAATGTCCTTGCTACGCGATGTGATAAAGAGGTGTTTGAAATTGTAAAAGAAAAAATTCATGAAGCGAAATATTATGAATATGCCCGTGTATTTACAGTCATTCAAAAACCCATTTCATATCGAGAGGGCTATATTGCCGTTGTATCTGCAGGGACCGGAGACATGCCTGTTGCAGAAGAGAGTGCGGTTACCTGTGAAACTTATGGTTCGCGTGTAGAACGAATATATGATGTAGGTGTAGCAGGTATCCATCGTTTATTCGACCAACTCCCCAAAATACGCTCCGCGGTCGTAGTAATTGTGTGTGCGGGTATGGAGGGTGCTTTACCCAGTGTAATTGCGGGACTTGTGGATAGACCGGTTATTGGGGTTCCTACCAGTATCGGTTATGGGGCTAATTTTAAAGGGGTTTCTGCATTGTTGGGGATGTTAAATACCTGTGCATCAGGATTGACAGTGGTAAATATAGACAATGGCTTTGGTGCGGGCACTTTTGCTGTTACCATACATCAGCTTGTTTCTCCTCTCCAAACTTGAAAATTATAGTAAAGAAAATCTTGTTTTTTACATTACAATGAATTCTATAAAGGATATCGTAAATGAAAATAGGCTATTTTGATTGTTCCTTTGGAATTAGTGGAGATATGTTAATCGGTGCTTTTTTAGATACAGGGGTCCCTTTCCAAGAGTTAAAGACTGCTTTATCCCATTTACCCATAACGGGATATAAAGTTGAACAACAACAAGTGATTAAACATGGACTTCGTGCCACTCAATTTCAGGTTTATATAGAGGAGCATTATGAACATCATCCTCACCGTGGATTAAAAGAGATCGAAGAAATTATTAATCAGTCTACTTTACCAGATGAAGTAAAGAAGGGAACTATCAATAGTTTTTATCAATTGGCATCTGCGGAAGCCACAGTTCATGGAACAACTCCGGATAAGATATATTTTCATGAAGTTGGGGCTATAGACGCGATTGTGGATATAGTAAGTGCTCATTGGTGTTGGTGGTATCTTCAATTAGAGAAGGGATTTGTTTCAACAATTAATGTTGGGGGAGGAACGGTTACCTGTGCTCATGGGGTTTTACCTGTGCCGGCACCTGCTACTGCTTTATTACTTCAAAACTATACTTTGCGGATAGGAGAGATACAAACGGAATTAACTACTCCCACAGGTGCTGTTTTATTACGGAGTTTTACCCAACCCCAGGAAAAAATACCCCCCTTTACAGTTGAGAAAATTGGTATCGGTGCAGGGACAAAGGATTTAGAAGGACATGCAAATGTGTTCCGTTTATTTATTGGAGAATGTGAGGAGCATCATAATGTGCCAAATGAAGAAATTTGCGTTATAGAAACCAATATTGATGATATGAGTGGAGAAATGGTTCCTGTTGTTATTAATGAATTACTTTCTGTAGGGGCGCGGGATGCATTTGTTACGCTTATCACTGCAAAGAAAGGGAGACCTGCATATATAATTACGGTATTATGTGAACCCCAGCAGATGTCAGCTCTTAAAGAAGTCCTTTTTAAGAATACGACGACTTTTGGGATTCGCTATCGAATAGAAAAACGAGTAGTATTGGATAGAAAATGGGTTCCTGTAGAAACTCCATGGGGAATGGTAAAGGTGAAAGTCGGATATATTGGAGAACATATTTATCAAGTTAGTCCCGAATTTGAAGATTGCTAT
>CALLRP010000003.1 GCA_938014335.1 uncultured bacterium
TCGGTTATGCAGGATTTATCATATTAGCGGCAGGTGCAATGGATATGGTTGATGGTAGATTAGCTAGATTATCAGGTCAAGCACATCCTTTTGGTGCATTGTATGATTCTGTTGTAGATCGCTATTCGGAGTTAATCATGTTTTTTGGGTTTTGCTATTACACGGTAACACAAGATTATTTATTGACCTCTATATTTTGCTTTATTGCAATGATAGGTTCTATAATGGTCAGTTACACTAGAGCAAGGGCTGAAGGATTAGGTGTAAATGCTAGTGTTGGAATTATGCAACGTCCCGAACGAATAGTACTTGTTGCTGTTTCTAGTATTCTAACTAGTATCATTTCAGGCCAAATAGGTGGAGATTATAAGGTAGAAGTCGATTGGTTGTCACAACCTGCCTTTGAGACGATTTCAGTATTTAGTTGGCCAATCTTCATTTTAGCGATTTCAGCTAATATAACAGCACTTAGAAGGCTGTTTTTTGCAAAAAAGGAGCTATATAAATAGTTTTTAGGTTCTTTCGAACCAAATCTTGCCTTTTTAAAGCTATTATTTTGGAATTTACTATTAAAAATAATAAAGTAATTTAAATGGGATGAATAAGTAAAGCATTTTTCCTATACAGTGGTTTTTTCTGGGGTATTGGCAAAGACCCAGCAGGCGGAACGGTGGGTTTCAGATATTCTAAAGAGGGGAGGAGTTTCGTTTTTGCATTGTTCTGTCGCATAGGGACAACGGGGGTGAAATGAACAGCCCGGAGGTGGATTTACAGGACTGGGTGGTTCGCCTTGTGCCAATAATTTAGGAAGGGTGGCGGAAGGGTCCGGTTTGGGAATGGCACTCAGTAATGCCTTTGTATAGGGATGATTGGGAGAATCAAAGAGAATATCTGTGGGTGCTTCTTCAACAATCTTGCCTAAATACATCACCAATACACGGTCGGAGATATGGCGAACTACACCTAAATCGTGAGAGATAATTAAATAGGTTAAATGTAATTTTTCCTGTAATTCCATCAATAAATTTAAGATTTGTGCCTGCACAGAGACATCGAGGGCAGAAACAGGCTCATCTGCTACAAGGAGTGACGGATTTACTGCCAAAGCCCGTGCGATACCTATACGCTGTCGTTGTCCACCACTAAATTCGTGTGGGTAGCGATACATAGCATCTGTATTAAGTCCAACCAATTGTAATAGATACTCAATATGTTCTGTAATTTTTTCTCTTGAGATGATTCTATGAACAAGCAAGACTTCTGCCAACATGGAGTAAACGGTCATCCGTGGATTGAGTGAACTGTATGGGTCCTGGAATATAATTTGGATTTTGCGTCGGATGTTCCGTAATTCGCCTGATTTTAGTGTTGTTAAGTCCACACCATTAAAAACGATAGAGCCTTCTGTCGGTTCGACTAAACGGAGGATAAGCCGTGCCACAGTGGTTTTGCCACTCCCACTTTCGCCCACCAGACTTACTGTTTCGCCGGGATATACATTGAAAGAGACATGGTCAACCGCTCGGACATAGCCTCGTGCTTTCGTAAACAGTCCCCCACCGACAGGATAATATTTTGTAAGATTATCTACCTTTAAATAAGGTTCCTTACCATTCATCGTAAAACTCCTTTTATTGTTTCTCTTTGTCACAAAACAGCCAGCATGCGGTTCCCTGTTCTTTATTGAGCCAGAGCCACGGTGGTTCTTTTTGCTCACAAATCTTCATGGCTTTGGGACAGCGTGGATGGAATCGGCATCCTTTGGGTGGATTTGTAGCGGAAGGGACTGTGCCAGGGATAGTATTGAGTCGCCTTTTCCCTTTAGAACGTATCGGCAATGAGTCAAAAAGTGCTTTCGTGTAAGGATGGGATGGATTAGAATAAATAATATTAGCACTTCCCTCTTCGACTTTTTTACCTGCATATAATACTACTATCCAGCGAGCAATTTGAGCTACTACACTCAAATCATGGGAGATGAGTAATAAACTCATTTTTCGTTCTTGCTGAATGCGACGGAGTAATGCAAGGATTTCTGCTTGTATCGTAACATCCAGGGCGGTTGTGGGCTCATCAGCAATAAGTAATTCGGGCTCACATGCTAATGCCATTGCAATCATAGAACGCTGAATAAGCCCCCCCGAAAATTCATGAGGATATTGATGTACACGCATTTTGGGTTCAGGAATGCCTACCCATTCAAAAAGTTTTTCTATTCGGGTATAACTTTCTTCTTTACTCATCCCGTAGTGATATTTCAGCACATCAGCAATCTGGTCACCGACACAGAAAACAGGATTCATTGAACTGGTGGGTTCTTGAAAAACCATGGAGATATGTCTCCCACGAATTTTCATTAATTCCTCTTCGGGGAGGGTAAGTAAGTTTTTCCCATGAAATAACACTTCCCCTTCAAGGTGTTCTACAGGGGGAGTAGGAAGTAATCGAAGGGTTGTCATGGCAGTTACGGATTTTCCACAACCACTTTCACCGACAAGAGCAACACTTTCGCCGGGGTGGACAAAGAAGGAGATGTCATCCACAGCATATGCCCGTCCGGTGGGAGTTGAAAAATATACCTTTAAGTTTTTCACATTCAAAAGAGCATCGTCAGATCTACATAAATCGTTCATATCGTTCACCTTAATCGGGGGTCCATAGCATCGCGCAGACCTTCACCTACGAGGTTGAAGGCCGTGACGGTGATGAAAATTGCTAATCCGGGGAATAAAACCAGCCACCAGGCAAAATCAACATAACCTTGCGATTGTTTTAAAAGTTCGCCCCAACTGGGTGCAGGAGGAGGGACGCCGAAACCCAAGAAACTTAGACCACTTTCCATCAATATCGCACCTGCTAATCCGAAGGTTGCACTCACAAATACAGGTCCCATTGCATTAGGAAGGATATGCCGAAACATGATGCGTGTGTTATTCAATCCTAATGCTTGTGAGGCTAATACATATTCCATTTGTCTTTGTTTCAGGAACTCACCACGAACTAACCGTGCCACTCCAGGCCAGCCGGTTAAACCAATAACTATCATAATTGTCCAGATACTCGGGGGCAAGAATGCCATTACGGTGATAATCAAGAAGAAAGTGGGGATAACTAACATCAATTCGATAAATCGCAGAACCAATGTATCTACCCACTTACCAAAATAGCCTGCGAGGGAACCTAATACGATACCGATAATCACTGCGATACCGACAGCCACGAAGCCAACGCTTAATGATAAACGAGACCCCCAAATCATTCGGCTGAGGACATCGCGTCCGCGGTCATCTGTTCCTAACCAGTGTATTCGATTCGGTGATTGTAGGCTATGCTCCAAGTTTTGTCGAAAGGGTCCATGAGGAATGGGCGGTTTTACCATCCAGTCGCCGTCGGACGGTTGCCAACGGTCAAAATTTGCATACAAATTCTCAGCTTGTAAATCGGAATACGTTATGACATTTGGGAAAATATAGAGTTGGCCCCCTTTATATAATAAGATTGGAATGTCGTTAGCAATAAACGGAGCCAGAAGCGCAATGAGACCCAATACGATAATTACTATTAAAGCGAAAAGAGAAAGACGGTGTTTATTGAACTCTCGCCAGACTGTATTCCAATAACTATGTGGGTTATAAGATTTTCTAAACACCTTTGTTTCTACTCCAGTCGAATTCTTGGGTCAACAATTGCATACAGGACATCACTCAAAACGAGCCCTATTAAGGTTAAAAAAGTGGATATAGTAAAGACGCCCATAATCAGGGGGTAGTCTCGTGTCAATACGGCTTCAAAGCCCAATCGCCCCATGCCGGGAATGGAAAATATCGTCTCGATAATCACGCTTCCCCCTATAAGTCCTGGTAAAAGACCTGCAAATAAAGTAATAATGGGAATGAGTGAATTACGCATGGCATATTTAAATACGATAATTCTTTCTGAAAAGCCATAAGCCCGTGCAGTGCGGATATAGTCCTGCCGTATTGCATCTAACATACCCGTTCGCATGTAGCGTGACAAACCTGCCAATCCCGCATAGGTCATACAGAATAGGGGTAAAACCATGTGCCACACTCGGTCTAACAGCCAGCCAAACCATGTATACTGGTTTGCATCAATACTGTTGATGCCATTCACCGGGAACAAATTCCACCAATCGCCCCCTCCTAAAAATAGAATTAAAAGCATGGCGACCCAAAAACTGGGAAGGCTATATAGCAGGAATAAGAGGAGGGTAATAATTTGGTCGGATATAGAGCGTTGATGAGTGGCGGAGTAAGTACCTAAGGGGATGGCAATGAGATAAATGAGCAGAGTTTCTAATATTGTGAATTGTAGAGTTATTGGAAGTGTCTCTGCGATTTTCTCCATCACGGAACGCTGGTCTTTGTAACTTCTGCCGAAGTCTAACCGAATCATACGACCTAACCACAAGGCATATTGCACGAGAATAGGTTTGTCCAGTCCATATAAAGCTTTAGTTTGTTCAATAATTTTTTCCGTTTCGATATTTGCACGCATAGCACCGCCTTCGCCCCGTAATTTGAAAGCCACAGGACTACCCGGTGCTAACTGAATAATTGCAAAGGTTATCAGGCTAACTCCGATAAAGGTGGGAATGATTAAGATAAGCCTTTTTAATATGTATGCATACATGCCTTTTTATTTCTCCTTCGTGTGGACATATCGCTGTAAATCGGTCGGGACAAACCATTCTCTTTCGTAGATACCGAAGGGATAAACGCGAATGCCATGTACTCGTTTATCTACCGCGGTAATGGCTTTGGGTGCCATCAGGAAGGTATAAGGTTGGGCCTCGTTCACAATTTCTTGAAATCTGCGGTATAACTGTATTCGTTCCTGTCGGTCAAAAGAGATTCGGGCTTGTTCAATCAGTCGGTCTGCCTCTTCATTGATAAATCCAACATAGTTAGAGCCTTTCTCTGCCTGGCTGGAATGCCATACCTGATACGGGTCGGGGTCGGGGGGCATCTGCCAGCCCATTAGAACCGCATCGAAATTGCGTGCATCTACTCGCTCTAATAGCGAAGCCCATTCTAACTGCCGTATCTGCATCTGGATTCCCGCACGTTTTAGGTCTTCCTGATAGACTGTTAGTATCCGTTCTGCAATGGGATTGCTGTTCGTGGTCATGACTTCAAAAGATAGGGCTATACCGTTCTTATCACGGATACCATCCCTGTCATGGTCTATCCAATCGGCTCCATCCAACAACTTCTTGGCTCCTTCTGGGTCATATTTCCATCGTTTAATTTCAGAGTGGTATTCGGGTGTCCCTGGCATAAACGGACTGTCTATGGGCTCCGCCATTCCGTAATATAATTTTTCTATAATCTGCTCACGATTAAGCAACATTGTCAAGGCGTGGCGGACTACTTGCTCTTTTAAAACAGGATTTCGTAGATTCCAGCCAATATAGTTATATGCGGGTCGTGGATATATAAATATATTAAATTTATTTAAAAATGTTTCGGATTGTCCCCGGCGCACCCAATCTTCTGAACGGATTGCCATGTAATCTAAATCGCCACGGCGTAACTTTAAGAACGAAGCATTATCATCCAGAATAATTTGATAAACAATACGGTCGAAGTAAGGTTGTCCTTCATTTTTCCGCCAATAATTGGGATTTCGCTCTAAAACTAACTGTAAACCCGTCTGCCATTCTTTTAACACATACGGACCCGAGCCGATGGGGTTCCGATTGTTCGGATGGTTATTGAAATCTCCCTGTCCGTAGATATGTTCGGGTAGTATTTCTAACAAACCCAGCATTACCGCATGTTGATAATAAGGCTTTTTACAATGATATCGAACGGTGTACTTATCTATAATCTCACAGGACTCCACATCCATATAGTAATTTTTCAAATGGGGCGCATCGGTTGGAGGGTCCATGAGTTTATCGAAAGTAAATTTAACATCCTTTGCTGTAAGGGGATGCCCATCCGAGAAACACACATCATTTCGCAAGTAAAAAGTATAACTCAAATGGTCTTCGGATACTTCCCATCGGTGAGCCACGCGTGGGATTAGGTCTAATGTTTCGGGATTGCGGTCCAATAGCCCATCGAATATCCATGCTAATACCAGAGAGGCATAAGCATCGGTACTGGTTAATGGATTAAGGTGAGGCATTTCTGCGGACAAACGAGTGATGAGCCAGTCTCCTTGAACAGGGGGACTGTCTACTCCAAACTCGGTAAGTCCTTTTGAAGTGTTCTCTGTTGGGACAGTTGTCTTCACTGGGGAAAAACAACTCGAGAAGAGAAAGGCTGTTACATAAAAAGGCACCATGAAGGTAATAATAATTCGGTTTGTCATAACACTACTGCTTCTTTACATTTCATATGCTAAATAATATATAATTATCGCATTTCCATGCGAATTAATAAAAGAGGATGATACAAAAAACAGATAGAGTTGAGTGATACAATATGACGCAGAAAGAAATAATCGATACACAAACAATTAACTTAATAGCATCGATGCTTGATGTTCCCACAGAAATTATATATTCGGAGTCGGAAGAGCCTGCTACTGAGTCTATGTTTAATGATACAAATTCGCTCTGGGTTCGGACAATAGACAATCAATTCTGTGGGATAGTTAATGATAGTAATGATTTTAAGTTAATATATACAACAGCGAAAAGAAGGGGAAAAGAAGGGGACCCTATTTTGATTCAGCGGGGGTTAGAGGGGAAAAACTGTTATTTAATTGGTTTTCGAATGGCATACCATTTTCTTCCTGTGGAAATAATAGGAGTTGAATTTATACCGGGGAATTATCGCATTCCACGATTACTCTGGCTTCCTGTAGAGTGTTCGGGAAAGGAAATAAAAGCCATAACCGAAAAGGCTAAAACGGTTGCTCATGAGCTTCCCATTGGATATTACGGTGTGTTATTTGAGTTCGTAATAAATTCCCAGGGTGTATTTCTATCCTATATTAATCCCTTTTTCCAGCCTGATGAAGGAATGTGTCAAATCTGTAAAGAAGGTACAGGAATTGATTTAGTGCAGATACATCAGACGGTAGAAAAGAAGGGTATTGTTACTTCTATCCCGACACGGGAATTAGGATGTGCTATTGCTTGGATTATTCCTCATAGCGGGGTTGTGCAAAGTATTAAGAATGTGGAGAAGGTACAAAATACCGAGGGGGTAAAACAAGTAACCCTTCATGTTCAGGAAGGGGATGCATTAACACATGTAACAAGTGTTGAATCAAGAGATAAAGTTGGATATGTTATTGCAATTGGACCTGATGCTTTTACCGCAAGAAACCGTGCCTTGTCTGCTGTGTCGAGAATACAAATTAATACAAGTAATCTAATATTGTGAAGAGAATTTTTGAGTTGGACGAGTCAGACGGGGCATACAAGTCAGACAGGTCGAACAGAGACTTATACACGGAGGAACCATTTTTTGCGGTAGAGTAAGTATAGAATACTCCATGTGATAACCAGGACTAATACAGGTAGGATGTGTTGAAGAATCCACAGAGGGAACCGATTTCCAATAACCCAAAGAAGTGCTTCTTCTATAAATGGAGCGCCCATGTAGGCAATAATGGCATTGGAACCTATCACCATGAAGGGGAATGCCCATGTTATAAGTCCGCCTATTTCTATTATCAAATAGAACAGAGCCATTAATAGAAACGACCATCCGCCCGCCCACAATACCATGGAACTGCTCCAGATATGCTTGATAATAGGAAAATGGAATGACCATAACCAACCAAGTGCCAGACATAAAATACCTACACCGATTAATGCCCAGAAAGTTTTCCAACGGCTCTGAAATGTCCGCAATATGTGCCCTGCATGTGTCCCTAACATAACTGTGGCACCGAAACCTAAACCACTTAATATCCAGGTGTAATGGGTTCCATCACGAAATCTGCCTAAAATAAGTTCATCCACATACATAGCCCAATTTTGTTCCGGTTGTAATACGCCTATACCGACACCGGGGAGAGGAATAAACATCATCCACACCCAATATGTGATGAGCAAAGCAAAAGTTACAAGTATATGAAAACATAACGGAATATATAAAAACACAAGGGAAGCAATTAAATAACCTACAGCAATGGCTTGGAGTGTATTGCTAAATAAATGGAGTTTGTTTATATCAAAGGAAAGCAGATTACCTTGTGCAATCATTCCTAAAATCCAGAGGAGAATAACCCTGCGGATTAATCGGACATAAAATTTTTTGTGACTCCCTTGTCCCTGTATATATTTGTTCATGGAAAAAGGGATAGTAATACCAGTAATGAAAAGGAATAGAGGCATAATCATGTCCCATGCAGAGAAACCTTCCCACTCCGGGTGGGAAAGTTGGTATTGTAACCATAGAGGGACACTGCCCAGTATGAGGGTAATGAAACTAACGAGGACCTCTTTCCCCTGCATAATCCAGAACATATCAAAACCGCGGAGTGCGTCTACGGATAACATGCGAGGAATAGAAATAGTGGCAGTTTCCTTTTGTAAAGTAGATAGGTTTCCGTTAATCTGACTCATAGAAAGTCCCCTTGGGATAAATCTTGTTTGTTATCAATGGTTTCATTATAATGTATAGAAGGAGAGCGAACAAATTGTCATTAAAGTCGGACGAGTCAGAAAGAGCTGACCTGTCTGACAAAAAAAACATAGATTACTGAAATTCAAAAAGTAATGCGGATATTTTTTCAATAGGATGAGAAAAGTGTATGAGCCCTTCCGAAAAAGTGCCTATAACAATAGATTTATCAATATCCTGTTTTATAATCTTTCCTTTTTCGGGTAGTTGCCAATCTTTTGTTGGAATAGTAAACTCTAATAATCGTTCCTTATCATCTGCATTTGCAACGGCTAATGCGACTCTTCCATCATTAGTATGCCACGGCATGGTTATCAAAAGATTTCCCCTTCTTTGAAATACCTTACCACCCTCTTTACGATATGCATAAACCGAGAGGCAAATCTCATCCCAATTGTCGGGCATCTCTTCGGGTAGAGGTTTTAAAAGTTCACCATGCAAAAAGTATTCCCGAAATTTATAACGGAGGACCGCAAGTTTCAGAACGAACTCTAATTCTTCTTTTCGTTCCTCCCATAGTTCTCTTTTGTAATTAGCAATCATGGGTTGTTGTCCCCAGACAAACGCACACGCTTGCTCGTAGCGAAATTGGGTGTTCCATCGTTTATCCAGTGTTTTCAGAGGTTCCACAGGGGCATATTCTTTGGGCCATCGGGTATCATAAGGAGGCTCTGTCAGAGAGGCATAATTTCCGAACTGTATCGCAATGGGATGATAAACTGCTTGAAAAAGAGGTACGGGTCGCCAGCCATCACCACTGGCATATCGCCCTTTGCTCACCTGCAAACTTAAAAAAAGGTCAAGATAAGGAAGCCATGCCTCCCCACAGCCTTCGCCTGCTAAAACCACTGCTTTTTTGGGGAAATTTTCTTGCGGTTTACAACCTGTTCGCAATTGAGCAGTTAGTTCTTGAAAACCTTGCATCCAGAAATCTTTTTCTCCCGGATCATGCCCATGATTATCGGCAAAACAAGGCAAAGAAGCACATGCCTGATCTAAGTAAAAACCTGCAACTGCGGTGTTATCCCAAATAGGTAACATAATGTTAAGGAGCGTGTTGTGCCAGAACCCCGTCCCCATGCACATAGGCACACAGGGAGCAGGTTGAAAAATATTATACACTTCGGGATGAATTTTGCCATCCTTGCCCCGCACAGCGAAGGGTTCTGCATTTTGTTCTCTCCATGAACGAGTGGTAGTCCCCCATAACCGCTGATTTACATATATCAAAGCGTGAACCCCTTTTACTTGTGCTTCTTCCAGAGCCTTTTTGAAAGAAGTTTCGCCTTCTCGCGGGGGAAGATATTCGGGGAAACCAATGTCATATGCACAACCATGCCACCAGTGCCATAAAACAGAGACCGGAAGCTCTAATCTTTCAGTCATATCTATAGCGGGCAGTAATACCTTGTCCGATTCCATCCGATTCCAAACCCATAAAGCGGTATTTTCGACCCAGGGAACGATTTGTTGTTGATTCTTTCTACTTTGTTCAGCCCATGATTGCTTTCTTGCCCACTGACGATAGAGCAAAGCCATTTCATACCATCCCCCGTGAACAGCAGAGATACAGATAGGGTAGGAAAGTTGAAAAAGGCATTCACCATTTTTATGAGTGAGATGTTTCCAGCCTATTTTTCCTTTTTTACCATCACCTATTATATATGCCGATTTATAATTTTGATTTGTGTCTTTTGTCCAGAGGCAGATACCCAACGAATAAGGATTATATAGACCTATCCATTGCATAGAGAGTGTACCCGGATATTCCCATTCCCGTTCCCCTATAAATCCTGTATCTCTATCAGGATAAACCCGACTATCGTAAACCTCACCCATCCAGTAGGGTATAACAGGGTGCACATCGGCTCCCATGTCTATATTACTTATTTGAGGGAAGTGAATATCATCAAATATATGCTTATCCATGCGAGAAGTAAATAACATTTCCAGTGTATTACTTTCTGTTTGTCTCATCTGTAGAATAATTTCTATACCCTCTCCCTCATCTATTTTGCCTGTCCATCGAAAAGATTTTGAATTGTTATCTATAGAGTGAGAAAAGGAAAGCGATTTTAATCCTGCGTTTAAGTTCAATCCTTTCCCTTTGAATTCCCATAGAGAGCAAGGAGGGTTAAAGATAAATTTTTGTTCTGGATGAATAAGAGAGCGGACTTCTTTCAACAGTCCTTGTTCTGCTGTAAATATCCACTGAACAGTATCACTATGGAGAGTAATGTCTTCCGCACGACTTCCCCAGGCGAAGACTCCTATAAAAAGGGATAGTAATATTTTTATAAACTTGTTCATAAAAACCTCGCCGAGTTTTACATTTAAGGTTAATGGACTTGTTTCAGTATAATCTATTTTTTGAAACAATAAAAAAAAGGAGTTATTATGAATACGCAGTCTTTACAGGGAAAAGTGGCTTTAATAACAGGTGCAGGCAGGGGCATCGGGAAAGCCCTAGCTCTGACGCTTGCAGAGGAAGGGGTAGCGGTTGCCGTATTGGCACGAACCGAGGCAGAAGTTAAGGAAACCACAGAAGAAATAAAGGAACAAAAAGGGAGAGTTCTGCCGTTCACGGCTGATATAACCCGTCCGGAACAAATTCAGCAGTGTGTTGATAGCATCCTTCAAAAATGGGGGCAAATAGACATATTAATCAATAATGCGGGGTTTGCTAAATTCAAACCTTTTGAGGAATTAACTCTGGAAGAATGGAAACAGACCATTGAAGTAAATCTCACAGGGACTTTTATTGTCACAAAGGCGGTTTTGCCTAACATGATACAAAGGCGGAGCGGAAGTATTATCAATATATCCAGTGTCTCAGGTTTGCGACCTATTCCGAAACAATCTGCGTATTGTGCTTCAAAACATGGTGTTATCGGATTGACTACCACATTGGCGATGGAGATGAAACCCTATCATATTCGGGTGCATGCAATATGTCCGGGAGGTGTAGTGACTCGGCTCAGTCAGGAGAACATGTCAGAACGGGATATGAGTGATTGGATGATGCCCGAAGATGTTGCCCATACGGTAATGTATTTATTAACACAACACCCGAGGGCCACTACGGATATCATTTACCTCCGTCGTTATGGCAGTGTCCCCTTAGGAGGGTAGGTGAGATGAGTCGGCCCAGTCCGACAGGTCAGACAGCATTACAAAAAGTTGACAACTCATTTCTATTTATGGTATTACAATGTATTACTCGTGCATCAAAACCTTAAAGTAAGGATGGTTGGATATGTCAGCAAATTCAGAACCGCAAGTTATATCGTTCAAAGCGGATAAGGCTCTTTGGGAAGCACTGGAAGGAATTACGAACCGCTCTGAATTTATTCGGAATGCTATTTTGATGGCATTGAAAAATGTTTGCCCTTTATGCGGTGGAACAGGGCTTCTTTCTGCTTCGCAGAGAAATCATTTGCAAAATTTTTTGAAAAGTCACGAGGTTATCATTTGTAAAGAGTGTAATCAACGGCACCTGACCTGCACCCATTCATCCAGCAAGTAAAAAGGGAGTTTTAAACAGGAATGAGAGCATTTTTATATTCAATTGTTTTTATTTCAATTTTTCTTTATGTCTGCTGTTATACTCAGGGATGGGCAGATGAGCAGAGAAATATCTATATCGCAGGTATCCCACCGATTGCGGGTATTCTTGATCATCTTGTGCTTCCTCATGAACAAGTTCAGGTTCTAACTTCTTCAAATGTCAATCCACATACTTTTGATGTATCTCCCTCTCAATTACAAAAATTGACACAGGCAAGTATTTTTTTTCATACGATATTCCCTTTTGAACTTAAGGTCGTAAACACACTGAAAAACACAGAAAGTAAGGTGCTGTGTGTAGATGTAACACCCCATATTATCTGGCGAAGGGGGCAGGTGCATCATGACCATGGTCATGATGACCACGGACACCACCACGAAGAAGAAAATAAAGATTTACATTGCTGGCTGAACCCTGCAAACTTAGAAATCCTTTCTACCCATATTTACAACGCTTTAATCAAGAATAATCCCACCGAAAAGGAAGCCTATCAATCGCGTTTTGAAAAATGGCAAAATGACCTGAAAGAAATGGACAAAAAAATAAAACAAATTCTATTGCCTCACAAGGGAAAGAACTTTTTTGTATTTCATCCCGCATTTGGTTATTTTGCTGACTATTATGGATTAAAAGAAGTTTGTATTGAAATGGAGGGGAAGAGCCCATCCCCAAAACAAATACAGACACTTATGGAACAAATGCAACGAGAGAAAACAAAAGTTATTTTTATTCAGCCTCAATTTGACCCGAAACCAGCGGAGTTGATTGCAAAATCCATTGGGAGTAAAGTGGAAGTAATAAACGATTTTGAACGAGACATATTAAATCATCTTTTGTATATAGCGGAAAGAATATCATCGTCATATAAGTAATGAAAGGTAGAAGATTATAATTTTATGTCAGAAAAATTGAATTCTTGTGAAATTTCAGCACAGTTGCAGAACGAAAAATTATCTTCTCCGCCTGCGATTTGTATTCGAGACCTGTATTTTTCTTATCAAAAAGAATATATTCTTGAAAATGTAAACTTAGATATATTTCCTCATAAGTTTGTTTCTATCATCGGTCCGAATGGTAGTGGAAAAACGACCTTATTAAAACTAATCTTGGGTCTTTTACAACCCCAAAAAGGGAGTGTACTTATTTTTGGGGGAAAACCTGAACGGGAAAGAGACCGAATAGGTTATGTCCCTCAGCATTTTCAATTAGACTTGTCTTTTCCAGCGACAGTTCAGGAAGTGGTATTAATGGGATTAGTCCATAAAAAACAATGGTTTCGTTTTTCTTCCCATGCAAAAAAAAAAGTTTATGAAGTATTGGATATAGTAGGATTAGGTTCCTTAGCGAAGGAAATGTTCCGTAGTCTTTCGGGGGGGCAACGCCAGCGTGTTCTCATTGCACGAGCATTAATAAGTCAACCGGAGATACTGCTTTTCGATGAACCGACTGCACATGTAGATACGGTAGCCGAAAAAATTTTGATGGATTTATTAAAGCAAATCAGTCGTGAACTGACCGTTATTCTTGTTTCCCATGATTTGGGGTTTGTCTCCAAATATGTAGATACTGTTGTATGTGTGAACAAGACCGTCCAGACACATCCCAAGAATGCCCTAACAGGTGCGGTTATTCAGGAACTGTTTGGGAGTCATATTGAGTTGGTTCATCATGGACGAACCCAACCTCCGGAGGCACATCATCATGGGTGAATTATGGAAGGCATTTACAGACCCTCATTTCCCCTTTTTACGGTATGCTTTTTTATCGGGAATTTTAGCCAGTGTTAGTTTCGGAGTGGTTGGTTCGTATGTGGTAACCAAAAACATGGTTTCCCTGGTAGGAGCCATATCCCATTCTGTGCTTGCAGGTGTAGGTTTTGCTTTATTCCTCCAACACCGATACCAGATTGGATACATAACACCTTTTTATGGGGCACTCGTTGCAGGTATTCTCTCTGCGGTTATTATTTCCATCGTCTCAAAATATCTCAAAGGCAGGCAGGATGCCGTTATCGGGGCGAGCTGGGCAGTAGGGATGGCTATGGGTATGGTTTTTTTGGCTTATACCCCGGGTTATATTGACCCCATGAGTTATCTTTTTGGGAGCACCTTACTGATTACGAGGACAGAGATTATAAATCTTATCCTCTTGGATATAGTAATTCTTGGAATTGTCTTGATGTACTATCCTCAATTATGGGCGTACTGTTTTGATGAGGAATTCTCGCGGGTGAGGAATGTTCCTGTAATGTTTCTCCATACCCTTTTGCTGGTCATGTCTGCAATTACAGTAGTTATGATGATGCCCATGGTCGGAATTATTCTGGTATTAGCCCAATTGTCGCTTCCCGTACTAATTGCAGAGCAATTCGTTTCCCGTCTTTTTTCTCTAATGATAACTTCGGTTATTCTTTCTATGTTTACCAGTAGTGTGGGTCTCATGGGTAGTTATAAATTAGATTTGCCCGCAGGACCTGTTATCGTTCTGACTTCCATGTGTATTTATGTTATTGCATCTCTTTTGCGTGTGATAAAGAAGCGGGGGATTAGAACTGTCAAACCGAAAAAATAGTTCATACAATCATGATATATACGGGACGGAGAGGATGATTATGTATATCGAGCATCAGGATGGAAAGAAATGACCGCAGCTGTTGTGCAGGTGGGATGGAATTGTCCCGATTCTAATAAAGATACACCGATAGGATTGCCCCCTCCAAGGATATTTAAAATGGTTTCGTTCATCATGATGTTTGTCATGCCGGGATAGCCCGGAGACCATCTTCGCCCGTGTTCATGTGGGATGTGAAGCAAATCTCGTAAATGGCGATGGATATATTCTGCTGTATCTTCTGCTATACGGTCGCCCAATCCCTGTAAGTATAAGTAGGATTCACTTTCTCCCTGCTCTTTGAAGAGTGCTAACCCCTGTTCAATGGAAATACCTGCGGTCGTAACCTGTATGCCGATTACATCCCATTCGGTATCATTTAGGGAACGGAAATACTGTGCCCCGGAGATAAGGTCTTTTTCGCCCGCACCAATAACAATTGTGAATTCAATCTTACCCAATTCCTCTTCCATTTTTTCAGGGTTATAAATATAGACCCAATCACCATCCGATTTTGCGGGAAATAATCCATAGATTGCCTGAGGTTCTATCCATTTTTGTCTTTCTGACAGGGAAATCCATTTATTAAATAATTTTTCCAATTCTTTTACAGAATGTCCTGCCCTATCCTGACTCGTTTTTCCACCGAATTTCCAATTCAAAGAAAACAAGGTTTGTTTATCAATATGTTCCACAAATTGAGAGAGAGATGTCCTAAAAATACGATTTCGAAATCGAGGCAACGGGGAATATTCGGGAAAAGAAGAAATAACACGACGAGGCAACACCTGTAATTTTTTTTCTTCTTCTTGTATTCGCCGGGTTGCTTGCAGATACCGTTGTTTCAGGGTTTCTTGGTTGTGTTGATATAGTTTCTCACGCGTTTCGGGGGAAGTGGTTAATTGGTTCATTATGTTTACGCCATCCATAGCCGTTCTACAATAGAACACATCCGGGCGGATTTGATTTATATCATCTTGTCCCATCATCGCTACAAAAGCAGTGTGTCGGGGGGTTACAGCAGCGCCACCGGCGAGTAGGGGTATATTTAGTCCCTGTTCTTTACTCATGCGGGCTACGGTTATCATATGGTTTGCAGTCTGAACTAAAAGGGCAGACATACCGATGGCATCTGCGTCGTGTTTCCTTGCCTGGTCAATAAATTCTTGTAAAGGGACCATGACCCCTAAATCAACCACTTTATATCCGTAGTTTTCGAGTAGGGTTTTGGTTAGGTCTTTTCCTATAGAATGCACATCCTGATATACAGTGCCTAAAACAATCGTCCCTCGCGCGGTATTTTCAGATTGTTCACGATGTTCTTGTCTTGTTTTATATCGGAGATAGCCTTCAATAAAGCCCATGGCTTGTTTCATCACATCCGCGGAACGGAGCAAATGAGGAAGCGATACCTCACCCCTGCCGAACATATCCCCTAACTCCTGCATTGCGGGCATAAGATAATCGCTGACGAAGAAGAGCGGCTCATGTTTTTCTAACGCCTTTGCTACTTGCGGAACAATGAGGTCCTGATATTCATATTCAAACCCTTGAAACTTAATTTGTCCTTTCTTTCGTTCCTTGAAACCGTCTTTTATCTTTTCGCAAATAGCCTTTTCTAAAGGTAGTTCATCATAATTGTTTTTCTTAACCGCTTCTTTTTGTTTTAGGGACAAAGCCCGCTCTTCTAAAATTGAGAAACTTTCCATATCTCGTTCAAAGATTATTTTTCTGGCAAGGCGATAATCCTCCGGGTCGAGATTTTCAACAAATACATAATGCTGTGGGTTCAGGATAGCGGAATGGAGACCGCGTTTTCGGGCTTCATCGAGGAATACGGAGGTTAATACCTTACGCATGTGAGGTTTTTGAGCCAATCCATTGGTTAGATTGCCCACCCCGATAATTGTAAAAGCAGACGGTATTTCTTTTCGTATCTGTTCAATTCCTTGCAAGGTTTCCAATGCATAGTTCTGTGTTTCGTCCGGTTCTGCTCCAATGGGGAAAACATTAACATCTATAAATAATCGGTGCGGTGGGACACTATAATCATTTGCTTTTTTAACAATTTGTTTGGCGAGTGCAATTTTGCGTTCTACGGTATCTGCGGGACCTTTTGAGTCTGTGCAAAGGGCTACATAGAAACACCCGAAATCTTTTGTAGCAGGTATGAGAACATCTAATTTGGATTTGCCCGGTTCCACTTCTTCCAAAGATATGGAATTGAGAATAGGGACTCCCGCATAGTAATGAACCGCTTCGATGAGGGCATCGGGTTGGAACGAGTCTATACACATTGCCCCTTTGATGTCCGCACTGATTTGATGAACAACTTTTGATAAGGTTTGCACCGTGTTAACATGATTCGAATCCATGCAAACATCTATGATTTCGCATCCTAAATCATTAATTTGTTCGCGGGCGATTTCTTCTAAAGCATCCATTTCAATTTCTGTATCTGTTTCGACCGCTTCCCGCACTTTTTTCGAGCCACGGACATTTAATCGCTCTCCAATGCGAATGAGTGAACGCTCCGCATCTAAAGCGACTGCATTTTGCACTCCGGCGATAAATATCCTCTCGGAGGGTTTACGACTTTTAGGCTTTTTCCCTTTCAATCGCTCTACTAATTCCGCAATATGCTCCGGTCGTGTACCACAGCATCCTCCAACAATATTCAAGCCATACTCTAACGCCAATGAACTTAAAATATCCGCAAAAGGTTTTGGGTCAAAACGGAAAACCGTTTTCCCGCCTTCGGACTGTGGTAAACCAGCATTGGGGATTGTGCTTAGAGACACATGTGCATAGCGGGACATTTTTTCAACTGCAGTTTGCATAAGGTCAGGACCGATAGAACAATTGATGCCGAAAACATCTACTCCTAATGCTTCCATGCTAACCAGAGCGGAGTGTATATCGGTATTAAAAATCTGCATGCGAGCGAAAGGGTCAACGGTAACCTGTGTAATGATGGGTAGATTTTTTCCGCATTCCTGCATAGCGTCTCGTGCACCAAAGATACCCGCTTTCAGTTCTAAAATGTCCTGCTGTGTTTCAAATAAGATTACATCAACACCCCCATCAATTAGACCTTTTATTTGGATACGGAAGTTTTCCCTGATTTCACTGAAAGTGGACGGTTTCAAGCCCGCACGCGAAAAGGTTAAGACACGATTCGAAGGACCTACCGAACCTAATATAAAAAGGGGTCTTCCGTCATATTTATTTGAATGGCAATAATTCTCTCGCGCTTCGCAGGCGATTTCCGCTCCACAACGACTGAGATAATAACTCCATTCTTTGTGGGAAAGTCGTTGTAAAGTTATGTTATAAGGATTAGTAGGAAATACTTTTGTATCTAATTCTGTGAAATCATACTCTAATAGACGCAAGTAAGATGCCCCGAATGTGTTTGTTTCTACCGCACTACTACCTGCTTCAAAGTAAGTTCGGTGAATGGATTTCATCGCCTCGGGAGCAGAGAAATTGATTAAGTCCGTAAGCATACGATAGGGTTCGCCACCATAATACTCAACCCCTAAATTCAGGTCTTGTACCATGGTACCCGTAGCACCGTCAATGATAAGAATATGTTCTTTTATATAATCTAAAAATTCCATGGATGTTTTTCCGGGGACAACAAATTGGAGGTTTAAATAATATCATATTAAGGAGTTGCGATTATCTATTGGGTCGGACAGGTCGGACAAATCAGACGAGTCCGATAAAGGGCAAAGATTCAAATTTTTCCGGCAACAAAACAAGATGAATTTCTTCATATCCGAAGCGGGAAGTGTTAAAAACAATGCCAGAACTATCAGGAAGAAAAGAAGCATGAGGATGTACTTTAAGATTGTTCCCTATTTTCCCTGATACAAGGAGTCGTCGTTCTTTTTTCTCCGGTGAAATTAAATAGATATTTCTATCAAAATCATCCCCTAAAACCCACTTGAAATCATGACTTCCATGTGTATGCCATGCAGGGTATTGTGCAAGGAGGTTCATAATACTCTTACTTCCCCGTTCCTTATCGGTTTCTGCTACCCCATGAGGTAATTTTTTATGTTGTTCATCATAGGGCCAGATGGTAAACAAGGCGCGTTCTTTACCCCACCATACTTCATGTGTTATCCAAAGTTCGCTATGTTCCACAAAGAAAGGTTTTGCTTGATATGACTGTTCCGACCAGCACCATGTTCTTTGTGGACTATTCCCGCCTGTCTCCCAGCAAAACATGACAAGGTCTGAATTCCATAAATTAGGTTGAACATGCCCAATTTTAAATGGAACCTTCACACATTCTTCCCATAATCCATTGGAAATACGCATTCGCCGTAATGTATTTTGTTCTTCCCCCTCCTTATGTGTTCCACAATATATCCATTTTTCATCCCCTGAAATTCCGATACCACCTATGAGGGTTCCATATTCTTCCGGATATGTTCCAATTTCAGACTGATGTCCATCGGGTTCCTGTTTGAAAACTTTGGTTCCCTTGAAGAAATAAACCCGTTCTGTATTCCATGATAATGAAAAATTACCGATACCGGGTTCAAGGATAGGAATAATTTCTCCGGTGGATGTTTTCAATCGGTGTAATTGTGTTTTGCCATTAGAGCGGTTGGAAAGGAAGTAATAATGTTCACAAGACTGTCCCCACATGGGATGGGTCTGATATATGGTAGAGTTTGATGAGGGTCCGACAACCATTTTATATATTTTTGCTCCCGTTTTTTCATCTTCATACATTTCATATTTGTCCCACTTGCTTTGTGCATTCTGATTTTTGGCATAGGATAAACCTACAAGAGGGAGTGTAATTGTGGAGGCAAGAAAAGCCCGACGGGTAAAGGGTTGTCCATGCTTCTTAGATGAATGTGTCATATATGTCCTTAAAAAATCTTTTAATTAAGGGGTAAAATCTACAGAAGAAGTCAAAGAGAGTATCCAGTTTTTTATCAGTTTTATGGCATTTTCTACATCCTTTAACGAAACAATCTCTGCGGGTGTATGCATGTATCGGTTAGGAATACCAATAAGTCCTGTCGCAACACCTTTACGACTTAATTGGATAGCATTTGCATCGGTTCCTGTGGCTCTGGGTGCTGGCATAAGTTGATAGGGGATTTTTTGATGGTTTGCAACCTTTATCAGTCCTTCCAGCACCTTAGGATTTATATTGGGACCTTTATCTAATATAGGACCTTTCCCTAATTTGATATCTGCGTATTTTGCTTTATCAATCCCTGGATGGTCTGTTGCCCAACCGACATCTACAGCAATTGCGGTATGGGGTTCACAGGCAAAGGCACTTGTAATCGCTCCACGTAAACCGATTTCTTCCTGGACAGTGGTAACGCAGTAAACAGCAACTTTTAGTTTACTTTTTGGTAAGTTTCGGATTGCTTCAAGACAGACGAAAGCACCTATGCGGTCGTCTAATCCGCGTGCAGAAATAAGATTGTTCTTAAGTTCACGAATGGGCACATCCAGAGTGATGGGGTCTGCTACGGATACAAGTTTCTCGGCTTCTTTTTTGTTTGTTGCTCCAATATCCACCCATAGTTCATGAAATTCGGGAGATTTTTCACGCTCTTTTTCAGGTGTTAGATGGATGGGTTTTCTACCTATAACACCATATACAGGACCTTTAGATGAATGTATTACAACCCTTTGTCCGGGCAAAACTGCTTTGTCAATACCTCCAATGGCAACCACATGTATAAAGCCTTCGTCCGTGATGGAATTAACCATTAGACCTATCTCATCTACATGTCCACAGAGCATTACCCGCAGAGGAGCGCCCTTATTTACTACATAGAATTGATTCCCATGGACATCTTTGTAAATATCATCCACATAACCCTTCATGTATTCTTTACATTTTTCCTGAACTTTTTCCTCAAAACCTGATGGGCTGGGAAGAGTGAGTATATCATAAAGAAAAGATTTAGATGTTATGGATAACATAGAGGTATTCCTTATTATTTGATATAAATTATCACACAAAGGAGGAAAAGAACAAATAATACAGGATAAAAAAAGGGTATCTATGTATAAGTAATCATGGAACAAAACGGTTAATTATTGACAAAAACTAAAAATAATGTAAATACACTTACCTTCTTTCTTTTTTTTAATTACCTGCAGAATATTACTGTTTTATATCTAACAATCTAATATTTTTCAATCACCTCTCTTATAATTATACCTTACTTTTTGAAAATTTTGTCTAAAAAATATGAATTTTTAAATTAAAATAACTCTTTATATATCATAGGTATATACAAACAGATGAATTTTTTGTTACAAAAATTAAAAAAATTTTAAAATTTTATTTGACAAACTCGGTTAATTCATGTTAAATTTGAATTTGCGTCAAAGTTGAATATAATAGAATTGAAATTAACGAATGTGAAATATATTAAATAAAGAGGAAAAGGAATTAACCTTTTTCAAGAAGGAGCCGAAACGCGTGAAATCGTGGACAATCATCAGGCTTCCGAAAAAGGAAGGTGAGAAAATCCATGTAAGGTTATCACCGAGCGTATTTGGTTTTATTTTACTTTTGATAGCGGTACTCACATTCTTCACCTCCTTTTTATATACCCGTCAGTATATTATTTCGACTCATTTATCTGAATTAAAGCAAATCAATCGCAATCTGGAATATGCAACGGGCAATGGGAATATTAATTCAGCAGTTGCTAATCCCGTTTCTGAAGAAGATTTGCGTCGACTGGAAAACCAACTTCGTTCAGAGTATGAATCTACAATAGCGGTTATTACTTCTCAATTGAACGAACTGCTGGAGATAGAAACAAAGGCACGACAAGCAACGGGTTTAACACCGAAATACAAAACGCCTGCTGTGGAAAGTACACCTCGTAAGGAGGGAGGCAAAGGGGGTCCTGCGGGAACAAAAGTGGGTGCTGATTTTCAAGTAAGTCGGAATAGCGTAAGTGTTCCGACGCTTCTACATAGTTCCAATCGCCTTTCTGCGGATTTGATATTACAGGAAATTGCATTAAGAAAGATAGGGTTACAGGACTTACTTAAAGGGGTCGAGGCTCAAAATGTTAAGATTGAACGGACACCGAATAGCTGGCCTTTGGCGAAGCGGATGGGTAAGTTAATGTCTTCTTTTGGCTATCGTCGGGACCCATTTACTCGCAGGATAAGACATCATGATGGTTTAGATATATCCGCACCCTATGGGACCCAGGTTATATCTGCAGGGAAAGGAACTGTAACTTTTGCGGGACATGAAAGCGATTATGGAAAGATGGTGGTTATTGACCACGGAGATGGCATGCAAACGGCGTATGCTCACTTGTCGCAAATTAGTGTTACTGTGGGTCAGAAAGTTGAGAAAGGTCAGGTAATTGGTGCGGTAGGTAGCACCGGTAGAAGTACAGGTCCGCATTTACATTTTGAGGTCCGAATTGGAAAACAACCCATAAATCCATTAAAATATTTGAGTAGATAGCAATCCATTGCTTTTTAATAATATCAGTCTTTCAAAATCAATAAAAGGAAAGAGTAGGAAAGTTTTATGTTAGATGTAAGAAAGAAAAGTCCCAGCGAAATGGATATTAAAACTGTAGTGGGTCCGGGCACAGTGATAAATGGTGATATAACCTCTGAAGGGTCCCTCCGAATTGAAGGGGAGGTTATGGGTAAGATCAACAGCAAAGATACAGTTGTAATCCATGATAATGGTAAAGTCAAAGCAGAAATCCGCGCACAACAAGTTATAGTAAGCGGTGAAGTTCAGGGGAATATCTTTGCCACGGAGCGGTTAGAGATAACCTCTTCAGGTAAAGTAATAGGAGATATTACCGCTCCACGTGTGAGCATTGCAGAAGGGGTTGTGTTTGAAGGCAAATGCACGATGAAACCCCCATCAGCCCCCTCTCCACAGCAGAAGTAGGATAAGTTGGACCCGTTAGACCTGTCGGACAAGTCGTTGAATCAGAGGTTATGTTTTTTTGTTTTGATTTTTTTTAGTTTTCGCCAAAGGGTGTTTCTGCCAATACCTAATCGGCGTGCTGTTTCAGAACGGTTAAAATGGCATTCTGCCAAAGTTTTTAATATCGTTTCCGTTTCCAGTTCTATTAAAGATACGGATTTTCTTTTACCTATTGCTTTTCCTATTTTCCATTGTCCTAATGCTCGCTCAATCATCATAGATGCTTCATCGGGCTGAAAAGGGACAAAAATATATCCATACACTCCTTGTTGCATCAGTTTTACAGCCTGTGGAATTTGTTGTGTAGAAGCAAGGACAAGTGTTGGAAATGTTTTTGCATATTGTATTGCTAAAGAATAATCATCGGTAATCACTACATCGGCGGAGTTGTCTTCTATGATATGTCCTTGTGCTTCGAGAATCATTTTCAATGTGAATTCATTGATTGGCTGTTGGATTTGGAGCTTAACTCGAGCCATGCAAGAGCCCTTTTTACTTTTAGTTTCTTTATAAATAGTATAATACATTCCTAAATGAAAAATATCGAAGGGACCTATCGGGACTCTATGTTTCAGATTACAGAAGAAAATATATCTAAACATTCAACATGGACCGAAGCGATTCGTGAAGTGTTCCATATGTCCTGGCCTATTGTGTTAGGGTCATTATCTTATACCGTTATGGAATTTTGCGATAAGTGGATGGTTGCTCAGTTAGGGACGGTTCCTCTGGCGGCGGTCGGGTCGGCGGGCATATGGTCTTATACCATGAGCACACTTTTATTAGGGGTTGTAGGTTGTACGGGGACATTTGTTGCTCAGTCATACGGGAAAGAATTATGGAAAGATTGTTCAAGATATACCTGGCAGGGAATTTATCTGGGTATGTTTTCTATTTTGCTTGCAGGGGTATTGTTTGTCTTTTCGGAAACACTCTTTTCATGGATGAAGCACAGTCCGGAGGTAACGCGACAGGAATTGATTTATTTCCGTATTCGATTGTTGGGTTATTTTCCCATGGCAGTGGGTTCTGCACTTGCATCTTTTTTCCCATCTATCAGTAAACCACGAGTGCCTATGTACTCCGCAATAATAGGGAATATACTGAATTTAATTCTGAATTATATTTTAATCTTCGGCAAAATAGGTTTTCCACGATTCGAAATAGCAGGAGCAAGTTATGCAACTGTAATTTCGCAATGGACACAGACATTGATACTGTTTTTTCTATTTTTGAAACCTTCCCTACACCAAAAATTTAGGACACGCACCCATTATCATTTTGATTTTCGTCGGATGAAAGAATTGATACGAATTGGGATCCCTGCGGGACTATCCATGTTTTTGGATATTTGTAATTGGAGCATATTTACAAGTTTCATTGTAGGTAGGTTTGGAGATGTATCCCTTGCATCTCATAATATTGCTATTAGTTTTATGCATTTGTGCTTCATGCCAGCGGTTGCTGTAAGTATAGGGATTTCTGCAATTGTAGGGCAGTGGTTAGGACGACAGCAAGTGCAAATTGCAAAACAGCGAGTTTATGTGGCACTTGCTCTGTGTATGGGATATATGGTTACTATGGGGTGTATCCTTGCCCTATTTGGGGGAATACTTATTTCCCGTATTTTCAGTAAAGACCCAGAGGTGGTTCATTTCGGACACCGATTGTTAATTTTAGCAGCACTGTTTCAAGCTTTTGATGCTATTAATATTATATGTTTAGGTGCTTTACGAGGCGCAGGGGATACACGCTGGGTAATGTGGGCCATGGTTATTAATGCTTATGGACTGTTCTTACCTCTGGCAATTGTTATGGGGTTTGTTCTCGGTTGGGGTGCGTTCGGTTCCTGGATTTCTGCCACTATTTATATTGCGGTCTTAAGCATGACCTTAATTCATCGGTTTCTTTCTGAGAAGTGGACAAAAATCGTCATATTTACCGAACCCTCTAAAATATAACTTGTTTTGTTATCTTATGATCGTTTTTAAATAGGAACTTTTTGTGGTATCATGAAATTTGCTAAAAGGATAAATTGTTAAAAGGAAGAAACCTATTTTCAAGAAGGAGATATCTATGAACTACAAGCAGATGTTTTCAATGATGTGGGTAGTACCTATTCTTGCATTATTGTCGATGGTGTATATTCGGGCGGATGAAACCTGTTCTGAAAATAAAGGGGAATGGATTTCATTATTCGATGGAAAATCTTTACAGGGCTGGGTTCAGTTTATTCCTGACCCGAATGCAGACCCTGCAAAAACATGGATGATAAAAGATGGGGTTATTCATTGCACAGGGCACCCTGCGGGCTACATTCGCACGGACAAAAAATATAGCAATTACCACTTACAATTAGAATGGCGTTGGGCAGGAACACCGGGTAATAGCGGTGTATTGCTTCATGTTCAAGATAAGGATGAAGTCTGGCCTAAATGTATTGAAGCACAATTGATGCACGAAAATGCGGGAGATTTCTGGGTAATCGGAGGGACCACCTTTGAAGAACATCAGAAAAATCCCGGTAAAGATGATGCCCGCCATGTCCCCAAACAGGAAAAATGTAGTGAAAAGAAAGCTGGTGAATGGAATCAGTATGACATTTGGTGCGAGGGGGATACCATTCGCTTATTTGTCAATGCTGTTTTGCAAAATGAGGCACACAAATGCACCGTAAGCGAAGGATATATCGGATTACAAAGTGAAGGGGCTCCTATTGAATTTCGAAATATAAAATTAAGAAAATTAGATGGTAATAAATAATTTTTTTGTTATTTTTAGTCACGAATAACATAAATTAACACCGGTAATAATTATTCTATTTACATTCGTGTATTCATGGTTTCTCTTTTTTTGGCAAGTTGTTTTTTTATAGAGAGTTAAGCAACCATAAAAAGAATTTTGGATTTTTTTTAATAAAAAAGAGAAACGAAATATCGGTTCAATGTAATATATTATAGAGATATAATAATGTAATGACATATATCAAATATCAAAGGAAGTACATTATGAGTAGGATTTTATACCATATAATAGGTTTTGTATGTATTACATGTGTTTGGGTTTCATTCTCAGGTTGTCCGAAGCCTGATTTACAAGTTTCCGCGTTATCACACCATTTTGCTGGAGACACATATACAGGAATTGTAGAGACGGAATGGAGCTTTAAACTCTGGAATGCGGGAGAGAAAAGCTCTATTCTTTATTACAAAGTAGAGCCATTAAAGAATTGGATTAATGTAAATCCCACTTCGGGAAAGTTAGGTGCAGGTGACCCTGCGGTAGATATATGGGTACAAATTAATCGAGATGGGACCCCGAAAGCAGTTCCAAATTTTGCCACAGGATATATCAAGGTCTCAGGGGGGGGCAAGGAAAAAGTAATTACGGTAACAACGGTTCCTAATTTTTATACAGAGGTATTTGGTGGGCTTTATAATCGGCCTTTTGATTTGTCTAATACAACATTAGTATTCATACCCGATAGTAATAGTCTTCATTTCTACAAACAGGGTATAAAGAAAAATATTCAACAATTTCCTCAACAACCGGCAAATACAGGGCAACCTGTTTACTTTGCGGTTCAGGACCCTTTTTATATAAAATCCACTATTGCCCCCATACCCTTTTATGGTGTTGAATATACAGACATTTATGTTTCAAGCAAAGGGTATATATCATTTGGAGCAAATGGTTTGGAACCTATCACAGTGGGTAAGCATTTTGCATATCCTCAAATATCCCTTTTGCCTGTAGATGTTTTTAAAGCAGAAGAAGGGAGCGTTGTCTATTTAATTCTCCCTCAAAAATTAGTTATAACGTGGATAAACATCCCTCTGGCTCAAAATCCGACGATAGGTAATGATGGGAAACCCTTTAAGAATAATATTCAGGTAGAATTGTTTTACGATGGGAAAATACAGATAACCTATTTAAGCACCGACCCCAAGATGTTTAATGCAGTAGTTGGTTTATCTTGTGGTGGTGGAGATGGGACAAACCCTCTTGTGCGGGATTTTGTTATTAGTGATTTATCTTCTGCCCCTGAAATATAATTATTCCTAAATAAAAAATGCTCCCACTTTTTACAAGTTAGGAGCATTTTCATCCTTATATACTTTCTATAAAAAAGAAAGAATAAAAATTTTATTGAACCGTTTCGGATTCCATAATGGAACGAGATACTGCTTTAATTAGCCTCCTGCGACGGCGTTCGGATGGTTTTTCATAGTGCCGAAGTTCACGAAGTCTCTGCATGATACCATCTTTGTTGCACTTTTTCTTAAAGCGTCTCATCGCCTTGTCAAAAGACTCTTCTGGCTTGATACGAACCTTTGTCAAAGAAATCAACCTCCTTTCGACAAAAAATAAAAGGTTTGAAAAGGAATTATATTATATAAAATATTATATAAAAAATAAATATTGTTTTTCAATAACAGGCTGTATTTTAAAATCAATGGGGTTTAGTAGTATAATATTTTCAATGAGGAGATGGGGTCCTCCTTGAAGTGCCTGTAGTTGCTGATGACTCCTACCTAATAGCCGTTTCTTAGTTTAAATTCTCATTTTTCGAAAGGATCCATTATGGAACAACTCTATTTGTCGGCATCTATCTGGCTTTCTCTTGCGCTGGTGTCTGCCATAATCGCCTATTATTTGAAGGTGTCCATTGCATTGATAGAAATTTGTACAGGAGTTATTGCAGGCTATATAGCCACAAATTATTTGCAAACGGATTTGCTAAATAACAGTGAAGAATGGTTAAAATTTCTCGCTGGAAGTGGTGCTATTTTTCTTACTTTTCTTGCGGGAGCAGAATTGGAACCGACAATAATAAAGAATAAATGGAAAGAAGTCCTTGTTGTTGGATTAATAGGTTTTTTTGCACCATTTATGGGTTGTTCGCTGGTTGCTTATTTTTTATTAGGGTGGGACCCGAAAGCCAGTTTGTTATGTGGCGTGGCATTATCTACTACTTCGATGGCAGTAGTCTATGCGGTAATGATTGATACAGGACTTAATATGACAGAATTTGGAAAAGGGATACTGGGTTCTTGCTTTATTAATGATATTGGCACCGTTTTAGCATTAGGGATTATCTTTGCTCCTTTTACATACAAAACACTTATTTTCATTTCTATAACCGTTATTTATCTTATTTTCTTCCCTTTGATTACGAACTATCTGACAAAAGTATATGGGAATCGAACTGCGGCGATTCGGACGAAATGGATTTCATTTACATTATTTGGTTTAGGAGCATTGGCGTTATGGTCTGGAAATGAAGCGGTACTGCCTGCATACATCGCTGGTATGATGCTTGCGGAATTTAGTCAAAGAAATCCGGTGTGGTTACGGAGATTGAGAACATTAACCGTAGGATTTTTAACGCCATTTTATTTTTTAAGAGCCGGTACACTGGTATCTGTTCCCGCTCTGGTCTCTGCACCGTTGCTTATCATCGCATTATTAGGGGCAAAAGTTTTTTCTAAGATATTTGGGCTTTTTCCCTTTATTGCTCAGTTTCGTAGCGAGAAAAATGAGCGATGGTATTATACTTTGATGATGTCCACAGGGCTAACATTTGGTACTATTTCCGCATTGTTCGGATATTCCAATAATATTATCAATAAAGAACAGTATTCCTATATTGTGATTGCAGTGATTGCAAGTGCTGTAATTCCCACTATGATTGCGTCTTATATTTTTATACCGAAACATCTTCTTCCAAAGAAGGTATATGCTACTGAGGCAACACACGAACTTTCGGAAGAATAGGAATTGTTAAACTTTTTCAGGATTATCGGTTTTATAAAATATCTACAGATTGAATATCTTTGCTAATTTATGCGATAATAGAGTCCCCGATAGGAAAACGAGAGCGGTAAGGGGGTTAAGCGGAAAAATTTAATTCCGAGATGAATCGGATAAGTATATAGATAAAATACATTATTTACAAGTGCAAGTTAAATTTTAATAGTGTTGTAAGCAAGTATCATATAAATATAAAACCAAACACTTAACTTTTAACAAGAAAGGGTTTCATTATGGCAATCAAGGTTGGTATTAATGGTTTTGGTCGTATTGGTCGCACAGTATTCAAACTTTTGGTAAAAAATGCTGATTTCGAAGTAGTTGGCGTGAACGACATTACCGATGCGAAAACACTGGCACACTTACTTAAATATGACAGTGTGTTTGGTGTATTAGATGCAGAAGTCAAAGCAACAGAAGATTCTATCGTTGTAAATGGCAAAGCATACAAAGTTACAGCAATTACAGACCCGGCACAACTTCCCTGGAAGGATTTTGGAGTTGATGTAGTTGTTGAATCTACTGGTAAGTTTACCAAGAAAGAAGATTGTTTAAAGCATGTATCTGCGGGGGCAAAGAAAGTTTTATTAACTGTCCCTCCGAAGGATGAAGTGGATGCGATTATCGTTATGGGCGTAAATGATGAGACATTGAAACCTACCGATGTGGTCATTTCCAATGCCAGTTGCACGACCAACTGTCTTGCCCCCGTAGCAAAAGTATTACACAAGAATTTTGGAATTGTTCGTGGTTTTATGACAACAGTGCATGCATACACAAACGACCAGCGTGTGTTAGATATGCCCCACAAAGACCTTCGTCGTGCTCGTGCAGCGGCAAATTCGATTATTCCCACAACAACGGGTGCAGCAAGAGCCGTCGGTAAGGTTTTACCCGAATTGAAAGGTAAATTGGACGGTTTTGCGATGCGTGTTCCAGTTATAGACGGTTCTGTTGTTGACCTTGTCGCAGAATTAGAAAAGAAAGCGACAAAAGAAGATATCAACAAAGCAATCAAAGAAGCCTCTGAAACCTATCTTAAAGGCATCCTTGCTTATACTGAAGATCCCATTGTTTCTTGCGACGTTATTTCTAATCCGCATTCCAGTATTTTCGATGCACAAAGCACGATGGTAATAGGCGACAATTTTGTGAAAGTCGTTTCCTGGTATGACAATGAATTTGGTTATTCGAATCGTTGTGTAGATTTGCTTAAATTGATGGCCAAATAACTTATTCAATCTGTTGAAAAATAATTTTAATAACACACCTTATTGAAAGGATGTGGATATGAATAAATTAACATTGAAAGATATTGATGTTCGGGGTAAGCGTGTCTTGATGCGGGTAGATTTTAATGTCCCACAGAACGAAGACGGGAGTGTTCGTGATGATACTCGTATTCGCGCCGCTTTGCCCAGTATTCAATATGTTCGTGATAACGGTGGAAAGTTAATCCTGATGTCTCATTTGGGGAGACCTAAAGATTACATAAAAGCAGGAGACAAGGAAGGTTTGAAAAAATTGAAGATGGACCCTGTTGCTGATCGTTTACGCGAACTTGTGGGGGGCAATGTAAAAAAAGTTGACCAGGTGGTAGGACCGGATGTGGAAAAGGCGGTTGCGGAAATGCAACCGGGTGATATTGTATTGCTCGAAAATACACGGTTTGAAAAAGGTGAAGAAAAGAATGACCCCGAACTTTCTCAGCAGTTGGCAAAGTTGGGGGATGTTTATGTCAGTGATGCCTTTGGGACCGTGCATCGTGCCCATGCATCTACAGAGGGGGTAACGAAATTCATGCCAGTCAGTGTGGCAGGATTTCTCGTAGCGAAGGAAATTGAGTACTTTGAAAAAGTATTAAAGAATCCGGAGCGTCCCCTTGTGGCTATATTGGGAGGAAAAAAAGTCAATGACAAAATTAAGGTCATTGACAATTTGCTAAACCTTGTAGATGTGCTTATCATTGGTGGCGGTATGTCTTATACCTTCTTAAAAGCCATGGGATATGAAATTGGCGATTCCCTTCTGGATAAAGAGGGAATCGAATTTGCTAAAAATGCAATGGAGAAAGCCAAAGAACGCCATATTCCATTATTACTCCCGGAAGATATTGTAGTTGCTAATCGCTTTGCAGTAGATGCGGATACGAAGGTAGTGCCAGCAAATGGAATAGAACCCGGCTGGATGGGAATGGACATCGGTCCCAAGAGTATTGAAAAATTCTGTAATGAAATTCGTAAAGCAAAGATGGTTGTCTGGAATGGTCCTGTAGGTGTGTTTGAAATGGAACCTTTTGCAAAAGGTTCTCGTGCCCTGGCAGAATGCCTTGCGAACAGCTGTGCTATCAGTGTCATTGGTGGTGGCGATACTGCTGCTGCCATAGAAGCGTTTAACTTAACCGATAAAATGTCGCATGTATCCACTGGAGGGGGGGCTTCCCTTGAAATGTTGGAAGGGAAAGAACTACCGGGAGTGGTCGCGTTGACAGATAAATCTGCAATCAATGGATGCGGTCGCGGTTAAACCTATTGTTAACTTTTGAGATATAACAGCAGTTAAGTTTATAATATAATGATAAAGTTTAACTACCCATCACTTGGAGAGGGGATATGTGGACCCCTCTCTAAGGTTGGGCGAATGAAAGGAAAAAAAATATGGCATTAACAAAGGAAAGAAAACAGGAACTTATTCAGGAATTTGCACGGACCGGCAATGATACCGGTTCCCCAGAAGTGCAGGTAGCAATTCTTACCGAAAGAATTCGTGAACTTACCGAACATTTGAAAAAGCATAAGAAGGATTTTGCAAGCCGTCGCGGTTTACTTCAAATGGTAGGGAAACGGCGTTCTTTATTGGCATACCTTCGTAAAAGTGATTTTGAACGCTATCAGATTCTCATTGACAAACTTAATCTTAGAAAATAACACTCATTATTCACAGCTAAATATAAAGAAAAACAAATATGGTAGAAAGAGTTTCAGTAACAATTGGCACCAAAGAAGTTTCATTTGAAACGGGGAAAATAGCAAAACAGGCACAAGGGGCTGTAATATGCCAATGCGGGGATACCATGGTGCTGTCCACCGCTTGTGTTGACTTAAATAACAAATTAGATGTAGATTTCTTCCCCCTTACAGTAGATTATCGTGAAAAATTTTATTCGGTGGGACAAATCCCGGGGAATTTTTTTCGTCGGGAATCGAAACCATCCGAACGCGAAGTTCTGGTATCACGATTGACAGACCGACCTATCAGACCTCTCTTCCCTAAAAAATTTAAGAATGAAGTGCAGGTGTGTCAAACCGTTCTCTCCGCAGATAATATTAATGACCCGGATATTTTATCTATTAATGCAGCGTCTGCGTCACTTCATATTTCCCCGATTCCCTTTTTAGAGCCTATTGGTGCGGTTCGCGTGGGATATATTGATGGGAATTTTGTTGTAAATCCAACCATCGCCGAGATGAAAAATAGTTTGATAGACCTGGTTGTCGCCGGGACGGAAAGTGCTATCTGCATGGTGGAAGGAATGGCAAAAGAGGTATCAGAACAAGTCATGCTCGAAGCACTCGAATTTGGGCATGTCTGGATACGAAAATTGGTATCTGCGATTGAAGAGTTGCGGAGTAAATGCGGTAAAGAGAAAATAAAGATTGAAGAACCTGCTAAGAATGAAGCTTTAGGACAAGATATTCAACAGTGGCTTACGGGTAAGATTGAATCGGTTTTATTCCAGTCCGTAAAACAGGAACGTCGTGAAGGCGTTGTAAAATTAGAAGAAGAATTACTTGCTTATATTAAAGAAAAATATGGAGAAGAGCAGTATCCTGAATTAGAGATACAAGCAAAAGAAATCTATGAGGAAATCATTCGCAATACACTGCGAGGTCGTGTTATTAAAGAGAATCTTCGAGTAGATGGTCGCAGATTAGATGAAATTCGACCTATTAGTATCGAAGTAGGTGTTCTCCCTCGTACTCATGGTTCTGCATTATTCACACGAGGTGAAACCCAGGCATTAGTAACAACGACATTGGGAACCAGTCAGGATGAACAGAGATTGGACGAATTGACAGGCGATTCGATGAGTCGTTTCTTCCTGCATTATAATTTCCCACCATGGTCAGTAGGAGAAGTGGGCAAATTGGGTGCTCCGGGACGGCGAGAAGTAGGTCATGGAAAATTGGCAGAACGTGCCCTTACAAGTGTGCTTCCGTTTGACCCCAATGATTCAACATTGGTATCTGACCCTACAAACTGCTTCCCGTATGTCGTCCGTGTTGTTTCGGATATAACAGAAAGTAATGGTTCCAGTTCGATGGCATCTGTTTGCGGTGGGTCGTTGAGTTTAATGGATGCAGGTGTGCCGATTAAGTCTCATGTGGCAGGAATTGCGATGGGATTAATTAAAGAAGGTGAAGAATACCGCGTTCTGACGGATATTTTAGGCGATGAAGACCACCTTGGAGATATGGATTTCAAGGTATGTGGGACCCGCAAAGGCATCACCGCGTTTCAAATGGATACAAAAATTAAAGGTGTTCCTCGCTCGGTGATGGAACAGGCATTAGAACAAGCACGACAAGGACGTTTATTTATATTGGATAAAATGGAAGAAGTTCTCCCTCAACCTCGGGCTGAAATTTCTCCGTATGCTCCGCGAATCTATACGATTAAGATTGACCCCGATAAAATTCGTGAAGTTATTGGTCCCGGGGGAAAAATTATTCGTGATATACAGATGAAGACAGGGACAGAGATTACGATACAGAATGACGGGACCGTGATGATCGCAGCGGTAGACAAGGAAAGTGCAGATAATGCAACAGATATGATATTAGGCATTACAGCGGAGGTCGAGGTTGGAAAAATTTACCATGGAAAAGTTACACGCATCATGAATTTTGGTGCCTTTG
Source organism: uncultured bacterium (assembly GCA_938014335.1). Classification (GTDB taxonomy): domain Bacteria; phylum Hydrogenedentota; class Hydrogenedentia; order Hydrogenedentales; family Hydrogenedentaceae; genus Hydrogenedens. Next base: position 33,499 of record CALLRP010000003.1, read on the forward strand.
TCAGCCTTTTAGGTAATCGGGAAGGGCTCGTTCATATATCTGAATTAGCACCCCATCGCGTTCGTGAAGTTACAGATGAAGTGAACGTAGGTGATGAAGTAGATGTGAAAGTGATTGAAGTAGATAAATTTGGACGGATTAACCTTTCCAAAGTTCAGGCGGATAGGGAACTGGGCAAAATTCCTAATACCCCGAAAAGTAGAAGTAACTACTCTGAACCACATTATGATAAGCGAGACCGAGGCAGAAGGAATTTTAATAGCAACGATTCCAATAGACATCGCCGTTAATTTAATGATTACCTCCTAATACCTAATAGAGTTCGATGAAACATTTTAAACGGGAAAAGAATTTAAAAATCCCCTTGTTAAAAGAGCGTATCCATTCTTATACTTTGCCTAATGGAATACGAATATTTACGAAGAAGCTTCCCCACTTGTTTTCAGTGAATATTGGAATTTGGGTTCCCGGCGGTTCTGCTATGGAACCGGAAGGTAAAGAGGGACTGGCACATCTCTTAGAACATCTCTTTTTCAAAGGAACGAAAACAAGAACAACTCGCGATATTATGGAAGCAATTGAGTGTAAGGGGGGACAAATTAACGCCTTTACCACACAAGAATATACCTGTTTTTATATAAAAACACTTACAGAATACTTACCTCTTGCCACAGAAATCCTCTCGGATATTTTGAAAAACTCAACTTTCGATGAAATAGAAAAAGAAAGGAATGTTATCCTAGAAGAAATTTCCCTGTTAGAAGATACCCCTGAGGATATTATTTTGGACCTCTTTCATCAGTTCGTATGGCAAAAACATCCTCTTTCTCGACCCATATTAGGAACTGCCCGTTCTATTAGAAAATTAACTAAAAAGGATATTACTTCCTTTTATCGAAAAGTTTACTCGGCTCATAATGTGGTGATAACCGTTGTTGGAAATTTTGATGACAGGGAACTCCTACAAAATTTTAGATATGGGTTTCAGGATTTCCCGGACAAACCTATTAAAAACAAAGCACAACAAAAACCACTATTTCATACGGGAGTAAAACATCACTCACGGAATATATCACAAATGCATTTTTGTTTGGGTTATCCTGCACCTTCAATAAACGATCAGGAACGATTTATCTGTGAACTGGCAAGCAATATATTAGGGGGCGGGTCTACTTCCCGTCTCTTTTATCGTGTTCGTGAACAAGAGGGGCTTGCATATAATATTTTTTCTTTTCATGATCTATTCCGCCATGCAGGGACTTTTGGGATTTATGCGGGTGTGGCTCCGGAAAATTTTAAAAAGGTAGTAGACATAATCCTCGATGAAATAGAGAAATTAAAGAAAGAAGAGATTTCTGCAGATGAACTCAATCTCTATCGACAGGAACTTAAGGGAGAATTTTTATTGGCACATGAGCATGCAGAAACACACATGACCCGTATAGGTAAAAGTATTATTTATAACGGACAGGTTCTTTCTGTAGAAGAAATTCTTTCTACTCTTGATCGGATTACTCCGGCTCAGATTTGTATGTTTTTCCGTAAGTATTGCACACCCCAGCAAACAGCTCTTGTATCGTTAGGACCTGTAAAATACAAAATTCATGGGAAAAACTTTTTGTAGCCTCAAATAATTGACTGGTTTCGTAGCACTACATATTATTATGATAATGTACTACTTCTCAAAAGTTAAACAGTATTTCGTAGTTCATTTAAAACATTTTGAAAATATTCCGGTAAAGGTGCTCTAAATTCAAAGTATTTTTTTGTTATCGGATGGATAAAACCTAATATCCCTGCATGTAATGCCTGTCCAGGTAGTTTCTGGAGAGCAAGAATTACATTTTTGGGCAAATTGAGCGCAGAATAATCCGTAAATCCATAGACCGGATCGCCGATAATAGGATTCCCTATGAAACGGAGGTGAACGCGTATCTGATGGGTTCTGCCTGTATCCAACTTTAGTTCCAGAAAACTCATAGAAGAAAATTTTTCACGCAGGTAAAAATGTGTTATAGCATTTTTTGCATTTACTCCGGTTATAGACATGATTTTGGGATTTACAAAACTTTGGCCTATGCTGGCATCAATAATACCTCGTTCCGATTTAGGGACTCCCTTAACTAAGGCATAGTATCTGCGTGTGAAAGCCCTATCTTCTACCTGTTTCCGAAGATGTAAATAACTTTCAGGATTTTTTGCCACGACAAGCACGCCGGAGGTATACATATCCAAACGATGCACGATACCCGGTCGTATCGGGTCACCCGATATAACAAAATCTTTACAATGATAAAGCAAAGCATTAACAAGAGTCCCCCTTCTATGCTCCGGAGCAGGATGCACAACCAGTCCTGCGGGCTTGTTTACAACAATCACATCTCTATCTTCATAGAGTATATCTATAGGTATATTTTCGGGAATCAATTCGGTGTTTTCTTCAAAATGAGGGAGTATTACATCAATAGTATCCGCCGAATTTACCAAGAATGAAGGTTTTCTGATGATTTTGTTATTAACAGAGACTTTCCCCATTTTCACCATGTTTTGTATTTGTGTTCGCGAGATACCTTCTAATTGGTCGGATAGAAAAAGGTCTAAACGCAAAGGGAGGGTTTCTTCTGGAACTATAAATTGTTGAATACCTGTCATTGCTTCCTACACAAATTATTTTAATTTCTTTGAAAATAAGAGAATTTGTTTTAATCAGGTTCTTTGTTTTTTCTTTCGGTAAAAAATTATACTTATGCCTGTGAAGATAATAAAGATATGCAATAGTAGCGGGTAAAAAATAGCTAATTTACTGAGCCAAACAATAGGTGTTAACAAACAACGGGTCAAAAATGCAACAAACGGATGGTGTGCAATCCAATCGGCTACCGGAGGACTTATATTGTAATATAGGTCTACAAATGCAGTGCCGATAGCATTGGTCAATAAGTATTGGTCGCGGAATTGTCGAAGTATATCAATTTCTTCTGCCATAGGTGTGCCGTAAGCGGCAGTAGCAATGAAACAGGGTCCCCCTCCCCCACTGCTTCCTCCCGCAACAAAACCTAAAGTAGTAAGAATAAAGCCCACAGGAACTAAAATCCAATTATCCAGCAGGATAGGATTTCGGGAATACATCAATACCTTATCCAGGACAACCGCTGGAACTGTAGGTTGAGAGTTTAGATAGATAAGCACATCTACTACACCTGTTTTTTCAACTTTTGGTGTCTTGAATGTCAAAAGTCCTTCCGTTTGCCCTGCAATACTTTTCGGTCTTACTACTTTATTAATTCCTTCATCAAGATTTAAAAGTTCAATACGGTCTACATATCCAAGTCCACCTCGTGGTGCCACGATGTTTACTTCTTCATCACCTGCTGTCTTTACGACCATGATACCCTTGTCACCCGCAATCCTGACAAGACTTGCCACTTCAAAGGGGAGTAGTGATTGCATTCGGAGCCCGAAACCATTTAAGGAATAAACACGCAGAGTTATTTTTTGTGTGGAACCTATGCTGTACTCCGTCATTGCCGGATCAATATCACTGGCTAATACCTGTGATTGATAAGCAGTTCGCTGTTTGGGGAGGACTTGCTTATTTACATAATCAAACTCTGAATACTGCCCGAAAACGCTTATCCCACCACGGAAATAATTGTAATCTAAACCATTTGTGGGCAATGTAATTTTGATTGTAGGAACATCGTTGGTTGTCCCATCAAGATTATAGGGATAAATGGTTTGACTAAATAAAGGTCTATTTTGTGCATCTTTTGCCGAAGAGTATATCGCTGTCCCAACTTCTGGCGGGTCTGTATTGGATATTGTATCTGCTTGATATAAATAATATGCCACTTCGTAAGTATTTAAGATAGGAAAACCATAAATTCCACCGTGAATGAGCGTATTTCCTAACAAACTTGCCACTGCAGAAGGGGTCGGATTATTTAGTATATTTATAACTCGAATCAGGCCATAGGTTAGATGCCCACTCTCCCCTATCGCAGGGAATTGTATAGAGCCTTGTGCTGAGCCGTCAATAAAGATAGATATTTTCTCCGCTTTTGACAAATCTGTTACGAATGCAGTGGTATGGATATTAAAATTGTCTTTCGAATAATGATAATATCGAAAAGCAGGGATAATAGAATCCCCTGTTTTAATATCCACATCTACATAAGCTGGCATGGTATCAGAATATAAGGGATAGGGAGGAACGATGAAGTCAAGATAGGTCCCATCTTCGGCAACATTAATTCCTGTAAATGAGGAACCTATTGCTTTACCTGATTTCGCATCTACGAGTTGTAAAGGCGTATTTTCTTCTAAATTATATCCATTTACTCGCCATACAATTCCACCCAATACCCAGACAACCAGTCGTTCTTTGCCATTAGTGTCTGTTTCAAAATCGCCCTGGGCAAGTCGAGCAATACCTGAAAATTCAGGCGGTCCCGTCTCAAAAACGGCTGTTACAGAATATTCCTTATCCATCTTGAGTTTTAAGGGATTATCTGTTGATGTATTACTATTCGGGAGAAGCCACTCTTTGAATTGGTAGCCCGGTATGGGTTCTGCAGTCAGTTCTACTTCTGTCCCGGGAGCGAAGGTTTCTCCATGAGGATGGGTTACTACGATTCCTGTATTCGGTGGGTCTATAGTGATATTCAGTGTATATTGTCTCCGCAGAATTTTTGCTTTTAAGTGGAGGTCCTCTTTGACACGAATGATAAGTTCAGGTAACCGTGAGAATAAAATTCCATCTAAGGAATACCAACCATCAAACTGGTCTTCTTCATCAATATTTTGAATAGATAAAGTTACGGTATCTCCTTCGAAAAACATACCGTCTCCCGGCAGAGATGGATTTTTTACAGGACTTATTGTTATCTCTGCGTCCTGCGATTGGGCATTTGGTCCCCGCACAATTTCTGTAGTAATTTGAAATACATCTACTACTGTAATGGCACCTGGAAAGGTAAAAGATAAACCATCAACAGTTTTATCGACAATTTCAAGGTCTGCAGGACCCGGAGTATTAAGCACAGGAGCCGTTACAAACATTTCATTATCATTAGTGCCATTATAAGCGGTTATGGCGATGTTGACATTGTTTGTTGACCCATCACGAAAGGAAGCAAGATTTCCACCTATTCGCACTTCATACAATTCGGAGGCTTGGGCTATACTTTTTGCAGTAGATACGGGGATAATCCCCTGCAATGTGAGGGAAGTCTCCATACCTTTTGGTATTTGATTGGGAGTTATACGTGTGATATTTAGTCCTAAATTGTATATCGCGGTGATTCCACATTCCTGAATATCTAAAGACATTCCCTGCTGGCTTGTTGTTGATGTAATTTCATTCCACTTATTTTCTTTTTCTAAATCGTTTATCAATAGAGTATCCACAATTATCGAGGGGAAAAAGAATGCCTTCATCTTTACCCAATCCGGTTTTGTAATACCTTGTATATTTACCTTTATGGGAGTGGTTTCGGGTAGAGATAAAATCTGATTTTTGCCTTGCTCATCGGAGTAGAGTAAATAAATACCTAAATATCCCATTTCTTGATTGAGATTGCCCGGTGCTTTATTCGTTGCATCGGTCACCCACGAAGACAGGTCTTTTGCCTCTGAGTTTTCGGTTATTACATCTATCTGTGCGGAAATATCATTTGAAACAACAGCAACTAAATAGGCAGAATGGGTCTGTGGGGGAACAAGTCTATCTGTCTTTAACTTACCGAGGGTGGGCGTTTCTATTTCAACCTTCTCCAGAGGTATCACTTTTGTTGTATCACCGGTGACATTTATATTCTGGATATATACATTTCTTAAAGCATTATTAATCCATTGGTTTGCAATCCAAAGTTGTCCCGAAAGCACTGTGCTTCCCATATTATCAGGCAATCCATTATTATCCATATCTACGGAAGAGGATACTTCATCAAGTTGTATCTGTATAGTTTGCGAAGACACATCTGAATAAGTAAAAACGATGATAGGTTCCGTCTGAATGTTCTGGGCATTTAACATCCCATATATGGATAATTCTTGTGAAGAAACAGTCCCTGTTACATAATGGTGAAGGTTAACACTACTCCTCCCGGGAATGAGAACTGTATCGGAAAAAGCGGTTCCTATCCATTGATTGTTATTGAAACAAATATCACTCTCATTACAGGCAACGAAGGTAATCGTTTCGGTTGTATTTCCGGGATAATCAGCGCTAATAGGGACATAGACATTCAGTTGAGATAAATTGTAACTATCTGCCAAAACTTTAATCGCTTTTCCATTCAAAGGCGAAAAAAGGGTCAAGTTGTCGATATTAAAATTTTGTTTCGCATGAATGGCAATATCGAGTAGTTTTAACATGTTCATAGGGGCGGAAATAGGCTTATCTGCATAGACTTTTTTGGGAATAATCCCTAACAATAGGGTTTCTATCATTGCCAAAACAAGAAATATTAAAAGAAACTTATTGATAAGGGTAAATTTTTTAATAAACATGGCGTATTCCCTGTATTTTTTTCTTCTTAATAGTTATATTTAATAAATGTAAAAAATACTCATTTTGGTTCATAGAATTTATTATACAAAAGATAAGATAGATATGTATTGTTCGTTGTCGGATAAGTCGGACTTGTTCTTTTTGATTTTTCTCTTTTATCTCTATAGAATTAATAAAATTACTTTTTTGTACAATTCAAGGAGATGAATGATGAAAAAGTATGGATTTGTTTTTTGTTTGCTTTGGCTCATAATGCAAAGGGCTTATCCTTTCCCGGAAGTGGTGTGTGTTAATCCGGAAATATCTATTCAAAAAGTGTTCGGGACAGAAACGCCCGGTGGAGAATATAAACACCCGGCATCGATAACAGAATTAAATAATGGAGACTTATACCTTGCATATTACTGTGGGACAGGAGAATACGATGAAGACACAAAAGTATTCGGGGCAAGGCTTCCCAAAGGTACGGATAAATGGCAATCCCCTGTAGTTATTGCGGATATTCCCTGGCTTGGCGAAGGGAATCCCGTAGTCTGGCAGGGACCTAATGGAATTGTCTGGCTATTTTATGTAGTGCGATATGGTGAGACTTGGTGCAGTTCGCGGATACATTACAAAGTATCAAGAGATGGAGCCAATACATGGTCGGATTCTGCAGTGCTTGCGTTTGAACCCGGTATGATGGTGCGTTCCCAACCTCTCTTATTGCACAATGATACATTTATATTACCTGCATATCATGAAAAAGGAGACAATACAGAATTTACAGCGCCGGATACAAGTTCCATTTTCTTCATTCATGATTTAAAAACTCGCAAGTGGACACAAAGCAATCATGTCCATTCGCGTATCGGTAATTTACAGCCTTCTGTTGTTGCGTTAAGCGATATGCATCTTCTCGCTTACTGCCGGCGAGGGGGCGGGTATGAACCAATTCCAGATGGTTTTATTGTCAAGACGGAATCGTTCGATGGTGGAAAAACATGGACGGATGGGGTAGATACCGAGTTTGTTAATCCTAATGCAGCAATAGATCTTATTAAATTAAATAATGGACATCTATTATTATTTTTCAATGATAATCCCGGTGATAGGAATCCTCTTACGGTAACTATTTCAATGGATGAAGGAAGAACATGGAAAATAAAGAGAGACCTGGTGCGAGGGAAGGATTCCTATGCCTACCCGTATGCGATACAATTAAAAGATGGCAGAATCGCTCTAATTTTTACTTCACATGAGCGGACACAAATTAATCTGGCCATTTTTACCGAAGACCAACTTATTAACTGGAAAGAATCAAAATAATACATTAAGGAATGGATTATGATTACGACAACTTTAGTTTCATTACATTTTATCCTTTTCCACGCGGTTCTCTGGGTTAATGCTTATGAGTGGGGAGAAATAAAAGTCCCCGAGGATGGAAATTATACCGTCTGGGTCTGGACGGAGAAAGGGAAAATAGGTGAAATAACTATTGATAAACAAACAGTCCCTTATTCTGCACCTGAAAAAGATAAAAATAAAAACGACATGACGGACCATGTCTGGTTGAATTTAAAAACATTGTCTCTGAATAGTAGTAAATCTATACAAATTCAAGGAGATATCCATATTGCCTGTATTGTGCTATCTAATCAATCCGATTACAACCCTGAGACATGGTGCAAATATGCACGCGTTTCCCAGGAACCGGAACGAGTAACTGACGCAAGGGTAGATATACTACGTAATACAAATACGATTTTTTCGATGCAGAATTTTGAAAGTTTACAAGAGTGGGAGGCATTTGCAGAAGACCTCCGCAAGACCCTATCTATTGCATGTGGATTATTTCCTGACCGCGAAAAATGCCCACTGAATACAAAAATATTTGATACGTTTCAGGGAGATGGATTTACAGTAGAAAAAGTTTATTTTGAATCTGTCCCGGGATTTTATGTTACAGGCAATCTGTATCGGCCTGTAAAAGAAGGTAAGTATCCTGCGGTGTTATGTCCCCATGGACATTGGAAGGAAGGAAGATTAGAAAATAGTGAGACAAGTTCCGTGCCGGGGCGGTGTATTACTATGGCACGCATGGGTTTTGTTGTATTCAGTTATGATATGGTAGGGTATAACGACTCCCAACAACTTCCACATAATTGGGGCACTAATTTACTCAAATTGTGGGGCATTCATCCGTGTGCTGTGCAGTTATGGAATAGCATACGGGCACTGGACTTTTTGCAAACTCTGCCCGATGTAAAAGTAGAACAAATTGCCTGTACAGGTGCCTCCGGTGGAGGGACACAAACATTCTTACTATCTGCGGTTGACCCACGAGTAAAAGTTTCCGCACCTGTGAATATGATTTCCTGTTCCATGCAGGGAGGGTGTATATGCGAAAATGCCCCCCTTATTCGCAGGAATGCTTCCAATATGGAAATAGGGGCTTTAATGGCTCCGCGTCCCATGATACTCGTCTCCGCCACTGGCGATTGGACATGGGCAACACCCCGTATCGAATACCCTGCCATACGAAGCATATATGAATTATATGGCAAAGAGGATAATGTAAGAAGTCACCAATTTGATGCAGGACATAATTATAATAAAGGCAGTCGTGAAGCAGTTTATCGATTTTTCGGAGAACAGTTTTTCCCTCATCAGGATTGGATGAAATTTTCTGAACCCCATTTCGAAGTCCCGTCCAAACAATCTCTTCGTGTTTTTACGGATGAACAAGTTGAAGAATTGAAAAAGGTAAGTTATGAAGAAAGGTTGAACCAATTTGTGCAAGAGAAAAAGCAGTTGAGGGATAAATATGTTGGAATAAAAACAGAGCAGATAAAAGAATTTCGAGAAAAAGATAGACTTTCCCTTGCTATTGTAACAGGGGCAGAAGTGCCACATGTCAATGATATTACTGGGACCTGTGTTTCTACAAGCAAGGAGTCTACTTTTGTTTTAGAACGGTGGATTATTTCACGAACAAAAGTTCACGACCAGATACCTTTATTGCTGTATAGGTCTAATAAACCTGAAACACAGAAGGTGGTTTTATTAACACACCCCGAAGGGAAGGGATATTTTATTGCTCCCGATGGGTCGCTTCATCCGGCACTACAAACCCTCATGCAAAAAGGGTATGCAGTTGCTTTGATAGACCTATTTCTTACAGGCGAACATTTATCACCTAAAGAAAAAATTAAACGGAAAGAGACATCCCATTTTCTTGACACCTTTTTAAATACACGACCTGCAGAACAGGTGCAGGATATTATTACCTCATTAGTATGGCTGGGTTCGCGGAGAGATTTGCAATCCCCTATTACATCAATTGGTATGGGCAACTCGGGTATTTTGTTATTATTTGCCGGTGCTATTTGCAACAAGGCAAATCCTATCTTTGCAGACCTGAATGAACTTGACCTGAACGATGATAATATATGGGAACAGCATTTTTATATTCCTTGTATTCGGAGTATTGGTGATATTCAAAATGCCTTGTGGTGGATTGTTCCCGAACGGAGTTGTTTTGTCTTTAATTCTCATCCGAATCTATCTTTCTATGCACCTGTAACTATTCAAAACCAGGTCAAAAATTTAAATGACCTTGTAGCACTGATACATTAGGAAAAGAGAATATTAAGATGGATACTACACCATTAAAAATTATTCATATCACAGACCTTCACTTCTTTGAATTTCCCAAAAATATTCTAAAATTGTTTAATAAACGGATATTGGGCTGTTTAAATTGGGAATGGAACCGAAAAAAATGGTTTGATTTCAGCACTGCGAAACGATTTTTAAATCAACTGGAACAATACAAAAATACGGTGGTACTTGTATCGGGAGATTTAACAGTAACTGCTTTAGAAGAAGAATTTCTTCTTGCAAAAAAATTTATAGATGATATTCGCAAGAGAAGTTTTCCCCTATATGTTATCCCAGGAAATCATGATTACTACACCTTTGAAGCCATCCGCAAGAAAAGATATGAAACTTTCCTTTCAGAATATCTTTTGTCAGAAAAGTATCCTACAGTTATTTCTCTATACGATGGTACGCCTCTTATCCTTATCCATACTGTCAAGCCTAATTTCCTTTCCTCGCGGGGTGTTATAGATAAAGACCAATTGCATCGCCTCAGAGAGATAATCCCATCGCTTGACAAACCTGCAGTCGTATGTGGACACTATCCTGTTTTGCATCATACAAAAGAATATCATTCTTCTTATTCTCGCCAATTAAAAAATGCCCATCTTCTCCGCGAAGTATTAGTGCAAACAAAAGTTCCTATTCTCTACATTGCAGGGCATGTGCATCATTATAGTTTAAGTAAAGATGAAACGAATCCACTCATTACTTACTTATGTTCCCCACCGTTATTTTACTCTAAAGTAAGAAACGGTGGTTTTTGTGAAATAACACTGGAAAACGGGAATTTCAACATTAAACTCAATTCAGTATAAGGGTTAAACTCATGAAAAGGTTTACTCGTCGTAATTTCTTCAGGATAGCAACTTTAGGAGTTCCCAGTCTGGGTCTATGGGGCAATTCGCAAATCCCCCCATTCACGATGTCGTCAAATCGCATCCCTGTGATTGACATCACAGATTTATATCATCCTCCACAGGATTTTGGGGATACCGTAGATTTAATTCTACCGTATGCAGTTCCGGAGATTGACCTCTTAGGTGTGTTATTCGATGTTAGCCAGAGGTACCGCAAGAAATACATAGGGGAGGGTGAACAAGGATGGTACAATGACCCAACGGGAGGAAGAGAGCCTGGCGTTATTCCGGTGTGGCAGTTGAATTATCTGTTTGACCGTGCGGTGCCTTGTGCTCCATGTCCTTTTGTTCCTATGGCAAGGAAAACCGACCCACAAACAAATCGAGGCGTATTTGAAAATCAAGGGATACAACTCTTTAAGATTTTATTAGAACAATCTACACAACCTGTAGAAGTAGTTTCTTTCGGTTCTGCAAGGGCTATTGCGGTCGCGATGAATCAATTCCCAGATTTGCTTCGCAAAAAAGTGAAACGGATACATTTATGTGCGGGTTCTTATCCTCCGGGGCAAATGTTAGAATGGAATGTAAAATTAGACCCCGAAGCGTTTATTCGCGTTATCTCCGATGATGTCCCAATATATATTTATCCCTGTGCCAGTGAGGGGAATGCATTTGCTATGGGCAACTATAATACTTTTTGGCTTATGCCCAATTTAGAGTTTATGAAAGAAATGGACCCGCTATTATTGCGATTCCTTGTATATGCTCACAGTCGTTCCAATCGGATAGATTTTTTACAAGTATTAGAGGAGGAGCCATTGGAAGCAGACAAAAATGCCTTATTCCAGCGGGCACATAATGTTTGGGAAACAGATGTGTGGTTAGAGGTGACCAAGCGTATCCTGGTCCAACGAGCGGACGGAAGTTACCAGATTATTCTGCCTACAGAAAGAAAAGCCAGCGACCGCCTGGTTTCAGGAAATTTTATACCCATTAAATTTAAACCCTTTCCTGATGGCAATTTTGAAATAGACCAAACCTCCGATGACACGCCTCATCGCATTTTCTACCGCCCTAATCCCGAAGAGCATCAACAGGCCCTCCGTCAGGCTTTACCGCAGTTATACAAGTCATTCAGAACTCGTCCTGTGAGTATTTGATGAAGATATAAAGCACATTGAAGCGGATTATTTATTCTTCCACCACGGTAATTTGTATTCGACCGACAAGAGGTATGAGTTTAATTTGTTCGATAATATCCCCTTCCCCAATTTTGATATGGGTTACATCAACCAATGGTTGATTAAATGTTGGATCCACATCAATCCATTTACCTATCCAGACTTTTGCCCATTGATGGAAGTAAAAACCGGGCTTGGGTGCCTCTACATAAATCAATCCTGCGACTTCTCGTGCCGGGAGCCCTATTGCCCGTGCCAGACCTACAAATAGCAAACTATGTTCTGTACAATCTCCTTCACGATGTTTTAAGACATCCAAAGCATTGGTTAACTGTGCAGAGTAAGAAGTCTTCATATTTTCTTTTACCCAGACACATATTTTTTGAACTGCCTCCCATGCGTCTGTGGTATTCCCAATAATTTCCTTCGCCGTTTTTATCATTTCTGGATGATCACTTTGCACAAAACTACTGGGTTCTGCCCAGCGTTTGACTTCTTCATCCTGAACAGGTAATGTTAGTTTGGGTATTGTATCGGGATGTATCTTTTTGGCGGTGAAAATAAACTTATCATTTTCCGTTACAATTTGTTGTCGTTCATCACAAAAGAGGTGATTTTCCTTTAAAGGTCCTGTTAAAGTCAATTTTAAAAATTCGCGGTCGCGAGGTTTTGGGATGGATTTATCTACAATGGCTGCATTGGATACCAGAACATCATTGCTATAATTTATGTCCTGTGCCACTTCTTTGGGTTCTAAACGCATAGTAAAAATTTCACCTGCAATGTCTTCCAATACCAGCCCATCTTCTGTGACATAAGAGGTTTGTTCCAGATTAAGTATATTAACTTTTGTCTGAATTTTGTATAACTTTGTTGTCACACCATTAAAAAGCCGTTCTTCAGTTCCAATAATAGTCGAAATACAGGTGAGTTCCTGTTCATACAAAGGTTCGAATAAAAATGATACTAATTCATCTCCCACTTTGGGTTTTTTTGCCATCCACAACTGGAATTTTAATGCATCTTTTAGTTGTTCCTCAGGCAAAGGCAAATAGCGTTCCACACTTTGACCTGCCATCTTTTTTACTAATTTCAATTGATTATCTTGCACCTGGGCATGAAATTCTGTCGTTGACAATAAATCTACAAGGGTATAATCTATCGAGATTAATTCTCCTGTATGTGCGTATGTTCTCACGGAACTTACTTTCATTTCTTGTTTAACCCCACTCATATTCATGCGAAAGGTCCCTTCTTCTGTAAATAAAACGCGTCCCCCTTCCCCAAAGGAAAGGACTTGTTGCATAAAGCCTACTTTCCCTTGGTTTAGATACAATCCAAACCATCTTTCACCTGTAAATTTTGAAGGGTCTATATTCTCCTGAGCCATAGCACCTGCACATAATAAAAGGAGTGCTGTTTGTAATAATGACAACTTAGTATCCATGCTATTCCTTTACTATTTAATGTCTATTTTTTATTCCCTTACTTTTCAAAAATCGTGTTAACAAATATTCAAAGGGAATAAGGTTAAAGTAATAGGATATTATAAAGAAAACGATTATAAACACGAAATTGATAGCAAACAGGTCTATCGTTAGAGCATACAGTAAAATATATATGAGGAAAAGACTTTGGGGGAGTACTATTATCTTCAAGTCATATAAAATACAGGTTTTCCTTACCCATATGGTTTGTATTAAGTATGAGAAAAAGAAACTTATGAATGAAGCCCATCCAGCACCTACCATACCCATATAAGGTATTAATAGAAAATTCAACCCGAGATTGATACCTACCGTTCCTATGTTCGTTATCGTGACTACATAAGGGCGATTCCCCGCAATAAGTGTCTGTCCAGAGATGCCCGATAATACTGCAAAGACAATCCCTGCTAACAATGGAACCAAGATAGTGGTAATCTCCATATACTCTTTTGAAAAGAGAAATAGAATTATATATTTTTGGACAAAGGGCAAAAATAGGATTCCAATGAAACTTAATATAGCAATGGCATTTTGCGACTGAAGAAAAAACTGCTCCGCATCTTTTTCTCGTTTCTCTGCGAATAATTCTGATATGCGAGGAAGATAGGGTAGTAGTAAAGCATTGAGCATACGCGAGGCGATATGGCATAGTCTTTTCGCCATTTCATAGATTGCTACCTGTATAGCACTGCCTGTAAGAAATAGCAAAACTACAGTATCAAACCGTTGAACGAAATAATTAAGAATAGTATTAATCCACAAGACCCAGCTGAACTTTATTGCAGATATAATTTTACTTTTATCGAATCGCAAGGAACGTCCGGAGGGTAAAGATTTCCATAAAAGAACAACTGTAAGGAAATAACTTGCAATGTATGCGAAGCAGAGAGATACGATTTTCCCTTTTAATACGACTAAAACAAAAACGGAAAATATGACCTGTAATACAGAGGCAATAGCCACACCTATGGCTCTCTTCCCGAAGACCTGAAAACCTGAAAGACTTGACAATAGAATATCTCTCAATAACCCCACGATAAACAAGAATGGGACTATCCAGAAATAAGCCAATAGAAGCGAAGAACTATCTGAACTACTGCGAAAAGAAGTAATTCCCAGAAGTATCCCCCAAATAGCAAGTATAATTAGAGATACAAAAACAGAATTTAATAGCGAAAATGTGAATAAAGAAGAAGAGAGGTCCCCTTTTGATTCGTCCGATGTCCCCCCAATGAGTTTCGGTATGGATACTTGTAATCCATAACCAAAGAAAAGAATAAAACCATCAGACCATACGAGTATCAAAGAGAAAATAGCGACTTCTTCTTTACTTAATGATATGGCAAAAAGCTTGCCAACAATTAAGAGTGCTAAAAGATTTATAACCGTGCTAAGCCATGACCAGAATGCCCCCTCTAATACGCCGGATTTCTTTATCTGTAAGGTATTACTCATGAACCCAAATTCATCTTAATAAAATTTATAACTCCATTTTTCTTGCATTTTCAGGAAGGAAGGGATAATTCTTTTTCAAATTTATCGAGGTAGTAATTAGCTACAAGCAGTCCTATATATATCGTCGGTACTGCAACCGCTGTTAAAACCATCACAGATAAGATATATAAAGTTCGAGGAGGACCTGATTTCTGTCGAGGGGTTAATGCTTTAGAAGCAACACGCAATTCGCTTTGAGATTTTTCAAGATTTGCCAGAGCGTTTTGATATGTAATACTCAGATTTTCTACCATTTGTTTTAATAAAAGTTGCTCATCCTCTAAAAATTGTTTTTCCTGCTTTTTCTCTGCATAAGTTTTTCGTAAATTGGCAATTTCTTGTTCTAATTCTGATACCTGTTTTTGTAAAGCTTCTTTTTGAGATGACTTTAAGGATAACTCTTTTTTTAATAGGTTTATATCGTTTGTTAGATTGTCTGTTCCTGGTAACGGTGTTCGTTCAGGTTGCTCTTGGGAACCTAACTCCATTTCTTTTGCTAACTGTTCCATCTCTAAATTAAGATTTACTTGCTGGATCTTAAATGAAGTAATCTGATTTTCAAGTTCCTGAATTCGCATCTCAACGCTGGGCAGATGATAACTTCCTTCCAATTGTTCCAGAGTTTTCCTGTTATTAGCAAGGGCATTCTTTTTTTCATTCAGTGTTTTCTCAAGGTAAGCCACCCCATCCTTCAATGGTTCCTGTCGAAGCAATTCAATTTTCGCCATCCCTAAATTTGCCCAGTAATTGCAGATATCCGCAGATAATTCTGGATTTTTAGAGGTAAATTGCAATTGGATAATGCGTTGATATTGTATTTGGTTAGTCCCCTGGAAGAAGATTTTTGATTTAATGGACATAGATTTACGCAGTTTAGTCCGACTTAATTTAACATCTTTATATTCATCTTTCTGAGTGAGATAAAGAAGCACTTCTTCGACAATCTCATCCGAGCTAAATATTTGTTCATAGTCGGGCATAGGAAAAGAAGGAATATCATTGAGAGTAAGAAAACTAACACGATAAGGAGTATCTTCTCTGCCAGATATAATGCTGGGAATGTAATCCCTCGAATTTAATGGGACGGGTGTCATTACCAGTAGAGCTGTTGCCGTATAGTAATTATCCATCATGAGGGTAATACCCGCCGTAATAACACCTACAATAAGTGTAGATAAGACAGTAATAAAGATTATTCTCCGTATCATATTCGTTCCTTAAAAATGATTAATAAATTTGAAAAACATTCAGGTAGAATTATAAGTGAAATTAATGACACTTACAAAATAATTCTGATGAATTTTATATAGATTTATGTTATGATGATAGTTGGCAATAAATTTATTGCCTCTTATGTAGGAGATAAAGCCATGCCAAAGCCTAAAGGGAAAGAAGAAAAAAGAACAGAAGCAAATGAAAAATCGCAGAGGCAGGATTTGAGAGAGTTTACCCGATGTAATATATGTTTAAAAGCGGAAGTGCGTCTCGCTAATGGTATCCTATTGGAAGGGGAAACAGAGAATATTAGTATGAAGGGATTATGGTTCCGTACAGAAAAGACTTTTCCGAAGGATACACCGGTCAAAATTCATCTTTATCTTTCAGGGACACAAGACAAGGAAGCTCTGGATATTCGAGGCTCGGTCGTTCGTATCGAAGCGGATGGAATGGGTATTTGCTTCGAAGAAATCGATTCGGATAGTGTAGAACACCTACAACGGTTACTGATGTATAATGCTATAGAAATAGATAAAATGCATCAAGAATTTGAAGAGCACTTAGGCTTAAAGAAATATAATAAATCTGTGACCTTTGACACATGATGCAGGTAGTAGGTATTTATATATATGTCTGTGCAGGGCAATTACAAAGATAATAGGGTTGTTTTTACATTAAAACCGTGGGCTTTACAATTTGGAAAGCAGTTTTTCCGTTTACAATCGGATATCCTATCTCTTCCTCATATCTCAGAAAAACAGCAAACCATCATTGTCCCCATATATTACACAATAACTGATTTTTTACTGCTACCCGTTCTACTCAAAAACAAATTAAATACTGAATTAAAAATTATTGTCCCTACTCATTTAATCAATACTCCTCTGGGAAATTACATTTCCCAAAGAGGGCTTGACAGTTATAACATACAAAATGATTTGCAGAGATGGTTATCTGACTTGCAACAACAAAATATCTGCTTCCTTTGGTTCCCTCAAAAGGGATTTGTCAGCAAAGAACAAGGATTAAAATACCGTTTAGGACTGGAGCCCATCGAAGGACTCCTCAATCAGATTCAAATAGAATATAAAACACTATGGGGAATAGAAAATCATCTGAAAAGAAATTATTATTTCATTAACGCTCATTATTATCCCTCTGTTTTTGATAATAATCCCTTAGAGAATATTTGCGATATTTCTTACGAAGAATTAGCATACGGTGCCTTAAAAGAATTTGATGTTCAAAATACATTGTTAGATGAGAATCATATTATTGAAGTAGTATTTCAAGAATATTCAGACTTATCAAAGACAAATATTAATGCCACAGAAATACAAAATCTACTTCATCTGTTTCATGGAAAATGTTCCCCTGATTTTGAAGGGTTGTTATATAAACTGGTTACACATCTATTCCCTACCCATTACTCATGGAAAAATTTCCGCAATCGCTTTCTATCTTTATTAGAGGTAACCATAGAAAAACAAGGAAGTCCTATTAGAGATGCTCTAAAAATCATCTACAAAAAAATCTCCACAGGTGAAGATTTTCCCCCATGGGATAGAATGCTGGAATTTCTGGAAAAACAGAGATTATGTAAAAAAGAAATTGAGGGTATTCGTATCAAAGCAACGAAATCTTTCAGGGAACAGATAAAAAGTGTGTTTTTTTCATTAATTTCCTTTAGCAATCAAAATTCAGACACAGAAAAAGCCCTTTTTCGCAAGATAAAATGGAGTCCAAACTTTATACTTTCTTATACCATAGCAAAGAAATTTTATGAAGAAGACAATAAAATCTTTGAAGAAGACTTTACCCGTTCTTTTCATCCAGAATGGAGTAAAAATGCAGATGTGGGCAGACCTTTTTTCCACCATGTAATAGGTTCTCGCATAGGGATTGTTCTTTCGCATGGATACCTTTCTGCCCCGATGGAAATAAAAGCCTTGGCGGATTATCTATACCGACAAGGATATTCCGTCTATGGTATTCGTATGAAAGGGCATGGCACATCACCACTGGATTTAGCTCATTCAACACATGAAGAATGGTATTCTGCTCTAAATAGAGGTATCGCTTGCTTACGAGCCCGTTGCGAAAAAGTCTTTCTATGTGGCTTCTCCGCAGGTGGATGCCTGGTCCTCTCTGCTTCAGCCCATATGCAGAAAGAAATTGAAGGTGTTATTAGTATCTCCGCTCCCTTAAAATTACAAAATTATGCAATTAACCTTGTGCCAACAATTTCTACACTCAATTTAGTATTGAAAAAGTTTGGGGGGAGTGGTTGGGAATTATTTGACCATCACCCTGAAAATCCTCATATTAATTATCAAAAAAATCCATTGGCAGGGTTACAGCAACTTCGCCTTCTTATGGAAAAAACAGAAGAACTCTTACCACAAGTAACAGTTCCCACATTAATTATTCAAGGGTCCAACGACACAACAGTAAATCCCGATAGTGCCCATATTATTTTTCAGTCTATTTCATCCGAGCAGAAAAAACTGATATTCTTTAATCGTACTCGTCACGGTATTCTGAATGGTCCCGGTAGCGAAGAGATTTTTATTACAGTGAACCAATTTATCAAGGAGATAACACAAAATAAGGTAACAGGAACAACAATTATATAGGAGATTAAAAATGTTTGACTATATGATGACCGAAGAACAAATCAAACTGCGGGATGAAGCACGGGCATTAGCCAAATGGGTGCCCCGTGAACTTATTTTGGATATGGATATGGAAAAGATACAATTCCCACGAGAATTTTTAAAAGAAGCGGGGAAAAGAAACCTTTTGGGAATTCGTATCCCAAAAGAATATGGCGGACGAGGATTAAAGTGGGTAGATGATATTATTGTTGCGGAAGAAGTCGGTGTTGCTAGTTATTCATTAGCCTGTTTGTGGGGTGTAGGGGGCGATATAGTGGCGGAAGCCATCGTCGAATTTGGTTGTGAGGAATTAAAAAAAGAAGTGGTTGTCCCTTTACTTAAAGGTGAAGTATGCGCTGCAGAATGTCTAACAGAGCCCCGTGGAGGTTCTGATTTCTTTGGCACAACAACAAAAGCACGAAAAGTGGGTGGAGACTGGGTCATTACAGGACAAAAACGCTTTATTGTTGGGGCAGAAGGAGCAGATTGGTTCATGGTTTATGCTGTTACAAATCCTGAAGGACAAGACCATGAACGATTGACCTGTTTCATGGTTCCACGAACAAAAGGCGTAGAGACAAAATATCTATACGGTCTTATGGGTGTGCGAGGAGGAGGAGCAGGCAGGCTTATCTTGAATGAAGTAAAAGTCCCTGAACGCTATGCCCTAAATCGAGTAAATGGGGGATTTGATGTCTTTGTGCGAAATATGATTCCGGAACGGTTGGGGACTTCCGCTATGACAATAGGCTCCGTCCGACCTGCTATAGAAATCGCTACACGATATACATCCCGCCGTAAAGCATTTGGACAACCCATCGCCAACTTTCAGGCGGTCGGTTTCAAAGTAGCGGATAGCGTCATGCTTCTCGATGCCTCTCGTGCTATGGTTTACGCTACTGCAAGAGCAGTCGATTCCGGCAAGGTTCATCACGGACGCGTTCGACGCATGATTTCAGAAACCAAAAAATTTGTGACAGAATCTGCCTGGACAATCGCTAACAATTGCATGCAGGTATTAGGAGGTATAGGATACACCAATATTTACCCATTAGAGCGGATTGTCCGCGATATTCGTTTATCTATGATTTGGGTCGGAACGAACGAAGTTATGGACTTGATTATCCAGAATGAGTGGTATAAAGAATGCCTTCGCGGAGGAATTGAAGCGAGTACCCGCAATGTCGAACTCGATGCCCCTCAAGCCGACCAGACCGATGAAAAAGTATTTGAGTAAGTTTAGCACGGCTAAAAAAACTCATTAGTAAGATAAAAAAGTACAGAGGGGAAATATATCCCTCTGTACTTTTTTGTTTTAAATGGCGGTAGGGCATCAAAACGAGCCTGTGTATGGGTTAACTAACTTTAATCTCGATGCGGTGTGCCTTAGCTGATTCGCTTTTGGGTAAGCGAACCTGGAGAACACCATTCTTATAATTCGCCTCGGTTTTTTCCGCAATGATTTCACAGGGTAATGGGATAACGCGTGAGAAGGAGCCGTACTGGCATTCCGCATAGTAGTAAGAACGGTCCTTCTTCTCCTGCTGGAATTTTTTCTCACCCCGCAGGATGAGGCGTTGCCCTTGAAGCTCGACCTGGAAATCTTTTTCGGATAAACCCGGCATTTCTGCATTGATGATAACTTCATCATCCGTCTCCTCCACATCCACCGCAGGGAATGTAGAAGTGTTAAACCAATCAAAGAAGAACGGTTCTTGCGTAAGTAGACCTCCTGTTTCCTTGCGGGTTGTTAAAAAACGGTCAAACCAGTTATTAAAGGTTTGGCGTAGGTCGTTTATTTTTTCCTTTATTTGGATAGGAACCAATGTATTACGCATAAACCTCACCTCCTTTATTATTTTACAAGGCAGATTCGTTGGTACGAACCTGCCCGTTTGTTTCTTAACTGACTGTTACAGAAATTTGTTTGGGTTTGGCCGATTCTTTCTTGGGTAGATGGATAATTAACACACCGTTTTTCATTTCTGCTTTAATCTTCTCCTGGTCTGTCTTATCACTCAACTGGAACTGACGGAAGTAAGGATATAATTCAAACTCCCGATAAGTCGGGTCAATAGTTAACTGGCTTTTTGCAACTGCCTTGATAGTCAGAATATCATTTTCTACCTGAATCTGGACATCCTCTTTATGGACGCCAGGCAAATCGGCAATAACTGTTAAGCCTTCTGGCGATTCAAAGATGTCCACAGGGGGGCGGAGTGTTTTAGAACTGTCCCGTGTATCGGGAACCTGTTTAGATTGGGTTTTGACAGGGATTGTTGTTTCTTTCATAACCAACACCTCCTTGTTCGTTTTAAGTTATTAATTTACAGAAATTGCAATTTGTTTAGGTTTAGCCGATTCTGCTTTAGGCAGAGTAAGCAACAGAATACCATTCTTGTATTCTGCCTTGACTTTATCCGCATCTACCTCCACAGGAAGCGATATCGTGCGGATAAATTTGCCTGCACCACGTTCACTGCGATGGAATGCCTCCGGCTTCACATCCTTCACCGCAGGTTTTTCGCCTGCTATGCGGACTGTGTTATTCAATACGGAGACCTCCAGCGATTCAGGGGCAATACCCGGAGCCAGTGCCTCTACATAGACATTATCTTTATCCTCGGCTATATTTACCAGAGGATAGGTCCGTGCAGAGACACCCGGTAAGAACGAAAAACGGAACGATGGGATGTCGAACACATCCTCACTGAAAGCACGGAATATTTCATCCATCTCGCGTTTAAGTTGTTCTAACTCTTGAATTGGGTCCCACCATCTTCTCATGGCTCATACCTCCTTTTATTAAGGTTTAGCTTGTTTTTGAGTTATTCAATTTCCATTTTATTTTTAGCAAACTCCGTGCCATGTTAAAATAAATAAAAAACATATAAAAATATAGATTTTATGCGTTCTTTTTTATGTAAACGAAGGTCATTGTTGCAATCCTATGCTAAAAAATAAAACACTCGTTTCAGATTTACACATTTACCCCGCTTTTAAATCAAAGAAGCTCCTGAATCTAATATTAATCTCTATTCTGGGTACTCTAAAACACATTTGAATAGGTTCCTATTATGGAACAAAACAAATACCCTATCCCAAAAAATATAGTGCTATTCTTGACTATTACCTTTAACAACAAATTACACAAATTGACATGAATAAAGTAACACAGGCATTCCTGCCTGTAAAATGATACCGGCGTCTTGCTGACACATTTCTTATTCTTCCATCCCTAATCCCCATCTCTTTTCAAAGAGGCATTAGATATACAGAAACAAATCTAAAATAAAACACTGCCCACCTTTGTAAGGGTGTAATACCGGAACTTCGAGAAGATGTATTTAATTATTTTTTTGTGAGGGAGTTAAGGTGGGTTCAGGGCAAAAGGATTGCTTTATTTATAGAGTACATTTATAAAGGGATTGAGTATGAATCAAAATATTCGTTTGGGCTATCGGTGGTTGGGTTGGTTTCGTTCGTTTTTTTCATTGCGGGAAACACAACGTACGAAAGCAAGACATGCTTCACGCCGTTCGTTAGTTTTTGATACGCCGAAATATCACTTTCAAGATTTTATTCCTTTACCGGATAATGTCCCTTTCCAGATGTTGGAGGTATATCGTTATCTTCGGGATAATGTACCTGATTTATCCGATGCGGTCTGGACATGGAAACGGCTATGTAATACGGGGTTTAAATGTGTGTGGTTGGATACAACATCGGAATTGGCAAAGCGGGAGGCTCAGGAATGTATTGAGCAGTTGAACCGTCGCATGAATCACGGGGAAGGGGGAATTACACATCTGTTAGATATTCTCTATACCTCACTGTTTACTTATGGGGCGTCTGCCATGGAGATTGTTTTTTCGCCGCGGGGGAGCCAGATTTATGATGTGGTACCGGTAGATGTGTGGACGGTTCGTTTCCGCTGGGAGAATGGGAGATGGCAGGCGTATCAGGTGCTTGCGGAAGAAACGATTCGGCTCCCCCGCGAACGGTTCGTGTATATTGCCCTGGACCGCGATGGGACGAATCCATATGGTCGTTCTTTGTTCCGTTCACTGCAGAATGTGGTTCGGATTCAGCAGAGATTGATGGAGGATATGTCACGGGCAATGCATAATGCGGGTTGGGCGAGATTGCATGTGCAATATAAGCCTGACCCACGAGGGGTGAATGAGACGGAAGAGGAATATCAGAATCGCATGGATGCTAATTTAGAAGAGGTGCGTAATCAAATGAGTACTTTAGGTGTGGACCAGAATGTTGTTACTTTTGACAATATTGGAATATCGGTAGTTCAGGGAGCTCATCGTTCTTTAGCGTTTTATGAAACCCAGCGTGCAATTGAGGAACAGATTATTACAGGAACGCATACAATGCCCATTTTGTTAGGTCGCAATTATGGCACTACGGAGACTTACGGCACGGTACAGTACGAGATTATGAATCGGCAGGTGGATACGATAAATCAAACCTTAGCACGCGTTTTTGAACGGATTTATCGGTTGGAATTGGCATTGCATGGAATTCGAGCGGAGTTTACGATTCAGCCTAATTCGAATAGCACAGCGGATACTCTAAAAAAATCATTGATAGAGACGCGACGGATTAATTCGTTGATTCAGTTATTTCAATCCGGGGTTATTTCAAAAGAGGAACTGCGAAGAGCAATAGAAACGATTTTTTGATAGCAAATTATTTAACCATAATATTTTTAACAAAGGAGTTTGTTTATGAGCATAATTGATAGACTTTGTTTAGGAGAAAGATGGGGTGAAGTGGTGAGTGTTCTTCCCGAAAATCTTTCTACAGAGCAGGATAGGAATATTGAGCATGCGGAGATTAATCAGTTTACTTTGCGACCTCTTACACCGGAGGAGTATGTGGTTTTCACTTTGGATTTGTGTCACAACCAGGTAGACCGTCATTTCAGTTGTTTTCCTGAGGATGAGTTGGATGCAATCAATAAAAAAGTACCGGGCAGACCGCTGATGGAGCGTCACGATGTGCGCGGTTCTTTACCGCGTGGGACTTTTTTCCATTCTGCATTGCATCAGCATGGGGATAGAGTTTCGGTTCGCCCGAAGGTATATGTGTTGAGATTAGAGGAAAACCGAAACTTTATTGCAAATATTGAAGGGGGCGTATATCGGGAAACTTCGATAGGTTTTTCGTTTTCCTTTCCGGAGTGCTCGGTTTGTGGTCAGGATATTCGTCGGTGTGTGCATGTGCCGGGCGAGAAATATGAGGGGAGGATGTGCTTTTATCGTATGCGGGGAGTTCAAGATGTTTTAGAAGGGTCGGTAGTAGCGTGTGGGTCGCAGGGGACATCGTTTGTATCGGATATACGCAGTTATTGGTTGGAGCAACTCGGAGAGAAAGGTTTCTATTTGTCTCCACAAGGTGGTATAGAAAAAAGTTGTGTATGGTGTAAAGAATAATTTCACAGAGTGGAATACAAACAAGAATGAAGGGAGGTTTTTTATGGTGCGGTCATCCCGTTTGCCAAAGCGAAGAAATCAATATGATGCGATAAGCGGTCTTTGTGAAGATGTGAGTGAACTGCGGGAGCGTATCACACGATTAGAACAATCGTTGTTTCGTGGTTTGTGGCTTTTGTTAGCCAATTTGCTTGGGGTCGTTTTCTCACTAATACAACAAGGGATATTTCTTAACCATTAAAGAAAGGAGGTGATTGTATGTTTTGTCGGATGAGGGAATATCAAGGAGAAATTCCCGGGGATGTGCCTCTTCATTCTGAGGGACGATTTGTATTACATGCCCATAAGGATAAGCAGGGTTCACATCTTGACCTGCGAATTGAACAAAAAGGCTATCTGTTAGGGTGGCGAATTGATGATACAGAACTACGTGATGAGTTATGGGGGACGGAAAAACTTCCACATGACCCTTCTTTGCTGGAAAAGGGAGCGGGGATAGATGTAAAGCAGACAGGTGAATATCGCTGGTTTAGCCACGGTGATGGAAATGGCTATCTGACATTGCGAATGAAGAACAACCAAATCTTCACTTATCGTGTAGAACGCTGGGGAGGCTTTTCCATTCGTTTACAGCGGGCCTTGTGGCAATATATGCGGAAGTGGCAGATGTCACCATCGGAAGTGTTGGCTCTATTAGAGGATGGGGTAACCGCTCGGGAATATGCTATCCAGCGGATATGCGGTCTGGGCAGATACCTGGAAGGGGACAATTTTGACACATCACAGTGGGAGAAGGTCATGTCTCGATGTTCATTAAAAGAAATCTATGCCAATTTACAAAAATGGGAGGCTCGTTTGGAGTGTCAGAATCCCCCTACGAGATTGTCGCGAACAGAAAAAGTAGATGAAACAGGGATAGAACAGAAAAATACACGAACCAATATGAACCTGTTGAATTTGGTTCGAGGGTAAGGAAAAACAAGTGAGATACAAAGGAGGATGAATTATGGCATTTGGAGATATTGGCGGGACATATACGGAATTAATCATCACCTGTAGTACGCCGATAACGGGACCGGTGAATATCCGTCGTGGGGATGCAGTGAAACTTATCGGTGGGTATGAGGTAAGCAATACTTTTACAGGTGAAGATATAATATTTGGGCAGGCAATGAAAGATTGCGATACGAATGATACCGCAATCCCTGTGAAGGTGCGGGGCATTTGCATATTTGACTATGTGGGAGTTCCCCCTACGGTGAACGGTTCACAAGGGGTTGTGGGTTCTACTACTTCGGGAAAGGTCAAAGCCCCTACATCGGGAAATGGCTTCGGCAGGGTTGTTAAAGTAGAACCTCCGGTCAATCGTGTTCATGTTTTACTCTAAAAAGTATAGGAGGGAATTATGATGGTATCTACATCTACAAAATTAGTGGAACAGATGAAGTTTTTATCTCAGCCGAAAGAAAAGTTGTTTGCGCTGCGTGGAAAAGAGTTATATGAAACACTAAATAATTTGGGTTTAACACATACACAATATTTTCGTGCGTTAGGCACGGATATGGAAGAGTATTGTGCTCGCGAGTTTGGTATAGACCTATATCAAATCACGGTGGAACGATTTTTTCAGACAGACCCAAATGCAAAGTGGCTCTTTCCGGATTTGGTACGCGAGTCGGTAGTCGCGGGAATGACGGGAAAACCCGTGTATTCACAATTGATAATTCGGGATGAACGCATAGACAGTGCGGTCTATGATGTGCCGTATGTTGAGGAATTGGAAGAAGAGGAAGAATTGCGAAGTGTGGGTGAAGGTGCGGTAATCCCTGAGTCACAAATAAAGTATGGTAATCGAATTATCCAACTGCAGAAATTGGGACGAGGCATATTAGCGTCGTATGAGGTTATCCGACGCATGTCTGTGGATATGTTGCGGGTGCATCTTCGCAGGATAGGCGAGTGTCTCGGCAGGAATCTGGATAAACGGCTGGCATATGTCCTTGTGGGGGGGGATGCATCAGGTTCTACTGCTCCGGAAGTATTAAATACGGAAACCATCGGGACATGGAAATATACAGACCTGGTTCGTGCGTTTTTGCATCTGACCACGAAGAATTTTTTCAAGCCGACCCATTTGATTGCCAATTCAGAAACGATGGAAAAAATATTGTCTCTATCGGAGGTGGCTGATTCTGCATTATTTGATTTTGCGAAATCGGGTAATTTGCCTACTCCGCTGGGTGTTAAGTTGGTACCGATGCCGGACCATCCGTCGGATTGCTTTACTTTGCTGGATTCCCGCTATGCTGTGCAGAAGTTAACAGAACAGGATGTGCTGGTAGAGAGTGACCGATTGATACATCAGCAATGGGACCGCAGTTATCTAACAGTAGTTACGGACTTTGCGATTATTTACCAGAAGGCGAGAGTGGTAATGCGTTCTGATTGGAATTAGGGAGTTTATGGACTATTAAAGAGGGGGCTTATAGGTCGTGTGAGACCTATAAGCCCTTTTTAGAGGATGTACCATGCAAGATCGAAATAATCTGCGAATCGCAGTAGAACTCAACGGACAATGGGTCATAACACATTTCAACTTAAAAGAGTTTGAGAATGATAACGGCTGGGTAATGATACATCGTTCGGTGATTGTGTCACTAACACAAGTGCGGAAGGAGTTGACAAAGATGTTCGGTGATGAGGTGGAGATTATCATCACGGATTCCACCCGCACACCGCAAGACCTGGAAAAGGTAGGGAACAAATTGGGATGGGTAGATAAAGGAGGAGTAGTCTCTCGAAATTCAAAACATTTAGAAAAATTCGGTGGGATTGCAGTGGACTTCTATGCGAGGTTTAAGCAAAGTAAGAAGCGAATCCCCTCTTATCAGATAGAAGCGGTATGCAGGAAATATTTTGATTATATCAAAACAGATTACGCAGATGGACATATCCATGCGGATAATCGGAAACAAATTATGAAATAAGGAGGATGTAATATGGTAATAACAAATATTCCGGTGTTAGACCAAATCCTTTTTTATTCCCTGGTTACGATGTTTGGAAGTATCTGGGTTATTATGCGGGCTTACGAGTTGTATCAGCAATTGAGAAATTCGAAGTATCGGTTAGCGTTAACCATCATTGAAAGTGCAGTACAGAAAACCTATGATACCTACACACGGGAGATAAAGAAATCACGCGAGGACGGTAAGTTAACACCAGAGGAACGGAATAAAGCATTGGAGATGTCGATGAAGATGGCAATAGAAATGGCACGAGGACAAAATTTGGAATTGAACAGGATAATACGGAAAGAGTTGTTGCCTTACCTTATCCATCAGGCGTTGCAAAAACTAAAATTGCAAAGGGTGAAGTGAGAAGTCGGACGAGTCAGAGAGGGAAACGGGTTGCAGCAGCAACCCGTTTTTTTATGATAATATAGTTTCGGAATTTTGAAAACATAAAAACTAAAATAAAAAGGGAAAAGTATGAAAATGTTCTTTTTATTGTTTTTTTTTACGGTGTTGTTTCTTGGAGTATCTGTTGAGGCAGAAGAAGTGCCCCGAGCAGAACATCCACGTCCGGATATGCAAAGAAAGAATTGGATTAATCTGAATGGGTCATGGGAATTTGTCGAGACGGATGATGATAATGCGAAGTTTTTAGAACCTGCTTCTCAATATCCTGAGCGTATTATTGTCCCGTTCTGTCGTGAGAGTGAATTGTCGGGATTGAACCGTAAACATTTTGTCCGAAATGTGTGGTATCGTCGCAATTTCATTGTCCCGACAGATTGGAAAGAAAATCGTGTATTGTTACATATCGGTGCGTGTGATTGGAGGACCCAGGTATGGGTTAATGGAAGTCTTTGTGGCGAGCATTTCGGGGGGAGTGCCCCCATTACATGTGATATAACCCGTGTTTTGAAGGATGGGGAGAATACTGTTGTGATACATGCCTATGATGATGTTCGCACGGGTGTTCAGGCCGGGGGCAAACAATCTACGAAGCCAGAAAGTCATGGTTGTGTTTACACACGAACAACGGGTATCTGGCAGACAGTATGGTTAGAAAGTGTTGGAAAGACATATATTCATCGGTTTCGGGTGTATTCCGATGTGGATAATCGGCAGGTGAAAGTGCAAGCGTTTTGTCGTGGCGATTTGGAGGCGGGCTTGAAATTTCAGGCAGAGGCTCTGTTCAATGGTGCGGTCGTGGGTTCTGCTTCGGTGTCTTTGAATGGGGATACAGCAAGTTTAGTTATTCCGTTGAGTGTGCTTCAACTCTGGGAACCGAGTCAACCTAACCTGTATGACCTTAAATTGTCCCTGAAACAAGGTGATACAGTTGTAGATGGTGTAATGTCTTATTTGGGTATGCGGAAGATAACATTGGAAGGGAGAAAGTTCCTCATAAACGGTAAGGCGATTTTCCATCGCACGGTGTTGGACCAGGGATTTTATCCGACAGGTATCTGGACGGCACCGAGCGATGATGAGTTGCGAGCGGATATTGAGCGCTCGATGAATGTTGGGTTTAACGGTGCACGCCTACATCAAAAGGTATTTGAACCACGGTTCCTATATTGGGCAGATAAATTGGGATATATCGTTTGGGGCGAATTTCCGGATTGGGGCTTTGACCATAATAATCCCGCAGGACAACTTCACTATATTAACGAATGGCGGGAGGTCGTAGAACGGGACTTCAATCATCCGTCGATTATCGGCTGGTGCCCGTTTAATGAGACACCGAAGGAAGCCGTTCCTTTACAACGGGTAGTCTTTGAATTGACGCGTGTAATAGACCCAACACGACCTATTCTGGAATCCAGTGGGTGGACACATGGCTATCCCTACCCGATGGTGATAGATGCCCATGATTATGAGCAAGACCCTGTCAAGTTCAAAGAAAAATGGGATAAAGTAAAAGACAATCCTCCGAAACCTGATTCACCTTATGCGGATAGTCGGGCTGTACCGTTTTTTATCAGTGAATACGGAGGTATTGGCTGGGATGTGGAAAGCGGTGGTTGGGGTTATGGCAATAACCCGAAAACATTGGAGGAATTTTATCAGCGATTGGAAGGGTTGACCAAAGCGATTTTGGATAACCCGTATATTTTTGGTTTTTGCTACACGCAGTTGACGAACATTGAGCAGGAACAAAACGGTATTTACACTTATGAGCGTAAACCTAAATTTGACCTTGAGCGCATTAAAGGCATTTTCTCGGCAGAATCAGCCTACGAAAAGGAAGAGAAATAGAGCCATTCTTTTTGAGGTTTATATTTATACTGGAGAAAGGGTATGAGTGAAATAGCGATTATTAAATACGAATTCGTATGCTCATCTCATCAAGCACAGAAGGATATTATACAAATACCGTCGTTTGTAGAGCCTGAATTACAAGATTGGATTCGGAGAGGGTCTTTGAAAGGGGCTACTTTGAGGGGTGTAAACCTCGAAGGTGTTTGGTTAGAAGGGATAGATTTTTCTAATGCTGACCTTACGGAGGCATGTCTCGAATTTGCAGTTTTAAGTTCATGCAATTTTCAAAATTGTAATTTAGAAAGAGCCCATTTAAAGCGAGCCAATTTAATCGGAGCCCATTTGGAATCTGCAAATCTGAGCGGTGCAGATCTGTATTATGCTCGGTTAACCTGTGCGAACTTGCAGAGGGCCGATTTAAGCGGTGCCAATTTAGAACGGACTATTCTACGGTGTGCAGATTTGACAGGTGTACGGTTGACGAATGCTCGGGGAAATCCTGTTATTGACCGAACAAAGATGGAGGGGATTGTCTCATGATGGTTTATCATTTTTGTACAGTGGTTAATGAAGCCAATGCGTATCTGTTGATAGATGAGGAGAGGGGTGAAGGCTTACTGATAGATGTGCCCACATGGACGGGAAGGATGAAAAAAGTTCTGGATGAGCATAACGCTAAACTTGTGGGTGTTTTTATTACGCATGAACATTACGACCATACTTCCGGACTGAATGATTTGTATAAACAATATACGGACATTAGAAAATACCCGAGCCGGGAGTTTTTTTATAATCCGGAAGATGGAAAGCATAATAAACTTATAGTGGGTGAATGGGAGGGGGAAATATTATACTTGCCGGGTCATACGCCGGATAGTGTGGGGTTGCATATCGGGAATGTAATATTTACGGGAGATGCCCTTTTCGCAGGTTCGGTCGGTGGGACAATCAGTCCACGAGAGGCAAAACAACAAATTGAAGCCTTGCGAAAATATGTTCTTATTTTACCTGAAAATACACTTGTCCTTTCAGGGCACGGACCCGCCACATCTATCGGTATCGAGAAAAGGTATAATCCTTTTTTACAATGAGAAAAAAGCAAATAGCAGAGGGAAACCGATACATTTAGGGAGATTCAACTAATCTTTTTTCCCTCTCAATATATTCTTCAGCATGTTTTTCAAATTCTTCATATTCTGGAAATACTTTGTCGGCAACAGAGATTAATCTTTTCTGGTCGAGTTTTCCTATACAATCTAAACTTTCGAGAACAGCCACACTTCTAAATTTTATAGGTTCCAATAAAAACTTTTGACAGGAAATAACAGTTCATCGAGCCGAAGATGGACTATTCACTCCGAAAAGGAATATTGGCACCTTGCTATGATTAAAACAATAATCTACTTTATACTCAGGGAAATCTTTTATTGGACAGTAGTCTTTCCATGGATTAAATTGGGATAATTTTGTTTGAATAAATTCATCAAGTATTTCAAAAAATGGACTGGTAATAATTTCTCTCTTATACAATTTCATATTACACACTTTGAGAACAACACCCACAAACTGCAATAAAGCAGGATATAAATGCTCCGCCTCTACATCCAAAAATAAATTGCCCTTTTCTAACTAAGAAGAAAATGATGGTATCAAAGATTTTTTGTTTACTTGGAGTATGCAAGGAGTAATAATAAGATAATCTCATAAGGGTCATACCAATAAATTATTTCCTATCTTTTAAAGAAATTTTTTGGACACTTTACTCTTTTAGTAGCGTAAGAATCGCTTCCATTGTAATATTATCCAAAATCTAATTCCGTAGGGAAATATTCCTGAGCATTGACAATATTTGTTTTTTAATAAAACAATCCAAAGCATTTTCATAAGAATCGAATTCTTCAGTTAATTTACAAAAGGATAATTTTTGATTATCTTTTTCTAAATCTTCTGGTTTTATTATTTTACTATATGAATATGATGGGAATGGGAATACATTTTGGGTGGTAGGGTGGGAATTTAGTTAATATCTTTTTTGCGTAATTAAATGCCAGAGTAATAAAGAAGGTATAATTGTATAAGTCATAAGCATAATTCGCATAAAACATAATCAAGAAGAACGATACGGGATTAAATTTATGAAGATACTTTTTTTGTGTCAGTATTTTCCGCCGGAGATGGGAGCCCCCTCTGCGCGAACTTATGAGCATGCGCGATATTGGGTTCAGGAGGGGCATGAGGTAACGGTAGTATGTGGATTGCCGAATCATCCGGATGGGATTGTGCCTCCTGAATATCGTGGGAAATGGCTGGTTCGTGAAAATTGGGATGGGATTCGTGTTTTGCGGGGATGGCTTTATGCCACACCTAATCGGGGTGTTCTGAAACGAAGTATTGCGTTTCTTACATATATGATTTCCTCTATCCTGGTGGCTATTTTTGTTGCGGGTAAATGTGATGTGGTGGTAGCCACCTCTCCGCAGATGTTATGTGGATTAGCGGGGTATATTGTGTCTTTATTTAAATGGCGTCCGTTTGTTCTGGAAATTCGCGACCTCTGGCCTGCACAGATTATTGATTTGGGAGTAATAAAAAATCGGCTTGTTATAAAATTGTTGTTCGTTTTAGAATCGTTTCTTTATCGTCGTGCGAAAGCGATTGTTACGATAGCCCCGGCGATGTCGCGAGAGATTGCAGGACGGGGATTTGGTGAAGATAAAATTTTTACTATTCCGAATGGGATTGATGAGGAGTTTTTTAAGCCGACGGAGGGAGGTAAAAAAATTCGAGCGGAAAAGGGCTGGGATTCTTCAAAGATTGTGGTACTTTATATAGGGACGATGGGATTGTCTCAGGGACTGGAAACTATCTTATGGGTTGCGGAGAAAATAAAAGATAATCCGAATATTTTGTTTGTATTTGTAGGTGCAGGGGCAGATTGTGAACGATTGATTGCTCTGGCGAAAGAAAAAGGGTTAACCAATACAGAATTTTATCCTCCCGTGAAAAAGCGAGATATGCCGGATTGGTATTGTGCATCGGATATTTGTCTTGTGCCTCTGAAAAAGAGGAATGTGTTTCGATTTAATATTCCTTCGAAAATGTTTGAGATTATGGCTTGTGAAAAACCTATTTTATTAGGGGCGGAAGGACAGGCAAGAGAAATTTTAGAACAATCTGGAGCAGGTATTGCTGTGGAGCCGGAAAATGCCGATGCGTATGTATCTGCGTTGTTGGAAATGGTTGAAAATCGTGAGTTAGGGGAAAAGTTTGGGAAAAAAGGCAGGGAATATGTGCTGGCTCACTTTACACGAAGAGAGAATGCGAAGAGGTATCTGGGTGTTTTTGGAAAGGTTGTGGGTTGAGTCAAACAGGAGCGTTATTCTTCTCGCCAGTGGGAAGGATAGAAGGAAATGAGTATCATGCCTAAGAGCCCGAAAATCCCTGCGAATGGGCCGACCAGTAGAACACCGGTGTATTGTTCGATGGAATTACCCCACCAGCTCATGGATTGAGAAGCCAACCAGATAGAACCTGCCATGGAGGCTTTCCAGATAAAAGCACTGAGTCCATTGTAAACGGCTTCTCGTCGTTCTCCGGAGAATTTTTCATCGTAATCAATAATATCCCCTAACATGGGAATCATCATTACATAGATAATAGCCTGTCCGATACCGCAATAACCGAATAAGGCCATTCCCATGAGGGTTCGCAAGGTAAAGTCTACATTTAATTTCCCGATGACATATAGAAAGGGCATTCCGGAAGCGATGATACCCAATGCGATGAACATAAGCCATTTCATGTGTAAATATTTTGCTACAATAGGTATTAGTGCATAAGAGAGTATTGCTACGATTATAAAAGGAATGAGTAAAAAGGTTATGGTGCTTTCGTCGCCGTCTAAGCCTAATTCTGCCCAATATGGAAGAACACGCTGAACCGCTAAAAATCCAATGGTGAATAAGAAAAACGACCAGGCATAAATCATGAACGGTTTATTTCGTAGCGCATCTTTCAAACCTTGACCCCACGGTAATGGCTCGCTCTGAATGGCTTCGGAATCGTATCGTTCACGAATGAAGAGTACCGGCAACAGGAAGAGGATAAAGGAGATTATCGCGAATACAGTGGCGACTCTGCGATACCCCGTCGGTGAGAAACTTTCGCCTACCCATTCTACATTGGCAATGTTACTTTTAGAAAGGGAATTCTGAATGCCGGCAAGGGCAAGTACACTGGATAATGATTTGGAAAAGATAACCACTGTATTCTGCGAATCGAACGATGTGGACACAATAAGATTTTTCTTTAATGTAGATAAAAGAATACTTTCGCGGAGTTTTGTTATTTCATCATCTGAAAAAGGTGTTGCCGAGATAATAGTTAAGGTCTCTCCTTGGAGGGAGAGTTCTTTATTCTTGAAAACTTTTTCTATAAGGTCTTTGTCTTCTATCCCCTCCAAAAGTCTTGAATGAACATATATTTTATTGCCTTCATTTTGAATATCTATAAATTTAGAAGTGGAAGATTTTAAATATTCGTATACCTCTGACCTTAACTTGTCGGATAGGTCTTGGGTATTCCAAGGGGTAGATACCTGCAATGCCAGGAAAGCTTTGCGTGGTAATTTTTGATATTCGCTAATATTTAACCTGCGGAAAATAGTATCTATGGTTTGGGTAATACTTTTTGTCTGCAACTCTTCAAATAATGGACCCTGAATATAAAAAGTTGAAATTTGGTTTCCATAGGTCATTTCTTCCATGGGAATGTCTTTTATTTCCCATGATTGTAACCACTCTTTGACCTCTTCGTGTGAAGTATTGGAAGTTTGTTTTGTATTAAGAACGACATTGAGATGACTTTCTACTCTTGCTGGGTCTAACTCGGAAATTAATACTCCGGGCAATGCATTTGCCAGAGCCAATCCGACAATCATTCCAATGGCAGTCCATGTCCCTAATGCGACTCGTGCGGATTCAGAACGAGCAATTTCAGGTCCTAATGCATTTAAGGGTATCACTGCGACAGAGAACAAAGTCCAGTGAGCACATAATAAAATAGTTCCGTAAACAAAATTTAATACCGATGTATGTCCTACGGGTGGGAACCAGAAACCTGTCATGGTGAATATCATTAATAGTGCCCCGAAAAAGATATACGGTCGGCGACGGCCATAGATAGGAATAATTCTCCATCGGCCGGGTCGGGTGGGTGTTTTGTCGGATAAAGCGCCAACGAGGGGGCTACTCAACGCATCCCAGAAAGTTCCAATAATGAATATATATCCGACCAGTCCAATGGAAACATATACCGTTCTTCCAACACCTCCGGAGGGCGAGTAGAAATACAGTCCCCATTGATTAATCACCTCACTGCACAATTGGACGCCAATCATGGAGAGACAAATGGCCAGTCCTTCATACCAGCGGAACTCGCTTTGCTCCGTCTTCAATTGATTTGTCATTATACTTTCCCTATTTTTGTCCCATCCGGGATTACTGCATTCTTGTGAACAACTATGATACCGTCACGGATAGAAAAGTTGTCGAAGTCTCCATCTTTCAAATCATCGCTCCCACGAATAACTACATTCATCCCAATTCGTGCATTATGGTCAATAATGGCTTTTTCTATCACTGTTTTGGGACCAATGCCCATAGGAATTCCTGAGGGATGCCGAATTTCTCCTGTTTCAAACGAATCTGCACCGCATATAATGCTCTTTTCAATTACGGCGCCATTACTGATAGCACTGCGTATACCTATGATAGAATGTTGAATTTTTGCGGTTTCGATGCGCACACCGGAACAAATGATGGCATGGTCAATCTCGGAGCGGATAATTTTAGCGCCGGGCAAAGCACGACGATGGGTGTATATGGATTGTTCCGGATCATGAAATTCGAAGGGAGGATGGTCATAGGTCATAGCGATACTTACATCATAATAGGAACGGACCGTTCCGATATCCTCCCAGAAGCCATCGAACATGTGAGCATATACATTATGTTGTGATAAGGCGCCGGGGATGAGTTGTTTTCCGAAATCAATCCATTCCAGATGTTCTCGTAATAACTTTATTAGGACATCCGCATTAAAGACATAAACCCCCATAGATGCCAGATACGGCTTAGCTTCTGCGGTAATGCCAAACTCCTCAAAGAGAGAGGGGGGGGTGGTGAGTTGATTTAATATTGCATCATCTTTGGGTTTTTCTACGAAACGCTGAACTACACCATTGGAATTAACCTGCATGATGCCGAATTGGGAAGCGGAACGGCGTCCTACAGGTAAGGCGGATACGGTTATCTCCGCTCCTTTTGAGATATGGGTCTTTAATAAGTCTCGATAATCCATGCGATACAGTTGGTCACCGGAAAGGATGAGGTAATATTGTATGTCGGATTCATATATGTGTGAGATATGTTTTCGGACGGCATCGGCCGTGCCCTGGAACCAGTCACCGGTTTCGTTTGTTTGTTCCGCGGCAAGAATGGTTACTCCGCCACTGTGGAATTCATCGAAATGGTAGGTATTCATGATATGACGATTTAAGGAATGACTATTGAACTGGGTTAATACAACAATTCTCATCAGCCCCGAATTAATACAGTTGCTTAACGGAATATCAATGAGCCGATACCGACCACATAAAGGGACAGCAGGTTTAGAACGGAGTTTGGTGAGAGGGTATAATCGTGTTCCTCTGCCTCCGCCTAAAACCACTGCCATAACTTTCTTGTTCAATCTCTGGAAATTCATCTGCACAGAAGACATAGATGAGCTCCTATCAGGATATTACTGTTAAAGATGAAATGAAAAGAAAATTTTCTCTCCGTAAATGATACCAATATTGGTTAAAGCCCACAGGATTACACAGAGGACAATGGGTTTATCTGACAGCAATAATTTGCTGGGGTCGGAACCTTCCCCCTGATAACGTACTAAATAGAGGTAGCGAAATAACCCATAAATCACAAAAGGCAAACTTAAATATAATTTGTCGGTATGTAATCGGACAATAACTTCAGGTGAGCAGGTGTAAATGGTAAAGGTAATTAAGGCTCCGCCGGATACAATTAACAGGAGCTGGTCTAAATATTCAATGGTATAAAATACCAATACAGACCGATGATTTTCCGCATCCTCTTTGAGTAATAAGAGCTCACTCCGCCTTTTTCCTAAACCTAAAAACAACGCTAAAAATAAAGTGCAGACAATTAACCAATGGGAAAATATCACATTAATAGCCACAGCTCCAGCAGTGGCTCTTGTCACGAAACCCATTGCTAATACGAGCACATCTACAAGGAAGAATTTTTTCCATAATAAGGAGTAACTGACCGTTAAAAATACATAGACTAAAAGAATGGCGATAAATTTTATTCCTAAAGTATAGCCCAGAGCGAGCGACACTACCGCTAAAGCGGTTGTGAGAAAGGAAGCCATTGGAATGCTCACCTCCCCGCTGGGAATGGGTCTGCGAGATTTCTCCGGATGAAGGCGATCTTTTTCGATGTCTATAATATCGTTCAGGATATATGCGGAACTGGCAGAAAAACAAAAGGAGAAGAAGGCGATAATGGAAAGTTGGATGGCTTCTAAATTCATTAATTCACCAGCAAAAATAAGTGCGGCGAAGACTAAAAAGTTTTTTGTCCACTGATATATTCTCAAAGTTTTTATAAGTGCTACGATAGATTTCATATCCTTCCTCTGTTCAAATCACAATTGTGTTCGAAGAAACACAAAACGGGGCAAATGCTGAATAATAAGCATAATATAACGCCAGAACCATTTTACATATATAACCTGTTTTTTCTTTTTCCACGCTTTGTAAATAATGTTTCCTGCTTCCTCCGGACTTGCCAGAAGGCGTGGGGGGAGATTTAAGCCATAAGTCATGGCGGTATCCATAAATCCGGGCTTGACTAATAACACCTGGACTTTTGTGGAACTCAAACGATGTTGTAATCCTTCTACATACCTTGTTAAGGCTCCTTTTGTGGACCCGTAAATATAGTTGCTTTTGCGTCCTCTGTCTCCAGCGACAGAAGAAATGACCACTGCAAATCCATGGTTTCTTTCTTCAAACTTGCTAATAACCCTTTCTAAAATCGACACGGCACCTGTATAGTTAATATCGATTGTTTTTTTGATAAGTTTGAAATCTTTTTGGGCTTGTTCCTGGACTGGCATGTATCCGAAACAAATTACAAGTCCTTCAGGAAAGCCGTTTAATTTTTCAATGACTTTGTCCAGAAAAGCGGGGTGGGAGTCTATATCGCTGGCATCAAAAAATAAAGTATCGCACCAAACACGGTAGCGGATACGGATATCTTGTGCAATGCGTTCATTTTCTTCGGTTTCTATATCGGCAAGTAATAGAGAATATCCCTCCTGTGCGAATGGGTGAGCTATGGCTCTGGCCACAGCAGAAACGCTCCCTAATATCAATATAGATTTACATGTTGGCTTCATTTCATTTACTTCTAACATATCGGAGCCCTCCTCCGTTCAGGGATGAGACCTATGCGTCGTGCCATTGTAGATGAAAACCGCATACCGGGGTCATACTTCAATTTTATTTCTTGAAATTCCAACCAGCGGGGGTAGGTTTCGTGGAACATGCTATCCGACATGAGTTGGTCTTTGGCGAGGTAAAGTCGCCCGTTATATCTCAGGGTAATCAAATTTAAGTCCTCAACGAAATGGGTAAGTCCTGCATGATTGGGTATATCTAATGCTAATGTATATCCTTGCATGGGGAAAGAAAGGATGCCTTCATTTCCAGGTCCAAATCGCTTTAACACAGTTAAGAAAGAAGCCCTTTGTGAGGTAACTAAATGTTCCAACAAAACTTTTAGCCCTTTGACATCATTCCCCGGGAAAACGACCTGATATTGTATAAACCCTTTCTTCCCATACATGCGGTTCCACTCTAAAATACGATCTAATGGGAAGAAAAATTTCTCCAGGGGTACAATTTGATAACGCGTTTTGTTCAAATCATAATACCACGAATTAAAGATACCTACGGTTCTCTGGCCTAAAGCCCAGGCAGGGGCATCAAAGGGGACCGTAATATCTTTTTTCTTTTTAGGAGTGAGGGGCATATTTTTCCAACGGGGGGGGAGGTCTTCCACTTCCGCTATGCGTCCTCCCATTAATATCCCTCTACCGATACTTTCCTTCTGGGCAAGACAATCTAACCATGCCACGGTATAGGGATACTTTGTATCATATTCTTTCATCTTTTCTAACAAATCGTCTAAATTCTTTGCTTGATAATAATCTACATGGAAATAAGCGGTTTTCACTTGTTTCAATTGAATTTTTACAGAGCGTATAATCCCTGTTAGTCCTATTCCCCCTATAGTTGCCCAGAACAAGTCTGCATTTTCGTCGCGACTGCAATGCACATTACGACCATCGCCCGTTATCAAGTCAAAGGATATTACATGATTTCCGAAACTTCCTTCTTCATGATGATTTTTTCCGTGGATATCATTTGCAATGGCTCCGCCCACCGTAACGAACTTGGTTCCTGGACAAACATACGGCATCCAGCCTCGTGGTAAAAAGACATCTAAAATTTCTTTTAGTGTGGTACCTCCCTCGCATTCCAAAATACCTTTTTCTTCGTTCCAGTCGAGAAAACGGTTCAGTCGCAACATATTCACCAAAGCACCACCTTCATTCAGGGCGGTATCGCCATAACTGCGTCCCAAACCTCTCGCCAGAAAGTCGGGAACACGGTCGTCTTTTAATACTGCGTCTAATGTTTTCCATTTCTCAGGACGGAACACATAACTTTCAGGGAAAGCATACCTTCCCCAACCGCTTAATCTCTTTTTCTCAGCAGGAATCAACATATTTATAATCCAGTTTTACAGGGATTAGATTGTTATACTACAATTTGTTTTAGTAGTATACAAATTACTGAAAAAAGACTCAAATTATATAGTTTGACATAAAAATTGAAATTAAAAAGGAGAAGAAATATGTCGTTTTTATTAGTAAGCCTAAGCCCTTTGTATTTACTAAACACAGTGGCTACTCTACCGGATATTTATCCGGCGTATCCTATTCCATTTACAGAGGTGGAGGTTAAAGATGGCTTCTGGAAAGAGTGGATAATGCGTGTTGGAACAAAGTTTATACCCCATAATTTTGAATATTGTGAGACCGAAAAAAAAATTGATAATTTTCGTGTAACCGCAGGAGTAAAAGAAGGAAAACATATCGGTGCTTGTTTTGAGGATTCGGATGTTTATAAGGTTCTGGAAGGGACGGCATACTGGCTCGCTTTGCAAAAAGATCCTGAGATTGAAAAGACTGCGGATGAAATTATTGATTTGATTGCAAAGGCACAACAGCCGGATGGATATTTAAATACTTATTTTACATTGGTAAAACCCGACAAACGGTGGACAGATGATACAGAACATGAAACCTATTGTGCAGGACACCTTATTG
Source organism: uncultured bacterium (assembly GCA_938014335.1). Classification (GTDB taxonomy): domain Bacteria; phylum Hydrogenedentota; class Hydrogenedentia; order Hydrogenedentales; family Hydrogenedentaceae; genus Hydrogenedens. Next base: position 73,763 of record CALLRP010000003.1, read on the forward strand.
AAGCAGGTATTGCTTATGCTCAAGCCACAGGGAAATCAAAGTTATTAGATGTGGCTACAAAATTTGCCGACCATATTGTAGAAACCTTTGGGACGGGAAAGGTCGAGGAGGTTCCCCAGCATGAAGAGATTGAATTGGCACTATTCAAACTGGCTCATTATACGGGTAAAGAAAAATATGCCGATTTAGCACGATGGTTTTTAGAGCAACGCGGAAAACCGTATAAGGGTAAGTCTACCGGCAGATGGGATTTTGTCTGTCAGGACCACAAACCGATTGTAGAGCAGGACGAAATTTTAGGGCATGCGGTTCGTGCCATGTACCTTTACTCTGCGGTAACAGACCTCGTAGCCCGAACAGGTGATACTCGCTATTCTACTGCCCTTGACCGCTTGTGGTATGACATGACGGAACGAAAAATGTATATTACGGCAGGAATTGGTGATTCGCAACTCCGGATTGAGGGTTTCAGTCAGGCATATTATCTGCCCAATGATACGGCGTATTGCGAAACCTGTGCGTCTATCGGCGTTGTATTGTGGGCACAACGCATGTTTTTATTGCATCGCGATGCAAAGTATGTAGATATTATCGAACGTGCTTTTTATAACACTCCTTTATCAGGACTTTCGCTGACAGCCAATGCGATTTTCTATTGCAATCGTTTAGAGGGTTCTGACCAGAGACCTCCATGGCAAAAATGTGCTTGCTGTCCAACGAATGTGGTTCGGTTTATCCCCACGATTGGTGGTTATACCTATGCATGCGAGAAGGATACACTCTACATACTTCACTATATTCCTACGAAAACACAGTTGGTTTATGCGGATGGGAAAGTGACCATCGCAAAGGATAAAAATCCATCACCCCAGAATGCCATACAGATAGAGCAAATAACGAACTATCCATGGGATGGTGAAACAAAAATCCGTATAAATACCGATAAGCCCCAAAATATTACAATTGCCCTTCGCATTCCCGATTGGGTATATCGCGGGCAGGGACCGGAACGTCTGTATCATTTTCCGGAATGTCCCGGACTGGATAAAGTGCAGGTCAAAGTGAATGGAGAGAATATCCCTGTCCAATCATTGGAAAAAGGATTTGTCAAAATCCAACGGGAATGGAAACAGAACGATGAAATCACACTTCTTTTCCCTATGGATGTCCAGCGTGTATATGCCAACGAAAAAGTAGAGGCAGATCGGGGCAGAGTAGCTATTCAAAGAGGTCCCGTGATGTTCTGTGCAGAAGATGTGGACAATGCCAATCAGGTAAGGTTTTTGTTTTTGCCTCGCATCTCCACATTTCAATCTCAATTTGAGCCAGAATTACTCAATGGTGTTGTAACTATCCAGACCACAGGAAAACTAAAAACTACTGAAAATCCTGAGGGTGTTGACCAACCTATGAAACTTACTCCCTATTATGCATGGGCAAACCGTCAACGGGGCTACATGCGGGTGTGGATACCCGAAAATGCAGACCTTGTAAGCGTGCCAACAACAGAAACAAAAGCCCGTGTGAGTGCTTCACATTTCTGGTCAAATGACAGTTTAAATGCCGTTAATGACCAGATAGAGCCCCAAAAATCATCGGATACAGGAATCCCTCGATTTACATGGTGGGACCACAAAGGGACTGAAGAATGGGTGCAATACACTTTTGACAAAGAATACTCTATCCAAGGTGTTCAAGTTTTCTGGTTTGATGATACAGGCTTTGGTGAATGTAGAGTACCTAAATCATGGGGACTTGTTTACCAGAAGGGCGACAAATGGCTACCCGTTCCCAAACCCACAAAATACACCAATGAAAAGAATAAATATAATGAAGTTACATTTGATACGATTACAACCGACGCTCTTCGTCTTGTCGTTCAACTTCAACCGAATTATTCCGCCGGCATCCTCGAATGGAAAATTCTCCCAGCGGAGTAATAACGACGTTGATGATACGCGATTTTTTAAATATTCAGGGCTACTCCCAGTCGCCTCTACGATGAATATTGGGAACATATTCGCCGGCATGGATGCTTAAAGTATTGGAGAGCATCTTGCTACCCGTTATATATATCTCATTGGTATCATTCATGGCAGAAAAACGCTTTTTTTCTTGTTCTCCATGAAATTCTTTGTGGTTCTTATATTTGTGAAAAATCTTTTTTAGATAAGATTGAGTTTTTACTATATAAACCATTCGCTTGTAAGTTTTTGTATTTTTTATTTATACTATTATGTCTTTACAGGCAAATCGTATGTAGATATTAAACCTCATTTTTAATAAAAGGAAATAAAAATGACAAAGAGAATACTTATATCTCCCGAAGAAATGCGAAAAAAAAGTGAAATTAAAGTTAAAAGTATCCCTGTTAATCAGTATCAGCGGGACCTGAAACAGGAATTAGATGCAAATGAAGGGATAACACCTGAAGTTGCCATTCGAATATATCGTGATATGGTGATTATCCGTGAATTTGAGACGATGTTGGATAAAATTAAGAAGTTAGGTTCATACGAAGGGATCGAATATCAGCACGCAGGTCCGGCTCATCTTTCCATTGGGCAGGAAGGAAGTGCAGTTGGCGAATGTGTCTTCCTCCGTGTTTATGACCATATGTTTGGCAGTCATCGCAGTCATGGAGAAATCATTGCAAAAGGTTTACGTGCAATACGAGATTTAACAGGTAATCGCCTATCCGATATTATGAAATCATACTGGGAAGGCAGGATATTACAGGTTGTAGAAAGTCATGAGCCCGATTGGTCTCCTCTGGTGGTCAAAGGCGAGAAGAATAAAGTTCTTTTGAAAACAAATGAGGAAGAGGAATTAGGTATTGACTTTTTACTTTACGGGCTTCTGGCGGAGATTTTTGGTCGCGAATATGGCTTCAATAAGGGAATGGGGGGGTCGATGCATGCATTCTTTACACCGTTTGGTGTGTATCCTGCCAATGCCATTGTTGGAGGGAGTGCAGACATAGCCACAGGGTCTGCGTTGTATCGAAAATCGCGTAAATTACAAGGTATTACTATTGCGAATATCGGTGATGCATCCGTGGCATGTGGTCCTGTATGGGAAGCAATGATGTTCTCTGTAATGGGACAATATAAAAATCTTTGGGATGATGAACATAAAGGGGGTTTACCTATCATCTTTAATTTTATGGATAACTTTTATGGTATGGGTGGTCAGCCCATCGGCGAGACGGCTGGCTTTGAACGACTTGCCCGTGTGGGGGCTGGGTTAAATCCTGAAAATATGCATTCGGAAGTGGTAGACGGTAATAATCCATTAGCCGTCGCAGATGCATATCGTCGGAAAATGCCGTTATTAGAAAGTGGGCAGGGACCCGTCCTATTGGATGTAATATGCTATCGCCAATCGGGTCATTCCCCCAGTGACCAATCTGCCTATCGCGACCATCAAGAAATTGAAATGTGGAAAGCCGTTGACCCCATCGTTGAATTCGCTGAGAAGATTAAATCTGCAGGATTAGCAACCGAGACAGAGTTAGAAAAGGTAAAAGCATATGCACAGAAAAAGGTAAGAAAAGCCTGTCAATTAGCAACCCGTTTGGAAATTTCACCTCGTATGAAGTTGACACAGACTTCGGGTCTGGCTCATTTAATGTTCTCAAATCAGGAAGAGAAAGAATTGCCCGGACTGGAAAATCCGTCAGATGTATTAATCCCGTATGAAGAAAATCCACGATTAAAGAAGATCGAAAAGAAATCGCGTGTTGGGGTTGATGAAAATGGCAATCCATTAAAAGCGACCCAGGCCGTAACTTTTGGCGAAGCTATTTTCGAGGCAATACTCTACCACTTCTATCATGATTCTCGTCTTATTGCGTATGGTGAAGAAAATCGAGACTGGGGCGGTGCCTTTGCAGTATATCAAGGTTTAACGGAAGCGCTTCCTTATCATCGTCTATTTAACTCCCCCATCTCCGAAGGAGCCATCGTCGGCACAGCAGTAGGTGTAGCCATGGAAGGAGGAAAACCCTTAGTAGAATTGATGTATTGCGATTTTATGGGTCGTGCAGGGGATGAAGTTTTTAATCAATTACCTAAGTGGCAAGCGATGTCTGCTGGGGAACTAAAAATGCCCGTAGTTCTTCGTGTATCTGTTGGTGCTAAATATGGAGCACAACACTCGCAGGATTGGACTGCTCTGTGTGCACATGTGCCGGGCTTAAAAGTAGTTTTTCCCGCTACACCGTATTCTGCTAAAGGACTTATTGCATCGGCGTTAAGTGGCAGTGACCCCGTGATTTTCTTCGAAAGTCAGCGACTCTATAATCAAGTAGAAATTTTCCATAAACAAGGGGTTCCAAAGGAATATTATCGTTTACCCATTGGTGAGCCGGAAATTATAAAAGAAGGTAAAGACCTGACGATATTTACCTTCGGTGCAACGCTATATCGTGCATGGGAGGCAGTAAAGCGTTTCGAAAAGGAATATGGTATCAGCGTGGAATTGATTGACGGTCAAACGCTTGTGCCTATCAACTATGAACCTATCGTTGAATCTATCAAGAAGACGGGGAAACTTATCCTTGCAAGTGATGCCTGCGAACGCGGTAGTTATTTGCATACCGTAGCAGGACAATTGAGCCAAATTGCATTTGATTATCTGGATGCTCCTATCTGTGTGATTGGCTCTCCCAACTGGATTGTCCCCCCCGCGGAATTAGAAGAAAGTTATTTTCCACAACCATTTAGTTTCCTGGACGCTTATCATCAACAAATCAAACCCCTCCCCGGTTATACGCCCCAAACTTACCGTACCTCAGAAATGTTTATCCAATTAAACCGAAAAGGGGTTTAATTAAACCTTGTGAAAAGATAGAAACCAATGTTACGAATTCTATTAAAAATTTTAAAGTGGGCAGGCATTGCGCTGGTCGTACTTTTGATATTCATCTGGGTATGGTTTATCTTGCCTTTCTGGGGCATTTATCCGTTAAATTTTCATCGCTACACTGAAAGGACAAAAATTCCTTCATGGGTTTTAGAATGCTGGGTATGGGAAGATGACTATAATACTGCCGATTTCACATTAGAACTTGTGAATGGTTATATCGAGCATGATTTCCCTGTTCGCACTGTTCTGATTGATAGTCCCTGGTCACTTCGTTATAACGATTTTACGGTGGATGAAGAGCGGTTCCCCAACTCAAAGGAATTCTTCAAATACTTTGAAGATAATAATATTCGGGTGGTCCTCTGGATGACCTGCATGGTTAACAGTGAAAATCCTGATACTGCGATTAAAGACGCTAATGATTTTTACCAGGAAGCAAAAAATAAGGGATATTTATTAGGGAAGGGACTTCAAGTTAAATGGTGGAAAGGAAAAGGTGGATTTATTGATTATACCAATCCCCAGGCAAAACAATGGTGGCAATCCCTGCAAAGGCAGGTCTTAAATTTAGGTATAGATGGGTGGAAATTAGACGGTTCTGCTACTTTACTACGTAGCTCACTTGGACCTCTCCCTTTGCTATATATCCGTAGTTATAAAGGAATCATCACAACTCGTAAGTATATGGATTACTACTATCGTGAAGAACTGAACTATGGTAGAACAATAAACCCCGAATTTGCCACATTAGCTCGCTCGATTGATTCCCCAACTCCATGGGCACATCCCGAAGGCTTTGCTCCTTTAGATGCTTCAACCGTAAACTGGGTCGGAGATAATAAACATGAATGGGATTACGAAAAACGCGGTTTAGAACGGGCTATCTCTTGTATCCTCCGAAGTGCCCAATTAGGATACTGTGTTATTGGGTCTGATATTGCCGGCTATCACGGGACGGAGCCCATCCCTGCGGATTTGTATATTCGTTGGACACAATTCTCAACCTTCTGCGGATTATTCCTAAATGGCGGACACGGCGAACGGAGAATGTGGAAACGCTCCGAATTAGAATTTGATATTGTTCGCAAATATTCATGGTTACATACCGAGTTACTACCCTACATGTATAGTTATGTAGAACAATGGTCAGAAGGGGGGAAACCTCTAATGCGACCTATGAAGGAAGGTAAATATCAATATATGTTTGGTGATTATCTGTTGATAGCTCCCATTTACCAAAAAATGAGCACTCGAACAGTTGTCCTGCCCAAAGGGAAATGGAGATGGTGGTTTAACGATACACAGGTTATTGATGGCGGACAAACCATAACAAACACATACGAAATAGATACATATCCCGTTTTCATCAAGGAAGGGGCAATCATACCTATGTATATTAGCCGACCCTATACAGGTATCGGCGACAAAGACTGGGAAGGATATTTAGTCCTCAATATTTACCCCGAAGGGAATACTTCCTTTACAGTTTATTATCCAGATTATTCCGGCGAAATGAGTGTGAAAGTCTCCACAGAAAAGGGCTTGACAATAGAAATGGACGGTATTCGAAAACCTCATCTCCTTCGTATTTTCTATCCCCAAAAACCCACTGAAATTCTAAAAGACAACCAACCCCTCCACGATTTTACCTATCAGCCCGAAAATCAACGACTGATTATCAAATCTTCTGACACTACCACAAAAAAATATACCATAAAATAAAGTTTGTATCTTAAATAATAAAAAAACACTATAAGAGCATTATTTGCCATAGAGTTCGCTAAGCGTTTTTAACCGTGAATAATGTGAATGAAGCAATGCTATCATTCTGTCGACGGAAATAGTAGCACAGTCATCTAACCTGTGGATTAGGTATCGTTACTATCTTGCTGAAAGGGAAAATAACGCCTGTATCATGCTGAGCGGAAAAGGAAAAAGAAGGTTTGGAAGCTACCCCTACTGATAAGGGATTTATTCAGACATTTCGTTTCATTTTATAAATAAATATTAAAAGAGATTTTTAGGTATAGGAGAGTGTAAAATGTATTATCTATCGCGTAAATTTTGTGAAAAGTTTTATTAAACATAATAACGGAAAAGGAATGGGAATATGGCGGGAGTTGTTCGATTAAGTTTTTCTATTGAAAAATCGCTCTGGGAGAAGATGCAGAATCTTGTTTCGCGGGAAGGATATGCGAACCGTTCTGAGTTTATACGAGATCTTATCCGCGATAAGTTGGTGGAAAGGCAATGGGAGGAGAATGAGGAAGCAATAGGCACGATTACTTTTGTGTATAACCATCACATCCCTAAATTGAATGATAGGATTTTGAATGTACAGCATAAATACCTCAATGTTATTTTGACTTCAACGCATATTCATTTGGACCATCAATTGTGTGCGGAAACTATCTTAGTGAGAGGGAGAGCCCATAAAATACAAGAGTTGTGTTCTGCCCTTCGTAAGCTGAAGGGGGTTCTGCATGCGAGTATTTCTATTAGTTCTACGGGTAGAAACCTTATTTAAGAAAATTGGTGATAAAGTTATCTTCGTTTATGTCTATATGACTTGGGAATCGATGTGGATGGGATGATTTATTGTATTGTTATAAATGGTTTTGTGCGTGATATACTTAATAAAAAAAGATATTTGAAATAAATCATAAGGAGAAGGATATTATTATGAAATATTGGGTTATATTTCTTTCAGGAATTTTGCTTGTTTTATCTTCGTGTCAATCGGGACCTGAGGGAGGAGTTGTCAACAAGGTTCTTTCCGACTTTGGATTGCGTGAGAAACCGGAGGGATATGTGAGTGAAACGGACAAAGTATTTCAGCGGTTGGGTGAAATTGGGGCTACGGAAATGCAGAGGCTGAATCTTGAGAATCGTCATGGTGAGGTTAAGTTTGAGCAAAAGGGGGCACGGGGTGAATATTATAAGGAGGTAAAGGTATATACGCAGTATTATCCGATAGATGCAAAACCTGTTAGTCATTCGGGTGAAAGTGGGCAGTCCTATACCGCTACAATTGAGTATGCATATAGTATTTATCGTAGCGCTTCTAAACCCACGCGAGCAGAAGCACAGGAATCGACAGCGGATATTCCTGTTGGGATTGAAGGAAAGGAGACTTATCGATATTCATTGGGTCCGGCGGGTGTGTGGAACGGGGAAAAAGGGCAGAAAGTTAAAAGTAATTAATATGTTTCTATTCAAAAATAATGGTTCTTCTTCGATAGACCATAATACGGTCGTCTGCATGGGCTTTAACCGCTTCGGATAATACTTTTTTCTCGATGTCTCTACCCATGGCAATTAAGTCTTCAACGCTATGGGTATGGTTCACATGGATACATTCTTGATAGATAATCGGACCTTCGTCCAAGTCTTCGGTAACATAGTGGCTTGTTGCACCAATGAGTTTTACTCCGCGTTCATATGCCTGATGATAGGGTTTGGCTCCTACAAATGCCGGAAGGAAACTATGATGGACATTGATAATGTTGTTGCGGTACTCATTCACAAAATCGGAACTTAATATCTGCATGTATCGGGCTAATACTACGAAATCAATATAATGGTGTTTGAATAATTCGAGGGTTTGTTGCTCTGCCTGGGGTTTGGTTTCGGGTTTAACGGGAATATAAAAGAAAGGTATGGAGAAGTTTTCTGCCACCTGTTCTAAATCGGGATGGTTACTTACAACTAAAGAAATGTCTGCGTTAATTTCACCATATTTGTGTTTTAAGAATAAGTCATAAAGGCAATGATCGTATTTGGAGACCATAATAGCCATTTTTTTTCGTTCATCTCCGAATGAAATTGAGGTTTCCATTTTGAACTGTCCTGCTAATTCTGATAATTCTTTATGGAACTGGGCTTTGGTAACGTTCATACTGGAACAATCGAAATGAACACGCATAAAGAAGCGATTATCTATTTCTTCTTTATGTTGCTGGGCATGAATAATATTTCCTCCTCGTTCGAAGATGAATCGTGCAACATTGTAAACAATACCGGGAACGTCGGGACAGTGTAATCGTAATATAGCGGTTTTACTATTTTTCATTTGCAAGTTCCTTTTATAATAATAACACTTTGAACATTATAATAATTTTGAACAAGTGTACATAAATGGTAGCGAATTATGTTTATTTGTGTTTTATCCTTATGGGGTATAGTAATTATAGTCCACCTATTTCTCATGGGACTACTTTATACTTTTTTTGCTGGGAGGACACAGCGGAAACCGACTGTGTTGAGTTGGGATTCGGGGAATAATCCTTTTCGAGCTGTACATGTTATTTCGGTTGGGCTGGATTTCCAACATCCACCTCTCACTGTTCTTAAAGGGGGGTTAGGAACCGTATCGGGTTGTTTCCGTACTATGGAGTAGAAGAGATAGTAATCGCGTGTCCATTCCATAACATTCCCTGCAAGGTCATATACCCCTTCAGGTGTTTTACCCTCTTCATGCATAGTTACGATAGAGGGCATTCCTAAATAATCATTGAAATTTGCATGAATTGTATCGGGGGGAGTATTGCCCCAGGGATACTTCCGATTTTCTTTACCTCTTGCTGTGAATTCCCATTCCTTTTCTGAGGGTAACATTTTTCCAGCCCACTGTGCATAGGCATTAGCTTCGAACCATGTAACGCCTACAATAGGTTGTTCGGGACCGTTTAGCATGGGATCATGCCAGAAACGAGGGAGGGGGGCTCCTGTTTCTTCAATATATTTTTTATATTCCGCCACAGTCACAGGATATATATCTATCCAAAAAGGCTCCACATAAACTTCTTCTTCGGGGGCTTCTTCTGAAACGGCGTTATTTCCCATAAGAAAATAGCCCCCTTCCATAAATGCCATGTTTTGGGTGGATACAGAATGCGATGTTTTGGAAGAGATAATGATGTTTACTGTTTTTTCGGAATAAGAATCTCCAAAACTTTTTTCAAGTGCTAAACGGAAATCTCGTGCGGTTTGCCAGCGATCTTCGCGATTCTCTGCTAAGGCTTTGTTGAGTACTTCGTTAATGGATGGGGAGACATCGTTTCTTGCTTGCATAAGAGGAACATATTTATCGAGAGGGGAACGCAATGATAGTAATTCGTATAAAATAAGACCTACCGTATACAAATCCGACCTTGCATCGGTAGTCCATTTTTTCTTTTGTTCAGGGGAGGCGTATTCATAAGTCCCTAATATTGTTTGTTCCTGTGAAGAACTTCTATGACTTGTTGAAGATATGGGTTGGTTATGTAAAGAAGTAGGGTAATTTTGAGAAGGTGTTAATGATGGTTGGGTTACCTGATTTATGGATTCCTCCACAGCGATTGCAAGTCCGAAATCCAATACCTTTATCTTTTCTCCGGGGACAACCATTATATTTTCGGGCTTTAAATCCCGATGGGTTACCCAACGATGGGCGTATTCAAGGGCTTGTAGTATTTGCAAAGTAAATTGAATTGCAATACGGATAGGCAAAAATCGGCGTTCTATCCGCAGTTTTCTTAGCATATTTCGCAGAGATTGCCCTTCTAAATATTCCATGCTCAAAAATAGGAGGCCCTCATTGGTATAGGATACATCGTGAACTGCTACTACATTTTCATGTCTTAATCGCCGTGCTAATTGGGCTTCTTTAATAAACAATTGCGCTGCTCTGGGAGATCTCAAATAATTCGGTTTTATAAATTTTAAGGCTACAACCTCATCTAATAATTCATCTCTCGCCTTATATACACAGCCCATCCCTCCTTTGCCTATCATATTTTCAATAACATAACGGTCATCAATACAATCGCCTGGCTTAAATTCAATTCGTAGCGAGGCATCATTACTTAAATTGGGGACCACTATCGGTTGACGACAGTGAAAACAGTAACCTGTTTCCCCCTGGATTATGGCGGGGACCCATATTTTTAATCCACAATTTTTACATATTACTGCTATAATTGATTGCATCCTGTCTTCCTTACTTCACTCGCTAAAATTGTAAGGATGATTATACCAAATCGTGTATAATGACGTATAATGATGTATCCTATTTTTAGATTAACCGCTTCATATTATATTTCATGTATATTATCATATAAATGTATTAATTTAGGATGATAAAATGAGTATTATAAGGAGTAAATTTTTCTTTATTTTTGTCATCTTCATAGTTTTTTGTTTCTTCTCTTTATACAGTAATGCTGTGGAAATTACTATTCCCTCCGTTTCTGTCAAAACAGGGGAATGTTTTTCTATTAATGTAAATCTATATCAAATTGAGGATGAAGATATTCACACTGCAGTAATTGCTTTTGCTTTTGACCCGTTTAAAATACAAATAGGTTGCAAGCAGAAACTTAATACGGGCACTTATAATGAACCTGCTGTGTACGAGCGGGGGGCCTCTATTGATGAGCAACCTATTACTCTTAGTAATACACTATTTGACATCAATATCAAGTATCGTGTCGCGATATATCCACAGGGAGTAATGATTGTAGTTTTATGGGATGGCACTGATAAAATTCCTTCTGGACTTTTGTTTACAGTTCCATGTAAATTGACAGAGTATGCGATACCTGGAGATAAGTTAATAACCCCCCTTATTTCGAAGGAGGAACCTATTTATATACAGAGGACTTTTCATGACAATCAAGTGGAGTCGCAATCGTTTTACTGTTCCCTTGCTGATATCAATGCCTTGCCTGTAAATCCAGTGCTTACCTATGGTACTGTTTATGTAAAAAGTATGAATCAAGGGGAAATTGAAGAGGGAGAAGGGTATATTGGAGAAGGGACTTTTGAAGGTGTCAATGCCGAGGGAACAGAAGAGGGGGATATTCTTGAGGGAAGAGTAGAAGGGGAAGAAGAGGGACAGAATTCTGAAGGAAATATTTCGGAAGGGACATCTGAGGGAGAAAATGGTATTTGTGGATGTAGCAGAAAGCGAGTCATACAACAACAAAAGACGGTATCTCTTTTACAAATTTTCGAGAGAAATGACTTAAATATAGGATTTATGATTGCACTTGTTGCAATACTGCGCCGATTGTAGTTAAACTATTCACACATTTTTTAATAAGGCATTTTATATACATTGTTGTAAAGAAAGGACCCTATGAAACCTACATTGATTCAGATAGGAATATTTGAACTTCATTCGTATGTTGTTTTTATGGCTCTGGGGCTTTTAGTAGGTGTTTCGCTTGCTCTGCGCGAGAATAGCCGATTACCTCAGCCTTATAATGTAACGGGAAAGGTCGGCATCTGGGGATTGATGGGTGGGTTAATTGGAGCGAATGCCTATTACATAATTCAATATCAAGGGATAACGCATCTATATGAGATTATTTACTTTTGGGCAGGGGGGTATGTGTTTTTTGGTGGTTTTATTGGTGGAGTTGTTGGTGTTTGGTTGTATTTGAGGAAACAGAAAGTACCTTTTCTTCCCGCAGCCGATATTGGAGCTCCTTATCTTGCTTTAGGGCATGCTATTGGAAGGATAGGTTGTTTTACAAATGGTTGTTGTTGGGGTGATTTATGTGGTGCTCCATGGGGTATGGTCTTCCCGGAAGATAGCGGAGTGTATGACCACCATATAAAAGAGCATTTGCTCTATACAAGCAGTAAATTCCCTTTATCTATTCATCCCACGCAATTATATGAGGTCTTGGGGCTTGTTGTTGTCTTTTTTCTTCTTCGCATGATTTATCACAATAAAAAATACAATGGGCAAGTTTTTCTATGGTATTTTTGTCTATATGGAGCATGGCGATTTTTTGATGAAAATTTTCGAGGAGACAGCAGTCGTTTCACATTTGGAATGACTACTTCACAACTTATTGCCCTATCTGCCTGTCTCATGAGCGGTATCCTTATTTTCTTTCTTTATGTATTTATAGTCCGTAAAAAAGAAAAAGATTGTAATGAACAAAGCTACTAAGTCGTGTCAATTAATAATTTCTTTAATTCCCGTTATTTTTTCCATACGGTGAAGGAGTTCATTAAGAGCCTCTTCTACTTCTTTTCGTGTGTTTTCAATTTGATGTCTGTCATCGGAGGGTGGAGGAGGGATGGGAGGTCCAAAGCCCATATATATTTTGGCAAAAGGTTTGGGAACAGGGAAACGGTCCCATGAATTTAATTTCCAACAATTGCTAATAATAGCCCCCATAGGGATTATGGGGGTTTGTGTTCTCGCAGATAAAACGGCAATACCGGGTTTTGCAATTCGTCGAGGGCCTTTGGGTCCATCTAATGTCCATCCGACACATTTTACATGTTCTAATGCCTTTTGCAATCCTTTTAAGGCATCGCTTCCCCCTTTGGAACTTGACCCACGGACAGCTTCTAATCCAAAATAACGAACAATACGAGCAGCTAATTCGCCATCATAGCTATAACTTGTTAGAGTATGGTAGTTTGTTCTTTTAAAGAGATACGCACCCAAAGCCATATGTTCATGCCAGAAGGCAATGAGGATACGCCTTTCGGAAGCCATAGTTTTGTCAACATACTCTTCTTTATCAAACACAGTCCAATCACAGAGGGCAAAAAGTCCTTTTAGCGTATAAGACACAATAGGTGGCAGTAAGGTTAAAGCAACTTTTTGTTTTCGTGAGAAGATATAGGGACTGTCGTAAGGAATATCAGGCAATCTCACGCTGTTCTAAACTCCGAATCAGTTGATACACGACTTTCGTTCGTGGTGTTGTAAGAAAGGCAGATGTTCCCCGTCGTACGATTTCACCACTTATAGCATCTATTTCTGTTCGTTTCCCGGCACGAATATCCTGTAACATAGAAGATATGTTATCTGCTGTTTTTTCACATACTTCTTCTGCCACTTCTACCAAACTTCGCGAAAAACGGTATCCCTCGGTCCCCGCCACTTTGGATGCTTCAATCACAAGTTCACGAAGTAACTCTCTTGCTTCACGAATTTTCAATAACATACCATTGGGAATATTCAGAATGGCTGTTAATGGGTTAATGCCTGCATTGATAGCCGTCTTTTCCCAGATAACTTGACTGGGGCTATTTGTTACTTCTACATAAAACCCTGCCCTTTCCAAAATTTCTTTGGGTTCTTTCACTGAGGCAGTGGTCCAACTTCCTAAAATGGTCGTTCCGGAGGCAGTATGTCGCACCTTTCCCTCTTCTATCAAAGTACTCGCTTCGGTGGTTATTCCTGCAAGAATGTTTTCCGAACCTGTTTTTTTACAGAGGATTTCGACATTTCCTAACCCATTTTGTAATGTAAGAATAGGTGTATCGGGCGGTAATATAAGATTTGCAGTAGAATACGATTTTACAAGGACTATGACTAAATCTTGCATAGTGGGGATATGTGTGTTTACATGTATATGATATTGTTCTGACTTATCCCCTTCTATAATTTCGATGCCATTTTTTATTAAACGGTTGACACGCTCTTGTTTATAGTCAATGAGATGAACGCGAAATCCTGCTTTGGCTAATTTCCCTGCAAAAAGACAACCCAATGCACCCGGACCAACTATACTTACAGAATAGGCATTACTCATTTGTTAAGCCTCCTTTGCTTTTCTCTCGTTAACAAATTGTTATGTAATATTATAGATAAAAACTTTCATTATTAAAAATTATTTTTGCGGTTTTATGATAAATGCTTGTTTAAAGTCGGGCTCTCGCGAAAGAATTGATAATGCTTCTCGGGCTGTCTTTTCATCTGGGATATTTATAACGATAATTTTGTAGAATTTTCCAGTAGGCTGAATCGTAAATAAATACTTATTCCCAAATTTTTTCTGTAATTTATCTACCATAATATGAGCGCGTTTTTCCGCATCCTCACCGGTCAAAGCAGATAGTTGAATGCTAAATGTTCGGGGTTTTTGTTTGATTACTATGTTTGTTATAGATGCGGAAGGAGTTTTTTTCTCTATAGTATTTTGGGGTATTTCCTGTTCAATAGGAGGTGTTAAAGGTGTTAGTTCAATGGGGGGTTTTGTTTGTTCGGGATGTGGGGTATTATCAACGGGGGCTTTTTCAGGGGGGGGAGCAAATGTCTGTTCACTTTTAGGTTGTTCTGGAATTTGTTCAGGAGAAGGAGGTGATATGACTGTTGTCCCTGTTTGTTCAGGTGGAGACGGTTCCATAGAGGGTGTGCTCTCTAATTTTTCAATAGAACCTTCTGTATTAGGAGTGGGTGCAACAAAATTATTGGTTTCTTTTGTTTCTACGGGTTTTGTTTCTAATTTGTTTTCTTGAGTTGTCTCTGTTTTTTGAGCCTGTTGCGTCAAATGTATCAAGGCTTCTCTTTTGCCCATATATACTCCGAAAAGAAATACCAAGATAAAAAAGAAAATGAGCCCCACTAAAATAAATACCATCTTTTTAACGGATATATAAATTCCTTGAAGCTCATTTTTTTTGTTTACTGGTCTCTGATAATCATCAAACATGAGAGATACTATCTTGTGTGTTTGGTGTTTCTGTTTCGGGTTTATCACCCAGCCGTTCTAATATAATTTTCTTTGCTTCTTCCATTTCTGAAAAAGAGAAATTGGGGTCTCTCACTTCAATAACACGGTCATCTATACGGTCAATATACATAATGATATAACCATCTCTTGGAGAGATAGCCATCTCTTTTATTTTTTTAAAGATTTTCTCTCTTTTCAATAATTGTGAAGCGAGGAAGGCAATAGCCAGTTCCATTCGTGAATGTTCTTTTTCTACAGATTCATAGAAGAGTTTTCGTAAAGGAGAATCTACGACTTCCTGTTCCTTTCTTTTTATTTTTGCATCCATATAGCGATGTCGCCATTGGGAAAGAGCTTCCTGCTTTTCTTGTTGTTCCCAGCAAGAGACACAATAATCCTGTCGTTGCCATTCACTATCGTTATCGAGAATTCGTGACCAAATCCATTCTTCATGTATAAAAACTTTCTCACAGGAAAGACATTTTATTCCATTTCGACTAATCTTAATTTCCATTCAACATCACCTCCATTTCATAAACAATTATCGCAAATTGTAATCAGGAACTTCATTTTGGAGGGCCTGTGGCAGATCCAATAACGCCCCCACCTAATTTAAGCAGGTCCACGAGTATTTTGCGAGGTATATCAATAACACGGAAGGCTTCGGTTGTAATTTCCGCTGCACCACTAACGAGAGTAACGCCGAGAGGAGGTAATTCTTTTACCTGTCCTTTAGGACTAAAGGAGGGACCATGTACACGGAAACCCAATTGGATAGGATTCTGAATAATTTGATGTCCCCGAATATTAAAACTATCACGAATAACTGCAATTTGCGAAGCCAGTTGAGGAGATAATGTAATGGATAAATCATAGTCCATATCTCCATCAATTATAAATTGACCATTCCCGTTGATTTGTAACCCTTCGGAACGGAATTGGACATTGGGGGTCTTGACGAGGTCTTTCTCCATCTGGACATCGCTGGTAAAAGTGTAGAAAGGTAAAGTAGCGGGGAAGTTTGTAGGTGACATGTCGGGGGCAAAGCGAGTTAGGAAAAGGTCTGTTTTTACCTTCCCGTTGACTACCTGAAAAGACCCTTTACCCGAGAGCGTGTTAGAATCATCTAAATCGAGGGAATATTCCACATTTCCAGTGCAACTCCCTTCTATTGCTTCGGGCAGATTTAAATGACGAACCAAATAAATAACCGGGATATTTTTCCACTGTGCTTTCAGGATGCTAAGATTTTCAGGGGAGGTAACAGAAAAACTGCCTTCTAATGTCCCTTCACCCACTTGAACAGAAAAACGGTCTAAACCGGATATTTGCGGTCTATCGTATGCAATTCCTTTAAAATTCGTTCCTTCCCATGGGTTCATAGTTATTTTATCCGAATTAAGGACAAAGGTCCAATATTCAGGTGGAGGAAGGGGCTCTTTTTTTCGTATTCGTTCTGCTTCCGCTTCCTCCTTAGGCCGAAGAGGCAACAGCCATTTTACACCTATGGGTGGTATTGTTGCCTCTTTCGCGGTAAGGGTGAAAGTGCGCGTGCGATTATTAAGATCTCGTTCATCTATAAACGCTTGTAAAGATATTCCTTTTGCTTCCAAGGGAATTTTCGTATCTTTGGCAAGAAAAGAAGCCCAATCTATATCAATCCCCATTCTCATCGTTTCGCCATATTTATCGGTTCGGGTCTTTTTCTCCCAGAGGAAAGAGCCATTCGTCCCGAGTCCCCCTCTACCTTCATAGGGTACATTTAGGCATTTGCTTGCAGTGTTAATGTCCAGGGCATCGGTTGTCACATGTACTCGGCGTAAATTAAATTTCTTGTTATAGTATGCATATTCAAATTTTGCATTGAGTGGAGTTGATTCTAATAAGGCGGACCCTTCTATTGTGAGTGTTTTTTGGGGAACCAATGTAACATCCAAATTGGGGATTGTTGCTCCAACGCCGGCGCGTTTTCGGAACCACCATTCAAAACCTATGCCCGCTGAAGTTAATTCCGCATTTACTTGTGCTGTAATTTTTTCGGGGTGATAACCGATAACGGTCTGAAAAGTAGCACTTCCTGAAAGCGACACATCATCTTCTTCTTTTAAGAAAGGAAGTTTCTCTAAAGAATTTATTGTTCCACTAATCGTAAAGTTTGCTTCCTTTTCTTGAACTTTATATACACCCTTTGCAGTAATTGGCGAATCATTATACATTCCGGACAAGGAGTCTATGGTTAATTCATTAGTTCCTAAAACACAAGTAGCAGAGATGTTATCTACTTTTATTTTTAATGGGGCGTATTCCACAATACCGTCTTTAAGGACCAGTGTTCCTTTGGGCAGTTTCTCTTCGGTAGCCCAGCCTACCTTTACCAGTTCCAGATTAGCACGAAGCGAAGGGAGGTCAGGTCGCGTTGGTGTAAATTGTAATGTTCCATTTGTTACATCTGCTAATGCTTCCAGAATAGGCTGAGTGAATGTGCCTCGAATCCCAAAACGGAGATTATTGAGTTGGTCGAAAGTTAAGACAAAATCCCCATACGGTTTTATTTGTTGCTCGGTAAATGCGGTAATTATATCTACAAGAGGTATTTTCCGCACCTCTAATATTAAATCTAATTCAGGGGTGGGTCTGTCAAGGAATATCAACCCTGAAAGGCTTCCATCAAATTCGGAAGATGTTATATCTGCAGTAGTAATCCGCAAACGTTTTTCGGATAGTTTCACATCTGCCAGAGCGGTAATTTCCCCTGTCATTGTTTGAAAAGGTATGTTGGGTGATTTGGCTTTTATATTCTCGAAGGGAGCTTCTATTGCAAGAATGAGTGTCTGATTGGGGTATCCGGCTACACGCACAGAAGGAGTTACAGAACCTTCGGGATATAGCAAATCAGAAAAAGAGATTACTTTTGCTAATTGTATTAAAAGAATTTTTTCCGCAGAGGCACGCATATCAAAATCTTCAAGAGACCGAAATCGCACATCCATATTAATGGTTGTTTCTTCTGGGACTTCCGGTAGGTATGATACAGATGTCCCTATTTTTACACGAATTTCTGGAGAATCCGCAAGACGATAACAATCAAACTGTAATCTTTTCAATTGCAGTTCGTGTTCGGGTATAAGTCCGGAAATAGAAATATTATTTCGTTCTCCCACAAGACGAAATGAAATATCTTTGAATCCTATAGGAGTACTTTCCCCGGAAGATTTCTGTATTTCTTTCCAAATAGATGGGTCTGTAATCTTTATCTTAATATCGGATTGGCTAACCTCGATACGGTCAAAACTCCACTCCCCATACAGTAGATTTATCCAATTGACATGAACTACTGTGCGAGGGATAAGTATATCTGCTTTGATTCCTTGATAGTCTGCACGAAGAGAAATATCATCAATTCGTAATCCTCTCAATCCAATAGGAAAAATCCTACCCACAGATAGTTTCCCATTGACTTTTTGACTTATCTCCTGCTCTATGTTCGCCTTCCACAACAACAATCGGTAGCGGGCGTATAAAAATCCTCCCGAGAAAAGCAGGGCGAGAAGAATGAATATAATGGAAATAAAACGCAACCGGTGAGGGTTGTTATGCTTTCCTATTGGTTTCGATATTTTCTCTGGATACGGAGCGATTCGTTTCTTCCTTAACTTAGTAATGTGTCTAACTTTCTTTAGATTCTACTGAATTTATTACTCCATGTTTCTCCAGAACCTTATTACGAATTTGAGCACACAACTCCGGATTTTCTTTTAAATACCTACGTGCTGATTCTCTACCTTGTCCGATATTTTCACCATTGTATGAGAACCAGGCGCCACTCTTTTGAATAATTTTCTCGTTGATGGCGAGGTCAAGTAAATCGCCTTCATACGAAATCCCTTCTTCAAATAAAATATCAAATTCTGCGGAACGAAACGGAGCACTTAACTTATTTTTGACCACTTTGGCACGGACACGGTTTCCTATATCCACTTCTTTCTCCTTAACAGAACTGACTCTACGCATATCAATTCGCATGCTTGCATAAAATTTCAACGCCTTTCCACCGGTGGTTACTTCGGGGTTCCCATACATTCCACCTATTTTGTCGCGTATCTGATTGATAAATATAACCAGTGTTTTGGAGCGACTGATAACACCCGTAAGCCGACGCAAAGCCTGGGACATTAATCGTGCTTGCAATGCCATGTGTTGGTCACCTATTTCGCCTTCAATTTCCGCCTTCGGGACCAGGGCGGCGACGGAGTCAATCACAATTACATCAAATGCATTGCTCCGCACTAAATTTTCACAAATATCCAATGCCTGTTCGGCATAGTCCGGTTGGGATACCAACAAATTATTTATATCCACACCGATTTTCCCCGCAAAAGAAGGGTCTAAAGCGTGTTCCGCATCAATATAACATGCAATTCCGCCTTGCTTTTGTGCATTAGCGACAACATGGAGAGCTAAGGTCGTTTTACCGGAGGATTCCTGTCCAAAAATTTCGACGACGCGACCTAACGGCAGTCCTCCTATCCCTGTGGCAAGGTCCAATGATAAACAACCTGTGGAAAGAGTGCGTATCCCCTGTGTAAAACGGTCGTCACCCAAACGAATCAATGTCCCTCTACCGTATTGTCGTTCCAGTTGGCTAACCGCAATTTCCAATGCTTTATTCTTTGCTTTTGCATCTTCAGTATTTGGCACTGTTGACATTTTTTTTCTCCATTTACATTTCGTGTTAAATGTTAATATGTGAAAATTATTTCACTATATATACTATTATGCACATTTTCTCTTCTAATGTCAATTATACTACTTTTTATTTTCACGGTTCGATTAAAAGATACCTATACAAAAAGCGGAGAAAAAATGATGTTCTCCACTATTCAGTCTTTTCCCCTAAATGCATATATCCGCGGGGAAAACACTTACAATACATTTTTGTTTAAATGCACCATCGATACCTTTGAATAAATAGGTTTGTTTACTAATATGTTTTATCAATATAACCATTTTGTATTGGTTTATCATCTTTTACTTATTACCCTACCGTTTATATTTGGGTGATGTTAAAACCTATCCGGGGTCTTTTTATAGATACTCAATTACATTTTTTTATAAACCTATTTTCAAACGAATATTTGTTTAAAGATTTCAGTTATGTCTATTTTAAAATTATATTCAAAATAGAGAATAATATCTTTATCAATAATAGAGGATTTTAATCATGAGATATACGAGGGATATTTTGCGGGTTCTTTTCTCATTAATACTTTTATTTTGTATGTTAGCCCATACGGAGGAGGCAGACCTTATAAAGTCTATAGAGTCTGTATGTGCGTTTAACTATGATGGAGATGATTTCTGCTGGTTTCATCCACGTGTCGCAACGGTCCCCGTTATTATTAAAGAGGGTTTCCCCCGGGTGTTGATGACTGTACAGAAACATTTGTTGGTTTCGGATTATTACTCGGGAATGTTTACCTCATATACAGAGGATGGAGGAAAAACATGGAGTGAACCACAACCGGTTCCAGAATTAGATTGGGTCAAAGATGAAAACGGACATATCCTAAGTGTCTGTGATGTAACACCGGGCTGGCATCCACAAACGAAAAAATATATCGCCATTGGTGTTCGTGTGCGTTATGACAAAAACGGGCATCAGGTTCGGGAAAGGAATGGATGTTTAGAAGGGGCTTACGCAATTTATGACCCGTTAAAAAATCAGTGGACAAAATGGTTAACTCTGGAATTGGGGGGAGAACTTAGAGATGCTTTTTCTATCATGCCTGGCTGTACTCAATGGATTACAGAACCTGAGGGGACTCTTCTTTTACCTATTTATTTTATGAAAACAAAAGAAGATAATAATAAAAATTATTCTGCAACGGTGCTTCATTTGAAATTTGATGGGGAAAAACTTATTTATATTGAAAATGGAAATATCATTACTCATGATGTTCCCCGTGGAATGTGTGAACCTTCTCTGGCAAAATATAAAGACAGGTACTACCTGACATTGAGAAATGATGAGCGAGGATATGTAACATGGAGTAAGGATGGATTGCACTACGAACCTATCCAACCGTGGGTATTCGACGATGGAACCGAATTGGGTAGTTATAATACACAACAACATTGGGCAGTGCATAGTGATGGTTTGTTCCTTGTATACACCCGCAAAGGGGCTAATAACGACCATATTATTCGTCATCGGGCACCCTTATTTGTCGCTCAGGTAAATACGGATTCAGACACAATATCTGTCATTCGAAAAACGGAAAAAATTGTCTTACCGGAACGAGGGGCGACGATGGGTAATTTTGGTGTAACTGCTGTTTCTCCTGAAGAAACATGGGTTACTGTAGGAGAAGGAATGTTTAACAAAGGTGCTAAGGAGAGAGGTGCAAAAGGGTGTGTGCTTGTGGGTAGGATTATCTGGTCAAAACCCAATCAGCAAGTAAGCCCATATTTACCCTCATTCTCCAAATAAGTAAATTATGCATATAAAAAACAATACCGAGAAACATACACTATTCTGGTCTGATATACTTCCCCATGTAGAGCGACCGTCGCGATATCTGGGAACAGAGTGGAATGCTGTCCATAAATCCATAGACACTATTCAATTACGAGTGGCTCTTGTTTTCCCCGATTTATATGAATTAGGACTGGGAAATTTAGGTTTGCAGATTTTGTATTCTTTGCTGAATTCACATCCCCATATCTGGGCGGAACGGGTTTATGCTCCGGGAACTGATTTAGAACAAATTTTACGAGAAAAAAATGCTCCTTTGTTTCTGTGGGAATCCAAAGACCCTGTTAAACAATGTGATTTAGTAGGTTTTACACTTCAATCGGAACTAACCTATACAACCGTATTAAACATTCTGAACCTGGCTCATATCTCTTTGTATTCAAAAGAACGCACTGAGGATGACCCACTCATTTGTGCGGGAGGACCCTGTTGTTTTAATCCCGAACCTATGGCTCCTTTCATAGATTTTTTTGTTATTGGTGAGGGGGAGGATATTATTTTAGAAATCGCAGAGGTTTTACTTACAAATAAGAATGAAAATCGCGGGAAGAAGCTGGAACTCCTTTCAGAAATAAAAGGGATTTATGTCCCGGAAACAATTCCGCTTATTCCCAATCAACAAGAGATTCTCGTTCCAGACCCATCTGCAAAAAAAGTTTGTCGAACTGTAACAAAAAGATTGACAACAAACAATTATGTCAAAAGGTATATTGTTCCCTTTGCTCCGCTGGTGCATGATGGGTTATCCGTCGAAGTGATGCGGGGTTGTACAAGGGGTTGTCGTTTTTGTCTTGCGGGCTGTGCCTTTCGCCCTGTTCGGGAACGCTCCCCGGAGGATGTGTCAAATCTGCTTTCATCCCTGCTCCCTGATACAGGGTTGGAAACGGTTAGTCTGGTTTCCCTTTCCACTTGCGATCATTCTCAGATTCGAGAACTCCTACATCAAACTCGACAGTTAACTCAACCTTCGATGACAGGCATTTCTTTACCTTCTCTTCGTCTGGATTCGTTCTCCGTACTTTTAGCGGATTCGGTTTCTTCTGTCCGTCGTAGTGGTCTCACCTTTGCACCGGAAGCGGGCTCTGAACGATTGCGGAAAATGATAAACAAATCCGTGACCGATGAGGACCTGATGGAAATAACGCGTATAGCCTTCCAGAAAGGATGGACACATATAAAACTGTATTTTATGATTGGGTTACCTACGGAAACAGAGGAAGATTTAGATGCGTTGATGGATTTGACGATTCGATGTCTGAATACCGCACGGAAAATTCGGTACTCTGCACATATCCATTTAGGTATATCTACTTTTGTGCCTAAACCGTGGACCCCTTTCCAGTGGGCACAACAAATTTCGTTAGAAGAAACGATTGCGAAACAAAAGAAAATATTACACGGGCTCAAAAAATACAAATCGATTAAGATAAACTTTCACGCACCGGAATCATCCTTTATTGAAGGGCTTCTCAGCCGTGCCGACCGCAGAATAAGTCAGGTCATTATGTCTGCATGGGAACACGGAGCAAAATTGGAAACTTCTTCGGATGTGATTTCCTTTGAACACTGGCTCCATGCTCTTGAAAAACACGATTTAAAAGGGGAAGAATTCCTTTGCAAACGCAACGAAAATGAGACATTCCCATGGGATTTTATTGATATGGGGGTAAAAAAAGAATGGCTCCTCAAAGAATGGCAAACTGCCCATCAATATGAGACTACATCGGATTGCAGGGAACAAGGCTGTCATGCATGTGGGATTCAAAAAAGAGAAGATTTAAACTGTATTCATTGGAAAAGAGAGAAACAGGAGCCTATTATCGAAATAAATATCCCCTCTTCAACAGCTCCGTTATCCAATCTCCCCGTGCAACGATTATTATTGAAAGTGGGCAAAATAGGTCCTGCTCGATTTTTAAGTCATCTTGAATTTCAAACTGCGTGGATACGTGCCTTACGACGAGCGAAGCTACCCCTTGTTTATACACAGGGATACCACGCCCATGCAAAAATCAGCATTGCTCTTCCTGCCCCTGTTGGGGAAATCCTGTTAGAGGAATATATTGAAGTATGCCTTCATGGTGAGCAAGATACCCATGAAATTTATAAACAAATCCAAACTGTTTTGCCAACAGGCTTTTTATTGCATGCCGTTGAGACAATTCCAAAGTCAAGCCTTTCGCTGATGGAGCGAGTAAAAGGACTTCATTATGTTGTTATAATTCAAATGGGCAACCCTTTAGAGAGACCGAGTATCGATGAATTATCTAATTTTATACAATCTCAATTAAAAGAGATGATGTCCGACGTGAAAGACATTTCTTCTCACTTAATAAATCTATTATCAATAGATAATAAAGAATACTCCATGTTGCTTCAATGGTATACTCCTGTAAATAAAGGCACATTTTTCAAATCTAAAACGGTAAAAGAATATCTACAACAAAATAATTATATTTTTAGAAATATCCAATCTATTCGTGCCAAAACTTTCCTCGACACCTTTCCCAATAATTTCACATTCTTACAACGAGAAGAGAGCGAATCATATTTAATGTAATGAGCCTTTTTTGGAGATAAATCAAATACGAATTGCTTGTCTATGTTCGCTCAAATATCTTCTCAATTACTTTAATAATATTTGTTGGACAGGAGTACACGCTTTTTACAGGCACAGCAAGGATTTCTTCTATTTTTTGTAGTAATGAGAGGTTGTCAGGTTCTGCAGTTGCTATTATAACTATTTCTGAATTTGGGGTTCGTAGGGGGATGAGCATATGTTTTATACAAAATGAATAATCTAACAAGTATGCCTGCTCGATATTTATATTTTCTTCTTCAACAAACAGGAAAGGAATATTTTTTTGCAAGGAGAGTGCCTGAAATAAAGTATATTCTTCAATCCATCCTTGTTCTAAAAGTAAAGTCCCCAACGGGTAATGAGGTTTCATTCTTTGTTGTTCTAAAGCCTTATCTAATTGTTCATCTGTGATAAGCTCTGCTTTAATTAATAGTTGTCCTAATTTAAGAGGTTCACCCTTTGTTGTCTGATGAGCCAAGACTAATCGGGTATAGTTACTTTCTAATTGTTTTTTGCCCTCAATCTCTTGTGCTTCTTCAATTAATGTCAACTGTTCTTTTAGGGTTTCTACTCGTTCTTGCCAATACTGGATTGATTTAGTAAGTTCTTCATTGCGTAGAAGAGTAGCTCGGTATTCCTGTTGATAGCGATTCCTTTCAATTTTTAATCCCTCAATAGTTCGTAGTAACTCCTGACACTGTTCAATAATTTCCCGATGTTTTTGTTCTAACTTCTTCTGTTGCTCTTCTTTCTTCAGCTTTTCGGAAATGGCTTTTTCGCATTCCGATTCTAATCGGCGGTTTTCGCCCTGAAGTATTTCCTTATCTTTTACGAACTTATTTAATAATTGTTGTTGAGTTTCAATGTAAGTCTTTAATGTCGCGATATTTTTTTGTAGTTCTTTAATTTGTTTTCTTAATTGTTCGTTCTCTTTTCGAAAGTTTATGATTTCTTTTTCTTTATTTTGTGATATTCTTTTCTGCTCGAATAAATCGTCCGCCAACTGCTGGTTTACACTTTCCAATTCTGCAATCCGCATCAAAGCATTACTTAATTCAATTGCAGTATTCTGGATTTTTTTATTGAGATTAATAATAATTTCTTCTGTTTCTGCTCGTTGATTTGTTATTTCTATATTTTCTTGCTCTTTTTGATGGAGTTTCTCTTGTAATTCCCTTAGTTGGGTTCTATCGGCTTGATGTTCGGTTTGTTCAGAATTAAATTTTTGTTCTAATGTCTTTAATGCGAGTTCGGTTTCCTGTAATTGTTTTTTTAAAAGTTGAATTTCTTCGTTTAACAGCCCTTTTTGTTGTTCAACTTTTCTCTTTTCTTCTTGAAGGACATGTATATCGTGTAGACATTGTTCTTTATGTCTTTTTTCCTGTAGAAGTTCGGATTTGAGTTCAATTAAATCCAAAACAAGGTTATTCAGTTGCTCACTTAGGACGGAAAGTGTAGGGTTCTCCCCCCTATTTTTATTTTTATCATCCGAAGAAGAGAATATTTTATGTGTTTTGCCCTTATCGGGATTTTCAATAGAGGGGTTCATGGCTTTGCTGGATTTGTAAGGGCTTCTACCAAACTCTTTTCAAATTTTTCTTTATCTTTCCATGTTAATGCACAGCGGACGGGTCGTCCATTTTCATCAGGATTCGTTTTACCTTCTTTGTCAATGGATAGATGGACCGTTTGAATCTCCACGACATCCTCCGCCCATGTACAATAACCTGCCAAAGTGTCATATAGAACACTGCTTTCATCTTTAGGGTAATGTTTTCGATTGTTCCAGATATCGTAATTTTCGATAACTACTTTTGCGAGGGGCGATTGAGAATTCGCTACTTTTTGAAAGTTTTCTCCTTTCAGAATAATTGTGCCACAGGTATCTAATGGGATAATTGTAATTTCCCATGGAGCCGAAAAAACCTTGCGGGCACTTTCTGCATCTCTGCATACATTGTATTCACAATCTCGACCTTCTTTCCCTCCATATCCGATGTAAACACTCCCCGCCATTGACACAACCCGTGCTTTCTGTGCAATATCAGGGGCTAATTCTACTGCTTTTGCAATATTCATCATCGGTCCTATAACACAGAGAATAATAGGCTCTTGGGCGTTCCGTATGGTTTCAATCATTGTTTCGACACCCTTGTCAAAGATCTTCCCTTTATACTCGTCTAAGGAATAATTTTCTATCCATTTCAATTGATTTATCTTGTTATTAGTGGTTTTGATACCTTTGCCAATAGGGATATCTGTTCTACCAATAGTCTGGAGCATACGGGCTACTAATTTTACTTTTGTCTCTGTATCATCGCAGGCGGTTGTAATGAGTTTTAAATCAACTTTTCCCGCACCCAATATATGCATGAGTGCCCAGGTATCATCAATATCATCACCAATATCCGTATCTAAAATAACTTGTGGTAATGACATAGCGGTACAGGAAAATAATAGTAAGCATAGAAATAGATATTTTTCCATAGCGGATTCCTTTATGTAATTAATTTGTTTTTTGTCCTGCGAGTAATAAAGCACCCACAAGTACAACCTGTTCACCTAATTCACAGGGTGCAATTTCATATTGTTTTCGAAATGGTGTAAATACGCATTGGTCAACGACGGCACGAATACGGTTTAAGAGTACATCGCCCATTAATGATACTCCTCCGCCTAATGCAATCCGCTCGGGATGAAATAAGGTAATAACATTAGCAATGGCTATTCCAACGGATTGAGCAATACGGTCTAACTCCACACATGCAAAAGTATCCCCTTCCTCTGCACATTTTCCTAAAAGGACACAGGTAAATTGATGGGAGTCTCCATTCGCTCTTTGCCATAATAAACTGTCTTTAGGAATATAGTCTGCTTTTTGTAGTCGTCGTTCAATGCTCCAACCTGAACAGATATTTTCCAGTTTGTTATAGGCTCCGGGGACGGCCTGAGTCCAATCGGGGATATAAGTATGACCTACTTCCCCTGCTCCCAATCCCTGCCCATCATGTAATTTCCCGTCTATTATTAAAGCACCCCCAATGCCACTACCTATATTCATGTAAAAGAAATTTCGTGTCCCTTTGCCTTTACCACAAATAAATTCAGCCCAACCTGCGGAATTGGCATCATTAACAAGTATCGTGGGCACAGCAAAGGTGTCTTCAAACCATTTTTTCAACGGGAACCCTTGCCAGCCTGCTATTTGGTGAGAAACGAAAACCTTCCCTTCAATACTATTCACAGGTCCACCAAAACCAATTCCAATTCCCTGAACCTTTTTGCCTTCCTGTTCAACCTTTTGAACACATTTTTTTGTTGTTTCCGTTATCCAATCAAGTATTTCTTTAGACTGCCAATTTTTCTGAACCGCTCCACGCTCTAAATGGTATATATCCCCTTTTTCATCACCTATCGCAACTTGTAATTTTGTTCCACCAATTTCTATCCCTATCAGCATCATTACTTCCTCGTATATCCTCTAACTTTGGTGATTGCTTTGAGATGTACAATGTAATTTTTTGTCTATATCTTCGGAAGGTTTTCTTTTTGCACACAAAGATTGTATAGACTGCTCTTGTTGAGGATTCTTTCCCTTTTTTTCAAAATATTCGCGTATCATTTTTTGTGAAAAACTGGGCTCATACTTTTGGTAGGTTTCAAACCGTTTCTGCACTTCGGGTGTATAAAACTTTTCGCAATATTTCTTTTCTAAAATATTTAAAACAATTCGTTTTCGCATTGCCCAGAAGTGCGAGTTATTATACGACTCATCAAATCCCGGAGTTATATATTTTCGCATATCTACTGGCCTGACCAACTTCCACTTTCCGTTAATTCGCTCAATATAAGGCGGTTTTCCTCCACACAAATCCCGTGCTAAACAAAACCCTTGAAAATTGGCTTCCAAATCCCCATGTGAAAAGATTCCATCTACTAATTTTCCGACAAGATTATCCTCATGCACAATTCCCCACATCACTACTTTCCGCATGGCCTCTTCTTCGGTAAATCCCTCCCGCAGGTGTCGGCAATACCTTTGATAGTATCGCCTGCCAAAGCCGAAGAAATGGCACATTTTGTCTATTCCAAAATAAATGTCTCCTACGCGTATCGTTCGAGCCATGGGTAAGAAAAAATAGGGGAAAGCATATCCACGGTGAATGCTCATTTTTAAGTAGGTCTGTTTGCCCACACTTAAATCAGGAAATTTCTCGATTTCCGGGTCGTTGCGGATATAGGTGCGAAAACGCGACCAGCCCAAAAATTGGAAGAAATGATAGTAAATGGCAACGGTCAATTCCTCTGGGTCTTCAATCGGTTTTGCCCGTTTGTTTACCTCATCTAAATATTTCGATAAGGTCTCATTAAAATACTGATTAATTTCATCCGCAGAATCTTTTAACTCAATTCCCCAGGTTAAATACTGGTCTGTCTCTGCACCATAAGAAACAAAGGGAAGGACAAAAAAGATTGTAAGAGAAAGCAAAATTACCTTATTCATGACACCACCCAAAAAAATAAATTCGTTTGTTTATTCTTAAATAGATTATTTTAACAAAATGAAAAAGAATTAACAATTTATTACATTATTCGGGCAAGTATGGAATAGGATAAAAGTTCTTAAACTTCATAAAAGTAAAAAGAGAATTATTTTTTAAATAAAGGTTGAAAATTATAAAGATAGATTTAAAGTTCCTAAAAAAATAGTATCTCATTTATAATAACTTTGCATCTCATTTTATAGCAGTAAGTCATAAATATTTTTTGTTTTGTCTTCACTTGGCATTATTTTTGGTTGTTATATAAATAATAAATTTTAACAAAAAAATTTAGAGAGAAAAACCATATGGCAATTAAATATAAAGAAACAACACATTTTCAAATTAACAATACAAAAATGGAGAGAGGAGAGATGATAAAAGAACAACTTCAAAAATACAATATAGAAAAGTTATATTACATGACCCATATGAATAATATTTCCAGTATTTTAGAACATGGAATACTTTGCTATAATCGAGCTCGATATATTTCACATGTGAGTATAAGTGACTATCATGTGCAGTGGCGAAGAGATAGGCGGTTTATTGAAGAATACAAGACTATTCATGATTATGTCCCCCTATATTTTGCAACACATACACCCATGCAGTATGTTATTACCCACCATGAAGAAAAAAATTATTATATAAATAAAGTTTATTTGGCTTTTATAGAAGTTGACCCGATAAAAGTATTTCAAACTCGCGGTGTTATGTTTACAGATGGCAATGCTGCGTCCAGTGAAACTCGCCGCTTCAAAGATATAAAGGATTTGGAACAGCTCGATTGGTACATAATAAAGAATAAAAAATGTTTTTCCCGAGAATATAAGAGAAAAAAATCTGCAGAAGTGCTTGTTCCTGACCGTGTCTCCCCTGATTATTTTTTAGGTATTATTGTGTCCTTAGAACAAGTAAAGGAAGAAATATTAAAAAAATGTTCAGAAGTGAGTAGAGAAAGGTTAACCAAACTTTGTAGAATAGATACATCTTATTATGTGTTTTAAAGAATTTACTATGATTACCTATATAACTGATAGTGATATATTTAATAGCCATGCGGATGCTCTTGTTAATCCTGTAAATTGTAAAGGGGTAATGGGCAAAGGGATTGCTCTTGAATTTAAGAAACGATTCCCTGAAATTATGCCTATTTACAAAGAAGCCTGCAACAAGGGTAAATTATCTCCGGGAACTCTTCTATTTGTTCGTTTGATAGTCCAGCCGGATTTATTTGGTGAGACAAAACCGGGTGTAATTTTATTTCCTACCAAGATACATTGGAGAGATAAGTCAAAGATAGAATGGATTGAACAAGGGTTTCTTTATTTAAAAGAATATTACAAAGAGTGGGGATTGAACTCTATTGCTATGCCCCAAATAGGTTGTGGTTTAGGTGGATTGCCCTGGGAGAAAGTAAATGATTGTATTAAAAAATACTTTTTGAATGAGCCTGTTGCAGTAGAAGTGTACCTTAATAACTCTATTCCTATTAAAGAGAAGAAAGAATAGTTCTACTTTTTCTGTGCTTTTTTCTTTGCCCGTTTTTCAAGTTTGTTTTGTTTTACTTCTTGTTTATTTTTTAGGTTTTTACTTCTTGTTTTTTTCTGTTCAGTAGGGGGACCTTCATGGTCGAGTTTGGGCGCAGGGAGTTTTTCTAAGAGTTGGTTGAAGTATTCTTTTGCCTTCTGTACTTCGGGAGCGTCGGAATTAGTTACTTCTTTATAATCGTCCCCATTCCGACTATCCCCGCAATCGTATAATCTACCGTAATGCAATGGTGAGTTATCTTCTAATAACCAGCGTTTGGTTCGGAGGATGCGTCTATCAGCAATAAAACTGAATATCCACTCGCGGGTTGTCTCGCTTTTCCCGGCAAGGAATGGTGCTAAAGATACGCCATCCATGGGCCTATCATTGGGCACAGGGACATCTGCCCAGTCGCATAGTGTTGGGAGAATATCCGATAGGTCTGTCAGTTCCATAACACTACCTCTTGGCTTAATGTAACCCGGTCCCCAAACTATCATCGGGACGCGTGCTCCTAACTCGGTGGGTTGCCCTTTACCCTGTCCGCCTGTGCCATTATCGCCTGTGAAGATAATAATTGTTTTTTCTTTGAGTCCTGCTTTTTCGAGCTCCTCAACCAGTTTTCCCATGAGTTTATCTAAATATTCCACATTCGATTTATAATTGCTTTTGTCACTCGTGTTTAGTGCCACTCCTTCTTTTTTTGAATCAGGTGTAGGCAAATAGGGAGCATGGGTAAGACAGGTTGGATAATAAACAACAAAAGGTTTTTCTTTATGTCGGTTTATAAAATCTACAACAAATTGATGATGTATATCCGGACCGTAGTCATCGGGTTTCGTTGAAATATACTCTCCGTTTTTTACTATGGAAGGATGCCAGTATCGGGCATATTTCCTATCTCCTTCAAACCCACTGGAATAATTGGTTCCGGGAGGTAGATATCCTTTTTGTCCCCAGACACAGTATTCATCAAAACCACATTCATAAATAAGTTTGGGCTGTTCACCGGATAGTTGCCATTTGCCAGACATTGCCGTTGCGTAACCCGATTCTTTGAGTAAGTTTATAAATGTTCGATGTGTATTTGCTATATCTTCTACATTACTGTTGGGTTCGGGTCCTCCTCGCATATTAGCAAAGTTATATACACCATTGTGACAGCCATATTGCCCTGTCAATAACATAACACGAGTGGGATGACAAATCGGTGTGGCATAGCAGGTTTCGAACTTTACGCCTTCTTGTGCCATACGGTCTAAATGAGGTGTATTAATTTCCTTGTTACCATAGCAGGATAATTCTTTGGCACCAATATCATCCGCAAGTACTACAATAAAATTGGGTTTGTCTTTTTGACCTTCTTGGGAATGCGAATTTTGAGAACATAGATA
Source organism: uncultured bacterium (assembly GCA_938014335.1). Classification (GTDB taxonomy): domain Bacteria; phylum Hydrogenedentota; class Hydrogenedentia; order Hydrogenedentales; family Hydrogenedentaceae; genus Hydrogenedens. The sequence continues at coordinate 105,688 of CALLRP010000003.1, forward strand.
TGAGGCAATGCCAATAGCAGATATTCTCTTTACAAATTCCCGACGCGATATGTTTTGCATAGCCCTGTCCTTTTTATTATAAATACGAGATTCTTCTTATTTTCTGAAATTATAAACACCGGAAGGGTTAAAAAGTTCCTTAATGGAAACCGTTCATTTGATTACATACCGTTACCCAGACACGTGTATAAGGGAATTGTATCGGGTAGCGGAGGAATTCTACATGTCCATCGAGATATAAGACATTTCCTCCACCCGGTTGATGATTGAGCATGGGTGTATTGTATCCCTCTCCTTCCCCTTTTTTGAATAAGTTATCCCACATCAGTGGTATTTCCGAAGCTGAAGCGGTCTGGTTTAAAAATCGTTCAATCCCATCACGGAGACGGTAAATGGTTCTTTTTTGAGTGTCGCCGGGGTAAAAGGGGACAAATGTTAAATCTGTTTCATAGATGCTTGCAACGGAAGATAAAGGGGCATTTCTGACCTGGTTTAGTAAATTGATGAAGATAGTAACAAAGGCTCCTTCAATTTCTGTGCGTGGGTCGGGGGCCTGTTCATTACCACCGGGAATGAGATATAAGGAAGGAATAATTGCCCAGGCTAAATAACTATACGACAGATCATTTACTTTACATAAGTCCGGCTCATCTGTCTCTTCATTTAGCCAACCGCCGGGACCTAACGCCACAGAACGGTCTATATCCGAAGGACAAATTAAAACTTTCAAATCGGATAAATACTCTGGATACATCCATTGAGGTTCAAAAAACGATTCTATCGTATTGGCTTCACTACATGGTAATGCATTTCCTGTCCAGGGTGTTCTCAGTGCTTTAATAGGAGGGTAATAGTTTCCCTTACTTTCATTGGCATACATAATTAATGATAAGCCAATCTGTTTTAAATTATTGGCACAGGAGGAACGGCGTGCCGATTCACGAGCACGGGATAATGCAGGTAAAAGGATAGCTGCCAGAATTGCGATAATGGCTATAACGACCAGCAATTCAATTAGTGTAAAACCGAGTTGTCTTTTGCGAAATACCTGAAAATAAATCATAATTATGATTATACACTAATAAACAGACAAAAGCAGACTTTTTTATAGAAAATGTTGGATGAGATAGAATTGGTCAGACCATTCAGAACCATCTGATAAGTCTGACTCATTAATCTCCGACAAGGGTATTTAATTTTTGCAAATCCACAGCAGGATTGGCAGGGGCTTTTTTCTCACCGGATTCGCCCTCTTTTTCTGTTTTTTTATCTTTGCCTAAAATGGATGCTATCATTTGCTGGTTAATCTTTATAGGCACACCCCTTTTCATGGCTTTTTCACGTAAATAAAGACGATAATCCTCCAGTATCTCATTTTGTGCCATGCGGATTTCCATCTCCAACATTTTTTTCTTATCCTCTTCCATCTTTGGTTTATCCGCATCGGTAGGCGGTGTCCTTTCTAATAACTGCACAAAATAATATTCATTACTGAAATCTTTGATAGGTCCTGCAAGAACACCCGTATCTTTACCTTCCAATTCATTAAAGATACTTTCGGGGGAAATCATCAACCCTTCCTGGAATAAATAGTCTTTAGCAGTAAAAGGATTGACCGTCTCTTTAATTTCTATATTCAGGTCAGGGAATAGTTTAGGTAGGTCGTCAATAGATTTTGCTTCTGCTTTTATCTTATTTGAAATTTCTTCCACTCGTTTTTTGTAATCATCCTGAAGCTTCACCATATTCGTATAATCTTTCTCTACGCGTTCCCTTACCTTTTCCAGCGGAGGAATTTCGCCTATGGTTCTTTCAATAATCTTTGCGACAAACACATTATCTCTCGTTGTTATGACCTGATATTCTGAATCCTTTTCAGGGGTCATAAAGGCACTACGGAATTGATATACATCAAACTGGGTTAAGCCTTCAATTGTTTTCGATTCTTTAGTGAAAGGTCCTATTTTAACGATTTCTAACCCTTTTTCTTGTGCAATTTTCTCCAAAGATTTCTCCTCATTTGCTTTCTGAGCTATTTCGTTCGCTTGTTCTTCTCTTTGTTTCTTCTCATCATCGCTCAGTGAAGCACGAATCATAATCTGGCGTGCATGAATTTCGCGAGCACCGGTTTCTGCATGGGTGCGTTCTTCTTCTACCTTAAAAATATAGTAGGCACCAAAGGTATACACAGGTTCATTGATTTCGCCAACTTTCAAGGAGAACAAGACCTGCCGATGAGGAGGTTCTGTTTCTCTTTGGGATTGCCAGCCTAAATCACCTCCCGGTTGACTTTTCTGGTCGGAATAGGTATTGGCTAATTCTGCAAAATCCTCACCCTGTTTTGCTTTATTGTAGGCTTCAATAGCTTTATCAGGAACAGGAGGAACTAAAGAAATTTTAACTGTTTCTGCTACTAATGAATCCGGGTCACGATAGGTCTCTTTATTTTCTTCGAAATACTTTGCTAATTCCTCTTCTTTGATTTCGATTGGGGGAGAAATTTTTGCATACTTAATTCGTATTTTTGTGAAGTTATTCATGACTTTTTTGTCAATCGTTGTAGGGTCAAACCGTGCAGGCGCTAAAAGGGCATTAATAAAAACCTGGCGGGAAATAGATTTCTGAAGGTCAGAGTAAATCTCGTTCCAGTTGATTTTCCCTTGATTGGCTTCGACCCATGTATTCCAAGCCTCACGGTCCAATTTCCCATCTTCTGTTCGGAATTGAGGCCATTTCTGCATTTGTTCGACAAGGAAACTGCGGTTCACCTTGAAATTCCGTTTTTGCTCTTCTAAAGTAATAAGGTTTGAATCGATCATCTGTTGTAAAATTTTATCTGTTTCGCCAGACTGTTCTAATTCTTCAATCGTTACAGGTTTATCCGGCGTAGACCTCTGCTGAATAAGTGTATTTAAATTCCTTCGAAATTCACTTTCTAAAACGGGCAAATTTGCTACTGTCGCGATGGGATTATCTTTAAATTCAGGGACTGCAGACCGATACTTTCCCGGCATGCCAAAGAATAAAACAAATGGTACTGCAATAACCAGAACTACAAAAATCAAAATAGCACGGCGATGCTTTCTCATCAAATCTTGAATCATAGATAGAAACCTTTTATACTTATTTCGTTATAATATTTATTATTTAAAATCGAAATACATTTGCCACAAGGAATTTTATTAACCGAACAATAAATGTATCATAAGTAGCGTTTTATACTCAAATGAGAGAAATTTTTAATATGACAAAAGTAAAACGAACAAAATCTCTTTCAGGTTTCAAAAAGGTCTATCTTATTTGTTTTTTTATACTTATTTTCACCCATTTTACAATCCTAAACCTTACCTTGCATGCAGAAAAGAATCTCTTGCGTAAAATGAAAATTCCTGAATCGTCGGTCGAAAAAGACACTATTATAGTATGGCAGGAGAAGGTTCGTAACAATTTATCGAGACAGTTATCTTTGCCAGAAGTAAAACCTATATCGTTTGATGAGAAGAAAATAAAGGAGGAAAAACATACGGGATGGAAATTAGAAGAAAGAGAGATACAAAGCACTCTCCAGAGACGCATTCGTATTTGTCTCGCGGTGCCTGACAATATAGAAGAGAAGAAATGTCCTGCGCTTGTGTGTGTTCATGGACATGGAGGGAATAGATACTCGGCTTTTGAGAAAGAGCCGACGCCCTACCATTGTTTTGGAAGGATATTAGCTCAAAATGGCTTTGTAGTAATTACAACGGATGTGGGACAACACGAAGTTTACGAAAAGGAACGGACTTTAATGGGAGAAAGGCTTTGGGACCTTATGCGTTGCGTGGATTATCTTGAAATACTCCCTTTCGTGGATGCATCTCGCATTGGCTGTGTCGGATTGTCCTTAGGGGGGGAAATGTCAATGTGGTTAGGGGCAATGGATACACGAATTAAAGCAACGGTCGTGTGTGGTTTTTTGACTTATATGGACCAGATGGAAAAAAATCACTGCCTCTGCTGGAAATTTGAAGGATTGAGGGAGCTGGTAGATTTCCCAGATATTTATGCTTTAATAGCACCCCGTGCTTTGCAGTGTCAGAATGGGGCAAAAGAACCCCCGGACCAATTCCCACCTTCATTAGCCCAAAAAGCCTGGGGAGAAATTACCCCTGTGTATAAAGTTTTTAATGCAGAGGATAAGACTGAACTCGTAATTCATCCCGGTGGGCATGAAATTGATATAGATGCAATGATGAAATTTTTGAAAGAACATTTATAATATTGAGTCAGACCTGTCGGATGGGTCAAACGAGTCGGACAAACCCAATTTACTTTATCCCTTTCCATTCTTCGGGTGTGCCCATTGTGTCTGCATCATAAGAAGCCGAAACAGTGCTGGCAATTCCTCCCCGTGGGTTGCATTCAATTAAAATCGTCATCTTGCGGGGTCTGCATGCAAATACCAAATCTTCCAACATTTTATTAACTAAATGTTCATACCAGATACCCACATCACGATAAGATAAGAGATAGTATTTGAGTGACCTTAATTCGAGGCAGTATTTATCTGGAACATAACGAAGGGTTACCTTTGCAAAGTCGGGCAAACCAGAAAAAGGACAAACAGAAGTAAATTCATCGGTCACGGAAACAATTTCCATATTTCTGCCCGATTCTGTGGCGGTATATTCATATTCAAAACACTCTAAACATTCACTATCTATGGCTTCAGGTCCCTTAAAAGGAAGACATTTTCCCTGAGGTTTAAATTTACGGATAACCTTAACCTTCCCTACTTTATTCATGTTCCTATCCATATCCATTTCCTTTTTTTAGTCTTACTTTTATTCCTGAATGATATAATACGATAAAATAGTATGATTGCAAAAAGGAAATAATAGGTGCTATTACGCTTATTTGTTGCTATTATCCTTATGTTTTTTATTGGAATAGGTGTATTTGTTATCTTTGAAGGTTCTCTTCTCTCTTTTCTTAAAAAAGAGGAATCCATAAATCCACAGATTTTATTAGGACCCCCTTCTCCTTTAAATGAAACCGGGCTACCCCGATATGAACTTTCATTTTCAACCCTTAGAAATAACACTTTTGAATTTGAATCTATCGCTGTTCCAATACATCGGTATCAATTATTTGATTTTGGTGTAGCAGATATAAATCAAGATGGGCTTTTAGACTTGTTCTCCAGCAATTGCAATTTTCGTCCTTCTCTTTTATTGAATAAAGGGAAAATGAGTTTTAAAAATGTTACGCTGGAACTCCAATTAGGATTGCAACCTGACCTGCCCGATTTTGCTTGTAGTATTGAACCGCCCAAAATTATAGAAAGAGGTTTATATATATTTTACCTCTGGTATAAGGTACATATTTACTATTTGGAATTGTCCAAAGATGCCGTTCCTTTACAAATCGAAGTTCGTGTTCCCCACACTCGAACCAAAGTTACAGAGAAAAAAGGGTATGTGGATGTGAGCCAGATTACAGACAAAAAAACGGAAGGAGAGAGCGGAGAAACACGATATACGCTACGAATGGGCCGTGAAGCCCTTGCTGTGATTGATATTGACCGCCCTGCTATTCCTACACAGTTCACTGTCTCAAATACATTTCCCTTAAATAAGATTTACATTGGCCCTGCCAAAACATCCCCTTCTGAACATACTTTTACCTTAAACACCTTTGACCGACATAGTTATAGCTGGGCAGATATAAATACAGATGGGAAAATAGATGTGTTTTGCGGTAGAGGTGGATTGCGGGGAAGTTCGGAATATGAAAATCTTCGGAAACAAATGAAAGACCAACTTTTCTTAAATTTTCATGGAAATGGGTTTGAAAATGTATATGAAACAAGTGGACTGGAAAATTGTGGCTGTGGAACACGAAAATCCTGCTGGGTAAATATTGACAATGACGATTTCCTCGAATTGTTTATTGTTTGTACCCGTGGTGAAATGTGTCGACTTTTCAGAAAAGAGATGCCGGATGGAGAATACAAGGAATGTGCATTAAATTATGGTTTAGATATTCAGGGTGACCAACCTATTTTTTGGTTTGACGCAAACAATGATGGGTATACAGACTTATTCTCATTCAGCAATAAACAACCTGTAATATTTATTAATCAGAACGGGAAAGAGTTTCAAAAACATATAATCCGTGGAGAGGAAAACATTGAATTTAACCCGGCATTCCTTACTGTCTGCGATTTTAATAATGATGGAAATACGGAATTTCTCTTTGCAAACCAGAAGAATTATCAAATTTTTTTACTGCAACATAAAGGGGATATTGAATTTGAGTGGTTAAATCCCAAGGATTTTAACCTTCCCGATACTTCGCTCTGGGCATGCTGGGGCGACCTCAATAATGACGGATATGATGAATTCTTATCCCTAACTGAGGGAATATACTTAAATCTTCAAGGTCAATCTTTTGAAAAATCGAATTTGTTAACCTTAACACACATTCCCGAAACAGAGATAAGCGATGCTCGTATTCAATGTTTTGATGCGGATAATGATGGTAAGCAAGATATCATGTTAGGCTATCGTATCAAAGGCGATAACCCTTCGGGATACGGCGATTGGTGGTATTTAAATCTACTTAAAAATAATAGTCCTGCTGGAAGTTGGATAGGATTGGAATTACAAGGACCTCAAGGAAATCCTCACGGATTTACTACGAAAGTGTTATGTAAAACAGATATTACTAATCAAAAATTGCGGATCATAGGTGAAACCGAACATTCACGAGCCCATCAAGGAAATTATCGCTTGCATTTTGGGCTGGGTCCATCACGAGAACTCCCTCCATTGTTTATACTAACACATGAAGGTCAAAAGACACTTGATAATTTGAGATTCAATACACTAAATAGAGTAAATATTACTTATTAAGGACTATTTGTCGGTTGAGGAGAGGGGGGTTCCCTTGTCTGAGGAATAGAATAAAATGCTACCGCAAGTATTATCCAGCCTACATACATAGCTAATAGACCCAATCCGAGGAATATAATAGAAACAGAACCCCAAAATACAATTGCTCCCGCCAAATTAAAAAGATTAATCCCCGTATACTGTCCCAAAAGGTCAAAACTTTGTCTGTATAAATATGCACTGATTACACATACCCCATAAAAAATAAAAATTGCAAAGATTATCCCTAATCCGAACATTGCCATTCGTGCATCTTCGCTCCCCTTAGATTCGGATATTAAAATTGCTGGAATAAGTGAACCCATCCCCATTATTAAAGCAACTATTATTCCAATAAAATTCAATATCCAACCAACAAGAAATTTATTAAATATGTATTTATTGTTATATAATTTAGAAAAATTATAGAGAGAGATAAGCAAGAGAAGAATGCCTGCTAAACGTAGCAGAAAACCAATATATGGAACAGGACTTAACAACATAAAAACGGTTCCTAATAAACCGAAATTTCTTTCCTTATTTTCATTGTTCATAAATTAAATCCTATTGTGAACTTTATTTTGTAAATTCTTGTATACATAGGGGAAAATACAATGTCAAGAAAAAAACTAAAATTTATATTGATTCCTTTTTTTCAATATAATATAGAAGCAAAAAAACAATTTGTATAAGGAGTTCTGTTTTGGAAGTTAAAGTTTATGAAATCACACTGTTTTTAGTAAATACTTATATTTTGATTGATAATGGGGAAGCCATTGTCATTGACCCCGGAGAAGCGAATCCACGACTGATTAAAGATTTGGAAAAATTAAATGTAAAGGCGGTTATAAACACGCATTGTCATATTGACCATTGCGGAGGAAATGCCAGCGTTTGTAAAGCAACCTCCGCACCTTTACTTATGCATCCGGAAAGTGAGGTTGTTTTGCAAACACTGGGGCAACAAGCATTGTTATTTGGTGTTCCCTTCCAGGCATCCCCTCCCCCGAATGATTATCTACAAGAAGGAGACGAGATTAAAGTGGGTAATTTAACATTAAAAGTATTATATACTCCGGGTCATGCACCGGGACATATCTCCCTCGCAGGCGATGGTTTTGTTTTTGTAGGAGATGTTCTATTTCAAGGTTCTATTGGTCGTACTGATTTGCCGGGGGGTGATTTTCAAACATTACTATCCTCCATAAAAAACAAATTATTTCTGTTACCTGATAATACTGTTGTCTATTCAGGGCATGGTCCCGCAACTACTATAGGAGAAGAACGGAAATACAATCCTTTCGTAGGAGAATATTAAGGAAAAGTTCATGTTATATTTTGCCATGCTATGCTTCATATCTATTTCAAGTGCGATACCTTTCCATGTAAGCCTCGCTCCAGACCAATTAATACCCCTCACATATACCAATGAGCCTCTTATTGTAAGTGTATCGGGTCCTCCAAACACCTCTTTTGATATCGTTATTACCATTACAAAGCCCGATGGGGAAACCATTACACAATTACGGGCCGATAAACCCGCTACATATCTAAATGGGAAATATTGGATTACGGTACCCGACTTGCCTACTACACGCGGATTTTTCATTGCGAACATCTCTATCAAATATAGAAATGAAGTTCAGGAATGGGAAATTCCTTTCTGTAGAATGGATAGAAATACAGATAAAGCAGGTTGCCCTTCCTTTACCATACACAACCCCGATGAAACAGGGCTGTATCTCACACAAATATTAGGCATCAAAGAGGTATCTTTCGATAGTAACTTGCCTAATCTAAATGCCCTCGTAAAAAAAGCTGTTTCTTTGGGTGTGCGTGTTACAATTGCTTTCAATGTGGATAACCACCCCTCCCCTTTGGACATTTTCGAAGATTTAAACAATAAACTGGGTGGCCTGGTCAGCACCTGGGAAATAGAAGGGAATTATACTCCTGAGCAATTACGAAATTTTTATGAGTGTATACGAAAAACAAAAGGTATTGCGATATTGCGGTCTTCATTTTCAAAAATTGAATTTTTACCTAAAATACTTCCCTCCGTTCCAGAAGAAACCATAAATGAAATCTCATGGTCGGGACCGAATGTAACCATAGAAGATTTGAAACAATTAAAGGACACTCTTATTTTACATAGAGGTGAAGGAACGCCCTTTTCAGTTCATTTTAATAAGGAAAACTTTTCTCAAAATCCCATTGAACAAATACAACAAATTTGGATTGGAAAATACGCTGGAGCCCATGTACTCACATTACCCTACACTGCTTTGATACAGGATGGAAAAGTTTCGCAACTGACTTCTTTTCTTTGTGGAACCACTCGTGTATGGACAGACGGAATAGAACCTTTGGGATGGTATCAGTATTCAGAAACATCAAAAGCATTTGTTTTCCAGTCATTGCCTCATTGGATTATGGTATTTTGGGGTACAGGACCTATCACACTTTCAGGAGAAGGTCTGGCAACAACACAATTCTTTGATTGTTACGGCAACCCTTCTACACTCCCACAAGTCAATGACAATTCCTTTTTATTAGACGACAAACCTTATCCCCAGTATTTATTAGGAAATGCTTATGAAGTTCTTTACATAACTGCTGTAAACGAGTTAAAGTCTATCTCGAAGGAATTAAGCCTCGATGAATTTTCTACATTCAAAAATCCTGTGATAACAGAAGCTATAAAATTTATTGCACAAGATCCGAAAAACAACCAGAACCGTGTTCATATATTAAATCTATTCCGTGAATTGCCCCGTCTGGAAGGACAAAAAGCAGAAACTTATGAGGCACAGGCACAAAAAAGACTTTTTATTGCCAAACTTTCTGATTTCCTACGACGGGTGTGCATTACAGAGCAATATCGGGGAGAACCTTTCCGTGAACCATTACTGGATATTATTGCCCGCAGTGAAGAACATCTTACCGAATATCTAACCGGTTCCTCATCTTCCTCAGAAAAAGATTCCCGAGCTAACTGGATATTAGAAGAGGTGCACCGTCTTATTGACCGCGCTGGGAAAGCGACCTCCAATGGGAAACGAATTGAAGCAGTAGGTTTGGCATATCTTGCAGAAAGTCGGGCTCAATCGTTGGATTCTCTCAAACAAAATCCATTAACCAAGCCCGATATGAATAAATCCACTCCCCCTGCAACAACTATAATTGCCAAAAAAGAAGAAAAAGGAACCGCTACCTCTTCAATCTCAACGCCTTCACAGACAACGGTAAAACAAGAACTTCCAAAAGTCCCTTCGGAAAAGGGGCCCGAAACTAAAACTACAGGACCTGTGGAACATACCGTAAAACGAGGGGAAACAATTTCTTCTATTTGTAAACTTTACGGTATCACGGAAGAAGAATTTTGTGCATGGAATGGGGTGCGTAAAGGGGCAACATTAAAAACAGGGAAGGTATACAAAATTCAAACGGTAAGAAGCCACAAAACAACCGAAACAAAGCCCACAGAACCAGCTACCCCTACACCCAAATGGGAAGGCACAGAATATATTGTTCAGGCAGGCGATTATCCGGGATTAATTGCTCAAAAATTAGGTGTCTCCACAGCAGATTTACTCAAAGCAAATAATTTGACAGAAAAATCGAAACTAAAGATAGGTCAAAAACTAAAATTTCCCGGTGCTAAACCCCGAGAAGAAAAACCTATTGAAGCCCCTTCTCCAGAGAAAGAAAAACCTACTGAGAAAGTGTCGGAAACACCCCAAACAACTATTCCAACACCCATAACAGAAATGAGGGAAATACCTTCCGATGGAGACATTAAAATCTACAAATTAAATCCAGGAGATACCCCCGCTATTGTTGCCAAAAAATGGGGTGTTTCTGTACAAACATTAATGGAATACAATGGTATTAAAGACCCAACAAAATTACGAGCAGGACAGGAATTGAAAATACCAATATCTAAATCCGAAAAAAGTCTTCCGCAACCTGTGGAAGTCCCCACACAAAAAGAAGATAAACCCCAAGAAACTACTGCGGAGAAGGAAAAAACTCCGGAACCCACAATACATATTGTTGCTAAAGGGGATAATCCTTATACTATCAGCAAAAAATATGGTGTTCCTTTAGAATCTCTATTACAAGCCAATAACCTAACTCCAAACTCCACCCTCCACATTGGCCAGAAACTTATTATACCAAGCAAGAAAACCGAATGATAAAATTTGTCATAATAGTAAGCATATTCGGGGTAAAACTCATATAGGGCTAATACATAAAATATTGAATTTTATTTTTATTATTATTTATGATGGGGTATTATCTTTTAATACTTTTTTAGAATACCCATTAAAAATCAGGCAGGAGAATTATGAAAACTAATAATAAAATCATTTATAAAGATGGAATTAAAGGTGTTATCTGTGATTGGGCAGGGACGACAGTTGATTTTGGGTCGCTCTCACCCGTCTCTGCTTTCGAGGATGCTTTTAAAGATTTTGGATTTGAGGTTACTCGTGATGAAATACGGCGTTTTATGGGAATGTATAAGAGAGACCATACCCGAGAATTATTAAACTTTACAAAAGAGCGTTTTTATGAACAGTTCGGCTATTACCCTACCGAAGAAACTGTAGATGCTATATACAGTAAATTCGAGCCGTCTTTATTGAATTGCGTAAGAAAATATAGCAACCCTATCCGAGGAACAGTTGAATTTACTCAGGAGGTTCATAAAAGAGGCTGGAAATTAGGTTCGACTACGGGTTATACAGAAGCAATGATGAAAATCGTTGTAGAAGAAGCACAAGCACATGGCTACAACCCTGATTATTGGACCGTTCCGAAAAAAGATGTTCCCGGTAGACCTTTCCCTTTCATGATCTATGAAAATGCCACGAGATTAAACATGTATCCCATGTGTGCCATTGTAAAAATTGGTGATACCGTCAGTGATATTCAAGAAGCACACAATGCGGGTTGTTGGAGTGTCGGCGTAGTTATTAGTGGAAATGAATTGGGATTATCGGAAGAAGAGATTGAACTGATGGACCCTGTGATATTAAAAGAAAAAATGGAACATGCCTACAAAGTATTTCAAGATGCAGGTGCTCACTATGTAATTGATGGTATTTGGGATGCCTTACCCATTCTTGAAGAAATTGACCAGAGAATACGAGTAGGCGAACAACCGTAAAAGGGGATTAACAATGGATATAAATTTAAGTAATAAACCATTTGATTATTATTTCATTCCGGATAATCCCTATCTTTTACTTACACCAGGTCCTTTAAGCACAAGCAAGAGTGTGCGAACCGTATTACTTCGTGACTGGTGCACCTGGGATGATGATTACAACTCCATTGTACAGGAGATTCGTGCAGAATTAGTGCGATTAGCAACATCAAAAAGCGGTTATACATCCGTGCTTATGCAAGGAAGTGGAACCTTCTCCGTGGAGTCTACTATTGGCACCATGATGCCTAAAGAAAATGGAAAATTGTTGGTATTAACTAACGGTGCGTATGGTGAACGAATAGGTCAAATAACAAAATATTTAAATATTCCCTGTGTTATTCATAATAGCGGGGAATTACATATTCCCGATTTGGAGCGTTTGGAACAAGAGTTAAAGCAGGACTCATCCATCACCCATGTCGCAGTTGTACACTGCGAAACCACCACAGGTATTCTTAATCCTGTGGCAGAAATTGGACGAATAGTAAAACAATACCCTAAAATCTTTTTCGTGGATGCGATGAGTAGTTTTGGGGGGATACCTTTTGATGTAGCTGAAATTCATGCGGATTTTTTAGTTTCCAGCGCCAATAAATGTATTCAGGGGGTACCGGGATTCGGTTTCATCATCGCACGAACCGAAGAACTTCAAAAATGCGCCCATAATGCTCGTTCGTTAAGTTTAGATGCTTATGCCCAGTGGATAGAAATGGAAAAAGGCAAGGGAAAATGGCGATTTACCTCTCCCACACATACAGTACGTGCTTTTAAGCAAGCACTCGTCGAACTTCAAGAAGAAGGGGGTATCCCAGCACGATATAAACGCTACTCCGAAAATCACAAAATATTAGTAGAAGGTATGGAACAATTAGGATTTGAGACCGTAATCAAAAAAGAATGGCAAAGTCCAATAATCACTTCATTCCATAGCCCTAAATCAGAAAAGTACCAATTTAAAAAATTTTATGAATTACTAAAATCAAAAGGGTTTGTTATCTATCCCGGAAAACTCACAGGTTTAGATGCTTTCCGTATAGGAAACATAGGACATATATTCCCTGACGATATACGAAACCTGCTCGCGGCAATAAAAACAGCAATATTCTGGTAGAAATGGGGAAACATTACCCTATAGCATAGTCTCTTTATCTCAATCCCAATACATTCATCATGTCATATAAGCCGGGTTCACGGTTATAGATGAATTTTCCCGCAAGGAGTGCACCCCGTGCGAAATTATCCCGATTGTGAGCAATGTGAGTAAGCTGTAACCGTTCTCCATGTCCGATGAAATAGACCGTATGTTCCCCGACCACATCACCTCCTCGCACGGCTAATATGCCAATTTCATCTTTTTTTCGAGGTCCTATAACCCCTTCTCTTCCATAAACCGCATGGGATTGTAAATTTAAGTGCAATCCGTCTGCTACTTCCTTTGCCAATCGCAAGGCGGTTCCACTGGGACTGTCTTTCTTCTGATTATGATGTATCTCTACAATTTCTACATTGTAATCCAGTCCTAAACATTCTGCCACCTGTTTAACTAAACAGAATAAGAGATTCACTCCTACACTCATATTCGGAGCATAGACAATAGGTATCTGTTTTGCACATTCTTGCAAGATTTTTTCCTGTTCCGCAGATAATCCCGTGGTACCTATTACGATTCCTTTTTTTAATTCACATGCAATTTGAACATGATGTATTGAAGAAGCCGGTTGTGTAAAATCTATTAATAGATCTGCTTTTTGTAACTCTGTCTGTGCATCGGCTCCTAATGTAATCCCTTTCGGTGTTGATCTTTCTCCACCATAAGAAACAAACCGTCCTGCAAATTCAGGCAAATCGAATGCACCACACACCTGAACATCTTCTTCCCAACCGGAGACTTCCAGTATTCTTCGGCCCATCTTGCCTAATGCACCTGCCACACAAATCCGCATAAATATTCTCCTTTACTATTGATAAAAAAGTTATGAAATCAATTAGCCCAAATGGGAGTAGATGCTAAAAATACTTGCCCTATAAAATATAATGGACCCCCAATAAGAAAATTCCATCTATCTGCAGTTTTAAATCGGTCGCGGGCAACAAAAATATCCGACACATAAAATATAAATGCGCCGAGGGGTAAATTCCACAATCCTCCGTATGCCCATGCCCCTATAGCTAAGGACAACATACAGCTGATAATAATCATATAAATATATACCGGTATTCGCATGGGTCCTAAATTAGGATTTAACCAGTATCCAATGGCTATGGCTGGAACAATACATATACCCATAGCCGAAATGGTCAAATACCAATCTACTTTCGCAAAAATGAACGCAACAATGTAACATACATGAGCAAGTAAAAAAGAAACCAGTCCTAAAAGAAATATAACCGAAGTCCTGGATAGTAAAAACAAGTCACCCCACCAAGAACATACCAAACCAATAATAATCCATATCATTGTAAGGTGAAGTTCCAGAGGTACATCATAATACCAATATGATGAAAAAGCAATGTACAAGAAACAATTGGATGCCATCATCTTTCCGATGGCTCTTATCAATGCCTTCTTTTTATATTCACCATATAAACACAGTGATAAAAAGAAAGTCATGGCAATGATGGAAACAATAAAATGTTGCATTTATCTCTACTCCTTTAATTTACAGAGGGAATAATTTCTCTGATTGTAAAACAAAAACACAATATATAACAAAAAAAGTGGAATTATATCTAATTATAAAATACCGAACATCTCCATCTGCATGGAAAAAATCAACCGCGTATTTTCATAATGATGATAACCAATATCACCGGAATCAGAACTGCAATGGTCCACTTATTCTCGATGACAAATTGGATAATTGTACCAATATCCATAGAGAATTCCTTATCTTAAACCCAAAAAGATTCCTATTCCAATAGCAATAAGAGAAAAGAGTATCCCCGGAATGCACATAAACCGATTAAAGGTACTTTCCTCTCTCTGGAATAGTCCGTAACCATTCCAGAATATGGACCCGCCCGCTAATAGAATGACCACATATGAGAAAAATGAAGGGAAAAAAGGGGATTGACTGTTTTTCACTAACGGTATCGAAAGGATAAAAGCAAGTAATGAACCGATTAAACCACTAATCCACATAGGTGTCGGTTTCGGCGAACTTGCTGTAAGTATACGAAATTCATTCGGGTCATCACTCGGTTTTCGTTTCAAATGTTTATACCCAGTCTCAGGGGGCTCCTCTTTTGCTTGAGCTTCTGCACTTATTGCGAATGGGTTTGCAATAATATTTTTTTCTTCTGCATTTATTTCTATATCGAACGACCCTTTTTTCTCCCCTCTTTTTACCTCTGCCTCAGGCTCATCCGAAACTTTTATACGAACATCTCCCAATTCTGATGTTAAATCCTCAAAACTTAATGATACTTTTTCCTCTCTCTTTTCTGGGATATTCGGAACAAAGGGCTTGGTTTTTTCAGGTGAAGGGGGAACCGCTATATTTGGCTTCGAAACCACACAAGAGCGACAAGCGATTTTGCCATCCGGTAATCGAACCAGATGTGACCTACATATTGGTTTCTGACAGGATGGACATAAAACCCCACAGGTTTTGCAAACTACATTACCACAAATAGAACATTTTGCCACGGCTTGATTTTTATTACAAACAGAACAATTCATAACTGTCCTTCTATCCTCTTTTTACTACGAAGCATAAAAATAAATATAAAATATTGTAATATTATCTCCACATCATATTAAAATAATATGTAATAACATTAAAAATTCAAGGGGAATTTTGGATGAATATTTTTATTAAGAAATCTTTCCTTTTCATTCTTGTATTCTTATGTTCAGCCTGCCCAAAAGTTATTACCGTCCCGAATGTCGTCAATTATCCCGAAAATATAGCCATGGATGAACTTCACTCTGCGGGACTATATGTCATATCGGTATTGTATATGTACTCAGATGATGTCCCTGAAAATCGTGTAATAAGCCAGGACCCTATTGGAGGTTCAAAGGTTAACAGCAACACCAATATTACACTTGTAATCTCCCGAGGTTCGGATAAAGTAAGTGTCCCCTATATCATTGGAGTACAACAAAAAAATGGGATTGAGATGCTACATCAATATTCCCTGCAGGTAGGAACTATTTCACGACAGTTTTCGGATACTTATCTCTTCGGATATATCATTTCACAAGAGCCAAAATACGGGACTAAAGTGGTTCGAGGCAGTAAGGTTAATATTACCCTATCTTTAGGGAAAGCACCCGACCCTTATGGACTGCGTCCTATTACTCGAGAAAAAGCAACCCAGATAGCCCATTATGTAAGAAAAACAAAAATTCGTTCTGACGACGGGACTCTTGTTCCCATCGCATGGTCTATGATCAACCAATCCTGTCAGGACCGAAGCCTTTTGCTTCAATATCTAATTGCTTCAGCACCGGACCCTCTTCCCGAAACAGAAAGGATACTGGAGCCAAATGATTTAACAGAAAATGCTATCCGCCAGATTGTTTTCCAACCCTATATAGATGTAGCGTCATTAAACATTACAGGACCTCTTATTGTCTTTCAGAATCTTATATCAACCAAAGACATTTCATTTCCTGATGACCCTCTCCATTTTTACTGGCCGTATCATCATGCCGTTGTGGTAAATGTCGAAGGAAATATATGTGTTATAGACCTCTCTCTTCAAGATGCTCCCATTCCTATCGGAGAATGGACTGCGAAACTAACCCATGAAACTACCTGCCAGGAGGTCAGCGAAAAAGAATATTGGACCATATGGTCTTACTGGTTATCACTGATGAGTAATTGGACTCCCCAAGAAAACCCCGAAACACTTTGTGGTTATACAATTACTCCTATGTTAACTTTTCGTTCAGACCAGAGCCCACAGATACAGGGAGTAATAGATGCCTTACCCACCCTTGTCGTTCAAACTTATGCATTCCAATCATTGGTAATGGATACTTATGGTTTTGAGTTATCTTTTGAAAGCATTCCTTTCATAACATCATTTTATACACCCGGGACCCTCGATGATTTATGTTCCTGGGTATCTTTCCTCTTCTGTCAAGAGGAGTAAAATAGTACTTTTTTATAGTTATTTGTGTCGTCATAATGAAAGAATAATAAAGGAGTATTTTTGTGAGTTATCGCTGGATAATAAGTGATATTGATGGGTGTCTTTCCCCGGAAACCTCCGAAGCATGGAACTGGGAACATTTCAAACAGTTAGCGGAATTTTTCCACACAAGGAGAAAGCAGGGGGCTTATCCTGTTCCGTTAATCTTATGTACCGGCAGACCTCAGCCGTATGTTGAAGTCTGGGCTAAAATTTTTGATTTACACGCACCGCTTGTGTGTGAAAATGGAGCGGTTATTTATACTTTAGAAGACAACACCTCCCGTTTCGGCCCCGGGGTTACACCTGAGAAAATTCAAGGATTACGTAATCTGCGTCTTTATATTGAAAAAGAACTTCTACCGAAACAACCCGAAGTGGTTTATCAATTTGGGAAAGAAGCCCAACTCTCTTTGTTCAGCAAGAAACCGGAATTATTTAGTAAAATGGTAGACGCCATCCACCAATTTGTAAAACAGCAAGGTGGACCCGAACTCCTTATCCAACCCAGTCATTACTATTTGAATATCTCACTTGCGGGAGTTAACAAAGGCGAAGCCATAAAATGGATATTAAACACATTAGGCTCCCATCGTAACGAAGCAGTAGGTATTGGAGATACCTTAGGCGACCTTGCCATCCGCGAACAAGTACATTACTTTGCCTGCCCTGCCAATGCTCATAAAGAAATAAAAGAATACGCTGATTATGTTTCTCCCTATCCCGACATTTTAGGCGTTCTGGACATCCTCCACCAACCCTCATTTATGTCGGTGTGGGCAACGGATTAATTAGCTAACATACCCCGGAACATGAAATATACCGCCCCGACCAGGCACATGGAAGCCCAGACAAAATCCATACGAATTTGCTCTTTCATATATACAACAGAGAAAATGGCAAATACTACCATCGTAATTACTTCTTGAAGTACCTTTAATTGACTTAAACTTAAAAACTGAAATCCAATACGATTAGCAGGCACTTGAAGACAATATTCAAAGAACGCCACACACCAACTAAGTACAATTGCCATAAATATAGGCTTGCTCTTCATATCCTTCAAATGACCATACCATGCATAAGTCATAAATAAATTTGAAAAAATTAATAGAAAAATTGGAGCAAAACGATACCACATATAATACACCTAAATTGAATATTTCAAAGGGAAGAGTAAAGATAAGAAGCAAAGAGTATTATACCACCCTCATTTCCCCGAGTAAAAATACGATATGGGTGGACCGACACATCCACCTTTTTATTTTTATTTTTGCCAGCAAGTCTGCAGGGGCTACTTTAGGTTAGTTCAGACCTCACGCTTGAACATAATATACAGGTGAAACGCTGACGCTGCTTATTCAGAGCCCGGAATGGGTGGGTTACTTTTCAGGATGTCGGCATTACTTTTGGAATAGCATTTCGACATCTTTGCGGGCTTGCTGGATAAGTTCTAAATCATGAGTAAAACGGACAAATTTCAGGTCACTAACGCCGGACTGACGAAGTCCCCCCATTTCGCCATGTCCGCGAAGAATCAAGTCTTGTTCTGCTATCTCAAAGCCATTATTCGTTGCACAAAGTATTTTTAATCGTTCCATGCTAACTTCGTTATATGACGTCGGCAAAAGAAAGCAATACGAAGGATAAGGTCCTCGTCCCACTCTTCCCCGCAACTGATGTAATTGAGCCAATCCGAAACATTCTGCATTTTCAACGACAAGTGTTGTTGCTCGCGGAACATCTACACCGACTTCAATAACAGTTGTCGAAAACAATACATCGATTAACCCTTGAGCAAGTCGGCTCATCACATCTGCTTTCTCATTGAATGAAAGCCGACCATGTATCAGGTCGGTTCGTAATGATGAGAAAGGACCTGAACGAAGTGTTTCATAAACCTTTAATAGAGGTTTTAGATTCTCTTTGTGAGTTGATTCTTCAATACTGGGGCAAACCCAGTAAGTAGCAAAACCCTCTCTTGCTTGTTGGTTAATAAATTGAATTAATCCTTCTCTTTTTTCTTCGGTAATAATATACGTTTTTATAGGGTAGCGTCCCGGTGGCATTTCGTCTATAACACTGATGTCCATCCCCCCATAAACGGTCATTGCCAGAGAACGCGGTATGGGTGTCGCAGTCAGGTAAAGAACATCCGGTGCGGACCCTTTCATTCGAAGTTTTCTTCTCTGCATAACACCAAAGCGATGTTGTTCATCAATCACGATAAGCCCTAAATTATGAAATAAGGTGGTTTCTTGAATGAGCGCTTGCGTACCAATAACTACATGCACTTCCCCTTGGGCAATGTGTTCCCGTATCTCTTTTGCATTTCGTACAGAACTTGTGAGTAATTCGATACGAAGAGGTAAAGAAGATAGCCATTTTTGAAGGTTTAAATAATGTTGTTCAGCCAGAATTTCCGTAGGAGCCATCAGTGCCGATTGATAACCGCTATCTGCGGATGCACAGATTGCATGGAGGGCAACGAATGTCTTGCCACAACCTACATCCCCTTGTACTAATCTCAGCATCTGCTTCGGTTCAGACAAATCGTTTAATATTTCATCAATAACTCGTTTCTGAGCGAAAGTCAATGTAAAAGGTAATTGACTGCGAAAAGTAGAAAGAATTTTCCCATCTACTTGGTGACAACAAACTGTTTTGCCTTTGATATTTTCTTTTTTCCACATCCACCACTCTTTCTGAACTTGCAGGATTTCGTCATAAGCAAGTCGTTGACGAGCCTGTTCCACATCGGACATAGTCTCCGGGAAGTGTATTTTCTTTACCGCTTCAGGTAAGGGGAGCAAACCTCGAGCATTAAGAAATTCTTCTGATACATCATCTTTAATATGCACACTTAAAAGAGTTTCATATATCCATCGCCGAAAGGAACGAAGAGAGATGCCTTCGCACACAGTATATACAGGAACAATCCGTGAAGTATGTATATTTGTTTCTTCATCTATATTCTCTTCATATTCAGGGTTATTCATAATAAGGTGTGAATTATTTTTTTCTGCGGAACCATAAATGAAGAATTTCTTGCCTGGCTGAAAGAGATGCTTTGTTAGATAGGGGCGCCCCCAGAAAATAGCCTCAACAGTTCCTGTATCATCTTTGAAAATCACCCTTGCTTGAGATAGTCCCTGCCGTAGATAGACCTGTCTTGCTCGTTCTACTGTAACAAATAATGTGTATTTTTTACCCTCTTCTATCGTGCTAATATAGCCTAAACACCGTCGGTCTTCATACCTACGAGGGGGATATAGTAGTAAATCCTGCACTGTTTTTATACCCATTTCATTCAATCTTTTTTCACGGCCGGGACCTACTTCAGGCAAGGAAGCAATCGAAACATTCCAACTTACTGGGTATCGTAATTCCCGTTTCTTTTTTACCACCATAAAGATACTCCCATTTAATTCTCATTTATCATTTGAACAATCAGTCTGCCCTGATATGCGGTCTCTGCCCATACTTTGACTATTTCGGGAACATAGAGTTCCTTCCTTTCTTCCTGTTTATTTTCTATTATTGGGACAATATCAAATGTAAAAGGTCCAAAGGCAGAACCTATTCCTTCCCATTCCGCAGTTATCAAGTACCATTCCTTTCTGATATGGGTTACCTTTACATTCCACTTACTCTTCTCCATCCTAATTTCTGGAGGACCGCATTTCCTTATTCGCAGTAGGAAAAATAGTCTTTTCAAACTGTTCGCTCTCGCAGAAGGGACAACTTCTATTCTTTTCAAATTCATGGGAAGGGTATCTACATTCTCTGGATAAGAAACATTGGAAATGTTCACTTTAACCTTATTTCTTGGTTTATAAAAAAAGGGCTTTCCAGGTTCTATTTTTGTTTTATTCTTTCCTTCTGCAATGTAAACAAAAACCTTACCTCCTTCATTCTGATAAAATTCAGGGACAACGACCAGTGCATATTGGGGCGAAAGTATTCGGACAGAGGGAGAAAAACGCGTCCCGAAAATGAATTGAGTATCATTTGTAAAATTGCGTCCCTGAACAAAAACGACCGTTCCTCCTTCTGCATATGCTTCTGCAGGGTCAATCCTCGCAATAATCTGTTTCCCAAAGGTGGGCACAGGGGAAAGATCCGCCCCATCCCAGATTCCGTCACCGTCACTATCTTCACATAACGGGTCGGTTTCATTTTCATCCCATACCCCATTACGATTTTGGTCTTCATCTCCATCGGGAACCCCATCTTTATCACTATCTCTTATATAAGGATTTGTTTCTCCATCATCTACAACACCGTTCTGGTTACGGTCTTCTAAAATGTCGAACAGACCATCTCCATCTGTATCTGCAAATCTCGTTTCAGAGTAAACTAACCTTTGAAACAACCCTACTGCAAAGGCTTTGTTATTATCTTGCAGTTTACTTGAAGTTAAAGGAGTTCGTGAGGAAAGTACCGCTATTTTTCCATAACCATAATTTTTCATAACACAGGCAACAGGTTTTGCATTGGGGATAGGAGTTCCAGCAGGCTGAGTTAATAGAGGATTCATATATGGATTTGAAATAGATTTAAGTGTCCCCCCACCGATAATATTCAGTTGCTTTCCTTTCCAATTCCAGATATCCATCATGTCTACAGGGAGTTCTCCATCAAATCTTTGATTAGGGTTATATAAAATACCTAAGGGTATTAACCAATAACCAAACAAATCCGCATTTCCCTCGGGCCAGTAATCACCTAAAATGAGGAGATTCCCACCTTGAAAAACATAATCCAGCAAATCTTTGATACTAACTATGCCGTTGGCAATGGCTTTTGCTTCGATGACTACTATCCCGAAATCAGAAAGAATATTATCGTTTATCAGTTCTGATATTTCGTCACATGAAAAATAATAAGGGGCTCCAGACAATATATCTATTAATGTTTTCACCTCTCGCGGGTCTTTATCACTACGAAAAGGATCCGGTAAGGGCTGTGCCCAAACAAATAAAATTCGACGCGGGTCCATTTTATTTTTTATCACCTGAATCCTCACATATCGATTTGCGGGAACCGATAATGTATTATTTGCAAGTTCTTGATTGATGATGGGTCTTACACGAAGCCACAGAGAAGGAATATAATTTCCCCATGAATAAGGTAACAATCCAAAATATAAATAAGTATTATCAAAATAGAGGTTTTGATACCATAATAACCAATCTACGGGATTGCTCATATGGGTGATTTCCCAATCAAGAATAGCAGGATGTTGTTCTCCTAACCATATTGCTTGAATATCTTTTCCTGCACGCTCACTTCGAAATTGCACTTCGTCTACAACAAATCCATTTGATATCTCTTGAGGGGAATAAGTTGTTTTTTGAGAAGGGAGTTGAATGACTTTTGAAACGATACCTCTTTGTGTTCGGAATCCTTCTTTTACATTCCTTTCTTTCATATCGGCTTGAAACCATTTACCTCCTATCCCAACAAGCAACACCGTATCGGAACACCAATCTATATAGGTAATGGCATCTTCAAACTTTTCTATCCATGATGTAGTGAAAGGTTTACCCACTATCTCTAATCGGTTATTATAGGCAACTGCAACAATTGTTCCCGTGGGGTGAACAGCCACTTTCCATACATGTCCAATACCACTAAAAGAATACTCCGATTTTTTTTCTAAACCACGAACAGGGTCCCAAATTGCATAAGTTAAATAGCCGAAACCTTCTGAAAGGGATGTGGTTTTTATCCAGAAACCATCATGTGTGGGATATATATTTTTTTCTCTAACATCTCCTTCTCCATATAAGGGTATATATTCAGTGGGTTTCATACCATTTAAGGTATTCAACATAAATAGCTTACTTTTCCCCTCCTGTGAAGGATTCTCATCCCAGTAATGGGTCAGCACAAGAAGAGAAGTATCCTCTACAGGAAATATCTCGGAAATAGAGCATTCTTCCTGAAACACATCCATCAAAAAAGGACGGCTCATTTTTAAGTAAGTATCTACAATACAAATTTGAGGGGGGCTAAATATTTCAGACTGTACTGCTATCCACATGCCCTTTTCACTGTGAGGACAAATTATATCGGGAGCAAAAGGGATGGGTATTTCGATTGCAGGTGTTTGTAAAAAACCACCATTATTCATATCAAAAACCAATACCCTTCCCAATGAAAGGCTTCCCGACTTCTGTCTCTGAAACACGGCATATTGTCGCGAAACGCTTGTGGGTTCATTATGGGAAAAAATCCGAATAATTTCCCAATGGGGTCCTGTTAAAAAAAATCGTAGGTCTTTTATTACTCCAAATTTATCCACAAGAGTGTAGTAGATACCCTCATCCTGCAAAGATTTTCCCATTTCCAAAGAAGCAGAAGAAAATAATTCAAAAAGAGTATCTTCATTGTTATCTGGCAATAATATATCTATAATTTTTTGTCCCGGGAAAATTTGGGGAGGAGAAATAGAATTGGGGTTTATCGCACCTGCGAAAAATGTTTCACCACATATACGTACGGTCTTATTCGTAACCGTTTTTGTTTCGCTCAACAAAAAAATATCTTCACCAATGGATATTAGTGGTAAAAGAAATACTATTTTTATTAGAATTATTTGATGTATAATATTTATATTCATATTGTTATATACAGTGTTTATTCCAATAAATATAAACGCTTTATATGTAAAGAATAAAACGAAACCTATGGAAAATACACCTACTAATCCAGATTGGCAACAGTTGAAAGAATTATTGGACGACTGCTCTTCATCAGATACGGGAAGAAAAACAAAATTTTTTGAAGAAACCCATCAAAGCCCATCAAAAGATACTTTTTCCCTACCTGATTATAATGGATCTATGAACTCTTTTGACCCTACAATAAATCTCATTAATAAAATAAAGAAAATGGAAGGAATTATTGAGGAACAAAACAAAATAATACGCATTCGGAATGCATATATAAATATTTTGGAACAAAAGTTGAAGAAGTTAAAAGAAAAATATGGGTCTATGGATGATACCACTTACATCCATATAAAAGAACCCTCATCTTTTGATGCCGAAACGATAATAGATACGAAAGAACCTAACCAGAAAATTGCAGATTTACATAAATCGTTAGAAAACCTCCATGAACAAATTCGACAACTGAAAAGTCGAAAAGAAAGCCAATAAAAGATTTTAAAAAAGGGGAGGATAAATTAAGTTTATTGTAACCAAGTTATTTTAAGTAAGCATAATCCTTCGAAGTTGACCACATGCAGCATTGATATCCTGTCCGCGTTCTTTGCGTAAGGTAGCATTTAATCCATTTTGAGTTAAAAATTGTAAAAATGCTTCGCAAGCCTCAGGAGTAGGAGATTTGAAAGGAATATCTGCCACAGGATTCCATGGGATAAGATTAACAGTGCACTTGAATTGTTTTGCATAATCGAAAAGTTCCTGTGCTTGCTTCAACGAATCATTTGTTCCCCCTAATAACACATATTCAAAAGTTATCATTCGGTCTGTTTTCTGTTGATAATACTGAAGTGCCTCTGCGAGTTTGTCGAGAGAATATTTTCGGTTCAGGGGAACAAGACGGGAACGGAGTGTATCATTACCCGCATGGAGTGAAATGCTTAACCGCACCTGCCAATTTTCATCAGCAAATTTCTGTATACCCTTTACATCGCCAGCAGTAGACACCGTAATTTTCCGAGCACCAATATTAATGCCTAAAGGATGCATAATAAGTTTGATACTGCGAATGACCTCATCATAATTCCAGAAGGGTTCGCCCATACCCATATAAACGATGTTCGGTGTCCGATTGCCGAGGTCTATCAAGGAAAGAAGATGTAATGCCTGTTCAACAATTTCACCCGCATTTAAGTTTCTTTTATACCCTGCCTTACCGGTAGCACAGAAAGCACACTTTAATGGGCAACCTACTTGTGTAGAGAGACAAAAAGTGACCCGTCGCCGATGCGGGATAATCACCGATTCGATGGTCTGATTATCTCTCAGACGAAATAGGACTTTTTTAGTCCCCGATACCGGACTTTCTTCTACATGAAGAATTTCAGTCTGGCAGAATTCTGCTTTCGTTTCTAATTCATTTCGTAAGTCTTTCGATAAATCCGTCATTTTTTGTATATCGAACATATGTTTTTCGTGTATCCAGCGAAAAATTTGCCGACCCCGATAAGATTCTAATCCAAGTTGTTCCGATATTTCTTCCGGAAAGAGACATGAAACTATTATTTTATCCATTCTTTTTTAATCCTAATTTTTGTGCTTTATACTATGGAGTTTCTATATCAACAGGGACATACCCCGAACGAAGTAGTTTTTCTTTCTGTTGAGATAAGACTGTTTTTGGGGCCTCTATAGAGACATTTATAGAACAACGACTAAGTTTAATAGTCATAAACGCTTGTTCTTGAGGAAATTCACAGTGAATTGTCTCTGGAAAACGAATCCCTTCGGGTGTTACTTTATAATTTTTACGGACACTTCGAGCAATAAGATTCGTTTCTTTAGAATATCGTTCACTACTTATTAGAACCCATGGAATTCCCTGAACTTCTATACGACGGAGGAGTTTTTTGTGTTGTTTATCACCATAAATTTCAATAATTGCCTGTTGATGTTCTGAATCATAAGATTTCAGTACTACTCTGGAACGGGGAAGTTTATCCCATATTTCTGGGAAGAAAGTTTCACGGAAAATATCTAATGGAGTTACCCGCGTATCCGAGGATTCAAAGAATTCTCCACCACGCTGATAATAAAATTGTCTTTCTGTGGGAAGTTCTATCAGGACTTCGTCTTTGAGACAGGTCATTCGCAATACAGTCGCAGCATATTTTCTCCCGATAACATAAAGATAATCCGGCATACGGAAGGATATATCGCTTTGATGAAGTTGATAAATCGTGTCTAATTGAGGAGTTTTTAGAGTAAATGTCCCTCTACCTTTCATAGTTTGGATAGATTGGTCATTTTTGCTTAAATCATTTAATATTTCGTCTAATTGTGGGTCATTTCCCTGTAAGGTTGTCCGTTCGAAAGCGGTCCCCCAACGGGCACAGGATAACCCCCCCAACGGTAAAAACGAAAGGAACAACGATATAAATAAATAGGTACAAAAATAGGGGACTTTGACTTTCATTGGTAAAGAAATTCCATTATTTACTATTTTTAGGTAGGTAAGTTGCTTTTATCTTATAAAATTGATATAATATGAACCCTTGTTAATATTGTATTATAACAACAAAAGCATACTCTTTTCGAATATAAATTAAAACAAAAAAATAAGGGATATTCCCATGGCATTCGTATGTGAATACAGCGGAAAAAAACCGATTGTTGGAAATTCAATTATCCGTAGAGGTAAAGCGAAGAAAAAAGGTGGTATCGGACAAAATGTAACGGGTATCACAAAGCGTAGATGGAAACCGAACCTACAAAAAATCCGCATCATTGATGAGAAGGGTAGAGTTCGTCGTATCCGTGTATGTGCTCGCTATATCCGCGCCGGTAAATTTGTAAAAGCACCCCGTGGAATTCAAAAGTTATCCGCCGTTAAAAGCGAAACAAAACAGTAACTAACACAGAAGATATCGTTCTGTTGGGTGTAGTTTTTCGGGCAACTCAAAATATTGAGTTGCCCATCTTTTATTTTAAATCATATAGTAATTTAATGAACTAATATTTGAGCAAAAAGCGGTAATCATGAATATTTCTCGAGTACACTATTATTTGCATGAATTAATACTCCCGACCCTTCTGTTTATTGTTTTAGGAGAGATGACATAGGCCTTTCGCGGGTGTTCTGGTTTCGGAGGTTCAAACGGCTGTCCATTTGCAAGTATTCCATTAGCGACCGCATGGTGGTTTTTATCCTATGACCCTAAAGGTTCGTCAATTCGTCCTTATTCCAATGCTTTCGCATTAATGGCAATGACTTTAGGCATTGCTTTTGCAGAGCACGAGGCGGGATGCAATGGCTTCGTTTTTTTGAAGGGAAAATGTATACCCATTGCCCCGTAGAATTGGTTCCTATTCCACGCTATTACGGATTTATATGGCAGTTTATTTCGGGCATCCCATGGGCAGGATTAGGAGCCTGTTTCCTTGCGTGGGCAAGTTGTGAAAGAAAGACAACACGGAGGGATCGGCTTATCCGAATTGCTTGGGCTATTGGTGGGGTTATCATCGCAAGAATATTACATCTGGCAGGATTATAACTTTAATTGGTAGCGTTGCTGGGAAACCTCCGACGGGATGAGCCTTGGTCTGGCTTATGGGAATTGCATATTACCTGACAAACCAACCTTTGTCCTCTCCGAATAATATGCAGAAAATTTCACCCCAAACCGAACGCATAACTTTATTCCTTATTATATTCTTAGCTCTTGCTATATCTTTGCGGAATGGACTTAAAGGTTGGGCAAATATCTATTTAGGGAATGAAGAATATTGGAGTAATTTGTTATGGTTTATCTTTCTCCCGCTCATTATAATTGGAATTATTATAATTATAATTGTATCTTATATCCGTCAGAGAACTAATAACCCACAACTTCCAACAAATCCCTTTCCTAAATATCCTT
The DNA here is from genome assembly GCA_938014335.1 of uncultured bacterium. Lineage (GTDB taxonomy): Bacteria > Hydrogenedentota > Hydrogenedentia > Hydrogenedentales > Hydrogenedentaceae > Hydrogenedens. The sequence goes on from CALLRP010000003.1 coordinate 133,559, forward strand.
TTATAATATGGACTGTATTACTCATTCAAAACTTTATAGCCCAGCTCATTACGGGGCATGGTTGAACTGGGTAGAATTATCTTTCGCCATTTACTGCATTCTATTATTCTTCACATCCTCCGCTATTGTTTATCATTATCAATCCATCAAACTTTATGACAAGCCCCATACTTGAACTTAAAAAAATTACCCTTTTCACGACTTGATAGTTAAAGTTAGTTTGAGTGATATAATACTTTTTCAAAGTGTTAAAGTATCCCATCGAGAGGACTTGTTCCTCCTGTTATAGATTACACAACATAATAATAGGAAGAATTTCATGCTTGCGAGGGTTCAGTCAGCGCATATTTTAGGTATAGAAGCATTCCCTCTAACGGTCGAAGTGGACATAGGAGGGTATAGCGGTTCCGATAAAAAAACAGAAGTGGTAGGACTGGCAGATACTTCGGTAAAAGAAAGTCGTGAGCGGGTCGCTTCTGCGTTACGCAATTCGGGATTCCGTGTGCCCCGTGGACGTATCGTAGTAAATTTGGCACCTGCAGATATTCGCAAAGAAGGGAGTTATTTAGACCTGCCTATTGCTTTGGGTCTCATCTTGGCAGGAGAACAGGCAAAACCTTGTGTGGATTTAGAAAAAATATTAATAGTAGGAGAATTGGCATTAGATGGGTCTTTACGACATGTTCCGGGGACGCTTGCAATGGCGATATTAGCCCGTAAGAACGGTTTTAAATCTATCCTCGTTCCCGAAATGAATGAAGAAGAGGCAGGCTTAGTTCATGATATTGATGTTATACCTATCAAGAGTTTGCAAGACGCCATCCAATATTTACATGAACCCAACACATACACACCCTATCGAACAGATTATCAAAATCTATTCCAGAACAAAAAATACACAACATTAGATTTTGAAGATGTAAAGGGGCAAGCCCACGTTAAGCGTGCTTTGACCATTGCTTCGGCAGGGGGACATAATGTATTAATGATAGGTCCCCCGGGGACAGGAAAAACCATGCTGGCTTCGCGTGTCCCGGGGATTCTTCCCGAAATGAGTTTTGAAGAGTCGCTTGAGACTACACAAATTTACAGTGTTGTTTCCCGAAAGGGACAAAATTCATCCTTGATAACAATACGCCCATTCCGTTCACCTCATCATACCGTTTCTACTGTGGCTATGGTAGGAGGCGGTGCAAATTTCCAACCCGGAGAAGTCAGTTTAGCCCATAACGGGGTGCTGTTTCTTGACGAATTACCCGAATTCAGTCGGGCAACATTAGAAGTGTTACGCCAACCATTAGAAGAAGGCTTTGTGCATATACGCCGAGCCCATTATGCGGTAACGCTCCCCAGTCGGTTTATACTTGTATCCGCCATGAACCCCTGTCCCTGCGGTTGCAAGACCGACCCCAAACGCACATGTCGCTGTTCCCTCGGCGAGATACAACGATATATCAATCGAATCTCCGGTCCCCTATTAGACCGAATTGATATGCATATCGAAGTGCCTGCTCTATCCTACCATGAATTATCCCAAAACCAGCCATCAGGACCCAATAGTACCGATATGCGGAATCAGGTACTGGAAGCAAGAAATCGGCAACAGCACCGCTACGGAAAAACAACCCTACTCAATGCACATCTGGATACAAAACAACTCCGTCGTCATTGCAAACTGTCCGACAGCACACAACAATTATTACTTCGTGCTATCGAACATCACGGATTAAGTGCCCGTGCTTACGATAAAATTCTTCGTATGGCAAGAACTATTGCCGACCTCGACAATTCCGAAAATATAAAAGAAACCCACATTGCGGAAGCCATCCAATACCGCTCCATCGACCTCAAAGCAATTTAAAAAGAGCACAGACATCCCTGCTTGTGAATATCAATTGCACGAAACCACAGACAGGAGTCTCTGTGTTACTTTAATTTTTGGAGAATGTTGGTGTAGGCACGGGAAAAAGGATATTTGGGAAGATCCTTGAAAGGGACCCATTGATATGGGGAAAAGATTTTTTTGGGGCAGGTTTTTATCTGGGTCTGATATACATAGAAATGGATGGTGCGGTGGGAATATTTTCGTATGGATTGAAATAAAAAGTTCCATTTTACATGATGGGGAAGATGTGTTGTTAATGCTAATTCAGAAAAAATATGTTTGGGGTCACTTCCAATCATTGTGGATATGTCAACTGTTGGCAAAGCATAGAGATTTTTCAAAAAATTTCGATGTTCTTCCCGAGTGATTAATATTTTTCCCTGACATATTATTATTCCAACTGCCCAATGAAGGTTTGGAACAGGGCGAATACTTTTCTTCTGTGGAAAATGATTTTGCGTCTTATGTTGATAGGCGAGACAGCAATTTATTAATGGACATTTTTCACATTTTGGGTTGATGGGGGTGCAGATAGTTGCCCCAATGTCCATCATCCCTTGATTGAAATTACCCGGGGATTTTCTGGATATAATCTGTTCTGCTATGGGTTGGGTTGTCGAAGTAAAAGATTTCGAATTAGGCTCTCCTTGTATTTCAAATAATCGAGCCAGGACACGCCGAACATTCCCATCAACCGTCGGAACGGGGAGATGAAAACATATACTCCCTATTGCTGATGCGGTATAAGGACCTACCCCCGGCAGTTTTAATAACTCCTCGTAAGTTTGAGGGAAAAAACCACCATATTGTTGATAAATAATTTTAGCTGTTTTTAAAAGGTTTCGTGCACGGGTGTAATATCCTAATCCTTCCCAAACTTTAAGCACTTGCATTTCGTCAGCAAGTGATAGATGTCGTAATGTAGGAAATGTTTTGAGAAATTGGAAGTAATATGAAATCCCTTGCTCGATGCGTGTCTGCTGAAAAATAATTTCACACAGCCATATCTTGTAGGGGTCTTTCGTCTTTCGCCAGGGGAACGGTCTTGCATTCCGCGAATACCAACCCAGCACCCGTTTACGAATTTCCTTTATTAAATCAAAATCCAAATCCATGATACATAAAAAAGAAAAAACTATATTTAAAATACCGTTTGTTCATTTATTTTGATTAAAATATAAGTCTCTAACGAACAATCTTACTTTATTGAAGGGGATATGATTATAACACGGATTGACCGATACATACTTCGACAGATTATTCCGCCGATGTTCATTGCCTTTTCCGCAGTTGCGGTGCTAATGATAAGCGGTATACTTCAACAACAGGTCAAAGAATTACTGGATGAACTTCCTGTGGCTCCGTTACAGGTAACCGACTTCTTCTGGATGTCGTTATATGCTCTTCCGATGATGGTCGGCATGATAATCCCGATTACCTTCTTATTCGGTTTAATGTTGATGTTCGACCGAATGAGCCGTTATCGTGAGATTATTGCTATGACTGCTGGCGGTATATCCATGCGTCGGATTGCTATGCCTGCAGTGATGTTGTCTCTCCTTCTGAGTATATTCTGTTTCTTTGTCCAGGATATTGCCCAGCCGTGGGCTTTTCGTCAATTTATGAAATTAGCTCGCATGGACCTTCCTTTACGCATGTCTTTAGATTTAATCCCCACAGGCAAGATGTATGAATACGGAAAATTGCGCGTTTACATTCGCAGACGCACAAGTAATGGAGAATTACAGGATATCGTTGTATTACAACCCGGCGAAGAGGGAAAAATGGTCGCTTTCTATGCAGAGAAGGCACGATGGCGAAAAGGGAAAAATGAAAATGTGCTGGAAATGCTCAACGGCTTCTGGATAGAGTCTCAGGAACAAAACAATCAGGTCGTTCGCGGTAGTTTCCAGCGATTGGAGAAGACAATTCCACCGCTCCAGCCGATGGAAACGATTCGACTTCGCACGGGCATGTCAATTCGTGAATTACTGGAAGAGCATCGTCGTATTTCTCAGGAATATGAACGGACGAAAGGATTACCTCTATTATCCGATGTCAAAAAATATCGTAGTGAAATAGCGGAACGTCTTTCCTTCCCGTTAATGTGCCTCGCATTAGGTTTAATTGCTTCGCCCATAGGTGTGCGTCTGCGAGGAGCAGGGACGACTTATGCCTTCTCAACAGGATTTTTGATTGTAGGTCTGTATTTTCTTCTCTTCAAAGCGGTCGGAGGAGGAGGGCTTATGCCTTTGTACTTAAAATGTATCGTTCAGCAAGTTCCCAATATTCTGATGGGTGGGTTAGGGTTGTATCTTTTAATAAAGGCAGACCGACTATGAAGACTATAGATAAATATTACCTTTCCTGGTGGCTCAAAACTTTTCTGCGGGTATTAATTACTCTTGCTTTTTTATATATCATTATTGATTTCTTTGTTACACGGCAAGAATCAGTACAAAAATATAATGTCCCTTTCCTGATAATCCTCCAATACTACTTACTCTCCCTACCTAAAATCTTCTTTCAATTTCATTTCCTCTCTGCAGGTGTCATGTTTGCTACCTTTTTAGTTTGGGGAAAAAGCACACAAGAAGGTGAGATTTCAGCTTTGCTTTCCGGTGGGATACCTCTTTTAAGAATTGCCATGAGTATATTCGTAGTAGGGTTATTTATTGCTGTTGGGAGTTTTTTCATGGAAGATACCATCGGTGTATGGTTTGCGAAACAGTTTCAGAATGTGGAAAAAATGTATTTTTCATATCATTTAGGAGACACGCGTTCCGGAGTGAGTTGGACCAATCTAAGTGGTGGTTGGACCTGTCACATCTTGCGATTCAATCGGGAAGCCATGACCGGCAGGGATGTTTTTATTCACCGTATTCAAGAAGAGCGTATAGATGAAATACGTGCACGATATATCTGGTGGGACAACATACAAAAGAAATGGTTCATCGAAGAGGGTCGACATTTTATTCTCTCCCCGAAAAAAGATATGGAACAAGAAGTTATTCGTATTACACAAATACCTGCCCCATTTATCGAAGCTCCTGAGACCCTATTTGCCCTTGACCTCCCTCAGGAACTTAAAACATGGAAACAATTCCGTGAAGAAATTAAACGAGCCCATTTCTTTGGTATCCCTACCTATAAATACGAAGTGGATTGGTATGCGCGAATAGCCCGTCCTGCCAGTATTTTTATCATGCTCTTACTTGCTTTACCCTTATCCGTATTATGGAAGAGAGGCGGATTTGTTTTAAGTTTCGGTATAACCGCTATTTCTGCCATTTGTTATATGTTATGTTTTCTCCTTTTCACAGGGTTGGGTTATCTTCAAACACTGCCCCCTATTATTTCCGCGTGGGGAGCCAATATTTTATTTTTGACTGTATCCCTTTTTATCTGGAAACGAACACCCACATGAGATATTGTCCGACACAAACAAAAGGTTACACAAATGGGAGAAAAGAAAAAAGTCCGCTTCGGCTGGAAAGAATTTTTTGCTCCTCTCTTTCTCCCTTTGCAATTCTAATTTATTTATCCTAATGGATGGGCATCCAACCCTGGAGGGCACAAACTTAGCGATAATAATATTACAGGAATGGCTCAAATAACAATACATACAATACAGTTCTAAATATTAAGTATTGGAAATTGTGGTTGGATAGTAGCATTTGAAGAATTTGCAAATAAAAATACAAAAAATCCATACTATTCAAATGTCTAAGGATTTCAATATTCCAAAACAAATAAAACCTAATTTCATTAAGATAAGGAGATTTCCGATGGATGAAAAATTCAGATTGACACGGAGACAATTTAACACGGCAGCTGCACTTGCTACTTTTGCAGTCGTCTCCAAAAGTATGGATGCAGTGGAAACAAACAGTGGAACACTGAAAATTGGTTTAATCGGCTGTGGTGGTAGAGGTTTTGGAGCAGTAAAAGATTGTATGGAAGGGAATGAAAACATAAAAATTATAGCGCTGGCGGATGTATTTGAAGACCGACTTAAAGATTGCCGGAAAAAGTTGGAATCCATGCAGGGTAGGCTCTATAAAGGGAAGGTAGCGATAGATGATGGTCATTGCTTTTTTGGTTTGGATGCCTATAAAAAGATTTTAGAAACGGATATTGATGTTGTTATTCATGCGACACCGCCATATGCACGCCCCAAACACATTGAAGCGGCAATTGACGCTGGTAAACATGTCTTTACAGAAAAGCCTTTAGCAGTTGACCCTGCCGGTATCCGCCGTTTCATCAAAACAGCCCAGAAAGCGAAAGAAAAAAACTTATGCCTGCATACAGGAACACAACGCCGTTCCAGTAATGCATATCGTGAAACAATAAAGAAAATTCAGGAGGGTGCTATAGGTGATATTATTGCAGCGCGTGTTTATTGGAATGGTGAATTGCCCTTCTCTCATGACCGCAAACCGGAATGGAGCGATTTAGAATATCGGCTTCGCAACTGGTATAACCAGATATGGACCTGCGGAGATAATATTGTAGAGCAACATATCCATAACATAGATATTATCAACTGGATTATGGGCACACATCCCATAAAAGTAGTTGCCTCAGGAGGCAGAGCATGGAAACCTCGCGAAGAAAAATATGGAGATCTATGGGACCACTTTGAATGTGATTTCGAATATCCGAACGGAGTACACATGTTTAGTTTCTCCCGTCACTGGAAAAATTCCAAAAATGATGTGTTTGAACAAGTATTTGGAACAAAGGGAAAAAGTAGTTGCAACGATATGGGCAAAGACACAATAAATCCGTATGTCCAGGAACATATTGACCTGATTAAAGCCGTTCGTGGCGAAGCCCCTTATTTGAATACAGGTATTGAATGTGCCGAAAGCACAATGACTGCTATCATGGGTCGTATGTCGGCATACACAGGGAAAGAATTGACATGGGATGAGGCATTAAACGCAGATTTGAGTATCGTTCCGGAAGATTTAGATTGGAATAAATCTTATCCAATAGGTCCTATTCCTGTTCCGGGCGAAGCATAGTTGAGAAATTTATTATATTATCCATTCAGAGGGCAGGTTGCTTCTGCCCTCTGTAAATGCTTTAAAAATATCGGAAACCTCTGAATAAATCCTTTTTATCCCACAAATCAATGTCTGATAAACCCATTCAACCAATTCGTAGTTGAATTTCTTTTTTTCAATGATTATCCCCAGTTTTCACCTGGGGCTATGATGTTAAACTCCATGTGTAGCCTTTTTTATAGACACTACTCCATAATTTTCTTAACTGACAAGTCGATGTCAAATCAATATTTATTCAGAGATTTCATTTATTTTCTTTGCTTTATCATCTCAAGAATTTTTTTTGCATTCACTAATTCGGGGCTTATCTTCAAAGCCTTCTCCGCATATTCTTTAGACATATTATAGTTACCTATCATATAAAAAAGGTATGCTACATTGCTTAATATTTCAGGGTCATCACCGGATATTTGTAATGATTTATTATAAAGTTCAAGGGCTTCTTTGTATCTTCCCAAAGCCTGATATGAAAATGCCAGGTCATTATACGGTCCCGCTCTCAATGAATAGACTTCGATGGCTTTTTTTAATAGGGGTATAGACTCTGTGTAACGATTTTGTTTTATTAAGGCATAACCCACATTACAAAGTGCTATATAGTTATCCGGTTCATATTTAAGCGTATTTCTAAACAATTTCTCATTGTATTCCCACAAAGGAATATACAACAACGAGATAATAGAAAAAAGGACAATTATTACAGATAATATTGTGTTTAAGATAGTATAAAGTTTGTCCCTGCACCCTGAGATAGCAGTGCAAATAAATAAACTTAAACCGACATGTGGAACATAAGTGAAGCGGTCGGCTATCAAATGGTGCCCAAAAGGTATAAACCCGATAACAGGTGCTAAAGGTATAAGAAAGAAAGCCAGAGACACTATATTGCTTTTATACTGTTTCCGAAATAAAATCCATACAGAGCAAAATAAAAAGATAATAATTGAAGACACAACAAGAATGTCTGTTCTATCGTAAACAGAGACACTTTGTGTCCAGCCAAAGAATGGGAAATATTTAATTCCATAGGGAACATGCAAATCTATAGGGAAAAAAGTCAGAAGAAAATAAAGTGCCGTAGAAACAATTATTCTTGATATTTTCTCCCCCAAAGACAAAGTTACGGGAATAATAGCCTCCTGCTCTGCATGGAGTGTTATAAAAACAAGGAATACTGAAATAATAAAAAAAGGAACATAAAAAAAGATTTTTCTCACATCGAGGATTTTTTCTTTTCTCAATAACACATCCAGCAAAGGCAAAAATAAAGGAAAAACAACGCTCACAGGTTTTGACATGGCAGAGCATACAAAAAAACATAAAGTAAGGAGGTAATCTCCTTTTTTCCTTTCATTTTGCCAGTCCATATATTTCATGAGCATAAGCAAGATAAAGAATAAAGAAAGGAGATCTTTTCGGCTGGCTATCCACACTACAGGCTCTACCCGTAAGGGATGAACAGCAAATAAACATACAGCCAAAAACGGAATAAGATTATCGCCTTTTGTTATTTTGCAAAGAAACCTCCACAAAATTAAGGTATTAATGATATGAAATAACAAATTCATAGCATGATGCCCCCCTGCCTTATTCCCGAATAGATGCGTATCAATCCGATGCGATATTTTAGTTATCGGAGCCCAGAAACCATCGTCCGTAGAGGTAAATGCCCACCGTAAAAAGGAGTATGTCCAAACATTCCCTTTATCTATTTTGCCAACCGTGTAATTAAAATCATCATAAAAAATAAAATCATAATATACGACTTGACCGAATACAACCAATATAATTGCAATAACAAAAGCATTCCATATGGGGCATTTAGAAGAGGGGTGGGTTAATATAAATTTAATATCGGATATCGGATTCTTATTTCTTTCCTGGGGAATACCGCAAGAATTTGGTCCGCAACCTGTATTCATGATTGTTTCTTGTTTTCTCCAATGTGTTTCTCCCAGAGTTTAAGAAAAGATTGATATAAAAATGCATCCTCTTTACATTCCGCTAATATTTCTACATAGTTCTCTTTGGATAGGAACGCACCTATTTCCGCCATTATATTTAGATAATCATTTTGACTTTCTTCAGGGGCTATTACAAAAACAAACACACGACTTAATTTCCCATCAAGAGAACCATACACAACACCCTCAGGAAATACAAGTATCCCCATAATAAAATCAGAAATACAGGGAACTCTACAATGCGGTAAAGCAAGCCCACGGGTTAACCCTGTAGAACCTAACATTTCCCGACTTTGTAAACTATCAAATATAATCTGTTTTAATCTTTGCGGGGAATCACTATCCAAAGATACAAGTCCCGCTATTTTTTCCAATACAAGAGATTTAGAGGGAGACCCTTCATAGACTCTCACTTTGGAAGGAGGAATATATTTACTTAAATCTATATACATAATACCTGCCAAAAACTGAGATACAAATCATTTATTATAAATTATACACAATTTTAATATAAAAAAGTTCCATGATAAATAAAATGATTCTATATTAAATTATAAAAATACTGCTAAAGTTTATGTAATTTTTGTCGATATAATAGATGAAGGATAAAAAGAAAACTCAAGGATGAGGCTTATGAATATAACGATGGAGAACATAATAACAGGGATTGTTAAGCCGTCTGTTGGATTAACGGGAAAAGGACAAAGGATAAACGAGCAAACGGTTCCTCAAAGTGAATCGAATTCGCCCGTTCAATATGAAGAAGGAAAAATTCCCATTGGATTAGGGGTAGTGCCTATAATTCCTACAGGCTCCATATTTATCCCGCGTGAATTAGTCGTACCTCAAGAAGAAAAGCCCTTGGAAATGGAGATAGTTGTTTCAGATAAACAATCCCTTATACCTCAAAAGATGGAAGAAGTCCCTACATCGCAAGAAAAAAAAGATGTGGAAGAAAAAATAGAAACCCAAGATGTAATCCCGACAGCGGTGGTAAAAGAAAATCCAATAATTGATATTTTGGCATAGACAATCCCCCTGAAAATATAAAAAACAGAATGTAAGGGGGATTTTTTAAATATCAGGACTGTCTGACTCGTCTAACCTGTCCGAGAAATCAATTCCATTATTTCTGGAAAATCCAAAACTAATAGAGAAACCTTCTAAGACAGCGGTAATTGCAGTTTTAGGATTTAAAAATTCTATGAGCGGCATTTGGGAATAATCTTTTTGTTCCTTAATGGTGACATAACACAGAACCGCTGATATAAAACACAGTATTCCACTGGCGATAAAGCATATTTGAAAGCCAGTCCACGCAAAACGGTAGATTATTTGCCCCGCAAAGATAGGGGTTATTCCTAATGCTAATCCAGAAGTAACCGTCCACAGATTTGTATAAGGAATCCGCTGACTTTCTGGAACCATATTTAGCATCGCTCGATGGACAGATGTCCAGAATGCTGCTGAAAATATAGTAATCAAGACGATTAGAACGGGGACAAGATAATATACCCATGGGTAGCGAGGAATAAACTCAACAAAAGGGATCACTAATAATGCATGACAGAGCAAAGCACGGAGTATGGCAGGAGAACTCCCAAATCTATCGGAGTAGCGTCCCCAGGCAGGTGCCGTCAACATGATGAATAAGCTTCCAAGTGAACTAATAGTAAGAATACTCTTTTCGGATAGTTTTAACACATCTCTCAAGTAAAGGACATAAATAGAACTAAACCAGTTGGTAGCACTTAATGATAAGAATGCAGGGATTAGAAACAGGAGATAGGTTTTATCTTTTAATACAGGACCATAGGGACGATAAAAATCTGCCCATCGTATAGATGTCTGTCTCCCTTTTCCGCCGGGAACACGAGCCATCCAGAACAAACTTAATAATCCGCCTAATATACCCACAGCATAGATAATCAAGAATTGTCCCACTGTTGGGCTTTTCCCCAAAAAGAAACCCTGAGAAAGCAAAATAGCAACATTAACCAATTGGACGGTACCTGCTTCTGCACTGAAATAAAGGCCCCGTTGCTCATAAGGAACAACTTCATGAAGCCACGGTAGCCATCCTCCGGCACCCACCGCACGAGCCAGACAAAAACCTAATGTTAATGTAATAAGCAAAGCCCATCCTGCCTTTTCACCATACCGAGCCATGACAAAGGGCATTGCAAAAATAGGAATCATAATGAGATTTCGGATAAACCAAGTGTATAACATAAGATTTTTAGGCCCTATGCGTGTAACAAAAGGCACCATAAAAACGGCGAGCAATGTTGTAAACGGTAGTAATGAAATAAGGATACCTACACGGTCTGCAGGCATACCAATCGTTCGGGCAAACAACACCATTGCCGGACCTACAATACACTGCCACGATATTACATTAAAGGAAGTGAACGCTAAATATTTTCGCGGTGCAGTGTTGAGTTCAATAACAGCACGGGTAATAGGAATTTTGCGGAAAAGTGACAAGAAAATCATATATCAGTTTAACTTTGTAAAGGTCTCCAGTACATATTCAAATTGTGAATCTGTAATATCTCGATGAAAAACAACGCGAATGTATTTTTCATGAACCGAATTTATAAGGATATTTTTTTCGCGTAATGTTTGGGCAAACGAGTGAGCATTTTTAACATGGACAAACAAAATATTTGTTGGAGAAGGAAGTGGGAATATCCAACCTTTTTCTTCGAGAGTTCTACGGAAGAGTATAGCTCGCTCATGGTCTTTGTGTAGGTCATCTATGTGATGTTTCAGGGCATAGAGACCTGCCGCTGCAAGTACACCTGCTTGTCTCATCCCACCCCCTAATAATTTTCGAAATTTTCGAGCCCGTTGAATAAGCTCTTTCGGCCCACAGAGGACCGATCCTGCGGGAGCACCCAGTCCTTTAGACAAACAGAAATTTATTAAATCACAGGGTTCTGCAAGATATTTTGCCTCAATATTACAGGCAATAGCAGCATTAAAAATTCGTGCCCCATCACAATGCAATTTCATACCTAATTGACGGCAAACCCTTCCAATACGGGATACTTCTTCATAATCGTAACAGGCACCTCCACCGCGGTTTACAGTATTTTCAATAGATACTAATGTAGTGGGGGCACGATGTATATCTGTTGCAGAATTATAGCGGACAAGAATATCCTCTTCCGAAATCTTGCCAAGTATTCCGGGGACAGTCAGGGGCAAAATATTAGCAATTCGTGTTATACCCCCTACTTCGTAGTGAATAGTATGAGCCTGTTCAGCAAGAATTACCGCATCGCCAGGATAAGTTAATGTTAGAAAAGCAACCAGGTTTGACATGGTTCCACTGGGATTAAACAGACCCGCCTCTTTTCCCATTAGTTCCGCCGCGTATTGTTCCAATTCAATAACCGTGGGGTCTTCACCATAGACATCATCTCCTACCTCCGCTCTTGCCATGGCTTCACGCATACCGGCAGAGGGCTTTGTTACTGTATCGCTACGCAAATCAACAAACATATAAAATACTCCTGATAATTATGGCCAGGGAAAGTTATTATCGGTTGGATATTATTATAATAAACTATAGAGGGAATATCCATCGTTATTATCTCGGACAGGTTAGACAGGGCGGACAAGTCCGACAAGAACATATCATTTCAGAGTAAAATTTTTGTGCCTTATTTTACAACGACCTGATTTCTGCCTTTATTCTTTGCCTCATAAGTTGCATCATCAACTCGTTTAAGTACATCCGTGGGGGTTGGGTCTTCTGAGGAAATCTCTGTTACACCCGCACTGAGGGAAAGGTGGATAGAATAATTCTCATAACGAAAGGTGGTATTTTCAACTTTTGTGCGAAGTTTATCCGCTACAATTAATGCAGAATTAGAATCAATACCGGGAAGTATTAACGCAAATTCTTCACCCCCATACCGAGCAAGGAAATCGGAAACCCGTTTTTCATCATTAAGTAATGAAGCAATAGCACGAAGGATGCGGTCTCCTGCAATATGCCCATAAGTATCGTTGACTTCTTTGAAATGATCTAAATCAATCATGATAATGGAAAATTTTTGCCCATACCTTTTAAAACGCGTAAATTCTTCATTTAATCTCTTATCAAATGACGCACGATTATTTACCTGTGTCAAGAAGTCCGTATTAACATCGCGTGATAATTTTTCTAAAATCTGCTCCTGTTCTTTTAATTTCTTTTGAGCTTCATTGAGTTGTTGTTGATAATTGTTTGTCGAGTCCTTCATTTTTTCTACTGCTTGAAGTAGCAACCTCTCTACTTGTTGAATGGTTGCTAATGTTTCCGCTTTTTTTAACTGACTTGCCTGTTCATCCAAATTATTCCCATACCTTACTGTATCGTCCAATAAATTTTGCACATGCGATTCCAGATTTTTCAACAATCCATGAACAACTAACTTCATTTTTTCTATTTCACTTACTGCTTTTTGGTTCTCTTCGCTCTTTATTTCCGGTTGTTCAATAAATGTATTCTCCACAGAAGAGATACGGGTAGTGGCAAGTTTGCGCCATAACCATAACCATAGACCGATTACCAACGCCAGCCCCGCTACAAAAATAATAATTAAAAAAAGTTCAATATTCATATTAAATAAAATTTAACAATACAGATTAATACATTAAAATAAATTAAATAATATATATAATTATGATAAAAGACCTCAGACTGTCCGCATATTATAAATTCAAGAATAACATGAATTCAATATTCATAATTCCCACGCCAGGGAAGAAATGCAGACATACCCTCGTAGGTATGGATTTGATATAAATTCCCATCAAAGGAATATTGAATGGACAATTCAGACATCTTATCCGATGGAATTTCAGATAAATAAGATGGGATTAAGTATTCCAGTGAAGGAGGATATGAGGCATTATCAAGAGCATACCACTCTATAGCCAGGAATAAGCGAGACATAAGCAAAGTCGCTTGTACATGTCTTTTGTGCTGTTCTTGTGCGGTGCTTGGGGGAAAAATTATTTTCCGCAAATCTTCCAGAGGGGAGGTATTTATTTCTGCAGGACTCTCTTCCGCGGGTAACTTCAAAAATTCGTTCCATCGAGATTGAATTTCATAATCAGCCACTTTGTTTAACCATTCTTTTTCCTCTGTTTCTTGTAAGAAATTCTGTAACCCTTGCTTTAGAGCAGGAATTGTTGGAAATTCTGCTTGTGCCCAAACTGCAATTTGACGATATTCGTTATATCTCAATGGGTATGTTTCTTTCGTCATTTTCTCCGCCCTATCAAGGATACCCATCCCTTCCCGAAACTGTTGCGGAGTTAATAAATGCAGACGAGCCAATTCACGAAGAGCAATCCCCGCGGACTCAATAGCAAAGAAAAGAAGATGAATTAATTTCCCATATACTTGTTTTTGAATGGATTCAGCAAACTGCATAAGGCCATTAACATCTATAATTAAAGTTTCTGAAGGTTGCCTGCTGGTGAGCAGGATATTTAGGGTAAATAGTTCAAAAAAGTTCTGAAATGCTTCAATAGAAAAAGGGGACTCTCCGGGTATCGCAGAGGAGGGAATTAATCCGCGTTCATAAGATACACCGGAACGCCAGGTCTGAAAACTTTCCTGGAAATTAGCAAAAGTAGCTATTACCTCATCAGGAATAGGATTGGCAGGACCCGCAAGTAATTGTTCCCATGTGGGCTGAAGCATCATTACATCCATAGAAGGAACCGTCTCTACCGCAAGCAAATAATAATAGAAAGCATCGGTGGGTAAAAAGTCGCGGGAAGTATAATACGGCACCTCCTTCAATTTTCGTAACTCGTCATATCGGCTATATAAAAGTTGAAAAAACTTTTTATTTAAGTCAATATTGAGGCCCTGCTTCTTATCAGGAGAGGGCGTCCCTTGTGTCTGTGTATTATCCACATGGGTAGATGGGGAAGTTTGTTGTAGGCGGTTTGTGCTTTCTTCTTTAGGGGGTAAAGGAGAAGGTGTTTCGTTTTGTATCGGTGTATTCACCAACAACGGTGTATCATCTCGAATTTCGTCTTTTTTATTAAGAAATATTGTAAAAATAAACAGAATTGAAAGTGTAATCGTCGCCAGAAATAACGACATAAACACAGCAAGGAGTTTTTTATTCCTTTTTCTTTGAATTTTAGTTGAAGGTAATTGGGGCGATAATGTTTCCTGTAAAAAAGGAAGCACGGCATCATTTAATTGAGAGGGACAGGGTTCATATGCATTGGTAATGAGCAATTGGTTGAGCTGAGGAACACCTATATTAATTCTTACCAGACTTAACCCTCTTCGTATATGCTCCATTCCTTTGGCAATACGCTCTTCAATCCTTTCGCGAGGCTGACGAAGATACGAGACAAGATTGGCAGGTTCTTGTCCTTCAAGAAAATGCAGAATAAGGGGATGTGAAAATTTTTCGGAAAGGTTAGCAATAAGAACATCGATCCTCTTTTTTATATCATTCCACGAAACAGGAGAGGGTATTTCCGCAGGGAACGGCAAATTTTTGATAACTGCCATCGCTTCGCGAGTTGCCTCACGGTGCAGATATACTGCTACAGGGACAGGGGGTAGATTGTCTGATTGCATTAACTTTTTGAAACAGGATTTAGCAATTTCTAATGCATCCTGTGGGTCATTGGTCAAACGCAGAGCCACGCCATAAACCATTCCGCCATGTCGGGATACCAGTTCGGAGAAAGCCTCTATATCCCGCTGTCGTATCCACTGGTCAAGACATTGGTCATCAGTTAATGGCATTGTGCGTTTACACTTTCCTGCTTAATTCAAATTGCATACTTATTGTATCGCAAACTATAAAAAAACCCAAACAAGACTACATCCTTATTTTACAGCCCTAATTCAATTTGCATCTTTTGGAGATACAGCATTTTATCACGGTATACAACCGCTTCTTCAAAGTCCATTCGTTCCGCACAATCAAACATAAGTTGCCGTAGTCTCTCAATCTCACGGGGGATATTCTCCGGTAGGACATTGTATTCCGTAGTTCCCTCCGCTACTTTCAATTGTTTGCGTGAAGTTTTCGTCTTTGCTTGTGGGACAAAATCCGGTATCGGTTTTTGAACGGTACGGGGAATAATTTTATACTTCCGATTATATGCGAGTTGCTTTTTTCGTCTTCGTTCCATCTCACGGATAGCCCTTTCCATAGAGGAAGTTCTCTGGTCGGCATACATAATAACTTTACCATTGATATTTCGTGCGGTTCGGCCACAAGTCTGAATAAGGCTCGTCTCAGAGCGCAGATATCCCTCTTTGTCAGCATCGAGAATAGCCACCAATGAAACTTCGGGGATATCCAATCCTTCCCGCAATAGATTAATGCCAATTAGCACATCAAATTCACCTCGTCGTAAATCGCGAATGAGTTCAATCCGCTCAAGCGTATCTACATCCGAATGCATATATCGAACTCGTAGACCAATCCGACGATAATATTCTGTCAGTTCCTCTGCCATGCGTTTTGTGAGGGTAGTAACAAGAATGCGTTCCCCTTTTTCCACTCGTTTTTTTATTTCCTCCAATAAATCTTGTACTTGGTTCTTTGCTGGGCGAACTTCTACCTCCGGGTCTACCAATCCTGTTGGACGAACTACCTGTTCAACAATAACTCCCCCTGCTTCCTTTATTTCAAATTCGGAGGGTGTAGCACTCACATAAATAACCTGATTAATTCGTTCCATGAATTCGTCAAAAGTCAAAGGACGATTGTCCCGAGCCGAAGGTAATCGAAAACCATACGCAACGAGTTGGTCTTTACGAGAACGGTCTCCGTGATACATAGCCCGCACCTGAGGAATAGAAATATGACTTTCATCTATTACCAACAGAAAATCTTCAGGGAAGTAATTTAGCAGAGTATACGGTGGTTCGCCCGGCATGCGGCCATCCAAATGGCGTGAATAATTTTCAATACCCGGGCAATATCCCAATTCTCGGAGCATTTCTAAATCGTATCGTGTTCGTTGTTCTAATCGTTGAGCATACAACACTTGATTTTCCGCATATAGTTCTTTCAACCGTTCATTGAGTTCATGTTCTATACTATGTACCGCACGCTCTAATGCATCCTGTGTCGTCGCATAATGACTCCCCGGATATATTTCGACATATCGCAACTTGCGATAGGTTATCCCACGAAGCGGGTCAAATTCGGATAGCCCATCAATTTCATCACCAAAATATTCAATACGGATAGCCCGTTCCGTTTCATACGCAGGGAAAACATCTACCGTATCACCCCGCACACGAAATGTTCCACGATAAAAATCAACATCATTCCGACTGTATTGCATGGCAACCAGCGAGGCTAATAATTGTTCGCGAGGCATCTCATCCCCAGGACGAAGCTCTACCCGCATCTGGCGATAGTTCTCAGGGGACCCGATACCGTAGATACAGGATACCGATGCCACAATAATACAATCCCTTCGAGACAAAACGGCTCGCGTCGCAGAATGTCTCATCTTATCAATTTCATCATTAATAGAGGCATCCTTCTCGATATAAGTATCTGTTGTCGGAATATATGCTTCGGGCTGATAATAATCATAATAACTGACAAAATATTCCACAGCATTATGCGGAAATAATTGTTTAAATTCGCCATATAATTGTGCCGCTAAAATCTTGTTCGGTGCCAAAACTAATGTCGGACGATTAACCTGTTCAATCACATTGGCTATAGTAAACGTCTTACCCGAACCCGTCACTCCTAATAAAACCTGACTTCGAATCCCTGTATTTAATCCCTCCACCAGCGATTGTATCGCCTCGGGCTGGTCACCTGCAGGTCGGAAAGAACTAACTAATTGAAATTTATCCATAATTAATCTTGAGTAACCTTAGCTTAATCATATAAATTATAAAACATATTATAGAAGGAAACTATTTTCTAAACGACGAAGTCTTTAAAACCGTAAGCATACTTGGCATGTGAAACAGAAAGGAAGGGAATATGAAAAAAAGTATGTACGTGCGGAGTAATACTCCAAATGGGTGGTTAGTCAGCCTCTTTTTGCTGGCTATTATCTCTCAAACTGTAGGACTACTGGCTGATGAAACAGCCTCGCAACAATCATCGGATTGGTTTGTCCCAAAGATTATTGAAAATCCCGAAGTTAAGGAACTGGATAAGGAAGGGGCAGGCATATTATATCAGGTAGGAGATTTAAGATTGTGCGTTCTGAAAGGCTCTTACTATGATATGGGTCTTCAACACGGGCGGATGTTAGCACAGAATATCCATCATGTATTCAAAACCGGATACATTAAAAAAGCACTGTGGGAACGGGGTTATACACCAGAGTACGCGTATGCCCAATCTGCACGAATGGTTAAGCATATCCCGGAAAGGTTTCTTGAAGAAGCAAGGGGAGTAATAGATGGATTGAAAAAAGCAGGAATAACCGATATTTCATTGGAAGAACTCCTTTTAGGAACAACGGTTGCTGAAATTCTTCATTTCCCACCCGATAGCCCACCCGAAAGTGGGAAAGGCTTTTCCCCTGATTCTCCCGAGGTGCACGCGGTAAGCAAGACAGATCTGAGTTCTGTTCCCCAATGCACGAACTTTGCTTTCTGGGGCAAATGGACAGAAGATGGCAGAATATTACACGCTCGTAATCTCGATTGGAGTTGCAAACGTGATGCTCAGGACGATGCTGTTATCTTTGTATATCATCCCACAGATGGAGTTAAGCCCTACATGTTAATGGGATGGGCAGGGGGATTAGGTAGTTTAACAGGAATGAATGCACATCATATATCCGTAGGTCAAGCAACTCTCCCTAATTCCAATAGCACCTTTGATGGTCGTCCCTGTTTTATCACAGTCCGCTTGATATTAGAACAGGATACCCTCGAAAAAGCAGTAGATATTGTCCTACAAGGACCCGAAGCCACCGGCTGGAACTATACTATTGCCGATGCAAAAATAAATTCGGCAAGGAGTATTGAGTCGGACCCTATTATAAAAAATGTTTATGGTCCCAACGACCCAAAAGAGAATGACGAAACCAAACATTACGGGCTACCTGACATGATACGGCGAACAAACCACCCCGTAAGCAAGGAGGGATTAGTCGCTTTAGCAAAACGTGTTGGCCCTTTGATTAAACCCCCCATCCATGTGCAAACATGGGAACAGTTCCAATTAGTGTTATTCCTTTTTACCCATCACAATACATATGATCGGTATGATTGGTTAGGAAAACAATTTCAATCTCAAGAAGGAAAAGGTCCTATAACCGTTCAGACCGCTTTGGAATGGCTTGCAAACGGACCGGTTCATAACCCGGAGACTCTTCATTCCTGTGTATTCGACCCTAAAAATTTAATCGTTTATGCTTCTGTTGCAGGCAATAATCCCGTAGTAACGGCGTCCCACTGTCCTTATACAAAAATTGATATGAAACAATGGTTTTAAATTACATTAGGGACAAGGGTTCATACCTTGTCCCTATATATTATTTTATAATATCCTCAATTAATGCTGGTGGTTTGCTGCGTGGGACGCTTCATGAATAACTATTCCCGCACTATTTACAGGGAACAAATTACCTTTATTAATATCGCCTTCAGAATGGGGAACAAATTTTAAAAATTCCACATGTCCATCCATGTATAAGACATTGCATCCCCCTGGAACATGATTGAAATGAGACACATCATCACCTGATATTTCATCCCACATTACAGGCAGAATAGACTGTGCCATATTGGCACTGGCAGGATTATTGATATCAGTAATCAAAAATCGTTCAATTCCTTCACGTAAACGGTATGCCTGACGAGTACTTGCAAGTAAGGAAGGAATAGGTACAATAGGAAAGTTCCAATCTTCATCTGCATATCGCTTGCATTGCTGGGTCGTATTGGCAGGATTGGTTATACGCTCCACTAATTCTTCCACAGCAAGTTCAAAGAATTGAAAATCCTCATCCGCCTGGAATAAAGTTGGATTAATAGCCCAGCCAAAATATACATACGGATGTTCGTAGACCTCACAAGGCTCCACAACTCCATTTCTATGTATAGGAACACCATTAATAAACATGTGTCCTTCCTCAACGGCTTCTTCATAAGTAGTTGACGGATTTTTCCCTTCATCCCATAACTGCAATGCAGGACCTGCCCATGGAGAACTGGGACAAACCAAAACCTGGAAATCATTCAGATACTCCGGATACATCGTTTCCATGTCTATCATCGTCGCAAGACCGATAGTGGGTGTCCCATTACAGTTGGTAGATTTAATTGGCGGGAAGCGTTCCCCTTTTGTTTCGTTCGCATACATCTTTAAGGCAAGACCTAATTGCTTCAGATTGTTCGCACAGGATGAACGCCTTGCTGATTCCCTTGCCCGTGCTAATGCTGGCAATAATATCGCTGCAAGAATGCCTATAATGGCTATTACGACGAGTAACTCAATAAGAGTAAAACCATATTTTTTCATATAAAACCTCCTTAAAAAATATAAATTAAAATAAAACCGATTGAAAAAGAAAAGATTGAAAATGTAGGAAAAAATAGATTTTTATTGTGAGTGGATTAGACAATTAAAGGAGGAGCACGGGAAAGATCTAACAGTATGGACGAAAAATGAAAAGGATTTTTTTGGATTTGGTCCACAATTTTGATGATGAACACAAAAGCAAATGTGATAAGCAGAAGAGCAAAGCTGTTCCATTGTAGAACAAACCAACAAATAGGACAGAATTCTTCAGAATGCCCCAATTCAGGTTCATAGCAAAGGGAATGAATATGATGATGATGTAAAAATAGAGGGAAAGAAATAGATAGAAGCAAAGATAAACCGAGAAAAGCATATAAAACGCGGAGAATATATGTTTTATTTTTCATTTCAAATGCATCTCTATAGTAATACAATGTAATACTAAATTATAACACTATTCTTATTCTGTTTCAAATCCTCTCTCTGGAATATACAATCCCTTGAAAAAAATTTCAAGGTACTAAATTACTTGTGCTAATATACAAAAACAATTAAAGAAAGGAAACAACATGAAATATACTGAAAAATATTTGTATTGCCTTGCATTCAGTCTTTTCGTATGTTGTAGCACCGTATCTATAGGGGATGAGATTGAAAAGCAAAAAGAATTGTGGTCCCAAAAATTTCAATTTGAACAAGTAGTTTCAGGTGAAATACCACCTAAATACAAAAGCAGTGATGAAGAATTTAAATTTACTATAAAGGTTGAAAAACCATCCCGCCAGTTTATCCGTGTATCTATTCCTTTCCCTTATGGCAAGATGAAAGAAACAAAGAAAGTGGTTTTACAATCGCATGGGACAGAAATTCTTGCAGATTGTCGTGTCGTGACCACTCACGGAGGGGGCGAGGGTTTTGTCCGCAGGGCTATACTTTCATTTGTAGATGACTTTAATGAAAAATCAAAACAATACACGGTGCTTCATAGCATCAATGACGATGAGGAGAAACATAACGATAGTCCATTGCAAATAGGAGGAAATACCTTTGCGTTCGATGGTAAACAGTTGCTTATTTCCCAGCAGAATGAACAACCACTGAAAATATCACTTATTTGCCCCGATGAGGAAAACTCAATCAATGAAATGAACCGGGAAATAATCGAGCAGGGCAACCACTATTTATGGGTGCGCTGGCTTCAATGGGATACTTCTTATCCAAAAATAGTTGAATTACGTGCCAACTCAGTGGGACAATTTGCGGTGCGGGTTTCATTACAGCGATGGGCAAAAGAAGATGGATATGCTCCCGAGTTTGGACTAAATATCGAAGGAGATGGGAAACTATCAAAAATAATTGAAAATAGCATTACACAATTACATGAGCCATATAATCATGAATGGATAGACGGCAAAGATATTTCTTTTAAGACAGAAACAGGTAAAAATGTTTGTTTTCCCGATGCAGGAGCATGGCGAAAAGGAGCCTTACATGCGGAAACCACTCCTAACGGCTGGAAAATAACTTATCTTCGGAGCAGAGATGAGGATAAAGTCCCCCATCAACCTATGGCATGGCGAACAGCCTCTTTATATATCGGTCCATCTGATATGCCGGTATGGAATGAACTGTTAGAACCTCCGATTGCATTTTCTGTTACCATGTCTTTGTGGAAGTCAACATACCGTTGCGAGGAAATCCCGTACCCGGAAAATGAAATATTACAAAAAATAGTCGATTGGCATCGCAATGCTATGGCAGGAGCACGGCTCTATGGCGACGACTTCGGGAATGTTTCGACCATGCCTGTCAATTCTGTTTTCGGAATGAACCGCCTGAACCATAATACAGAAATTTTTTACGAATCCTTACGAACAGCCAATCCCGAAATACGGAAAACATTTCTTCTATGGTGCCAGAACTATACACAATTATCTATTTGGTGGGGCGATTTAGATAAACCAACATTTGGTGGGACGCGGTATAACAACATTAGGGGACGAGACCCCAAAATACATGGAGAGGACAACTCTTTTATGTGGCGTTCCAACGATTCGGTTACTTTTTGCACGAAAGGCATTGAAAATTTACTATTTGCATACGAAGAAACAGGGGACCCATTCTACGCATGTGGATTGAGAGCACAGATTGAATATGCAAAAGAAAATGTCCATGCGAATACCGGAGAATGCCGTAATATAGGCTGTGCAAAAGATTTTATGGTTCTATATCATGCTTTGGGTAAGCAGGAATATGCCCAACATGCCTTGCGTCTGTTTCAAGAATTACGGGAGAAATTATGTGATAACAATTTATTTTCACAAGGGGGACAACCTTTGAAAGAGCAAGTCCCTTTCATACAGAACGACCTGACGGGTTATAACAATCCTTTCCCGAAGCCGTATATTTTAGGTTATGCTTTACAGGGATTACCCTCTTTATACAAAGAAGTTCCCGATGAACCTCGACTATATGAAACCATAGAAGCCGTAGCCAAATTTATTGCAGAGAGTGGAGACCCCGTCGGTGGCTGGCGTTACCCACATCCGCGTTCCCCCCTCATATTCATTGGGCAAGGCATAGAGCATGCTTATCAATTAGCGCTTGCCGGTTCAATACTTGAGGGCAAATCCCCTTATTTCGATTCACTTCTGGACAGAATAGAGACCGTTTTACAGGCTCGCATTGCAGGATTACTCAGGTCAAATTGTGTCCTGGACAGAATCGGTCCCTGGGAATATGCCACCGGAAAATTTGCCCCTGATAAAAATTTGGAAGAAGTCTATAAAACCTTCGATGAGCGTGATTATTCACGCGATTATACAGAAGGGAACATATCCTGCACGGATGTTTTACCACCGGAGGGAGTCGTCTTTTTTGCTTCTGTTTTAAATTATTACCTGAAACATAGAAAAGCGGAACAGATATTAAATATCTCTAACCCCGAACTACGTACTGTAATCATGCGAATTCCCATTTCCAAAAGCGAAACAAACATCGAAACAGGTAAAAACTGTTCCATCGAAAAAACCTTACCTAAATTTACAGCAAACTGGTTGAAAAACTATACACCTGTTCTTCGTTATGAAAAAAGCAAGTTCTCCAATTTTGATGAATGGAAAAAGGAAGGGCGTAAAAAAGTTTTTGAATGTATGGGCTATCCTCCACCTTTTACCTTTTTTAATCCTGAATGGATTACCGAAGAAGACAGAGGTAGTTATACCGCCAGAAAATTAGTACTAAATATCTCCGAATGGGAGCGTATACCGGCATACTTATTAGTTCCCAAAGGGACACCCCCGTTCCCGGCGATTGTATGTCTCCATGACCACGGAGCACATTTTAGTATCGGTAAAGAAAAAGTTATTCGTCCCATAGCCGAAAGTAACGAAGTATTAAAAGATGCGGAAGATTGGGTAAAACTGTATTACGGGGGTAGGTTTATCGGTGACGAACTTGCAAAGCAGGGCTATGTAGTTCTTTCAATCGATGCGCTCTTCTGGGGAGCTCGACAGGAATGTGGAGGCAGTCGCTACGAAAACCAACAGAGTATAGGCTCCAATATTTTCCATCTGGGGACTACCTGGCTGGGGATTATTACATGGGACGATATTCGCTCTGTGGAGTTTTTAAAGAGTTTGCCAGAGGTGGATGGCGAACGCATCGGTGCTATTGGCCTTTCTATGGGAGCCCACCGCACTTGGATGTTGAGTGCCCTTTCAGATGATGTAAAAGCAAGTTGCGCCATATGCTGGATGGCGACTACACCCTCATTAATGGTCCCAGATAACAACCAGACCCGTGGTCAATCCGCCTATCCCCAGCTCGCTCCAAACTTATACCAATACCTCGACATCCCCGATGTTGCCAGTTTAGCCTGTCCCAAACCTATGTTATTCTTTAATGGGACAAAAGATAACCTCTTCCCCCTCGAGGGAGTAAAAGACTCATACAAAATTATGGAAAAAGTCTGGCAATCTCAGGGTAAAGCAGATAACTTATACACAAAAATTTGGGATATTCCTCATGAGTTTAACCTCGACATGCAAAAAGAAGTTTTTATCTGGCTCGATAAGTTTTTGAAGGAAAAGCATTAATATGCTCTAAAAAATAAAGCGATACCCCCTAAAGAAAAAATGGAATTATACGGATTGCCTACTTTTACTATTACTTTATTTACTTTATTATTTGTTAAGTAGTCGTTCGCGGAGTTTCTGCTCAATTCGGGATGAAACATAATGGGACACACTGCCACCGAAACGAACAATTTCTTTTACCTGTCGTGAACTTAAAAACAAGTAGGGTTCGCTGGGCATAAGACAAACCGTATCAATACTGGGGTCTAATTTTTGGTTGTTTATAGCCAAACTTAATTCAAATTCGAAATCAGAAACGACCCGTAATCCACGGATAAGAGCCTGTGCCCCACATTTTTTAGCAAATTCTACAGACAATCCAATAAAACTTGTAACCTCAATATCTGGAGTGCTATTTAATTCCTCTTCTAACATTTGAATTCTTTCTTCCACAGTAAACAAAGCGGCCTTTGCTTCGTTAATAGCCACTGCCACAATAACACGGTCAAAAATACGACGGGCACGATAAATTAAATCGATATGTCCTAAGGTGGGAGGGTCAAAACTACCAGGGTATAATGCAATCCGTTCCGACATAATAAAAATCCCTAATCATTTATTTTTTGAGATAACTTTTTGATTTGACTAACATTATGCCAAAAGAGTTTTCAAGAAAAAAAATTGTTAAGTTTCCCTACCTGGAAAGATAAATATAACCCTGGAACAGATTATACAAACATACCTATAAAAATAGTTGAAAGAACTACCCTATTTATAATATAATCCTTTTCCATTATTTTTTCAAGGAGTTCCCCCTTAAAATGGCTATTGAGCGGACTTTTGTTATGATAAAACCGGATGGTGTCGCTCGTCGGCTTGTCGGCGAGTGCATCCGTCGTTTAGAAAAACGCGGTTTGAAATTGATAGCAATAAAAATGCAAATTTTGACCCGTGAAAAGGCAGAAGAACATTATCAAGAGCATAAGGGAAAAGACTTCTTTGAAAGTTTAGTCGGTTTTATCTGCTCAGGACCCACAGTTCAGATGGTCTGGGAAGGTGAAGACGCTATTCAGCAGGTTCGTAGTATGATTGGCACTACAAATCCATTAAAATCCCCTCCCGGAACTATCCGTGGAGACTTTGCACTCATAACACAGATGAATATTGTCCATGCATCCGATAAGCCCGAATCCGCAGAGCGGGAAATATCGCTTTATTTCACGCCACAGGATATATTAGAATATAAAGCAGACGATGAAAAATGGTTAACAAGTAAGTAAAAGGGACATAACCTTTAATCAAATAAAAACTTAACAAAAGGAGTATTTTCGTGGCAGGTGGAAGAAAAGTTCGTAAACGCAAGATTAATAAGCATAAGCGTAAGAAGAAGAGACGCTTGAATCGTCATAAGAATAAAAAATAAGATGACCATAGCCACCCTATCCGGGAAAGGTCTGTTCCTTTCCCGGTATAGGGATATTTAAATGGTTATTAAAACACTTTATAAGGGAGAACGGATGTGAGTGACGAAGAAAAGAAAATCATTATTGACGAAGACTGGAAATCAAAAGTTCAGAAAGAGAAAGAGGAACTTCAAAAGAAGTTAGAAGAAGAAAAAGCCAAAAAGCCCGAAGGTGAAGAAACTTCTCCAGAAGAGCCGATTACTCCCTCATTTGAAACTATCGTAGGCATTCTAACAACAGATGCTATGCTGGCATTAGGTGTAATTGCCCCACCGGAAAGCCAACAAGTCATTATTGATTTAGAACAGGCACAGTTTTTTATTGATTTGTTAACCATACTACGCGATAAGACCAAAGGCAATCTCTCTCCACAAGAAGAAGGTGTCCTTACTAATTCTATTGCACAATTGCAAGAAATTTATGTAGTACGCCATCAACAATATCAAGAAGCACAACTACGACAAGCAGGAATAAAACCCACACCGGGACAATAGCCCCTAAAGTTTTTATTCGGTTTCTTACCTATATCAGGAGTTTCATAGTAACAGAGATTTCTTTTGGATAAAATTTTCGTCATTCAACTAAAAATAACCTTTCACCTCCCTATCATAAAAAAACCTATTTTCGAAGCATGAACTTGTAGTATTGAACATGGATACTCAATTATGATAATTTAAATTAAACAAATATTTTCCTTTTTGATATATCCGGAAAACAGGGTGTAGAAGTATGGGATATTTTTTTAATTTAATAAACGACATTCAGGGTTAAACAATGACACAAGGAGGTAATATCTCAGAAACAACACATAAATCGGTATTAGTAGTTATCCCTGCCCGTTATGGTTCAACCCGTTTCCCCGGAAAGATGCTTGTCAACTTATGTGGTTATCCATTAGTGTATCATGTATACCTCCAGGCAAAGAAAGCAAGATGTGTTGGAGAAGTATTAGTAGCAACAGATGATGTGCGGATTCAGTCTGCGTTGGAACCATTAGGAGTGCCCGTGGTAATGACACGGGCAGACCATGCGAGTGGAACCGACCGCATCGCAGAAGTAGCAGAAAAAAGGTCTGAAGAAATTATTGTTAATGTTCAAGGCGATGAACCCTTACTCCCACCGGAATGCATTGATGCTACAGTAAAACCCTTATTAGAAGATACGCAAATTCAAATGTCAACTGCATGTCGTAATATCACAGACCCTTCCTGGATAGAAAATCCAAATGTGGTCAAGGTAATTACAAATCAGAAAGGACATGCTCTATATTTTTCTCGTTCCCCTATTCCCTATATACGCGATGCAGAACAACGACAAAATATTGTGGGAATATACTGGCAACATATTGGTCTTTATGTCTATCGTCGCGCATTTTTACTTCATATTTCGAAATTACCACAAACGCCTTTGGAAAAATTAGAAAAATTAGAACAACTCCGAGTGCTTGAAAACGGTTATTCTATTGCAGTGGTCCCAACTAATTATGAAGCGTTGGGAGTAGATACACCAGAAGATTTAATCCACGTAGAAAAAATTCTTAAATCAAGAGCAAAGGAAGTATAGATGGCTAATACAAAACCACCCTTGAAATATATCTTTACCACAGGCGGTGTTGTTTCTTCTATTGGGAAAGGAATTGCCTGTGCCAGTTTAGGATTGCTTTTAGAATCTCGAGGTTATAAAATTGCCATTATGAAAATGGACCCCTACATTAATGTGGACCCAGGCACAATGAATCCCTTTGAGCATGGAGAAGTATTTGTCACCGATGATGGTGCGGAAACAGACCTTGACTTAGGCCATTATCAACGGTTTACTCATGCTAAATTGTCACGTAGAAGCAACACAACGACAGGGGCTATCTATAACACCGTAATTCAAAAGGAGCGTGACGGTGCCTATTTAGGGAAAACCGTTCAAGTGATACCGCATATTACCGATGAGATAAAAAATCGTATTCGCGCATTGACCGTAGATGAAGATGATGTGGACATTGCCATAATCGAAATTGGTGGGACTGTCGGTGATATTGAAAGCCTTCCTTTCCTTGAAGCATTGCGACAGTTTCGATTAGAGGTAGGTCCCGAAAATTGCTGTTTTATTCATGTTACCTTAGTCCCCTACATCGAAGCGGCAAATGAATTGAAAACGAAGCCTACACAACATAGTGTCCGTGCTTTGCGTGATATTGGTATCCAACCCAATATTATCATCTGTCGAACAGGTGTAAGCAAACTTGAAAAAGAACAAAGACAAAAAGTAGCGTTATTCTGCGACGTGGCAGAAGAAGCCATTATTAATGCGCAGGATATTTCCCCCATTTATGCCATTCCTCTTAATTTCAAAGAGCAAAATCTGGATGTTACTGTATTAAAAATATTGGGTCTGGAAGTGCGAGAAGGGAACCTATCCGAATGGATTAATATAGTGAACCGACTGGTTTCTGCCACCGAAGAAGTATGTATTGCGGCAGTGGGGAAATACACCGGACATGGGGATGCATATAAAAGTATTAATGAAGCATTTGTTCATGCGGGTATCGCCAATAATTGCAAAGTAAAATATGAATGGATTGACTCAGAACGATTTGATCCAGGGAAAGAAAAGCCAGAAGATGTTCTGAAAGGATACCATGGAATTTTGATAGGACCCGGTTTTGGGACTCGTGGGATTGAAGGGAAAATCAATGTAGCGCGATTCGCTCGAGAAAATGGCATACCCTATTTCGGTATATGTTTAGGCATGCAGGTAGCCGTCATTGAGATGGCTCGGAATTGCTTAGGGCTAAAGGAGGCTCATACCACAGAGGTAAATCCACAAACTCCACATCCTGTAATTTCACTCCTCACAGAACAAAAAGGAATTTCCTCGAAAGGGGGTACGATGCGTTTAGGAGCCTATCCCTGTGAATTACAGCCCAATACACTCGCTTATCAAGCATATGCACAAACGCTGATTTATGAACGACATCGACACCGCTATGAGTTTAATAATGCTTACCGTGAAGATTTCGAGAAAAAGGCCGGTATGATTATAAGCGGGATACATCGGCGGAAATTCATGGACATGGAAGAAGAACTTACGGAAGTGATAGAGCTCAAAACAGATCGCCATCCGTGGTTCTGTGCTTGTCAGTTCCACCCTGAATTTAAGAGTACACCTCTAAAACCACAACCGCTTTTCTGTGCCTTTATAAAGTCTGCTCTTAAATACAAAAAAGTGAAATGAACGAAATCGAACCTACACAAGAAACTCTTATATGGATTTGTAAAAACGCTGAACAAGCATGGCAAGAGGGGGATCCCAAAAAACTCCAATTCTGGGAAAACCAAAAAAAAGAATTTCAACAAAAATGCTACCAACGAATGGAAAGCCTTGTTAAACAAAAGGCTCTATTACAACAACAACAAGAGATTTTACTACAAAAAGTTCAAAACGGGGAATATACAGCGGAATATGCAAATCAAATTAATCGACAAATTTATGAACATAGTGAAGAATTAAATCGGCAAATACACTGTTACAGGAAACTTCTTGAATATCCAACAGCTGAAATCAATTCTGTCGAACCCAATACGGATAATATTACAAACAACTCCCCAACCCCTGAAATCCCTTTTCAAAATGTCATCCCTATTGAACAATATTTCTACGGATTATTCATGTCTGCCATACGGGCTATATTTTTAAGCAATATCGGACAGATAACAATATGTTTCATTATACTTGTTATTGCCGTTTATCTTACATGGACCTGGAATACACGGAATCAACAACCTCAATTCGAATATATTTCCGTTCCTGCAGAAAACAAACATATAATTCGTATTCATAATCGAGGCATGCTGACTACAAAAATCTACCTCTCCCAACAAAACCGATGGGAGTTGGCACCTTATCTTTATTTGCTTGAATGCTCTGCGGAAACAGTTTCCCCACAGCAAAAGAAAAGGGCGCAAATTCCATTGAACTGTTTCTTTCTGGAAAATGAGATTCATTCCCCTATTAATTCGACCTATCTCGAGATACCCCCCGGCTCGAAAAAAGGTTTTGGAGTAGATACTCAATGTATTCAACAAAATCTCAACGATATTACAAAAATAACTATTACAATCCGCAAACTCATTTTCCATACAAAAACTTTAGAATTCAATATTGATATTCCCAAAAGTCCGACATAAAAGATGATATAGATTCTGACATGTCTAACCTGTCTGACAATTTTCAACTCACATATTACGCCACAACCTATTTGTCCGTTTGAGAAGTATAACGAAAAGGAATAATCGTAAAAGCCATATCCGATTGGGGAAGGAGTTCACCAAAAAATACACCATGTGATTCTTTAATTTGTAATCGCCGTCCACATACAGGACACATATACTCAGAGCCAGGCACTATCTCTTCCGCAATACGAATATGTGTACTACAAAAAGGACAAGCAAGACTGCGACTATCTCGTTTATGATAATCCTGCAAGAGAGAGTGTATTTTCCCTGCGTTATATGCCTCAATTAAGGCATCTACCATCTCCGGGTCTAACTGTGTCCCTTTCGCAGAAATAAGCCTCTCGATAGCAATTTCGGGGTCTAACCCTTTTCGATAGGGTCGGTTGCTTGTCATAGCATCTAATGTATCCGCAACCGCTATCAATCGTCCCTCAGGGGGAATTTCCTTCCCTTTGAGTCCATAGGGATAGCCTTTTCCATCATATCGCTCATGATGATACAAACAATATGGGATAATGGGTTGAAATAGGGCAATATCCCGTAATAGGTCGGCTCCTCGAACCGGGTGTATTTTCATTTTTTCGAATTCTTCGTCAGTGAGCTGTCCGGGTTTTCGGAGGATAGCATCATCCACAGCAATTTTACCTACATCATGCAACACGCCCCCCATATAGACCTCTTCTATTTTCTCTTCAGACCATCCCAGAACTTTGGCAATCTCGATAGCAAAGTTGGTCACTCGCCAGGTGTGGCCTATCGTATAATGGTCTCGTAATTCCACTGCATTAGCAATCGTTGTTAAGGTATCTTTATAACTTTGTTTTATCATTTCAATATATTGTGCATTTCTCAACGCAATTGCCGCGGGACCTGCAATAGCGACTAACATTTCCAGGTCTTCCTGACTAAACGCCCGTGAGGTGCCCCGTGTATCTACATATATCACACCCAAACAATTGTTTTGATAGACAAGCGGAACGCACATAGCAGAGGCTATCCGATGGCGAATGATACTTCCTGAAACATTCTTAAATCGGCTATCTTCTTCCGCATTCTGGGTAATTAAAGCTTCCTTCTTCTCAAAGGCACGATTAACAATAGTCGCACTAATCGAAAACTCTTCTAACGCCATCTTTGTATGAATATATTCAGGAACTAATCGCTTTCTCCGCTTATCCCATAATAAGATGGCTCCGTTATGAGCCGGTAAAAGTGAAAAGATTTGTTCTATTATTTTTGAAAATAGGTTCTTTAAATTATTCTCACTAACAATAATTTGATTAGCATTATAAATAGCTCTTAAACGCTTCTGAATAGCATCCGATTGTTCGTGAGCAACCTTTCCCTTCGGTACCTGAAAAAGTGTTTCACTAATAACACTCATGTCTGCACTCTCCGTATCCTCATCAATAGTCGCATCAAAACGAACCGATGCATTATCTTCTTCGACATTTGTCTCTACTGCTTCATAACGAATTAATTGTGTCCCCACTCGAAACACATCCCCCGGCTTAAGTAAATACTCTGTAATCTTTTGATTTCCAACATAAGTTCCATTACCACTATTCAAGTCTTTCAATAAAGGACCCTCTTCTGTCGGTTCTATAACCGCATGTTTCCTCGAAACCTTGGGGTCTTCAAGGGAAATAACATTATCCTGCCCTCTTCCAATGGTTAACACTTGATGAGCAGGGAAAGAAACTCCTTTTTTCAATCCTGTGAGAACTACTATATTGCCATCCATCATAATAATCTTGCCTCAATATAAACATTTTACCTTATAGAGATGGAAAAAGGAAAGATTTTCACTTTATATAAAACAATCGTTTGAATAAAATAATTCATATTTACAGGAATTTTAATAAGAAAAGTAATTACTAATAAGATGGCGCGCCCGGCGGGATTTGAACCCACGGCCCCTTGCTCCGGAGGCAAGTGCTCTATCCAACTGAGCTACAGGCGCGCAAAATAAAATCGAACTCCATTTAAAGAATATCATAATCAAAGAATGTAATTCTAAATAAATAGAAATGGGGAGTTACTCTTTCTTACCAAATTCATATTTGACACCTGCGGATAAACGGTGTTCCCACGGCTCAATATCTCTCTTTTGATGTTCGCTATCATACTCATTGGAAACCGTTAGTTCAACACTCACATTTCTTGAAACAGGGGTTGATAAGTTCGTAAGTGAATTAATTCTGTAATAATCAAATCGCTCTAAACTGGGTTCAAATGTAAGATTATGGGAAAGATCTGAATGTAAAATCTTCCTCGTATATTTACTCCCTAATTTCAAACTTGTAAAATCATTGGTAGTTTTTTCGGCATTTCCTAAAGGATTAAAAACCTTTACCGTTCCTCCAAGAATACCCCCCAAACTTGCAACATCTGTCGGATCTTGAATTAATCGTTGTGATGAGTTGACAACTTGATTTAATCCTTCTTGTATTTTTTCCTGTTTCACTTTTTCTTTTTGAAACGGGACATAAGGGAGCCATTCTTCATGTGTTAACATAAGTGCTCCTTCTATAGACCATGTCTGGCGAGGTTGGGAAAGTATTTCATATCCTGTTCCTCCGCCAACTTGCCCACGCAACCCTAATTTTCTACCTTCATCCCGTTCCGCCCCTGCATCTGTGTAAATATACCATTTCTTTTCAGGATAATACTGATAACGAAAACTACCATTATATCTGCGTGTATTAATTTCACTCTCAACCTCACCGTATGCCCCTGATAATTCAATATTTATAAAATCTTTCATCCTTTTCCCCAAAACTGTTACACCACTTTCAAAATTCGTAGTATCGGTAGTCCCTTTCTGAAGTGAAGCAAGAACTTTACCGCTCCCCGACCATTTCCTTTTATCTTCTTTTTCAATTTTATCCTGCGGAGTTGATTCAGATATAGGAATAATTTTTTGAACCTCTTCCCAAGAAACAGATTGTTTGTTCTCATTTTCAATAACAATCAAATTGCCATTTGTAATAGCTATCTTTCCTTGAACGGTTTCTCCATTCATAAAAGATACCTCAAATGGCTCCTCCCTTTCTATCTTCTTAACATCGCTTCTTCTTATAGAAATAGTTCCAATAATATCCGAACAAAAGGATAATTGATCATTTGTTATCTCTATAATCTTTCCTGTAAGTCTATCTCCATTATTAAGTTCGAGACTATCTGCGTAAAGGTTTGAAACTTTTAGTATTAGAAAAAGCATAATAATATTAAATAAAAAGAAAATAAATTTTTCTGTTTTCATATTCAGTCCTCTAAAAAGTATAATAGTATTGTTAACATTAGACGAAGAAAAGGGATATATATATTCACTTTACATGTACAAACAATACATCCAATGGAATATTGTAACAAAAGGAATAGAAAATAATTATATTGATATGGTATAAAATTATGTATACATATACCTTAGTTTAAGGATTTAATATGTTGTTATTATATGATACATGGTTTCTGTGGGTTGTTACTTTTGTATTTCTTTCATTATTAATAGTTTCATTTATCATTGGGATTTACAAGAAAAAAAAAGAAGAAAAAGAACGCATTTTAAGAGATTGGGAACGGGTTCGTTTTATCCTTAAAGAAAAGGAATTAAATGAGAAGGAAATCAAATTTGTAGAGGAACTAATCCACAAACATGAACCCTCCAATCCTTTAGGTGTGATAACTTTTCGTCAACATTTTATCCGTTGTTTACAAAAGTATATTTTAGAAGCAAGAAAAAACTTAAGTTTTGAGGAATTGGAAGAAAAGGGGGAAATAATACGGGAAATTAGCATTCGTTTAGGGCATGACTATATCCCCTATGGACAGCGTATATATTCTACGATGGAACTTTACCAAAACCAACCGCTATGGATGTCTCCCCAGGGTGAATCCCCAGCCCTATGGAGAAAAGCCCATGTAGTAGATATTAACGGTACTTTTTTTCGTGTGGCTCCATTCACACTGCAAGATAGACTCCCCATAAATTTAGGGCAATATGTATCATTCAAAATGTGGAGAGAAGAAGATGCACGATACCAATTTTTCACTGTATTGCGACGGATAGAATTAGACCCTGAGGTATATGTGTTTGACCATACATTCTCATTAGAACGATTCCAATCTCGTGCTCATTTTCGGGTACGCCTGGACAAACCCATAGAGGTAGATGTGGTTAGAATAGATAAAAAATATGACTTGAACCAGATTAGCGCAGAGGATATTCCTTGCCATATTCTTTTCTCTATCCGCGCACGAATTGTAAACTTAAGTGCTGGAGGGTCCGCAATACTTATTGATAGAGACATTGATGAAGATAATTATATTAGAATATTTCTTGACACCGAAGACGAAAAGGAGCCTAAATACATAACACTATATATGCGCATCATAAGTAAAGTAAATGTGGCATTGGGTAGATACATGTATCGTGGAGCTTTTTTAGGTTTAACTGATGAGAACCGAGATCGTCTTGCAAAATATGTATTTCGTCAACAACCTCCTGTATCAACAGCACTGCGGGAACAACATAAAAAAGAAGATGAGAAAAAGCTATAAAGCGATACATGGGAAAGCTACATAATAATGCAATGGGAACGAGCAAAAATAAATCAAAATAAAATATTCCCTTTAGCAGGCATTTATATTTTTATTCATACCGCCACAATTTTTCTATACGAATTACTATCCCTAAATCTCGAACTTTCATCAGGAAATCTTCCTACTCATGTACTGTTATCTCTCATAGATATTTTAAGAGAACTGGCTCTTTGTTCAATATTGGGAGCTTTACAATCTATTATTTTTGCCCGACTAGGTGTTATCCTTGAATTTCCTATCTGGCGTTGTAGAGATGACAAAGAAGCACTTCGCCGATTCTTTCTTCTCTGGTTTGGTATCAATGTAGGATTAATTACTATAAATCGAGTCGCTAACATTATGGCAGAAAGGGGAATTTCGGATATTGCTTATCTCTTAGGAGCAGTGGGGCTCATTGCTAATATTGTTTATCTACCCCTGGCTATCTGTTGGATGTATTCAGGGGAAAAACTCGCTGAGGATGATTCTTTTTTCCGCGTATTTCGTCCTATAACAAGACAATGGGGAGAAACACTGGGAATGTGGGTTATCCTTGTGGTCTCTCTCTTGCTGGCTTTGTTTCTTTTAGGACTTCCGGTATTTCAGGAAAATTCTATTTTTACGGTACTCATAAAAACGCTTATAATTATCCCTTTAGCAGGTGTTGATATCCTTGTATTTTGCTGGACCTGGCTCTTGTGTATTCAGTGTAGAATACAGGGATTAGACGAAGATATTTCACTTGATGATTTTTAATAAAACTAAATAAGGAGTTTATTCCATTCATGCGGGCAATTATCCTTTGCGCGGGCAAAAGCACACGAACCTATCCCCTTACATTAACTCGCCCGAAACCGCTTCTCCCCATCTTAAATCATCCTATCATTGAATGGCAATTGGATGCACTTTATTCTTTTGTTGAGGAATTCATCTTGGTGGTGGGTTATCGCCAGGAAATGATTCGCCAGCGTTTGGGCACCGATTGGAAAGGTAAAAAAATAACTTATGTGGTCCAGGAGGAACAACGCGGGACAGGGCATGCAATATTGATGTGCGAGAAAGAGGTAAGAGGAAATTTTATGGCAATGAATGGAGATGACCTCTTTGACCCTGATGATTTAAAGAATCTTGCCCAGCAACAGCGCCCCTCTGCACTGGTAAAAGAAGTAGCCAATCCAAAAGATTACGGAATATATGAGATTGACGATGATAATAAAGTAAAAAGACTTGTAGAAAAACCGAAGATTATATTTTCCAATATGGCTAACATCGGTGCATATTTGTTCACACCGGATATTTTCCCCATTCTCCATGCAACACCTCTATCCGAACGCGGTGAAATTGAGGTTACTTCAGCAATTCAAAGCATGGCAGAAAAACATGGTTTCTGGGTACTTCCCTCTGCTGGCTACTGGCTACCGATAGGGTACCCATGGGATTTGCTCCGAGCAAATGCCTTTTTATTAGACCAAATGGAGGAGCCCAAAATTTTAGGAACGGTGATGACGGGCGCATGGGTTGAAGGGAAAGTATTTATAGATGAGGGGACCATTGTGCGTCCGGGAAGCGTGATTGAAGGACCGGCATATATCGGAAAAAACTGTACCATAGGACCTAATTGCTGGATACGCCCTTATACCACAATCGGGAACCATTGCCGTGTGGGTCAAGCATCAGAAATAAAAAATTCTATCCTGTTTGACCATGCCTTTGCTCCCCACCAAAACTATGTGGGTGATAGTATATTAGGAGAAGGTGTCAATTTAGGGTGTGGAACGGTAACTGCCAATGTTCGACACGATGGACAGCCAGCA
Source organism: uncultured bacterium (assembly GCA_938014335.1). Taxonomy (GTDB): domain Bacteria; phylum Hydrogenedentota; class Hydrogenedentia; order Hydrogenedentales; family Hydrogenedentaceae; genus Hydrogenedens. Next base: position 170,150 of record CALLRP010000003.1, read on the forward strand.
AAGTCTGTAGTAAACGGTATTCTCATAGAGACCGGACTGAAAAAATTAGGTGCGGTGCTCGGTGATAAGGTCCATACGGGAATACTCACCGCCATCTACCCCGGTCGTAAAATGTGGCCTAATACTTTCACACGCCCCAGCGAAGTAGTTGACCGAGATATAATTGGTGAGGAATGACAATGACAAATAAAAAGCTAAAGATTGTCTTTTTCGGCAATGCTACAGAGAAAATCGCCGGTATACGATATCGAGTTAAGAAGTTTGCTCAGATGCTTGAAAGTGAAGGACATCAGTGTATAATTTGTTTACATTCTTCTGTAGAATTTTATTTGAAGTTTTATGAAAATCAACCCAAATACAAAAAGGCAATTTATTGGTTTTGTGTCTGGTTAAATCGTTGGTGGCAGTTACGCCATACCTTAAATGCAGATATCGTGTTTTTGAGAGGACCCATTTTCAAATATGGACCCCCTATTTTTGAATACATTATTCATCTATTTAATAAGAATATTGTATTTGACATTGATGATGCAGTCTGGGAAAAACCCGCTTTTGTAAAAAGTCTCTTTCTTCGCTTTATTGACTTTGATTGGACAAAAAAGATGTGTCAGATTTGTGCCGGGGCGGTGGTCGGAAATCGATACCTTGAAGAGCATGTAAAACAGTGGGGAGTTAAAAAAGTTGTAATAGTACCAACATGTATTGATATGGACAGACATGAACAGAAAAAGGATTACCCTGAACATAATAACCCCGTTATTATTGGATGGACGGGTGTTTACAACAATTTAGGCTACTTAGATATAATTAAAGAACCGATAAAAGAATTATCAAAAAAATATCCTGTTCAATTATTTATTGCCTCCAATAGTTCAGAATATAAAATGGATGGAGTAAATGTCGTGTTTGAACCCTGGAAAGTGGAAAAAGAGATTGAATATTTGCAAAAGCCCGACATTGGATTGATGCCCCTTGTCGATACACCTCGGGCAAGAGGGAAATGTGCTTTTAAGGCTTTACAATATATGGGTGTGGGAACGCCCGTAGTCATTTCTCCTGTGGGTATGAATGCAGAAGTGATAGAGGATGGCGTTCATGGTTTTCTGGCAAGAACCCCTGAAGAATGGTATGACCGACTGGAAAAATTAATCCAAAATCCTGACATGCGTGAACAGATGGGAAGATTAGCACGGGAACGAGTAAAACAACTTTATTCATTTGAAGCCAATTATCCCAAATTAAAAGAGTTTCTGCTGGATATTGCAAAAGGACGGATACAATGAGAGAAACGAATAACCCGGATGTGGCATTGGCATGGGAGTGGATAGAGGAGTTAGACACATGGGTAGAAGACAATGGGCTATTGGGTTATGACCGCTTTGATGTGAAAGACCACCCCATTTTCCGTTCGTTACAAACTATTCCATTACTTAGAAAACTTAGTTCAGGATACTCCGAATTATTCCCCACATTTACAAGATATTTACTATGCATAAAAAAGACCGAAAATCCTAAATCTCATGCATTAATGGCGTTAGGTTATTTGCGATTACATTCTATTGAGGCCGAACAGGAGCACTTTGAAAAGGCAGAAAAACATCTTTTATGGTTACGCTCGCAAAAAGTACCTAATATTAATGGTTGGGCATGGGGTTATCCCTTTGCTTACACAGGAAAAGGAGTGCATGTCCCTGCTAATACCCCTGTTAGCGTAGTCACTGCGATTGCTGGCCAGGCTTTTCTAACTGCTTATAAAATGACCCAGGGAGAACAATACCTCTCCGCAATTCATGAAATTGCAGAATTCTTTACAGAAGAACTCCCTCGCTGGACGGTAAACAATGGAGATATGTGTTTCGGTTACGCGTTAAAAGGCGACCCGCGAAAAGTTCACAACGCTAATTTACTTGTAACGGAATTTCTATATCATGTTTCATATATCACGGGAGAAAAGAAGTATAAAGAAATTGCAGAACCGGCGTTAAGATTTTCGCTTCGGGCGCAAAACGAAAATGGTTCATGGTATTATGGCTACTGGGAAGAGGGAGACCCTTCTGAAAAGGAATTACACAAAATTATAGATAATCACCACACAGGTTTTGTATTGAGGTCGTTATACGAAATCTACAAATTAGAGCCCAATACAGAACTCAAAGAAAGAATATTGAAAGGTTACCAATATTACACCACTCTATTTACTGAATTTGGACAACCTTACTTTGCAGAAAACAAGAAATGGCCCGTTGACATCCATGCTTGTGCGGAAGGCATTTTATGTTCTTCTATTTTATCCGAGGTAATTCCGGCAGCACATGTGCTTGCGGTATTCGTCCTTCGTTGGAGTTGGTTTTATATGCGTAATTTAAAGACAGGGGAACTTCATTATCGCCGGTATCCATTCTTTGTATCTAAAATTACTTTCCCGCGCTGGGGGGTTGCCTGGATGTTCCGCGCAATTGCGGAATACCTTTTTCGATTTCATGAAGTAAAAGAACGCGTGGAACGGTTAAAGATGCAAACCATCCGTTGGATGGAACCCGTGAATGCAAACATTACCACTCCCCCGAAAAAAGAAACAATCTCGGAAATCCAATAATCTTAAATCTTAATTTGGAGATAAAAAAGATGTATTCAAAAGGGTAAAACTTTAACAATAAATGAAATACGGACCCGAATTAGTCAGAAAGGACGCCTGGAAGAATTGATTGCTCTCTATGATTCGATTACAGGTAAAAATTCTAACTGGCCTATTCCCCTTACCGAACTTATCCAAACTACAGAGGCTACCTTCTTAATAAAATAACGGGAAATAACGAAACTTATTTGTTGAATAATAAAAGTATCCTTCGCTCTTATGTAAAAAAATTACAACGGATGTTGGGCTATATCTTTTGAAAAGATAGGTATGATTAAGAAAATTTTTATAGTATTTGTTATTCTGGGAAAACACTTATAGGTAATGCTAAAGATTGATTAATAATCGCCTGTATATCGGATGCACCCAGTCCGTTTCCATCAATATCTATATCCACTTCAATGGGGGTAATACCTAAAATAACTCGAACGGCAAGGTCGACATCCTCTTCGTCTACTCTGTTATCTATATTAATGTCCCCATCACTGAGAGGAATATCATAACGCACTGCATCTCCATTTATGACCTCAACTCCATTCACCCGATATGGGATGTATCCCGGTGCCGTAAACGCAAGGTTGTATGTTCCCGGTAACAAGAGCCGATGATAATTCCCTACTCGCGGATGAGTAAAAACAGGCTGTGAATTGCTCTGTACCCATACCTTTGCCCAAACGGGACCTCCTGTTTTACGGTCATACACAATGCCACGGACACCACGCAAAACACATTCCAAATAGGAAAGCATGGATTCCCGATTATTATTCCACAGAGTAGGTATCCACGAGCCCGCAGGAAACTTGGTATTGAACAGTTCTATCGTCATCTCGATACATCCCGTAAAACGATAATTCCAGTCTTGCATCCCACCGGTAATTACATACCATTTAGCACCATTGGTTATTCCCCCCGGAAACTGCGTGTTATTGTACATCGGTGTGTTATGAATGGCGTATTGTGTGGCTAACCATCTTATGAGAGCATCGTCAGGTGTCGGTGCCTCCACACCACTGGGTCCACCGTCATTATCATATGGATAATTTACGACAAGTGCTCCCGAATGAAAATTTGCAGACAAGCTGAAATTATGTTCCAATGACCACCGCATAATATGCTGGATTTCAGGTTCACGTCCCTCTATTGAAATATTCCCCCCGTCATAATAAAATGTAGCATAATCCGATGGATAATCAGGGAAAGAACGATTTAAATCAACCCCATTGACATTTCTCCGTGTTATCAGTTCTCGCCCATCCGGATTCATCATCGGGACAAGCCATATTGAAACTTCATCCACCACTTTCTTTATCCGGTCATTGGTAGAATAGTTTTGCAACAGGTATTCCGCAAATAGTAAGCAGAGTTCTGTCCCAATAGGTTCATCCCCATGAATTGTAGCCACATACTTAAACTCCGGTTCGTCCTCTTCCACAGCGGGATTATCCGTGATACGCAATGCCCACAATTCCCTACCTTGAACCGATTGCCCCAGAGAAATGAGTTTCGTAAGATGGGGATATTGATTCACAAGGTTTTGTAGAAATTGTGTCATTTCCGCATAATTGTGGTAGCCTGATGGAGTTTTTTCTAAGTACAGTGAGGGGTCTGTACCCACTATCTGGTATGAAAAACCTTTGCTCTGGAGAATTCGCAAGCCTTCCTCAGGTAAATATATTCGAGCATATGTACCATCAAAAGAATCGACTGAGTACCCTTGTTCTTCTAAATAATCTAATTCCTCCATATGATTAATTTTAACCTGTACAATATACCACAAAGGAAGTTTTGCTTCTTGTGCAAAGACTCCATCCAATAACAAAGTGCCTACACAAAAAATTATGAGCCAAAGACTTTTCTTCACATTAGTTAACCTTCTTGAACTGTCTTATTTTATTTTACCACTAATGTATATGTCTTTGCCTGAACTTGTTTATCAGCTCCTTGCATCTGTAATTCAACTGTGTATTCTCCGGATGCAGGAAAAGTATATGAAAAAGTCGTCGACTTGAATTTATCTTTCCCTTGTATTATCCATTCACATTTCTTCATCATCGTCTCCACTGGAAAACTTAAACTAGCTCCTTCGGGAAATTTCTCTCCCAAAGATATAGGTAACCTTCCCGGCGGCATGGCAACGAATTCTTTTAATGAAAATGTATAGGGTTGATGAGGTTTTAAAACCATGTCATGCATGATAGAACGAAAACGGAAAGCAGGGAACCCCACCAGCGTTTCCGCTACTGCCTTTATGGCTATCTGGTATGCGGGGGGGTCTGCATAAGCGATAAGAATGGCATCTGCTTTTTGGGCACAGGTAAGAGCTTTCGGATGTCCTAAAACGATTGCCACTACTTTTGTCCCTTTTTCCTTGAGCCGATTAATAAGTTCTTCCTGTTCTGCTAACCGTAACGAAGAAACCACCACACACAATACTACCGGGGCTTTACCAATGTTCTTTTCGGCACGCTCCATCTCAAATGTTTGTAAGTATCCCAATCGTAGCGAAGACGGCATGGGTTGTAATCCAATATTCTTATGATACTTTCGCAATGCTTCATCTAATTCCTTCACCCCTATGGGTCCTGTGATGCCAATCCCCGAAACCGAACCTTTTGTTAATGGCAAAATATTATTATCATTCTTTACCAGCGTAATTGAATTTTTCAGGATATAATATGAATCATCAAAAATATCTCCTTTAGATTTCGTTAACTCTGTCGGTTTTATCTCTTTCCTGGTCTTTTTCTTTATATCACTCTCCGAAAATTGGACATCTTTAATTGCTTTAATCCTGCCATATGCTTCCTCAATAAGAGATATCGATATTTCCTGATTCTGAACAGCATGATGAACACGGTCTATTGCCCGAGCTGCTGTGTTAGATGGCCCTTGGTAATACAAAACATCCGCACCACTTTTCAACGCCTCCAAAGCAGATTCCGAGGGATCCATAAACTGCAATACCTCGGGAGAATCCAGCGGTCCTGCAATAATTACCCCTTTGAAATTCAATTTTCTCCGAAGCCATCCATCTATAACATTTTTAGAGATACACGCAGGTTTACCCTGTGGGTCTAAGGTAGGCACCAGTGTCGTTCCCACATGAATAATAGGACATCCTTTATCGATTAAACTTTTATACGGGAGTACATCATTTTCACCTAAAAATTGTTCCGGAGTAAGCAAAACAGCAGGTTGAACCCCTTCACGATTTGTTTGCCCCCCGGGAAAATCCATCGGCACCATGAGTGTTGAGGGCAAATCCCATAGTTCATACATCTGAACAGCCACTTCAGACGCCGTTTGGGCATTTGACCCCAAACACTGTAAATGACTTCGTGCTTTGGGTAATAACGAAGCTAAACTTAAATGCGGACCCAGCATCATATTAAGTCTTAATCCCTCGATATAACTCTTCCATAAACGAACCATCCTCTCAATATTGTCTGTGCTCGGATGAGCAGAGAGAGCCAATAATGGGGGTAAGTTAATATAGGGAGACGGTGCCCCTCGTTCACGTTCAATTACATCATATATATCTCCCGCTAACCATAGAGGGAAACCCTTATCAGAAACCGAAAACCTCAACCCAGCAATATAATCTCCTACCCGCTTTGGCTCAATAATGCGAGGGATTACCACCCCAGCAGGCGTGTATTGAGCTAAAAAATTACGGTCACCTAAAAGTGTCCCATACGTCCCCTGTAATGTAATCAAGAATAACTGGCTAATTTTTAAACGCAATTCATCCTCCTTTTTACTCTCCTGAGATACACTTTCTTTCTCTTTTTCTGTCTTTACCTCCTCTCTAATTTGAACCTCATCACTCTTTATTGCTTCAGGGAAAGAAGTTGTATCTCCCGCACCCCAAAAACCAAACAACACAATAAGTAAATAGATAAACATAGATTTCTCCACCAATTAATGCGTAAGTAATTATAGTATTCCAGTAGAACTATTTAAAACCATTCGTATACCAAGATATTTATTTTATTTTTATTTAACAATTAAAATTTAAAATTCTACTGAAAAATTCTTGAATTGTACATAAACCTTATGTTACAATAATTCTATAAAAATCTAAAAAGAAAGGAGGTGAAAAGAAGGTAATAGCTAAGGAACAACAAAAATTTAACTAAAAACTTCAAAATAATTAAGGAGGTTTATCTATGTTTACCAACAAAAAAAATTATTTATTATCTACCATTTCAATGGCAAGTATTTGCATCATTATAGTTCTATTTACAGGATGCCCAACACTTGCCCCTTTGAGTTCTACCAAATTAGAAATAGGTGGTAACCCTGTATCCAGTGTCATAGAAGCATGGAAAGAAGAGTGGTATCGGTTTGAGGTAGATAAAGACAATACCCCTCTTATACTAATATTTAAAAATTTAGGGGGGGCAGATGACGCATGGTTAGGCTACCAAATTAATTGGTACTATAAAGCCAAAGGAGGCTTGCAACTACTCAATTCTATTGAAGTCCCTCCAACAGGACCTGCTAATCCCGATAATATTATTATAGAAGACAAGGCCCGAAATTTCTGGGTAGCACCCTATAAAGGTAAATATTACATTCGCATTTATGGATACGCTCAACCGGTCTCGGGGAATAAAAAGTATACATTACCTTATATGATTGCTTTAGCAAAGCCCGAAACATATGACGATGCAACAGAATTAGCGACTGGTGTCGTAAAAGAAGTTAATGTAGTAGGGGATATCCTCAGTATATTCAAACTGAATGTTAGTCCAGGAGCTGTCTTCAGGATTAGAGTGGAAGATACTTTAGATGATAATATTGTAAAACCTATAAATACATTAAAAAATATTAATGTAACCATTGTACGGAGAAACGAAGATGGGAATGTCTTCACATTATATACTGCACAAGAAATAAATCAAATAGATTATACGCTTGCCGTACATACGAACGATAAAAATAAATATTTCCTTATCCTTGAAAACACATATGAGTTAGGAAATACAAAAATTAAAATTACTTTTGGAAATATTTTGGTAGGTACTCTAACTGCATCTAATACAGCACAATCTATTAGTATTAAAGGAAAAGAAGGGAAAGCTTATAAATTACAAGTAGAATCAGGAAAAATATACTCAGTAACATTAGAAACCATAGAAGATACATCATACTCGATTATAAAAGTAGATGCGAATGGGAACCAAAGCACGGTCCAAACAAACCAATTGTCAATCCCGAGTGGTAATACTAATGAATATTACCTTGTTTTGAATGGAAAATATGAAAGTACTTCTGCTACGGTTAGTGTATTGTTTAAATCGACATCTTAGTTTTCAGTAAAGATTATTTACTTAGCCGTTATGGGGTCTTCCCATAACGGCTTTATTTTTTATTAAAGAGTTTTTATTGCATATTTATCTGCCCTATATTGAATTAAAAATATCAGACAATATAGACACTGTGTTTTTTTATTCTTTTATTCCAAAGTGATATTATAGATAAAAAACCATATGCATGAACTAAGTATTATTACATCTTTAATTGAGCAGGTAGAACAAATCTGTAAAGAACAGGAAAAAAGTACTGTCTCTAAAATTGTTCTTCGAATTGGCTCTTTGGAATATATTAACACAGAAACTTTTCTTTTTATGTTTGAACAGGCAAAAGAAGGGACCTGTGCCGAGAAGGCAGAACTCAACATGATTATTGAGCCTATAAAAATTCGCTGTAGAAAATGTTCCGAAATTTATGAACCTGAGGACACCATCTGGTTATGCCCGAAATGTAACGAAATAGGCGGAGAGATTATTCAAGGAAGTGAAATTATTCTTGAATCCGTTTATTTTGATGACAATTAGATAAAGGAGTTGTATCATGAAAGTAGATGTAGTTCAAAAGGTATTAAAGGCAAATGATGATATAGCTAAATTGGTTCGTTCCCGATTCGATGAGCATGGGATTTCATGTATTAATATGATTAGTGCCCCCGGTTCTGGGAAAACCTCATTAATTGAATCCGCATTAAAACAGGGACTATCCGGGGTACGGATAGGAGTTATCGAAGGAGATCCGGAAACAACCCGTGATGCAGAACGTATCGCCAAATATGATGTTCCCGTAGTACAGATAAACACAGCGGGAGGGTGTCATCTGGAATCACAATTGGTACTCCAGGCATTAGACAAATTACCCTTAAACGATATCGATCTATTAATTATCGAAAATGTGGGAAATTTGGTCTGTCCAGTAGGTTTCGATTTAGGGGAAAAATCGCGAGTTGCAGTAGTGAGTGTTACCGAAGGGCAAGATAAACCTTTTAAATATCCTAAATTATTCCATACCGCAAACCTTGTTATCCTCAATAAAGTTGATTTATTGCCTTATGTGCCGTTCGATGTGGAGGAATTTACACAAGGAGTTCAGGGGATACAACCAGGCGTTCCCATTCTGCATGTATCCTGCACACACGGAGATGGGATAAGCGATTGGGTCAACTGGCTCCGAGAACAGGTCATGTCGGACAAAAATAAGCATGAATAATGCTTTGAAAATACGAAGAATAGGTATTCATGTCAATGGAATAGTTCAAGGGGTTGGTTTTCGACCTTTTGTTTACCGTATCGCCACTCAACATGGACTTACGGGTTGGGTCCAAAATCGCTCTGACGGCGTATACATAGAAATTCAAGGAACAGATTTTTCTATTGAAAATTTTCTCTCTTCTCTAAAAACAGAATACCCAAAACATGCACATATCGACGGAATTACAACGCTCGAATTGTCAATTCAAGAAAAAGATAAACATTTTTGTATACACCCAACTTATTCCGAGGGGACCTTTCACACACGCATACTCCCGGACATTGCCACCTGCCCCGATTGCCTTCGTGAAATGAACGACCCCAAAGACCGCCGTTATCGCTATCCATTTATAAACTGCACTCTTTGTGGACCCCGGTACACCATTATTTATCGAATGCCCTATGACCGAGCAAACACTTCGATGGCTTCCTTCCAGATGTGTGCCCAATGTCGAGAGGAATATGAAAACCCATCCAACAGACGGTTTCATGCGGAACCGATTGCTTGCCCTACATGTGGTCCCCAGATAGTGCTGTGGAATGAAAAAGGAGAAAAATTATTTGAAAAAGATGAAGCGATAGTGAAAACTGCTGGTTTGATAAAGAATGGAGCCATTCTTGCTATAAAAGGGTTAGGGGGATTTCATCTTATAGTAGATGCTACAAATTCTGAAGCCGTTCAGAGACTTCGCCAACGTAAAAACAGAGAAGAAAAACCCTTTGCTCTCATGTATCCGTCGTTGGAAGAAGTGAAGAAAGACTGTATCGTATCTGACTTAGAAGCATCTCTCCTCACTTCCTCTGAATCGCCCATTGTCTTACTGGATAAAAGCCCCAATAGTTCTCGGATTGCCAAAGAAGTAGCTCCAGAGCAATCCCGACATGGTGTTATGCTTCCTTACACTCCGCTTCATCACCTACTACTGGCAGAAATAAATATCCCTATTGTTGCCACCAGCGGTAATCGTTCCGATGAGCCCATCTGTATAGATGAACATGAAGCATTAGAACGATTAAAAAACATAGCAGATTATCTCCTGGTACATAACCGCCCTATTGTGCGTCATGTAGACGATTCCATTGTACATGTAGTCATGGATAAACCGATATTACTCCGCCGTTCTCGTGGATATGTCCCTCAACCTATTTTTTTATCCGAACCAACCTCTACAGTTTTCCTAGCCGTGGGAGGACATCTGAAGAACACCGTGGCAGTTAACTATGATAACCAGGTCATTTTAAGCCAGCACCTGGGAGATTTAGAAACGCAAAGAGCCATAGAAGGCTTCCATCAATCACGCGATACCTTATTAAATCTTATCGAAAGAACCCCCGATATTCTCGTAGCCGACGCCCATCCCGATTATACCAGCACTCAGTGGGCATACCAACAGGGAAACCCTGTCATACCGGTTCAACATCATATTGCGCATGCTCTTGCCGTGATAGCAGAAAAAAAAGTCCCATTACCTGCTGTTGCAGTTATCTGGGATGGGACGGGGTTCGGATTGGACCGTACTATCTGGGGAGGAGAATTTTTTATACTTACAGAAGAAGATATTGTTCGTTGGGGGCACTGGCGGAATTTTCCCATTCCCGGCGGAGATAAGGCAGTTCGAGAACCCCGCCGTTCTCTACTGGGCATCTTGTATGAAATATACGGAGACGATTTATTTGAAAAGAGTACCTCTGTTTCAGAACCTATTTCTAATGCCTTTCATAAAATAGAATGGCATGCCTTGCAACAGATGCTCAAACATAACATAAATACACCTCGCACCAGCAGTGTAGGTCGTTTATTTGATGCGGTGGCAATGTTACTCGATCTTCGCCCGGTATGTTCATTTGAAGCCCAATCCGCGATGACATTAGAAACATTAGCCAGTGAAGCAAAGAATACCCGATATATAGACATTCCCATAGTCATCAGAAAAGAAACCGATGCACATGTTTTGGACTGGCAACCCCTCATCGAGTTTATCATCGCACAGAAGACGAAAGGAATGCCTTCTACTCAATTAGCCAGTTTATTTCACCAATATGTAGCCCATTGCATAAAACAAGTAGCGAATAAAATAGGTATCTCAAATGTTATTGTTAACGGAGGCTGTTTTCAAAACCGCCTTCTACTTGAGTATACTATTAAACTGCTCCAATCTGAACATACAATTTACTTTGCAGAACAGATACCGCCCAATGACGGTGGTATTTCATTAGGTCAAGTTTACTATGCAATTCGTTATTCAAATAAAAAGGATAAATAACATATGTGTTTAGCCATTCCAGGTAAAATTATTAACATAGACGAAAATGACCCTACCTTGCGTATGGCAAAAGTACAGTTTGCCGGCGTCATTAAGGAAATATCTCTTGCATTAACTCCCGAAGCTACCGAGGGGATGTATGTTTTAGTGCATGCAGGAATGGCTATCAGTGTTGTAGATGAAGAAGAAGCTGAACGGATATTAGAAGAATTTGCAAATGCGGATATAGATATTCCCCCGGAGGATTTATCATCATGAAATACATGGATGAATATCGAAATCCTCAATTAGCACAACAACTCATTCATGAGATAAAACAATCCGCCCACCAGACATGGAACATTATGGAAATCTGTGGGGGACAGACTCACGCCATTCTTCGTTACGGTATCGACCGCGCTTTAACTCCTGAGATACAACTGATTCACGGACCGGGATGTCCTGTCTGTGTTACTCCCGTTCAAAAGATTGACCTCGCCATACAATTAGCCCTCGAAAAAGATGTCATTCTTTGCAGTTTCGGGGATATGTTGCGTGTCCCGGGAACAAAGACTTCTTTATTATCAGCCCGTGGGCAGGGAGCAAATGTACAAACCGTGTATTCACCATTGGACAGTATTAAAATAGCACAGCAAAATCCTGATAAACAGATCGTATTCTTTGCTGTAGGTTTTGAAACTACTGCACCCGTAAATGCAATGGCTGTCAAAAAAGCACAGGAATTAGGACTTAAAAATTTTTCTCTCCTCTGTGCTCAAGTCTTAGTACCCCCCGCTATGGAAGCTTTATTGTCGGACCCTTATTGTCAGATTCAAGGCTTTTTATCAGCAGGGCATGTCTGCACCATCATGGGCTATCACGAATATGAACCCATCGCTGAGAAATACAAAATACCCATTGTTGTTACAGGTTTTGAACCCATAGACCTGCTATTAGGAATACAAAAATGTGTAAATATGTTAGAACACGGTAAAAATAATGTCCAGAATGCCTATACCCGTTCTGTTCGTAGAGAAGGGAATATTCCCGCACAACAACTAATGAAGGAAATATTTGAGGTATGCGACCAGCATTGGCGTGGCTTAGGTTGTATTCCTAAAAGTGGATTAAAATTAAAATCCAATTATTTGGAATTTGACGCTGAACAAAAATTCAACCTTTCTTTTGTAAAGATGGACGAAAAACAAACCGTATGCATCGCTGGTACAATTCTTCAAGGGAAGAAAAAGCCAACAGATTGCCCTGCTTTTGGGACGGCATGCACACCTGAAAACCCAATAGGTGCCCCAATGGTCTCCAACGAAGGAGCCTGTTCCGCCTATTACCAATATGAAAAAAGATAAATGATAATATAGGGGCAATTTATGATTTGCCCTAATAAGTATATTTGCATAAAATAAGAACAACGAAAAACTCCGAATGGATTGAATAAAACAAAGGATGTTAGGGATGGACGAAAAACAAGCAATTACATGGAGTTGTCCTATAGAACAAGCAGACAAATCCAAAATCGTTTTAGCCCATGGTGGAGGCGGGACACTCATGCACCAACTTATAAAAAATGTGTTTGAGAACGCCTTCAAAAACCCCCTGCTTCAACAACACCATGATTCCGCTTTTTTAGACATTCAAGGGATAAAACTTGCGTTCACAACCGATTCATTCGTCGTTAAACCGCTGTTCTTTCCCGGGGGCAATATTGGCAAATTAGCAGTATGTGGAACGGTAAACGATTTAGCGATGGCAGGAGCATATCCCCTTTATATGAGTGTAGGTTTTATCCTTGAAGAGGGATTGGAAATCGCCACATTACAAAAGATTGTTCAGATGATAAAAACAGAATCTGACCATGCGGGAATAAGTATCGTGACCGGAGATACAAAAGTCATCAACAATGCTTCCGGTGATGGTTTATATATAAACACAAGCGGAATTGGTATCGTAAAACAAGACCCTCCTCCCTGTCCGTCACAGATAAAGCCCGGTGACTGTATCCTGATCAACGGAGATATTGGAAGGCATGGATTGGCCGTGTTGAGTGCCCGTGAAGAAATACATTTTGAGCCCGAGTTAGAAAGTGATTGTATGTGTTTAACCCCGTCTGTACTTTCTCTCATAGAAGCCGAGATTCCGTTACACTGTTTACGAGATTGCACACGCGGTGGATTAGCATCAGCACTCAACGAATTAGCGGAAGAAAGCCATCTGACTTTCAACATACAGGAGGATAAAATACCAATCCGTGACGATGTCCGTGGAGCATGTGAAATTTTAGGATTAAATCCTCTTTATGTCGCTAACGAAGGAAGGTTTATAGCCTTCGTGCCCGAAAAATATGTATCGGATGTCCTCCAGATATGGGAAGATTTATATCCTGACCTTACTCCAAAACAAATCGGAGTAGTAAAAGAAAACAGAGGCATTCCCGTTATTTTAGAGAACGCAATTGGCATCGAGTTAGCCCTTCCTATGCTCAGTGGCGAACAGTTACCTCGTATCTGCTAAATAACAGAGCAAGCCTTTCACACTCGACACTTCCAACCTTTTTTATCATAAAATCAAACTTCACTAAAAAAGTAAAATGAATTTATCTTTCCCCAAAAGTAAGAACAATATATCTTCATTTATAAAAGAGAGAAGAAGAATCTCTTTATTCATTTACAAATTTGTAGTACAATATTATAGAGACAAAGAGAAAGGTGACTCATATGAACAAATCCTTTATCTACATTTTTATAATTTTCTCTATGATTCTTTTGTGTAATTTCAGTTTCTCAGCAGAAACTTACAAGTGTATAGTCAAAGACATAAAAGAAGGAGATACATTTGTTGCAGAAATCAACGGAGAAAATGTCCCGACGATAAATATCCGCCTTTACGGCGTGGACAGTCCCGATGAGGGACAAAATTTCCATGAAGAAGGAAAACAATTCTTAAAAGAACTCATCGGTGGCAAAGAAGTAACCGTTGAAGTTTTAACAACAGACAACCTTGGCTACCGTGTATGTAAAGTTGAAACAGAAACAGGAGATGATGTAAGTGAAGTATTAGTAAAGGAAGGCTATGCATGGTGGGATGAAGAAAATGCAAAAGAGGCTTTAAACCTTAAAAAGCTTTGTGCGGAAGCGATTCGTGAAAAAAAAGGACTGTGGTCTGATACCACTCCCTTAGGACCATGGGATTACCGTAAAAGTAAAGGATTACCACAAATTACTTACAAAGTAGATAAAAAAGAAGAACCTAAAGAGGAAATAAAAGAAGACAAAAAGATACTAAAAGCAAAAGGAAACGAAGTATATACCGGCACTTTCTCTTCCGCTAATGTTCCTTACATAGATGCATCAAAAATCAATTTTAATGAGACAAAGATAGACCCCAATCAATTGTTAATGAAACATACTCCTACCGTTGCCCGTGACGAATCCGGAAAACCTATTGGACTGGCTGTCCCTAACATTAATCAGATTCCTTATGCCAACGCTCTCGGTTTTCAAGATGGAGATATTATTGCTTCTGTTAATGGCTTTCCTATAACGGATTTTTCACAAGCAATGCCGTTATATGAAAAACTCAAAGGAGTAAAAGAACTTAATGTTCAAGTTATACGCGGGGGTAAACCGGTGAACATTCCCATTCGACTTCCTTAAGCCCAACTTTTCTGCTCATCCAACTTTATAAAAAAATCTCCTTATTTTTTGCATTTTTACATTTTTTTCTTTATAATTATATACCCGTGGGAAGTCCGCGGGGTTAAATAATAAAATCCATTATTAATTTTGTTATTGGGATATTTGTCTATGCAAGAAGAAGAGCGAATTACCGAAGGATTATCTTTCGATGATGTATTGTTAGAGCCTGCTTATTCATCCGTCCTTCCCCGAGATACCGATATAAGTACAAGACTCGCCGGAAACATCAAGTTAAACATTCCTATAATGAGTGCGGCAATGGATACTGTAACTGAGTCGCGTCTTGCCATAGCAATCGCTCGAGAAGGGGGAATCGGGATTATTCATAAAAATTTGACCATCGAAGAGCAGGCAATAGAAGTAGACCGCGTAAAAAGGTCTCAATCCGGTGTTATTACACATCCCTTTACCTTATCCCCTAACAATACTCTCGCCGATGCAGAACAGTTAATGTCTCGTTATCGGATTTCAGGCGTCCCTATCACAGATGAACACGGTATTTTAGTTGGAATCCTTACCAATCGCGATTTGAGGTTCGAAGAAGATTTTACACGGAAAATATCCGAAATTATGACTCCCAAAGAACGAATTGTCACCGTCCCGCCAGGGACTACTTTAGATGAAGCAAAACGCATTTTACACAAGCATCGCATTGAAAAATTGCCTGTGGTAGACGACCAAGGCAGACTTATTGGTTTACTTACAGTAAAAGACATTATCAAAGCTCGGGATTTTCCAAATCGTTGTGTAGATGAAATGGGCCGTTTACGGGTCGGTTCTGCAATCGGTGTCGGAGAGGATGAACTCAAACGAGCCGATGCCCTGGTAGAAGCAGGTGTAGATGTATTAGTTATTGATTCCGCTCATGGACATTCCGCTCTCGTGATAGAAATGGTCTCATTGATAAAAAAACGGCATCCCAAGATTCCCGTGATTGCCGGGAATGTTGTTACAAGTGAAGGGGCTCAAGCATTAATAGATGCAGGAGTAGATGCGGTTAAGGTAGGTGTAGGTCCCGGAGCAATATGTACAACCCGTGTAGTTACAGGAGTCGGTGTCCCACAAATTACCGCGGTGCTAAATGTGGCTCGTGTTTGTAAATCAAGAAATATCCCCCTTATCTCGGATGGGGGAGTTAAATACTCAGGCGATATAGCAAAGGCTATTTCCGCAGGGGCGGATACAGTAATGATTGGGAGTTTGTTTGCAGGAACAGAGGAAAGTCCAGGTGAACGCATCTTATACGAAGGACGAACCTATAAATTAGTCCGTGGTATGGGTTCCATTAAAGCGATGCAAAAAGGAAGCAAAACTCGATATATGCACTTTGACACAGAACCTACAAAATTAGTTCCTGAAGGAATTGAGGGACGCGTCCCTTACCGTGGAGCGTTAGCCGATGTTATCCATCAATTAGTGGGGGGGCTTCGTGCCGCAATGGGATATTGTGGCTGTCCGAATATAAAAACATTGCAGGAAAAAACAAAATTAATACGAATTACATCCGCAGGAATTAAAGAAAGTCATCCTCACGATGTAACGATTACAGAAGATGCCCCCAATTACCAGATACCGAGGTAATAAATTATGGAATACAAAGGACCCGTCATCGTTGTTCTTGATTTTGGTGCTCAATACAGTAAACTCATAGCACGGCGTATTCGGGAAGCAGGTGTTTATAGTATCATCCTTCCTTATAATGTCCCCTTAGAAAAAATCAAAACACCGAACCTCGCAGGAATTGTATTAAGTGGAGGTCCTGCAAGTGTTCATCAACCGAATGCTCCCCTTCCCAAAATGGAAATTTTTGACCTACAGGTTCCAATATTAGGCATTTGTTATGGAGTGCAAATTTTTGCTCAATTACTCGGCGGGAAGGTAGAACCTGCTTTTCAAAAAGAATATGGTATCGCCTATTTAAAACATAAGGGAAATTCAGAATTACTCCATGGTGTTCATAAAGAAACTCCTGTATGGATGAGCCATGGAGACCAAGTCACAGCACTTCCCCCGGACTTTGTTACTATGGGAGCCACAGAAAATTGTCCTTATGCAGTGATTGGCGACCCAAAACGAAAATTCTATGGTGTGCAATTTCATCCCGAAGTTGTGCACACCCCAGAAGGACAAAAAATCATTTCAAACTTTGTCCATATCATCTGTCAGACAGATTCCGGCTGGACTATGGGCAATTTCATAACACAAACCATTCAGGAACTGCGTGAAAAAATTAATGGGAAAAAAGTCCTCTGTGCCTTAAGTGGGGGCGTGGATTCCAGTGTAACCGCGGTGTTATTACATCGTGCTATTGGGGATAACCTGCATTGTGTGTTTGTGGACAATGGTTTGTTGCGAAAAGGCGAACCTGAAATGGTTGAAAAAGTTTTTCGCGATAATTTTCATATAAACTTGCATTGCGTTAAGGCACAGGACAGATTTTTATCAGCCCTGAGAGGAATAACAGACCCCGAACAGAAAAGAAAAATTATTGGAAATTTGTTCATAGAAATATTTGAAGAAGAAGCTAAAAAATTAGGTGACTTGTCTTTCCTTGCTCAGGGCACACTATACCCCGATGTAATTGAATCTGTATCCGCAACGGGCGGTCCTTCCTCTACCATAAAAAGCCATCATAATGTAGGGGGACTTCCCGAGAAAATGAATTTACAATTAATAGAACCTCTGCGAGAACTGTTTAAGGACGAGGTTCGGGATGTAGGAAAACAATTAGGAATACCGGATGAAATTATACATCGTCATCCGTTCCCGGGACCGGGTCTCGCTGTGCGTTGCATTGGTGAGGTAACGGCAGAACGATTACATACTTTGCGAGAAGCTGATGCTATATTCATAGAAGAAATTCAAAAAGCAGGATTATACAACCAAATCTGGCAGGCATTTGTTTGTTTACTCCCCGTCAAAAGTGTCGGCGTTCAAGGAGATGAGCGGACCTATAAAGAAGTTTGTGTATTGCGTGCGGTTACATCAGAAGATGCCATGACTGCGGATTGGTTCCGCTTTTCACCCGATATCTTACAGAGAAGCGCCAGCAGGATTTGCAATGAAGTTCCAGGAATTAATCGAGTATTAATGGACATCACCTCAAAACCCCCTGCCACAATAGAATGGGAATAATGGGTTTGACCTGTATGTCTCGTCTGAATTGTCTAACTTGTCCGACCCATCCGATATCATTCCGATGGGATAAACCGCAACAAAACAGGGACATTGTTCGTATTCGTTTTGTTAAATAATTCTATTACCTCACCTAAAATCAAACCATCCCATACGCGTTGAGGGGAAAAATATGCGGGGACAGGTTCATCTAATAATTGGGCAATGTTAAATAATTTCTTCAATTGAGGAACAAGTTCATCGGGATGATAAAACACCAAAGGAGCAATATCGCTTGAATATTGCGGAAGAAACCGAAAAGATTCGTCTCGTTCCAACATGACAAACAAATCGGATAATTCATCCATATCTTTTTGAGCCAGTTTTCGAAGAACATTTATATTTGTTTCTAAACATAAATTCACTTTTAAGTTTTTCTCTTTAAGACAGCCTGCCAACATCCCCTTTATCTTCTTCAGCATAACTTCTGCCTTATCCCATACTTCTATATTTTTCAATTCCTTATCAAAACTCATAATTTGTAAAGCCTCTCTTAAGCCACAAAGATATAGATTTATAGGAAATGCAGTAATACAAGGTATATTTGACGGATTTTTATAGATTTGTTCCATCACTGATTTCCATATACCCCCATTCATATCGCCATAATATGTTGAAATGAATTTTAGCCCCTCTTCACACGCACGAATTGCTAATAGAAGTGTTTGAAACACCAGAGTGTAAAATGGGCGTTCTGAGGGTTGATTATATGCAATTCGTGCAAGGTTAATTGTCATTCCCCCGAGCCCAATTTGAGGATTCATACTTATAAAATCGAGCGGTGTAAAATAAAGTGAGATAGGCATTTCATTATCTTCCACACAGAAAGTAAGTAAATGCCAAAAACTATGTGAGGGAGCTACTTGTAAAGGAAGATTAAACCTCCATAAGAAAAAACGGGAAAGAGAGGGTGCGCTTTTTCCCCTTTTGCTGATGCATTCCATTACATCTGTCATCATTTCTTGAGCTGTGTAAGAGTATGCAGAATACGGAGTTCTCAAATTCTTGCCTCGATTTCCTAAAGCATAGGAATCGGCCCACTTCTCAGGCACAGCCCAATCAAAAACGATCTGCATTCCCGGTTCATCACTACTCATTTCTTCACATTCGTCCACCCATTGAAAAAGCCAGTCCCTATAATCATTCCCTTCCAGACCTTTTAATAGCGGCGCAATAGCCCAATTAAACCCCCACCATGTGATGGGTTTAACAAAAAAATCCGTCCTTTCGTAGTAAGTATCCGTAAGTAAATTCCAGAAGTCCCCCGGTGTCCGAATAGAAGAAATTTTTTCCCGCCCTAATGACCACAGGGCATAGGCAGAGTGATCAAACGACCATAATCTGTCAAGTTTATCTAATGTATGTATATAAATAAATCCTTTATCATGAGCATCCAATACCTCAGGAGAAAATATAAATGAACGAGACACCTGTTCCTTTATCTTTCTACCTAATATATTATCCGTATCCTCAGGGGTAAGTTCTTCTATATGAACATTTTTAATAATCTCAAAACATTCATTTGTATAAAGACTAACTAATGATTGTTTATTTGAAATTGAAATACCTTCCTTCCTCAGAAGAGTAGCACATAATTCCCCAAGGAAATTTAAAGAGGGACGCTGGCAATCAATTTGACCAAGCACTTCCAATACTTGTTTAACAACCTTTTCCAGAATTTCTTTTTTCAAATTCAATATCTCCAATAGATTATGAATTTGTTCTGTAATCACATCCGTATTCTGTTTGAAAAACTCGATATATTCCAGGGAAGAATCTTCATTAGATTTCTTAACAGAAAAGGTTGTAATTTTGGATGTTGTAATAAGTCGCTGCTGAAGGCTCTTTTGTCGAGCAAATTCTTTATAAACGCGTGCGGTTTTGTTTTCCCCCATTTCTTGAAGGACTTGAATGGTTACCGTACTGATTTCTTGTGAAGGAATAATAGATTCGAGTCCATGACACTCTCGTAAGTAGGTTTTTACTGCACACGCAAGACTATAATCTAAACCCCTTTCATCAACTCCTGCAGACCGAAGAGCCTTTTTAATAGATGTAGATAATTTTTGGAGGCTAAAAGGTTCAATATGACTATCCCTTTTTTTCACCCGAAGCGCACCCTGTATCGGGAGCATAGGGAAGCCAAACAAATCAAATAAAAAAGAAGATTTATCAGGTTTACGAGAAGATTCCATAATTCAATTCTCTTATCATTTACTCCCTTTGATTAAGTGATATATTTTAACAATATTGTGCCATAGAAATGAATTTCGTATATAAAAAATCATTTTATTGAAATAGGATAAGTTTCTCATTTATTATGATTGTAATGTTGATTTAATTTATTAATTAAACTGAACACTGGAGGGTTGAAAAGTGGAAATTATTGATTTGAATGTAAAAGCATATAAGAGACAATCCCCTTTCCGTATGGTAATAGTTTTTATTTTAGGGATGCTCGTCGGTTTTGCTCTATTCTACATGTATTCACAACTAAATCCTCCTCCAAAAGAAACTCCTCCCCCCATTCCTCCAACAAGCCAGGTTATAGAAAAACAGGAGAAACTTCCAAAACCATCTGAACCACCCAAAATTGATGAAGAGCAACTATTACTAACAGAATTAGAAAACACTTCCCCTTTTATTTATATCTTGAACGAAGAAAAATACTCGGACACAGCTATCGATATGATAAAGCAGGTTCGTCCGTTTGCAGTACTGGTTAAACCTTCACAGGGAGTTACAGATAAAGATAGATTCTTGAACCTTTTACAAAATATTCGGAGCAGGATACAAAATAACAACTCCTACTTACCATTACTTGCTATGGACCTGGATATAAATTTTTTACAATCTTTCCCAGAATTTCAAGGACTACCAAGACTTTCTGATTTTAATATAAACACAGACACAAGTAATATAACCGAAGCAGGAGCACTTTATGCCCAGAAAATCCGAGAATGGGGTATCTCTATCCTTATGGGCCCTATGATAGAGCTTTATGTAACAGGGCGTGTCTCAGAAACAGAGAAAGCCAATTACATTGGTGATAAAACAGAAGTAATACAATGGATAGGCTTATCTTTTGCAAAGGGAATCTGGCAGGGGAAAGTGATACCTGTGGTAAAAAGCTTCCCAAGTAAAACTCTCGCCGTGAAAAAAGAAATAAATGGAAAAACATATTTTGCATTAGATGTAGATAAATCCGACGAAGAAGGCATTTCTCAATTAGCAACCTGGTTATTCCCATTTTCAGAGGCAGTCGACCAAGATTTACCCGGTTTATTGGTATCACATGTATCCATTCCCTTACTGGAGGATGAAAATCCTTCTATACTTGCAACCGTATCGCAAAAAATTATTTATGGTTTAATCCGTGGGAAATGGGGATATAACGGAATTATAATTGCAGATGATATAGCAGAGTATCCTCTGGATGGAACGGCATCCTATGCAGATATTGCTCTACAAATGGCTGGCGTAGGCATTGACCTTATTTGTATCTCTCTCGAAGATATGAATGAAATCACAAAAATAAAAGATAGGATAGAACAAAATATATCAAAAGAAGCCAAAGAAGAAAGATGTAAACGGTTAGCTAAGTTCATTTCAAGTATCCGCCCCCTACCGAAAACAGAACTTCAAGAAAGTACTCCCCCTCCGGAAACAACCTTAGTAGCCGAACAAAAACAACCTAATATGCAAGAGACTGAAACAGTTACCCCTTCACCTGCCATAACACCTCCTGCTGAAACAAGCTTTACATCTCCACCTCAAGAATCTGTAATAACCCCTACTCCTGCTGAAACCACCAAACCAGAATCTCCTCAAGAATCTACTGCTCCTCCTGCTGAAGAAACTACAAAACCAACTGAAACGATACAAAACGAACCAATAACTACAAGTAGTGATACTGCCCCTGCTGAACCAAAACCAGCAGAGGTAACCGTCGCTCAAGATACAACTCAAATTGTTAATGAAACAAAACCGACCTCTGAAGAAAAACTAAAAGAGATTCCCCCAGAAACGCCCAAAGAAAAACCAACTACTGAATCGATACAAAAAACACCTCAACCACCCGGAACAAAGGCAATTATTCATAAAATTGCTCGTGGAGAAACTTTATATAATATTGCCCAAAAATATCAGGTGAAACCTAAAGACCTCATGGCTTGGAACGGGCTACAAGACCCCAATCTGATTAAGTATGGATTTAATATAGTTGTTTATATTCCCCAAGCAACAGAAATAAATCCTCCTCAACAAAAAACGGCCCCTACTAAAGAAAAAGCAGAAGAACCTAAACTCGCTCCTCTGAATATACCAGAGACAGAGGAAAATACCGATAATACAGAAACGGAGAAACAACCTCCATCCACTCCAACGGAACCCCCAGCGGAGAAACCGCAAAATAATATATCAGAAACAGAAGAAAAATCGAATCTCCCTTCAACAGGAGAAACGATTATATACACGGTGAAATATGGCGATACTTTGGATTCTATTGCAAGAGACATGCGTGTATCCAAAGAGGAAATTATTCAGTTAAATAATTTGAAAAAACCTTATCTCCTGCCCGCAGGGAGAAAATTAAAAGTTCCCCGTGTCCCAAAAGTCGGTTTTAACTAAAATCATTGTTTTTATCCACTAAACAACAAAGATAAAAATCCAATTCAGAAAGGATGGGGTGGTACCAGTTTTTTTTTAATGCTTGTATGATTTCACGATAGTACCAGATACTTCCTTCCTTTTTCCCATTAAATTGCAACCAAACAATATCACCCTCTCGCCGATAATCATGGTAGGTCGAATACAAGTTATGCCACTTATCACAAGCAACAATAAGTTTGACCTCTGGCGACATTGAATAACAACGAGCAATGAATTCCTCTTTTCTTTGTTTCCACGGTTTCTTAGGATACGTAAAAGAATCGGAACATTGTTCCACATAATAAGCAACTTTTTCCCCAAATGTTCTCGCAATCATTTTCAATAGTTCCAGAGCCGATTTGCTTTCATCCTCATCTTTTACATAAGAGAAATGAAAAGCATCCCCAATTTCTTCATTCTCTGCCTTGGGTAATTTATTTGCTATCTCTGAAATAGTTATCCCATTCTGATCCTCTACAGAATCATGTAATAACGCAGAAATAAACTGGTCTTCATCTCCTTCACATTCCAACACCTTACTTGCAACACTTAACAAATGAGTAATATATGGAATATTTCTACCTTTTCTTCTCTGTTCCTTATGCAGGGTCATTGCCCACTCTACTGCCAGCAATATCCTTCCCGCATTTAACTTTATCATTCCGTTTTACTCCCTTTGCTGACCCCGCTTCTCTAAATACTCGATAAGTTGATGAGGATAATCCGTTTGTATCCCATCAACACCCCGGTTCAACGATTCCTCCCATGAATCGGGCCCAGCATCATCCATAAATACAATCGCCCCTTTCTCATGACAGGTCTGAACAAAACTCGCTGTGCATGATTGAAAATCGGATGCAATTACACGGGGAGAAAAACGTATGAACATATATTCAAGATGCTTTTCTGTTCCCGGGTCTGGCATGATAAAGCAGTCGGGACATTCTTTTCTTACAATTTCAAAGTCACGCGGACCACCATACCATACAACCCGATATTTCATATCATATTTTTCAAGTTTTTGAAGAACTTTTTTAGGGTCTGCACTTTTCATGTCCACATATAGACCCACCTTCCCTCTACATAATTCTAAAATCTCATCCAAAGTCGGTATTCGCTGATTTGCAAATTCAGGTCCGACACGGCTACCTACATCTAACCTCTTTAATTCTTCCAGAGTAAATTGATTTACGGCTCCTCTTGCATCTTTCGTGTAGTCATCTACCGTACTATTGTGGATACTTACAATTTCCCCATCCGCTGTCGTTCTCAAATCTATTTCAATAAAATCAACCCCTAACTCAATTGCCTTTTGATATGCAATTAAGGTGTTCTCAGGATAGCCCTGATGAAATCCCCGATGGGCAATCACATATATCCCACCATGCCTTGGAGGGGGTAAAGAAATTTTTTCTGCTTCTGCAAATAATAAGATACTGTTTAATAAAATACATAGTATAACAAAAATCTTTTTCATTATGATTCCCCTTTATACTTCTTATCGTTATCTTTTTAATTAATCGCCCTTCTCATTTTTGTAAAAAGAAGAAGAACTACAATTAATATAACTATTAAATCTACATGATAACCATACTTAGCTCCCTGTGTTTTTCCACAACCCAAAAGATAGTATGCTTTGGGGGGTTTGTTTCCCGTTCCTTTCAATGTAATCTCTGCACTTTGACCCTCCGATGCGACCACTTTTATTTTCCCCTGATATTCCTTTGATTTTATTGGGACAAAACGAATTTTAACCACTGTAGATTGATTCTCAAAAAGAGAAAAATTTGTGGTGCCTGAAAGGAAAAATACTTTTTCTTCTTCACCTGTTGTCCCTTGTTTTGGATTTTCTAATGTAACAGAGCCAGAAAGTATGCCCTGCCCTGTATTGATTATATACATTTCCTTTTCAGCCATTTTCCCTAATTCAACAATACCAAAAATATAATCATATCCTGGTGCAGGTTGAATCGTTAATTGAGGTGGATTATCTGACCATAATTGTAGGGGAATTATAAGAAGTAAAATAATATAAAAATATGATATTTTATTTTTCATTAAACATCTCCCGTATCAAAATATTTTTTCTAAACCTTATTATTTATAATGTCTTTTTATATGTTTTAGTTCTTTATTATTGTAAAAAAAGCAGTTATAAAAAATAAATTTATCTGATTCGTACATAAAGAACAACCCCTGCATCTTGTAAGATGCAGGGGTTGAAGTTATCTGAATGTTAGTTTATCCTTAACTATTGGTTGCTCTCTTTCTTCTGAGGACGAAGAACATAACCGCACTTGCCATGGTAATGAACATCAAGTCACCCACATAACTGGTTGTCCCTTCGGTCGGCGAACAAGAGATGAACAAAAATCTGCGTTTCGGTTTATAACCTTCGCCTACAAGGTTAACATAGACCTCTTTTGGCTGTTGTACACCGTCAGATACAACAAACAGCACCTTACCTTCGTATTTTCCTACTTTCTTTGGAGCGAAGGTAACTTCGACATACTTCACACTGCCAGCAGGGATTTCGATTTTCGGAGATTCGAATGTAACTGCAAATACATTGTTGGCGGTCTCCTTAACATCAATTGCTACATTCACAGCAATCTTGCCCTTGTTGGCAAGGACTATCTTCTGCTTGTATGTCTTTTCAATTAACTGTTTACCGAAGTCAACCACCTCAGGAGGAGAAATGGTCAGATTACCTGTAACTACTACAGGAGCCTCTTTTACAACTACTTTTCTGCTAACTTCTGCTTTATTGCCTGACGGGTCTTGGGCAGAGTAGACCAGTTCGTATGTCGCCGCAACACTTGTGTTAACTTTACCTAATACCTGAACTTCAAGCACACCAGCACAAGCGTCAACTGCAGTTGCACCCGGATCTTCGAAAGATTGACCTACTTGAATTTCTATGGTCTCAGCACCATTCAGAGTTATTGTTGGTTTGCCTGTGTCTACAACACGAACCACACGAGTCTTCGTATCAGAATTACCTGAGACATCTGTTGCGGTATATGTTAGCGTATAAACACCCGGCGTATTCACATCCACATCGCCTTCAGTTTTAACCTCTAAGTTTCCACTGCAACCATCCGTCGCGGTCGCTCCCGGGTCTGTGAAGGGGAATCCACATTCATGGGTTATTTCACTCGCCCCATTCAAAGTTATTACCGGTGGCGTCGTGTCTACCACATTCACTGTTCTTGTCGCAGTCCCTGTGTTCCCGGCAGCGTCTCTCGCTGTGTATGTTATTTGGTAACTTCCA
>CALLRP010000004.1 GCA_938014335.1 uncultured bacterium
TTTAACCACAGAGAACACAGAGATACACGGACAGAAAGAACAGGGAGAGAAATGAGATGCGGAGGGAACTCTTTTATCTTAATTTATCTTCAACTCGGCATGTAAATCCGTGATTTAAAATGGCAACAACTATTTCCTACCGCATATATCTCTGTGTTCCTCTGTGCCCTCTGTGGTGAGAAAGAGAAAAAAGAAATTTAACCACAGAGAACACAGAGATACACGGAGAAAGAAAAGAAGATAGAGTAAGGTTTGATGCGAATAAAGTATTCTTTTCTCAGTTTATCCTCGACCTGGCAGGGAAAACCATTACTAAAAATGGGAATAAACATTGCTTCACGCATATATCTCTGTACTTCTCTGTGCCCTCTGTGGTGAGAAAGAAAAAAGAAATTCAACCACAGAGAACACGGAGAGACACGGAGAAAGATAAAACATAGACAGGAATGGCTGGGCTACATTAGTGGTAGAGTTCTTTATACTTTGGAAGGAATTAAAAAAAGCGATGAAAAATGCTTAACTTAATTATTCTTTGATGTAATTTGGAAGTACATTAGTAGATTTTACCTCTTCTATGTGTTGTTTTATGTTAATGTTAGTTATTTTCTTCCTAATGTTTGTGTTACCTCAGAGATTATAAGTTATCTAAGTTTACAATGAAGTTTATGTGAAATAATTTGTAGAAATATTGATAGTTAAAATTTTAAAAATATTACTGTGATTCCTTCACCTCCCCGTAAAGGTCGTAGGTCTCTGCAGAGATGATTTTTACTTGATAAAATTTGCCTATTTCCAATGGATTTGGTGAGTGTACCCAGATAATTCCATCTACTTCCGCCGCTTCTGCAAACGATCTACCTATCCAGTGTTTCCGTTCTTCGTCATATGAATCAATCAATACCCGATATTCTTTCCCTACCCTGCTTTTGTTAAACTCATACGATATTTCTGCTTGAGTTTCCATAAGAATGTGATAGCGTCGTTCTGCCACTAATTTACCTACTTTGTTAGGTAAATCTATAGCGGGTGTTCCTTCCTCAGGAGAAAAGATAAATGCTCCTAACCGTTCAAATCGGATTTCTTCTATCGCATGGATTAACCTCCGGAATGCCCCGTAAGTTTCCCCCGGAAAACCTAATATAACAGTCGTTCGAAAAACTATGTTTGGAACAATTTTTCGTATGTCCTGTATCTTTTGTATTGTATCTTTATTCCATCCGGGGCGATTCATCAATTTCAGCACTTTTTTATCAATATGCTGGATGGGTATATCTAAATAGGGAACAACTTTTGGCTCTCTGTTTATAACCTGCAAAAGTTTTTGGGTTATCCCCGATGGCAAGCAATATAAACATCTTATCCAAAAATCGCCTTTTAATTTTGCTAACTCTTTAATCAATTCGGGCAAACCATATCCTTTTTTCAAATCTCTGCCATAACGAGTTATATCCTGAGCAATGAGATTGATTTCCTTTATCCCTTGACTAATTAAATATTCTGCTTCTTGTAGTAGAACTTCCATAGGGACAGAATGATACCCCCCTTTTATTTTAGGTATGGCACAAAAGGAACATGTGTGGGAACAACCATCTGCAATTTTAAGGAATGAATAGGCTCGCGGAGTAATTATTTTCCTACGAATATATTTTTCAATACTTACGGAAGGCTTTTTTAAACAACAAAATTTATCCTCTCTTGGTAACTCTTCATTTTGAATATATTTAATCAAAGTATCTAACTGTCCTACGCCGACCATTCCATCAATTTCAGGAAATTCTTGCCATAATTCTTTAGAATAACGCTGGGCTAAACAACCCAACACATAAAACTTTCCTGGATTACCTGTTTTTTTCTTGCTCTCCGCTATTTCTGCAATCGTATCTATTGATTGCTTTTTTGCATCCAAAATAAACCCACAGGTATTTAGTAAAATAATATCAAAAGTTTTTTTTGAATTAAATTTCTCCAACGGGATTACTTCCCATCCCAAATCCTCTAATAGACCGGCTAAATACTCATCATCAACAGTATTCTTATCACACCCTAATGTAATTATTCCTATCTTTTTTGCTGACATTGCTTTTTGAAACCTATTCAATTTTTACAAATATATTATTAATAGGAAAAACATTATAGTTAAAAGTGAAAGGTTTTTTCACATGAAATGGGAATCAAGACATTTTGATAGAAATTTTGATTTGTACAATATTCAAATTAATAATGTAGTAGTATATAAAAAATTCAAATAATGGAGATTTGTAAAATGTTTTCCTTAAGAATTGTTCATTTTGTATTTACTATTTCATGTTTTTCACTTGTATTCCCATTTCAATGCTCGTGCTTTCATGATATTCCGCCCTATCCCCAAAATCCATTTGTAATTAAAATGGAAATCCCTGCCCCAGAAGATAGCGCGGGTAGTTTGATTGTGGCAGATTTAGACAACGACAAAAAGATGGATTACCTTATAACAAGGCCGGGATTTGTATCGGCGTATCAATGGAATGGAGAGAAACTATGGATACATAATGTAGATATTCGTATAGGTGGTTCTGCGGAAACTTATGGCTTACCGGGTCATCATGGGCCGGGTGTTCAAGCATATGATGTAGATAATGATGGAAAGACAGAAGTACTTTTCTTAACCAATGACAGCGTCTTACATGTAGTTAATGGGAAAACAGGTGAAACGAAATGGACAGCATCTCCACCGGTACCTCAGGGTGCTGAGCGTTGGGAACATCTGGCTGTTGTTAATTTGCGAGGCAAGGGCGACCGGGATGTTGTTTTACAGGCTACAAACAAGGATGGCTACCGACTGGGGCGGTATGTTTCTGCTTTTGCCCTTAATAAGTTAGAGCAGGGCAATTATGACCCTTTATGGTCAACCTCTGATTTCCTTGCGTGTGCTCATAACGGGTTTCGTGTTGCAGATCTGGATGGCGATGGGCGGGATGAAATCATTAGTGGGTGTATTATCGCTCCGGATGGGCGGGAAATTTTTCGAATTCCGAATTTAGATGGGCATCTGGACAGTGTGTTTATTGCGGATGTTAAACCGGATATTCCCGGGTTGGAGGTGGTAACACTGGAAGAGGGTGCTAATCGGGTATTTCTCTTCGGTATAAACGGTATGATATGGATTTCGGACAATAAGAGGCAGGAACCCCAAAATTCAGCTATCGGCAATTTTGATTTAAACTCGCCGGGGTTAGAAATCTGGTGTCGAAGCCGATATGACACAGACCAGAAACCATGGGTTTTTGACGCTAATGGGAAAATTATTGCAGATTACGAATTCAGGCAGGTTGCCCCTGCCGATTGGACGCGAAAGGGCATTGAAGTTATACATTCGATATATTGGGATGGAACAGACCGACAATATCTTTGTGCTAAAGAACGACACGAATCGGGTGATGTTGCCATTATTGACCCAATGACAGGTAATTTCTTGCTCCGATTCCCTGAGAAAGCAGACCGATTGTATGTTGTAGATGTAGCAGGTGACTGGCGTGAGGAGATTATTGTGCTCGCAAGAAGTGATTTGCATATCTACCAGAATGAAGAAAAAAATCCCAATCCTAAAAAAGTACGTCTCTGGAAACAGCCCCTATATCGAAGACTGAAATCTGTATGGAATTATTACTCCCCTTAACAAAGATATAATTAGGTTGATACTGAATAAACATCCCTATCTATTAGAGGATTGCTATGAAAACTAACTTTATGTAAAATGAGTATTTAAAGGAAAAGGTATTTATTTGGAGACGAGTTGTTGATCTAAAAAACTTTGCATTTTTGGGGCAAGAAGGTTTGCTATGAGTTGATGTCCCGCAGGAGTGGGATGGGAATCCAGAGAAAAAAACAGGTTGGGGTTATCTTGATGTTCTCGCATTTCGGATGTTATCTCTAAAAAAGGGACCTTTGCCATAGCACATGCTTTTTCAACAAATTGGTCTATCTGAGTAGAAGTTAACATTTCGGGACAGGTTTGAAACCCTACTTTCTGGATACCTGCTAATGCGTGTTTGTTTACAAAAAAACTTTGTGGAACATTAAAAATCATCAATAACGACCCTTGCTTTTTCGTTAATTTTTTGAATTCTATAAATATTTCTGAAAGCGTTTTCAATTTTTCTGGAGGAAAGGTATTAAAAACATTTGCAGTTTTGATGAACAGGTCAGGATTTTTCATGGAGACTGCAATTAGAAATGGATTGAGGAGGCCGTCAAGGAATAGTTGTTGAATTTCACGGTCGAGCTGGTGAAATCGTATTTCTTCTTCGGGAGTAAACTGTTTCATGATTTCCTTTGCGGATTGTTGAGCAGAAAGCTGGTTTTTCTGTGCGGAATTCATCAACGGGGGGGCATTAGTAGAAGTTTTTTCAAGAAGGGATAAAATTTTTCTTTGTTGAATCCATTTATAGATATTAGGATATATCTTTAATAGAATAGAAGAGATAAATTCTCTGTCTTTTTTTACTTCCCCCAAAAAACATAAATCATCTCCTTGCAACATAGCAACAATGACTAAATCAGGTTGTAATAAAGGTATCGCTTTCTGTGCGAGGTCAAGATAAAAAAAGGGATTAGTTCCTGGTTTCCCCAGGTTTACCGTCTCTATCTTTTTGCCTTTTACCTGGAGCTTATTTTCCATCTGCCTTACCCAGGTTTCCTCTGCAGATACTCCCCAGCCATATGTATACGAATCTCCAAAAACCACTATTCGGAAGGTATCTTGACCTTTGGGGATACTAATCTCCCGCTCACGAATACCGATGGAGTTAATCTTTACTTTGTATCGGAAATCGGAGGATACAAATTCTTCTTCTGAATGAGGTGGAAAAATCAAAAAGAGGGGTTTAATAGATGAAAAAGAGACTGGCAGAAAGGCGATAAATTTATCTACAATTAATACGAAAAGTAAAGTAAATAAAACGGAAGCACATAGTAACAATAGATTTTTAATATATTTCTTCATATGTAGATATTCGAATATGCCCATTAAGAATTATTAGGTATAGGGTTCCGTAGCAGGTTTTCCAAAATAATACCCTTGTCCGAAATCGGCTCCTATCTCGCAAACTTTGTCTAATTCTTCTTTTTGTTCTATCCCTTCTGCAACAACTTTTATGCCTAAATTTTTTGCCATACCGACTAAATGCTGGACAATGGTGTATTTTACCGGGTCATTGTGTATATTATGTACGAGGTCTATGTCAATTTTGACGAAGTGAGGTTTTAGTTCAGCTAACATGCGGAGCGATGAAAACCCCGACCCTATATCATCCAGAGCTACTTGAAACCCTTGTTTTATATAGAAATCAAGGATATTACGAAGATGGTCAATCTCAAGTATTTTTTCACTTTCAATAACTTCAAAGACAACATTGGAGAGGTTAAAATTTAATTTCTTTGCTAATTCAACGGTATCCTTAAGACAGAACACGGGATTGTAAATAGATGTAGGAGTGAAATTTATAAACACATAGTTATCCATTATTTTCTTCTCATATGCAGTGTTTATCGCTTTCATACGGCAGGTACGGTCTAAATAAAAGAGCAGGTCGCTATATTTTGCAAATTGAAACATATCGACTGGAGGAATAATAGTCCCATCCTGGCGTCTCCCCCGGGATAAACATTCATACCCGAATACGGTCTTATTCTTCAAGTCAACAATGGGCATAAATTCGATGAAAAGAGAGTTGTTCTCCAACGCCCAAAGGAAATCTCGTGATTGGTATAAATTGATATATTCAAAAAGGCTTTTAGATTTTGACACCAAAGATATCTGGAACTGTTCGTTTTCAAGAGGCACCACGAAAATATTCTCGAATTCCTTCTGGGTAAAACTGTTGTTTTGACTCATGTATTCCAGAATGATGTCCATATTCCCTTTCGCTTCCAATAATTGTTCTTTCCATTCTAAATGACAAATATCTTTGATAACTTCATAGACTTTCTGAAGCATGTAGTCATGGGAGGCATAAAAAACATACATATCTGCTTTGGGTAAAGCAGGTATATGTGTACATTTTTCACATCCCATAGTCTTGCCTCAATTACAAATAAAGTTTTTTATATTCCTTCTATACTATCAATAACTCATTATATAATTGCAAAAGAATAGGGGCAGGAATTTTTTATTTTCCTGCCCCGAAGTCTATTTATTAAGGTATTGGGTTTTGTTAGTACATATCTTCCATACCGCCGGCACCGGGTCCCGGAGTCTTCTTCTCGGGTTCCGGTAATTCGGCAACCAATACTTCCGTGGTCAATAGCAAACTGGCGATACTGGAAGCATTCTGCAAGGCGCAGCGGGTTACCTTAGTTGGGTCAATGATACCGGCTTTGAGCAGGTCTTCATATTCGCCGGTTTCTGCATTGTACCCGATGGTTCCCTTTTTCGCTTTAACATTCTGGACTACGGTAGCACCTTCATCGCCTGCATTAGCGGCTAATTGACGAAGCGGTTCTTCCAGAGCACGCTTCACAATCTGGGCACCGATAAGTTCGTCGCCTTCTAATTTCAATTCGTCAATGGCTTCCTGGCAACGAAGCAGTGCCACACCACCGCCCGGAACGATACCTTCTTCTACAGCCGCACGGGTCGCATGAAGGGCATCTTCAACACGGGCTTTCTTCTCTTTCATTTCTATCTCGGTTGCTGCACCGACATTGATGACCGCTACACCGCCGGCTAATTTTGCCAGACGCTCTTGCAATTTTTCGCGGTCATAGTCGGAAGTAGTCTCTTCAATCTGACGACGAATTAGATTGATACGGCCCATAATATCTGAATTCTTGCCTGCCCCTTCCACAATCGTGGTTGTGTCTTTGTCAATCACGACGCGTTTGGCACAACCTAAATCGCTCAGAGCGATATTTTCAAGCGAACGGCCTAAATCCTCTGTAATCGCCAAACCGCCTGTGAGGATTGCAATATCCTCCAGCATGGCTTTACGGCGGTCACCAAAGCCCGGAGCCTTTACCGCACAGCACTGGATTGTACCCCGAATCTTGTTCACAACCAGTGTTGCCAATGCTTCACCTTCGACATCTTCAGCGATGATTAACAACGGCTTACCACTCTTGGCAATCTGTTCTAACAGGGGTAACAAATCTTTCAAACTGGAGATTTTCTTCTCATGGATAAGGATATAGCAGTTTTCAAGAACGCATTCCATCGTCTCGGTATTAGTCACGAAATACGGAGACAGGTAACCTTTATCAAACTGCATTCCTTCCACGATTTCAAGAGTGGTTTCAATTCCCTTGGCTTCTTCCACAGTAATAGTGCCGTCATTACCCACTTTTTCCATTGCTTCCGCAATGATATTCCCAATTTCGGTATCCCCGTTAGCCGAAATCGTTGCAACATTCCGCAACACATCGCGGTCATTCTTAACCTGCTTGCTCATTTTGGCTAAACGGTCGACGACAGCGTCTACTGCCTTCTCGATACCGCGTTTCAGAGCCATCGGATTGGACCCTGCTGCGACATTCCGCATTCCTTCACGGAAAATGGCTTCCGCAAGAATGGTTGCTGTTGTTGTTCCATCACCTGCAACATCGGAAGTCTTGGATGCCACTTCTTTGACCATCTGGGCACCCATATTTTCATATTTGTCTTCCAATTCAATCTCTTTTGCCACACTCACACCGTCTTTGGTTACGGTTGGGGCGCCCCATTTCTTTTCAAGGACTACATTGCGTCCTTTGGGTCCCAAAGTGGCTTTTACTGCTTTACTTAATTTAACAACGCCCGCTAAAACTCTCCGTCGAGCGTCTTCACCGAATTCTAATTGTTTTGCTGGCATAATTCATCCCTCCTTCTTTTAAGGTTATTCTTCAATTACTGCAAGTACATCTTCCTCGCGAAGAATGACATGTTCTTCACCGTCAATCTTCACTTCGGTACCGGAATATTTGCCCATGAGGATACGGTCACCCTTCTTCAATTCCATGGGGACCCGTTTGCCGTTATCGTCCAGTCTACCCGGACCTACAGCGATGACCCGCGCTTCTTGGGGTTTTTCTTTTGCCGTGTCGGGGATAATGATACCACCACGCACGGTCTCTTCGGGTTCAATGCGTTTTACAAGAATACGGTCTGCTAATGGACGAACCTTTGTAGCCATAATGCACCATCCTCCATTTGAGGTTAAAGGTTAAATTTAAGTTAAGAACTTGATCACTTATTAATTTCGTTGAGGACGGAACATGTCCTCATTTTCTATAACGCAAGCGGTGCCGAATTTGTTAGCACTCACTTATAGTGAGTGATAATAACATACGCAGAACTAATTTGTCAAGTCCCCACATGCTTATATATATCTATCTGAAAATTATATACTTATATCTAAAGAAAAAACATTGTCTTTTTTCACATCTGCTTTTAAAATAAGAAATTTCGCTTCATCAATGTGAAATTCTGAAAAGATTTTATTATTCAAATTTATTTTTATTTTTTCCTTTGAAAAACAGATATTTCTATTCATTTTTACAGCAAAATTTATATTTCCCGAACAGACAGGGATATATTGTAATTTAATTTTATCAGGCTGGTATGAATAAGAAATAAGTGGAGTTTGAACACTAAATTCTGTAAAAGGCACTTTAGGGTCAATAACAAAAGTTCTATTTTTTGGGCAAAGACCCAGTATTTTTAATACCGCGAACAGAATCCCTGCATGACAATTCATATTCATAATCGGAAATTGGGTCATGGGTGTGAAATTCAGACAGAAAGTTTCTCCTGCTCGTGGATGTTCGATGGCGTTATAAGCATCTGGACCAGACCAGATACCGTACCAAATACGAGGATACACTTCAGCATGGGTAAAGAGCATATTCTTCATTAAAAATTCCCACGCTTGTTGCGGATTACACAGGGACCATGCCCATGTCAACCACGCATTAATTGCATACCATACACCCCCGTTCGTATCCGAACCCGTCTCTAAAAATTTCCCCCTCATCGGCGGTACAAGACAGGTTGCACCGAAAGGTTGTGTGTCTACACATTTTTCTTTTATCACTTCAATTAACCTCTTGCGGTCCTCATCACTTATTAGTTCAGCAAGAATGGCAAAGGGCTGAACATCTAAAAATAAATTTTCCTCACCTAACTTTTTATCCCTTATGCCAATGTATCCTCTCGGAAACCATTTCCCGTTCCACAAATCCTGTAAAGATTTTCTTTGTTGCTGTGCAAACGCATACATCTGCTCTGCCAGAGAAGGATGATAGTTCTCTATCCACCGTGCTATTTCAGGGAAAACGAATACCGCCATCGCCGAATTAAATACGCTTTCGCCTTTCAACATAGTTAATGGAGGGAAAGGTGAAAAAGCGAGAAATACATCATTCCAATCGCCCGTACCACTGCGGATTAATCCATGTTTCCCTATACCTACCTTATTTCGCAGATGATAAAATGCTTTTTCTATATGCTGGATTACCTTTGCTTTGCTTAACTTATCCCTATTACGGAAGGGGACTTCTTCGTGAAGTAAATCTACATCAAAAGTAGCCCCTAAATACTCCACCACTGCCCAGATGAAGAATAAATCCAAATCTGAACTCCATGAATGCACACCTGCACCCGTTGTTTTGCCATTTCCAACTAAGGCATAAGGGAGTTTCCCCGTTCTTTCATCTTGTAATTGACATAAAAAAAGTATCATATCTCGCGCAAGGTCAGGGCGTAAATAAATCAACGGCACTACAAAGAAAGCCCAGTCGCGTGGAGCACCGGAAGCACCGTGAATAAACCCATAGGCAGACCCCTGGTCAACAAAATAACGATTAGAGTACTCGGAATACACGCACCCGGCTTGAAGATAATAAGAATGCCATCGTAATTCCCTATCTAAGGGCAGTTTTATATCTGGAATATTAATGGAAATAACCTTTTTAATGGGTCTTACACTCGCATCGGTCGAATATTTCACTTTATAGTGAGCAATATCCTCATGAGAACCATAACCGACAAGATATTGGAGGTTTATTTCTTCACCTGCTTCCAGAGTTTTTTCTTCAAGAAAAGAAAAAAAATCGCCCCTTGATTTTCTTGTTTCTTGTGGTATAGTGTTCTTTTGATTGTTGTGTGAGGCAATATATTTTCCTAAATCCACCTTGTTCGTAAGGAAACATTTCGGGTCGTGAAGATTCAGAGAACACATGAAAAAGCAATCCACCGGCATAACACGCCATGAAGTGCTCTTTTGCGGTGGTTTTGTTTTCAAAAACTGAACTATTAACGCATTTTCTTCTGTGAGCCATTCGGCGGATATTTGAATTTTTTTTCCTCTTCTCTCCCGAAGCATGTTCCAGAATCTATCATAAGGGGGAGTCATAATAAGCCCCGGGTCAAGGGGCAACCAGTTGGGTTCCCAGACGGGAACGATTTTAAAGTGTTGTGTTTCAACGGAACCATTCTTTATCCGCAATTGGTGGATTAGAACCGCATCTTTCCCTTCAGGTACTGATATAGTTTCCTGAACCGATACATAGGCATTCTCAACTAATTTCCGCACATAACCACACCCCCATATAATTTTGTAGTTACTGTTCGATTCATTTCCCCAATATGTAACTACCTTCGTTTTGTCAGAAAAAATGAACGAATAGCCTCCCGATTTCCTGTTTTTTTCCGGGGCATAATGATTGAGTATTTGGGGACCTCGGTCCCACGCATATATTTGAACATAACCTCGGGCGTGCGCTGTTGCGGAGATACGGTCATTTCCAATAAGATGCCAAACATCGTGTTCAATTTGTTTTTGGGTATCTAAATAGTAACAGGGATTGCCCTCTTCATCTTTACCCCAATATCCATAATCACCTGAACCGAGCTGAGAATATACATCAAACGAATTTTGAAAAGTATCCATTTGGGAAAAATTTTGAATTAAATTTTTTATGTTGTATTTTTCGTTTTCTTGGTAGCATCCACTAATGATTTGACATATTGGACAAAATCGTTTTTCCATTGAGAACCATGAATATGTTCTTTCAGATATCGCACGAAAGCAGAACCGACAATGACCCCATCCGAAACCGATGCTACAAAAGAAGCATGTTCAGGTTTCGAGATACCAAAACCTACCAATACAGGCAAGTCTGTATATTTTTTGATTCTCTTAACCGCGTCACTCAAGTCACTGGCTATGTCATTTTTCTCACCTGTTACCCCCAATCGTGACACATAATATACAAAACCGGAACATTTCTGAACGATATGCTGTATTCGTTCTTCGGAACTATTAGGTGCAACTAAAAAAACTGTAGAAAGATTATTCTTTTCCGCTTCCATCTTATACGCATTTGCCTCCTCTACGGGCAAATCTACACACAGAATCCCATCTACTCCACATTGAGCTGATTTTTTTAAGAATGCAGATATTCCTTGAACAAGAACAGGATTAAAATAGGTAAAAAGGAGAATGGGGATGTTTGTTTTTTTTCGCACATTTGCAACCCACTCTAAAACTTTTGCAGGTGTTGTTCCCTTCAACAAGGAGGTATATGATGCTTCCTGAATTACAGGGCCATCACCTACTGGGTCTGAAAAGGGAATGCCTACCTCCACAATATCAACCCCTGCTTTATCCAGAGCCAGCATCACATCCTCAAAACACTGTGGGTAAGGATAGCCCGCAGTTATATATGCTACAAAAGCCTTCTCTGTATTTCTTTTAAGCGTTTTAAATTTTTCTTCAATTCGGTTCATATTTCTATGTATCCAGTTTAATAAATTTTGATGCATGTTCAACATCTTTATCACCGCGACCGGATAAATTGACAAGAATAATCTGGTCAGAGGATAGGCGAGGGGCTTCTTTTATTACATATGCTATCGCATGCGCACTCTCCAGAGCCGGAATTATTCCCTCTAATTGTGCACATAATTGAAATGCTTCCAGGGCTTCCTCATCCATCGCATAAGTATATTTCACCCTGCCGGAAGAATAGAGCCAAGCATGTTCCGGTCCGACACTGGCATAATCCAGACCCGCTGAAATGCTATGGGTGCTTCCGATTTGCCCGAATTCATCTTGTAGGACATAACTCTGTGCTCCGTGTAACATTCCAAAACTTCCACCGGCAAACCGCGCCGCATGCATACCCGGAGCAATCTCTTTTCCGCCGGCCTCAACGCCTACCATTTCAATATCTTTGTCATCCAAAAAATGATAAAACAATCCAATAGCATTGCTTCCGCCTCCCACACATGCAACCAACAAATTAGGTAATTGGCCGGCTTGTTCGAGAATTTGCTGTCGGGCTTCCATACCAATAATTTTTTGAAACTCCCGACAGATCCAGGGAAAAGGGTGCGGTCCATGAACCGTCCCTAAAACATAATGGGTATTTTTCACATTTAATGACCAATCCCGCAAGGCTTCGTTAATAGCGTCTTTCAGCGTTTTGCTCCCTGCATCTACACCTATTACCTGTGCCCCTAACAATCGCATACGAAAAACATTCAATCGTTGCCGTTCCATATCTTCCGTTCCCATGTAGATACAGCATTCTAAACCCAATAAGGCACAGGCGGTAGCAGTTGCAACACCATGCTGACCCGCTCCGGTTTCAGCAATAACTCGTGTTTTTCCCATCCGTTTTGTTAATAGACACTGCCCTAAGGCATTGTTAATTTTATGGGCACCTGTATGAGCCAAATCCTCCCGTTTGAAGTATACCTGAGCTCCGCCCAAATGCTCGGTTAAGCGTCGAGCAAAATATAAAGGTGTCGGTCTACCAATATAGGTTCGTGCGTAATATTGAAAAGTTTTTTGAAATTCAGGGTCATCACGTGCAGAACGGAAAACTTGTTCCAGTTCCTCTAACGCGGAAAATAAAGTTTCAGGGACAAAGCGTCCTCCGAAATCTCCATATCTGCCTTTATCATCGGGATAAGGCGTTTTTGGCTCTGTAAATAAATTCTCTGACAAGGTTTTCATCCTTCTTTCCTGGATATTCTTCTACACCTGTGGACACATCCACTGCATAGGGGCGAACTGTTCTTATGGCTTCAACAACATTATCTATATTCAATCCCCCCGCAAGAATAACAGGCTTCCCCGTTTCCACCGCTTCACGGGCTTTATCCCAATTGCAAATCTGTCCCGTTCCTCCATGGGCTTTTCCTATTTTAGCATCAAGTACATAACCTCGGACTTTATATGCCAACATATTTTTTAATGTAAAATTTTCATCTACTGCAAAGGATTTGATAATTGACTGTCCTAACGGAATATCCTCGGGAGTTTCTTCACCGCTCATCTGGATAAGGTCAAAATAAGTCAGGTATTGAACCCATTTTTCCATCGGTTCATTGACAATCACTCCGACCGTTGTAACAAAAGGGGGTATAACCTCCAATATTTCGATGGCTTCTTCAAAAGGGACATATCGATGGCGAGCTTTGGCTTCAGGTGCCATAACGATTCCTATAGCATCCGCACCGGCATCACATGCCATTAAAGCATCTTCTCTATTGGTTATACCGCAAATTTTAACCTTCATAATTACCTTTTCCTAAAAGCCATGGGATAAATTGCTCAGGTTTTCGGCTGTATAAGATAGATTCTCCGATAAGAAAAGCCTGAACACCACAATCAAAAAATCTTTGAATGGTCTGAGGGTTACTAATCCCGCTTTCGCTTACTACAATATAATCCTCAGGTATATTTTTTTTCAAACGGAGTGTTGTTTCTACATCTACCTCGAGGGTATCTAAATCCCGATTATTAATCCCTATTATTTTTGCTCCGGCATCTATGGCTCTCTCCACTTCTTTTTCATTATGCACCTCTACTAATGGCTCTATTTCCAATTCGCGACATAAACTCAAAAAATCTTTCAACTGCATATCCGATAGAATTCGAACAATCAATAAAATCGTATCCGCTTTGTAAACTCGTGATTCGTATATTTGATATTCGTCAATAATAAATTCTTTGCGCAAACAGGGAATTGTAACTGCCTCATGTGCTTGCAGTAAGTCATCCAGACTACCGTGAAAATACTGTGTATCCGTTAAAACAGAGATAGCATTTGCCCCTGCGGATTGGTATCGAAGTGCCAAATCCGATGGCTCCAAATCCTCCCATATAGGTCCCCGTGAGGGAGAATATCTTTTAATTTCTGCAATAAGGGCGGGCTCTTTCTGCCGTAATACGGACATAAAGCAACGCGGTTTTTCGATATATTTTAATTCTTCGTAATAAAAGGTAATCGGTTTTTGCTCTCTTTTTTCTCTGACTTCAATTTTCTTAATTTGAATAATTTCATCTAAAATCATTTTATCTCATACCTTTTATGTTTCTATAGAAATGAATAGTATATTCCAAATGATACCGTAAAGGCACATAAAATTTTCGTTTATAGTAACAAAATATTACTCCTTTTGTTGAACGAGTACTGTATTTTATCTTTGCGAAACCAGAAAAATAATAGGACTAAATCATATACACAAAATACAAAAAATAAAACTATTAACGGAATATATTTATTCAAAATTTTCAAAATTCAGTCAAAAAATATCGTTTATTTTTTGTAGTTTGCCGAAAAGACCTTGAAATTGGTAAACTTATAGTGGAAGGATAATAAAAATAATGATAAATCGTTTTTTTGAAAGGGGCTTTTTTGAATAGAAAGGGCAAAAATATAGAAAAGTATTCGCGTGAGTTTGAGCAGGAGGTAGTGAAATATATTGACCTTCTGTTCAGCGTTGCCTTCCGGCTTACCCGAAATCGAGAAGATGCGGAGGACTTAACACAAAGCACGATGGTAAAAGCCTTTCGGTTCCATGAGCAGTTTGAAAAAGGAACGAATATGAAGGCATGGCTTTTGACAATATTGCGTAATACTTTTATTAATGATTATCGTAAAAAATCCAAAGAACCCACAAAAGTAGAATTGTTAGGAAATGAACCAGCAAAAAGTTCTGCTCCTGATACACAGGTTCCGGGGGTAATTGTTCAACCTGATGACCATGAACCCCTTCTCGAATTATTGGACGAATCTGTGCGAAGAGCATTAGATTCCTTACCCCAAGAGTTTCGTATTGCGGTAATTATGTCTGACCTGCAAGATTATTCTTATAAAGAAATAGCAGATGTGATGAATTGTCCCATCGGAACAGTTATGTCCCGTCTTTTCCGTGGAAGGCGACTAATGCGGGAGTATTTAGAAAAAATTAAAAACGAGAAGGACGCTTCTTCAGTCTCTCATTTAGAATTAAAACCCCGTAAGCAACGCTCAACAGTTTAATTCAGACCAACCTTTAAAGTATCTATTACCCTCTTCGACTGTAGGGTAGTTTCCAACCGTTATGATATTCACATCCAACAAGAGCATCTGCTTGAGGGTTGTTGGTCACTTTTTCGGCTACGGGGTCCCAATGCACTTCGGCTTGTGTTCGAAAGGCAAGGTTGCCTAAATGAGCCACCGTAGATACGAAATGAGCTAATTCGATGTTCTCAACAGGCTGTTCGCGACTCTTCACGCAATCAAGGAAATTGCGGACATGAGCCGGTCTTGCATCTTTCCCTTGATCACCTACAATTCTTTCTAAAGTCTTTTTCTTGGGTTCAGGAGTAACTTCCCAGCCACCATCATCTATCACCAGTGTCCCTTCTGAACCACAGAAAAGCATACCATGAGGTTTGCCATTAGGACCAATTCCTCCCAACATTTGTTGTTCAAAAACAAGATTATAGGATGGAAATTCATACAAGGCTATTTGAGTATCGGGCGTTTCGGAATTATCCTCTACTACAAATTTTCCTCCCATAGAACTAACACGCTTCGGCATTTCCATACCCATTCCCCAAAGACAAATATTTAATAAATGCACACCCCAATCCGTCATTAATCCTCCAGCATAGTCCCAAAACCAACGGAAATTAAAGTGAAACCGATTTTTATTAAATGGGCGTTTAGGTGCCGGTCCTAACCACATATTATAATCTACTCCTGCGGGAGGGTCTCCATCGGGCGGATTCCCAATTCCACCTACCCAATCTAAATATGCCCAGGCACGTACCAATCGTATCTTTCCTAATTTGCCCGAATGAACAAAATCAATCGCCTCTTTATAATGTGTTCCACTTCGCCATTGTGTCCCCATCTGTATAACTCGATTGTTTTTCTTTGCCGATTCGAGAATAGCCCTTCCTTCATCTATGGCCTTTCCGAGAGGTTTCTCACAATAGACATCTTTCCCTGCATCACAGGCATAAATGGTTGGTAAAGCATGCCAGTGGTCAGGAGTAGCCACTAAAACTACATCCACATCTTTCCTTTCAATAACTTTCCGAAAATCTTTCTCTTTATCCGGCTTATGCCCTCGCTGGGCATCCACTAATTTCTCTGCTTCAGCCAACATAGCATCATCTATATCACATATCACAGGGCAATCTACCTCGGGATTTAAAAAGAAAGTAGATAAATCAACTTTTCCAATACCGCCACAACCAATTAAAGCAACATTGATTTTCTCATTAGGGGACACATTTTTTGCATCCTCTTTTGCTTTCTCTGCTTGTTGTGCAAACACAGTATTATGGAGTAAACCCATGCCAACTCCGGATGAAATAAGGGTATTTTTTATAAACTCTCGCCGATTTTGATTTTTCATATCCTGCATTCCTTTTGTAAAGGTTACTATATTTCAAAAGAAACATTATAATTTATGTTATTATATTATTCAACTTATCCTACTGAAAAGAAAAATTAAAATCATCATTAAAAAAGAAATTATGTCATTACTCAAAATAAAAAACTTTTTTTATACATTATATTGGCGATATACTCATTACGGTTTTCACTCTATGTGGACCGCGATAAAAACTTATTTTCTCAATGCAATACGAAAAATTCAAAATAGAGTCTTACCCCCACGGGTAGAATGCCCCTGTTGTGGTTGGAAAGGCTACGGTTTCCGTTATTTGGACTGTGGTTGGTTCATTGTACCACAGGTAGAATGTCCTCAATGTTGCGGACATGAAAGACATCGCCTCTTTACTTTATTCCTGCAACGAACCCCCCCTTCCTTTCTCTCTGGAAATTTACAAAATAAAAAAATACTCCATTTTGCACCCGAGCACCATTTTCGAAAAATCTTAAATAAAAGTGGAAATTTATTCCTTTTCTCTACTGATTATGCTCCCTCTGCTTTACAACAAGTAGGAAATCCCCGATTTGTAGCAGATATACATCACCTGCCTATCAAAAATGGCAGTTTTGATGGTATCGTATGTCTCCATGTTTTAGAACATGTTAAAGATGATAGAAAAGCCATCTCTGAACTTGAAAGGGTCCTATCTGCAGAGGGCGAATTATTATTAATGGTCCCCTTTATGATGGAC
This sequence comes from uncultured bacterium, assembly GCA_938014335.1. GTDB lineage: Bacteria > Hydrogenedentota > Hydrogenedentia > Hydrogenedentales > Hydrogenedentaceae > Hydrogenedens. The sequence continues at coordinate 17,388 of CALLRP010000004.1, forward strand.
CAGAAAGAAACTATTGAATATGGAGCTCCCCGCTCGGATATTTTTGATCATGTTCGCGGATATTCCCCTTTGGATTTCAAAAAACGACTCACTATGTTCGATTACAAAGAAATCAAGCCTGAAAACTTACTTTCCACAAGAGAAATCCATAAATACAAAATTCCAGATAGCCAGGTTTTATATCTTTGTAAAAAGAGAGTAGTCCATAATTAATAATGAATTGAAAAATTAGGGGCGGGTCCGCCTGAAAATATTAACAGCGAGAAACTAACTCCCTACGAAGCACAATTCCTGAAGGGGATTTGGGAAGTTCATCAATAATTGCTATCTCTATTTTTTCAGATTGTCCATTGATTTGACTTTTCAAATAAGCCATTAACTCTTCAGGGGTTACTTTAGAGTTGTTTTTAAGCACTACAAAAATCTTGGCTTCCTTTTCTTTGCAAGGTTTAGGAACTGCAATGGTGCATACTTCTACAACATCAGGATGTTTTAATAATATATTTTCTAACATGCTGTAATTCATTATGAATAAACTCCTATGAAACCATAGTTTTCATCCAAAACAGGCAAAACTGTTAATATCCTATATAATATTATTACAATAATAATAAAAATGTATTGCGTTCGTCAATAATTTACCTGCTCATGTTTATATTATATCATAAATAAACTGCTTTTTTCAATAAAACCTTTGGGACACATCCCTTTTTTTAATTAAATTTAATCTATTTTTTATAAATTGTGCCATAAATAAAAAAATCCCCTCCCGGGGATTTTTATAAATTTAGCAAGTTGAAGGATATTAAAATTAACCTCGCAGTAATTGCAGAGCCGTTTGAGGCACAACATTCGCCTGAGCAAGTACGGATGTGCCCGCACTAACCAATATCTGGTTACGTGTAAACCGGACAGTTTCTTGGGCAATATCCGCATCGCGAATTTGACTCTCGGAATATGCTGCATTTTCTTCCTGTATTTCAAGGGTATTAATAGTAAATTCAAGACGATTCTGAAATGCCCCCAAATTGCTTCTCAATATATTGATACTCTTAATGGCATTATCAACGATACTTAATGTAGATACCGCTCCTGCCTGCGTAGATATCGAAATTCCATTGACACTTAAATCATTAGTTTTTGCCCCTTGAATTGTAATAGCCAAGGTTTGTCCCATCTGGGGACCCGCTTGAATAACAATACTTTGAGTCACACTTAATACATAGAAACCGTTGAATTCTGTGTCGCGTGCAATGGAATCTAATTGTGAAAGAAGTTGGGTTACCTCCGCATCTAAAGCAATTCGATTTTGAGCACTATTCGTCCCATTTGCGGATTGAACCGCTAATTCACGAATCCTTTGTAAAATATTAGAACTCTCGATTAATGCCCCTTCTGCTGTTTGTATAAGACTGATGCCATCTTGGACATTCCGAACCGCTACACGAGCACCACGAACAACCGAACGAAAACCTTCCGCAATAGCTAAACCTGCTGCATCATCCGCTGCACGATTAATTCGAAGGCCACTGGATAATCGTTCAAGAGACTTGTTGAGGTCATTCGTATTCTTACGCAGAATCCGAGTTGCATTGAGGGCGGGGACATTGGTGTTAATTCGTAAACCCATCGTTTATTCCTCCGTGATTAAAGTTTCCTTTGCATCCTTGCATCGGTGAACCTTTTACCGCAAGGTTCATAATAAAGTATCGGCAATTCAGAAAAAATCTTTAGAATAAAAAATTAAATTGAAACTAATTTCAAGGAAACTCTCCTTTTCTGCTCTCATTTTTCGGATTCATAATAAAGGTTTGAAATTTTACTACACAAAAAGAATTATTTAATTTTATAAATTTAAATAACTCTTTGGGGTGGGGTCTTCAGGAGCAAGAGTATATGAACGATAAAAATATTCCTTTGCCTTTTGCTTTTCCCCTTTTTCATATAAAATACACCCTATTAAATGAAGAATTTCAGGATTTGCAGGTTGAATATTTTCAGCTTTATACAAGAACTCTAAAGCCTCGTCCCCTCGTTTTAATTCTAAGCAGAGAATTGCAACATTTCTCAGTGCGGGGAAAAAATTAGGATCTAATTTCAAAGCAATTTTATATGCCTGTTCTGCCTCTTTTTTGTTGCTAATAATAAACAAAATACTCCCTAATTCTGCCCACCAATCCGCATGATTTGCATCTTTTTTGAGTGCCTGATGATAATGTTCTATTGCTTTTGCATACAGCCCCATTTCCGCATATTGACTTGCCAATTCTGCATAATAAAAAGGGTTATTGGGTTGTTGTTGTATTTTCTTTTCACCAAGTCGCACATAATTCCACTGTTTTGATACCAACTTGTGTTTGGATTTTTTTTCCCCATAATGATGAATAACAATTGCGGTGTTATTAATTATAGGCACACTTAACTTTTCTAAAGAATGTAAAACCGTTTCATGAACAAAACCTTCAAATCGCACCTCAGGCAGATTAGGAAACAGACGAACCTTTGCACTTGGGAACCAGCCTGGAAAACCTCTCGACCACTCATCATTTTCTTTTGCTTTTTGAAAATCTGTCCGAGTCGTATTGTGTGTATAATTTCGTGTCCATATACGGTAAGCACAAGGGCGGTTTTCTTCCGCCAACCTTCGCAATTGTTTCCCATCTTCAGGAGCAATGCGTTCATCGGCATCAATAACAAAAATCCATTTGCCCGCACATAATTTCAGTGATTCATTACGAGCACGCGAAAAATCCTCCTCCCACTTAAAACATTTCAGCTTTGCTCCTGCAGATTCTGCAATTTTTAATGTGCTATCCACAGATCCTGTATCAACAATACATATTTCATCAACAAAAGGTTTTACATTCTCCAAACACTCTGCAAGGAATTCCTCTTCATCCTTTACAATCATTGCTACAGAAAGCAATGGCGCTTTCTCACTCATGTATCATTACCCAATACAGAATCATCTTCTATTCTCAAACTACCGGAGGTTAAACTTCGTGGTTTAATGTCAACCCCGGGAATAGGAATCACCGCACTCGCCTCCAAAAGGGCTTCATACACAGCTCGATTTACTCTTTCACCACTGGTAACTACATATACCGCACCATTTACCATGACGGCAAACTGACGGACAATTTTATTTCCCCGTGGGACATCCGTTCCTTTTAACATCATCTCTCGTTCAATTAAAAAAGTCTCATTATCCGCTACGGATTGCGATTCTTTTATTTCTTGATTTCTCAATAATTGTGTAAGCCAGGTAGGCCGTTTCTTCCGAAACAGCATAATATAACACTCCTTGTTAAGTTTTTATATATTATACATCATAGACTTTATATTATCACTTTTCGCCCTAAAAAACATGAATATGCTTATTTCGAATATATACTTTATGAAACAAGTTCCATACTTTAACTCCCACTTAAATATTGAAGAATAAACCTTAAAATAGGTATGATATAAACTTAATTTTGAGGAAATGATAAACCTTTCTTGATATAAAATAACTATACAAAAAGTTGGAAGGAAGCAATTTATGATTATCGTCATGGCAAGTAGAAAACCTGAGGATGTGGCTTATGTAGTAAGTCGGGTAGAAGAGTTAGGGCTAAAACCTCATGTCCTCGAAGGGGTCGAAAAAACAGTCATAGCTGTTATAGGCGATGAACGAATCTTACAAGGGGTATTGGCATTGGAGGCATTACCCCATGTAGAAAAAGTAATGCCTGTATTAAAACCCTTTAAATTAGCAAGCCGAGAAGTTAAAAAGGAAGACTCTGTTATCCAGGCAGGAAAAATTCGAATAGGTCCAAAAACTTTCTGCGTCATGGCAGGTCCCTGTGCAGTTGAATCTCGTGAACAAATCATGCAGACTGCAGAATTTGTAAAAAAATGTGGTGCCCATATTCTTCGAGGGGGTGCTTATAAACCTCGCACATCTCCTTATAGTTTCCAGGGAATGGAATTAGAAGGATTACGATTGCTCAAAGAGGCTTCTGAGAAGTATGACCTACCCATTGTCACCGAAGCCATGACAGTGGAACAGGTTCCCGTAGTTGCAGATTACGCCGACATTATCCAGATAGGGGCACGGAATATGCAGAATTATGGGCTCCTCCGTGCCGTGGGCAAGTTAAATAAACCCATATTATTAAAACGCGGTATGATGTCCACCATTAATGAATGGCTTATGTCCGCAGAATACATCATAGCGGAAGGGAATCCTAATGTTATCATGTGCGAACGAGGCATTCGAACCTTTGAAACAGAAACACGCAACACCCTTGATATTCAAGCAGTTCCTGTAGTTAAAAAATATTCTCATCTACCCGTCATCATAGATCCCAGTCATGCCAGCGGAAGGTGGGATTTAGTAATTCCTATGTCAAAGGCAGCTATATCTGCAGGGGCAGATGGGATTATCGTAGAGGTGCATCCTAAACCGGCAGAAGCGCTCTCTGATGGAGCTCAATCCTTGAAGTTAGAAACATTTGAAAAATTGATGAATGAGATTAAACCACTCGTTGAAATTATGGAGAGGACATTATAGTTTAACATAACAAATTAAGGAATAAGAACCGATATGGACACGGAAGTAAGAGATGGCAATATCCCCTTAGACGATAACATCCCATTAGAAAATACACCTTTAGGTGAAGATATGACGGAAGAAGAATCTCTTCTTTTTTCTCTTGACCGAAATCAAACCAAACAAGCCATGCATGCACTCCTTTTTGTTAGTGATAAACCTTTAAGTGCCGGTCGCATTGCAGAAATCCTCGGAGATATTGATACGGAAATGGTAATATCTCTTCTGGAAGAAATCAAAATAGAGATAAACAACAGCACGTTACCTTATATATTCAAAGAAATTGCGGGTGGCTATCAATTGCTTGTTCGCCCTTTGTTTGCTCCATTCATTCGAAAGTTCCTGCAAATAAAAAAAACACGGCGTATGTCTCCTGCTTTACTCGAAACACTGGCCATTATTGCATATAAGCAACCCATTACCCGTGTTGAAGTTGAAGCCATTCGTGGCGTATCCGTAGCACATGCTTTTGAACAACTTCAGGAACGCAATTTGATACGCGTATGTGGAGTATCAGAACTCCCCGGCAGACCTAAACTCTATAGAACGACCGATGAATTTTTAGTAATGTTTGGACTCAATAGTTTGCAGGATTTACCTAATGTAGAAGAATTAAAGGAGTTACGGTAGTCCCTTGGTTAGATTACAGAAATATCTTGCAGAATGTGGTCTCGGTTCACGAAGGACAATAGAAAAATTTATTCAGGAAGGGAGAATTTCTGTTAACGGTATACCTGTCTCTTTAGGGCAGAAAATCAACCCGGAAACAGATAAAGTTTATTTAGATAATAAACTAATAAATCTTACAATTCCAGAAAAGGTTTATATACTTCTAAACAAACCAAAAGGTTATGTAACCACCGCCAGTGATGAGTTTGGAAGGCCGAAAGTTATGGACCTTCTCCAAAACCTGAAGGCTCGTGTCTTTCCTGTGGGAAGGTTAGATTTAGATGTCGAAGGGGCTCTTCTACTTACAAACGACGGTGAATTAGCTAATAAATTATTGCATCCCAGTTATAAAATATACAAAACTTATATAGGGGTTGTAAAAGGCTACATTACAACCGTTGCTTTGAAAAAATTGGAAACCGGTGTTCTTCTTGAAGATGGGAAAACCAGCCCCGCTCAAGTAAAAGTTTTAAATCGAAATTTAAAATGCTCTACTATCCAACTTACTATCCACGAAGGTAAAAAACGAGAAGTGAAAAGGATGTGTGATGCTGTTGGATTTCCTATCATTTCTTTAAAGAGAATTTCCTTTGCAGGCATACATATTGGCAAATTACCTACAGGCAAATGGCGATATTTAACATCTGCTGAAATTTCTCATATCAAAAGTGTGATTCAAGAACAGAAAAATAAAGAAAAATATTAACCTGTGGAGGTTGAGGTTTTTTCCGAAGGCTCTTTATAGTCCTGTAATTCAACTGTAAAGGTGCTCCCCTCATCCGGAACACTTTGAACAAAGACATCCCCTCCATAAATCTGTGCTAATTTTTTTACAGTAGATAGACCTAACCCACTTCCTAACACATTTTCTGTCTTCTTATTCCGTATCCGCACAAAATCCTGAAACAGACGAGCACACTCCTCCGGAGTCATCCCGATACCTGTATCTTTGACCTGCAATCGTATCTTTTCCCCTTCACGGAATAAAAACACATCTACTTTCCCATTATCTCTATTATATTTCACTGCGTTGGACACCAAATTATTAAATATAATATCCATCTCATTTCGGTCTGCTTTGATTATAAACGGTTCTTCCGCATGAAGAGTCATGGTTATATTGCGTTTTTGAGCCTCTATCTGCATAGTTTCAATTGCCATTTGAGCCACTTCTTTCAAACAAACCTCTTCAATTTTTCTCACCTTTTGCCCCGATTCGATACGTGTTAAGTCCAATAGGTCATTAATCATCTTACGCATGTAATCATTACGAACTAAGCATCGCTCCACAAGGTCCTGATACAGTTGGAGATTATCCGCAATGTTCATATCCTTCAAAATTCTCAAGTAGCCATCCACTGCATTTATAGGGGCTTTGAGTTCGTGCGCCAGCAAGGAAATAAATTCAAAACGAATTCGTTTTTTCTCATTTGCTAACTCCCTCGCTTTACGCTCTACAATCAACTGTTTAACAACCTTGTGGATAGTATTTTTTAGATCTGTGGGAGTGAATGGTTTCGGCAAAAAATCATACGCCCCATGTTTGGTGGCTTTCACGGCAGTCTCAATAGAGGCATATGCAGTAATTACCACTGTGTATGTTTCCAGCAATTTCATCGCAACAATTTTTTCTAATGCTTCCAACCCACTCATTCCGGGGAGTTTATTATCAAGCAATAAAATATGGGGAGGTTTCGTCTTAATTTTCTCAATAGCCTCCTCCGCCGTTTCTACTACCTCCACCTCAAACGAGGTCTTTGTTTCTACTTCAGGCAACTCAATCGTATAGTTCTGCAAAACACGAGACACACCAATGCGAATACCCGGTTCATCATCTACAACTAACACACGAAATACTTCCTCTTTCATACAACTACTTCCTCACTTAATTGTTTATGAAGTTTTTGTAACATCCTCTGCCGTTTCTGTTTCATGAAACCACTCTTTTATGTCTATTTCTTTAATCCCATTAATAGGTGTTACATATCGAGGTAAAGAAATATAAAAACGCGTTCCTGTGGGTCCATCTTTGGGATTGTCATTGGATTCTACAGTGATTTGTCCTCGATGCATTTTAATTATTCCATAGGTAATAGCCAACCCCATTCCGGTTCCTTTACCCATTTCTTTAGTAGTAAAAAATGGCTCAAATATTTTTGTCAAATTCTCTTTAGGAATACCTGTCCCCGTGTCTTCTACCGTGATATAAATTTCGTCTGGAGCATCCTCTGTAATTAAGGTCAATGCGCCACCATTAGGCATAGCCTGCACCGCATTTGTTATCAAATTGGTTAGCACCTGTGTAATCTGGTCTTTGTCCAACTCTGCTATAGGATTACGCATATGATTGGCTATCTTCAACTGAATATTGGAAGGGATAATAACCAATTTACAAGCATGTTCTATTAATTTAGGGATATTGGTTGTCTCGATAGAAATTTTATTCTGTCTCGCAAAATGAAGCAACCCAGAAACGATGCGTTTGCAACGGTCTGCCTGAGTAGCAATCATCTTTAAATCTTCTTTCAACGATTCTTCAGTTCCATATTCGTCTAATAAAAGGTGGGCATACATCAATACCACACCCAATGGATTGTTTAACTCGTGAGCTATACCGGCTGCGAGCTGTCCAACACTTGCAAGTTTTTCTGCTTGCATCAAAGTTTCCTGGGTTTTTTCTAACTTCTCATTCGATTCGGCTAAATTCTGAATCGTTTCTCGCAGTCGTTGAATAGTAAAAGGCAAACACATTTCTGTCTGGGCGAGCCCATGATAAATAGCGATTGCATGTTCTAAACAAGTATCGTATCCACAAGCACCACAGTTGAGTTCATCTTCCGGCTTAAATTTTCCAAGAGAATGCATAATCTCCTCAAGTTGAAGAGAAGTAGGTTCTGGTGTCCGTTGCTCATAGGGAATATATTTGCGAAACATATTAATTTGTGCCAACACTGCCATCTGTTGACGCCATAACTGCCAGTCAATGTGTTTTAACTTATCACGGACATATTGACTTACATAGGTTCGTCTACGATAAAGCGTCGCTTTCTGGGAATAACCGGGACCCATAATACATCCTTCACAGGCTAATATTTCCAAAAGGTTAGGACGACACTGTCCTTCATCAAATTCGCGTATTGCTTCTACAAAATCGGATCGCCCTTCTGCAACGATAACATTATCCGTTGTTAAATCTTCAGGGATTGACGCCGATTGAATTAGACCTCGACTTATTGGAAATAAACTGCCTGGTCCTGAAATAGGCGGGTCAAAAATTTGTTCTTCTTCTACCTGTTTCCATTCCGGGAAATGTGTATCCAGAAGTTGTCTCATTTCTGAAAAAGTTAAAACTTCTGTTACCTCCTCCTCTAACGCCTCTGATTGGGCTTCCCCCTTTTTCGCAATACAGGGACCAATAAAAATAATAGACAATTCTTTCCCATACATACGTCGAACTGCCCTTGCAGAAGCAATCATCGGAGAAACTACAGGTGCTAAATAAGGAATTAATTGAGGGAAGTATCTTTCTATATAGGCAACCACTGCGGGACAAGTCGTAGCAATAAAAGAGCGTGAAGGGTTTTCCGAAAGTAATTGACGATAAGCACGCGAAACTAAATCGGCTCCTGCACCTACTTCAACCACATACGAAAATCCAAACCGCTTTAATACTGTACAAAGTTTTTTAGGAGTACATTCTGCGAACTCAGCAGGAAAACTCGGAGCTAACAAGGCAACACAAGGCCTCTCCCCTCTTAAAAGTTCTAATACACGCTCCACAGGACTGTATATCTCTTTAGCACGCTGACTACAAACCTTGACACAGTTTCCACATCCAATGCACCGCTCCCGAATAACTTCTGCCTGTCCATGAACAACACGAATCGCCTTAGCGGGACATTCCCGAACACAGGTATAGCAAATCCTACACCGTTCGGGAATGGTTCGAACCAGTTGTATGTCATTGCGTGGTTTCATGAATTACACTTACAGTCCTCCAGTAACTTCCAGGCAAATACCTGTAATATACGACGCTAACGGTGACGCAAGAAAAACAACAGCGCCCGCTGCTTCATCCGGTGTTCCCGGTCTACCCAATGGGATCAGCATGGTTATCATGCCCTTCATGTGGGATGGAATACCTAATTGCACTTTCTCTCCTTCCACTTCGATTTGCTCTCCACTTTCCTGGTCCTTCGTTAAACGTGTTTCAATAAACCCAAAGGCAACTGCATTACAACGAATACCAAATGGTCCCCACTCTTTCGCCACTGTCTTTGTCAATCCAATAATACCACTCTTTGCAGTGCTGTAGTTGGCTTGACCCGTATTTCCATGTAATCCGGAGAGTGAGGAAATATTAACAATACTTCGGGGTTCCGGTGTTTTCCCTTCCGCTTTCTCCTGTTTTGCTATTTCACGCATATAAGGTGCGGCCGCCCGAATAATACGAAATGGGGCAACATTGTGTATCTCTAACATTGCCATATATTGCTTATCACTCATTTTATGTATCATGCCATCCCATGTATATCCCGCATTGTTGACAATTACATTAACCTTCCCAAAAGTTTCCACCGTCTTTTGCATCAACATATCCGGATATTTCGGGTCGGTTACATCCCCCGGTACAGATAACACCTTATACCCGGCGCTTTGTAATTCACTCGCCGCCTTATCTGCACAGTCCGCATCATAGTCATTAATCACTACACTGGCCCCATATTGAGCGAACAATTTCGCGGTTGAATAACCAATTCCTCTACCTGCACCTGTAACAATCACTACCTGATTACTAAACCACTGTTCCATATCAGACTCCTTTTCAATGTTTAATTTTATAGTTTATTCTTATATATTTTATCATGAAACTTAGTTTAAGGCTTTTTTGTCAATATAATCAAAAAAGAGGTTTCGTTTTATGCAATTAAACCGTATTTTTTTACTATTCATCTTTCTGTTTCCCTTTTTCTTAGCTCCTTTATCTTTCACAGACGAGAATAAAACTAATCTTAAAAACTTGCAAGGAACAAAAGTCGCTGCACACCGTGGAGGAAAGGCTTTATTCCCCGAAAACACTCTCTATGCTTATCAAAAGGCTGTCGCCCAATGGCATAATTGCTTATTAGAAGGAGATATCCAACTCACTGCGGATAATGTCGCCATTCTTATGCACGATACAACTGTTGACCGAACCACTAATGGACAGGGGTCTGTTAAAGAAAAAACTTTAAGTGAATTAAAAACATTGGATGCAGGATATAAATTCACTACAGATGGAGGACAGACTTTTCCTCTTCGAGGTAAAGGGATTACTGTTCCTACATTAGACGAAGTCCTCGAAGCCTTCCCCGACCATACATTCTTATTTGAAGTAAAGCCCTCCACAGAAAACATATCTCCTATTGTAGAGCCTATCATCAAAAGAAACATGCAAGACAAAGTCTATCTTGCTTCTGTTCATCCCATAGTAATTGACAGAATAAGAAAAGATTATCCTCAAATTAAAACCTGTTTTACCATATCTGATTCCTTTGCTTTTCTCTCCGCTTTACGAAGTGAAAATTGGGGCAATTACACACCTCCCGCTCAAATGTTAGCAATTAACGAAAAAATGGAAAATAGTTTTAATATAACGAGTGATGAAATAAAAAAAATAAAAGAAAAGGGAATCCAAATTCTCGTATTCACAGTAAATAATCCCGAAAACATAAAGAAACTGGTTTCCTCCGAAGTTAATTGGATACTTACAGATTATCCCGACCGTGTTGCCCAATTAGAAAACGAACAGAACGATACCAAAAACTCTCTGTAGTAAGGAGTTTTATGCTACAATTCTCTTTATAAAAATCCAAAATAGAAGAGAGAAATATTTTTATGCCAGACGATTTTTTAAAAGTAAAAATCTTTAAAGAACCCGGCACGGAGGATATTCCCCTACCCGAATACCAAACAGAAGGTTCCGCCGGAATGGACCTGTATGCGGTTATTAAAGATGAAATTGTGCTTATGCCCGGGGAACGAAAACTCATTCCCACAGGGATAAAAATAGCCTTACATCAAGGATATGAAGCCCAAATCCGTCCTCGCAGTGGATTAGCCATTAAATATGGCATCGGCATGCTTAATTCCCCCGGTACCATCGACTCCGATTACCGCGGAGAAATTTGTGTAATTTTGATAAACTGGGGACAGGAACCTTTCCATATTAAACGAGGTGACCGTATCGCACAGATGATTGTTGCCCCTGTTTCTCGTGTCCATTGGGAGCCCGTATCTGTATTACCTGATTCGACACGCGGACCCGGCGGTTTCGGTCATACCGGCATATCACATAAAAACAATACGGAATAAATAACATATTTCCAAAATAAGGAAATACCAATGAATTATTTAAACCCTAAGCAAAATTTCGGTCTGTTTATTTTTATTTTTTCTACTTTGTTTTGTTGTTCTTTGAACAGTTTTTGTCAGGAGAGAACAGTATATCTGGACGATTTAAACCTAAAAATTGTCAAACAAGGGTGGGGTGATTATCCTAAAAAGAACCTTTCTTGTGTGGGCAATCCTATTAAACTAAATAAAAAAATCTACAATCGAGGAGTGGGCACACATGCAAACACAGCATTTTACATTCAACTCAGTGGTAATGCAATAAAATTTGAAACTACTATCGGAATTGATGATGAAACAGAGGGAAAGGGTTCTGTCATTGCTCGTTTCTACGGAGATAACCGACTTCTATATACAACCCAAACCTTAAAAGGGGGAGCCTCCCCAGAAAAAGTAATCATAGACCTGAACGGCATATCCAACTTCATTATCTCCATAAATGACGCCTATGATGACACTTCTTATGACCACGTAGATTTAGCCGATGCCATTTTTACAATGAACGACGGTCAACCTGAACTCGTGGCTCGACCGAAGGAGGAACCCTATATTCTTACTCCTTCCCCGTCCCTTTCCCCACAAATAAATAGTCCACGGATTACCGCCGTAAGACCGGGCTCACCTTTTATTTTTCGCATCCCCTGCACCGGTGAAAGACCCATACAATTCCAATTAGAAGGTTTACCGGAAGGTCTAACTGTTACTTCAGAAGGTATTATCTCAGGAACTATCACAAATCGAGAAATGAGAACCTACACTGTCCAAATTACCGCAATCAATAAACATGGCAAGGACCAGAATCATCTTCATATTGTCGTCGGAGAAACATTAGCCCTTACACCACCGATGGGCTGGAACCATTGGTATACCCACTATGACCGAATTACATCCGAAATCATAAAACAATCCGCCGATATGATGGTTTCCTCCGGTATGGCAGATGTTGGCTACCAATATGTCAGTATCGATGACTGCTGGGCAAATGCAGAAAAACACAAAGACCCTATGCGAGTGGGTCCTGCCCGAGATGAACAAGGAAATATTCTACCTAACAAATATTTTCCAGATATGAAAGATTTGACAGATTACATCCATTCAAAAGGTCTTCGAGCAGGTATTTACACCTCACCCGGACCCCAAACCTGCGCCAATTTTACAGGTAGTTATCAACATGAGGAACAAGATGCCCGACAGTTTGCTGAATGGGGATTTGATTTCCTGAAATATGACTGGTGCTCCTATACAAATATCCTACCCCCCAATAAAATTGAGAACTTAAAAAAACCTTATCAAGAAATGGGAATGATACTCAAAAAATTAGACCGTGATATCGTATTCAACCTGTGTCAATATGGTATGGGGCAGGTCTGGAAATGGGGTAAAGAAGTCGGCGGAAATTGTTGGCGAACCGCCGGTGACCTCGGTTTTGAGTTACTCCAGTATCATAACGTTGCAAGAAGAAACGCAACCTATTGGGAATATGCAGGACCGGGTGCATGGAATGACCCGGATTACCTTCTCCTGGGCTATAGCGGAGATGCCAGCGTCATGGGGGAACCCAAGCCTTGCCCACTCACACCCAGCGAACAGTACTCATACATGTCTTTATGGTGTCTTATGGCCTCTCCTCTCTTCTACAGCGGAGATATGGAACGATTGGACGATTTTACGAAAAATATTCTTTGCAATCCCGAAGTTATCGAAATCAACCAGGACCCTAAAGGTATTCAAGGGAAACCTATTATTACAAATAAAGAGAAAAGCTATGAAATATGGTCAAAACCCCTATATGATGGTTCCACTGCTATAGGTATATTTAATTTAGATGAAATCGAGCAGAATATAACCGTCCTATGGGATGAATTAGGACTCACCGAAACCCAAAAAGTCCATGATCTATGGCGACAACAAGATTTAGGCGTTCATACCAAAAGTTTCTCTACTTCCATTCCTCGCCACGGTGTAGCATTACTAAAACTCATATCAGAATAGTTCTATTTTGTCTGCAACCTCATTTGTTTATCTTTTTTGATTTGTTAGATATCTTATGATAAAATAAATCAATGTTTGAGAAAACAGACAAGGTATATACAATTAAAGAAGTATCGGAACTAACTGCGGTTCCGATATATAAAATACGCCAATGGGAAAAGAAAATAAAAAAATTAAAGCCGAAAAGGCATCCCAAAACAAACTGGCGATTTTATACAGAAGAAGACATCAAAACCCTGCGCGAAGTAAACTATCTGCTTCGGCATAAAAAAATGCGATTGCAGGGAATTGATAACGAGTTGACGAAGATTGAACGATTAGGTGATACTACATTAGACCGTATAGCCATTCAAAATTTACTTCGTCAAATTCGTTTAGAATTGAATCAAATTCGTTATCTGGTTAAAACCCTATTGAACGAATGATACAAGTTTCAGGTCGGGGCGTGGCGCAGTCCGGTTTAGCGCACTTGACTGGGGGTCAAGGGGTCGCTGGTTCAAATCCAGTCGCCCCGACCATGAATTTTTAATAACTGAGAGCAGGCGGGGGGAAATATTGAAATTTAAGATTCATAATCTATTTGTAAAAAAATAAATAATTTATCAAGATTCATCTTATCAAAAAACGGAATTAGAACGAGTAAAAAAGAGAAATCTTTTCCTCTATCAAACTTTTTCAATTATGAATTTGTATCTTCCTTTGAAGCGATACTCTGCCACAACTCCCTGTGGTATAGGAATGGAATATATACCCCCCCAATCACAGGTCTTGCACGAAAGCCAACACACTTTCCTGTTTTTGTATCATACCAATCCGTAAGCGGTATGCGGTCAGGTGTCTCATTCATAAACGAATAAAAAGGCTGAAACAGAGCATGGAAATCATCTACATTATTCGTCAATGTAGCACACCAGACCAACCAATCTGTTTTGGTGTAGTCCTTTCGAATATCCAGCGGTAATCCATATTTATTCTGTCGAGTTTTATAATATTCCACTTCCATTTTTGCTACTTCTGGTGGGAATAAATTTAAACCTAAAATCTTATCCCACACAAGATTATATTTCATACTCCATGTGTCCGGTTTATCAAAAGTAAGTCGAAAATGGTTCCCATCTTTGGCTCGTTCAATCCAATCCTTCGCCATATTCTTCGCCAGGCTCTCCCATTCACCCGCATTTGTAAGATGACGCTGTTTGCACATCTTTGCAAAAGCACCCAAAGCCACGATGGCTTTTAACGATAAATTCGTATTATGTGCTAAGTGCCCTGCAAAATCATCTGTGCATAATTGATGTTCAGGGTCTATCCCATGCTTTTTTAAATAATTTGCCCACTGCTCAATTAATTCCCAGTGTTCACGGGCATAGTCTATCTTCCCTACGATTTCCGAATATAACGCCGTTACTATAATCATATTTCCACACTCTTCCACAGGCATTTGACTTTCCAATTTAAAACCATTTTTATCTCTACCATAAACCTGACCATTGGCTTTCGGATATGTCCCAACATCATGCGGAGCGAACTCAAAAATCCATTCCGGCATCTTTGCATATAGGTACACCGGCTCTAACATACCCCTTAATAAAGATGGTGTAAACAATGCAAAAAATGGTGAAGCAGGGTAAGTTACATCGACTGTCCCGATACAGCCATTCGAGAAGCATTCTTTATGGAAGAACCAGGGTGTATTATCTTTCCCTACCACAATTTTTCCACTCCCAAACACATGGCGGTAAGTCAAACCTACTAATGCAGAATATTCAGCCCCAAATTTTTGACTTGTTTCTTTTAATAAAAAGGTATCCCACTCTTCACATTTTTGTCTAACAGAAGGATACTCCTTATAAACAGTATCCAGAAGAGATGCGAAATTCTCCCCATATTCTTTCCAGTACCATGGTTTCAATTTTTCATGCATAAACTCGATAGAATATATATCATCATAAGCAATTACAATATAACTACTTTCTTTACCCTGAGCAGGAACAATAATCGGAATGGATACAGCAAGAGCGATAGGTCTATCCTCTACCGCCCTTGGGAACCCCACATCATCTCTATCGGGAAGAGTACCTGTCTGAGTAAAGGAATCGATAGCAGCTCTCCTCTCAGTAATAACAGCCTGATTCGTCCGATCTGTCCGACATACCAAATACACATATCCCCAGTCGATACGGATGTTGTCCCCTGCTTTCTCCAGAATAGGTTGCTCCACCGTTCCTGCCTTTAATAAAGTCAGTCCTTCAGAACTCTTTAACTTCTCCCATTGAACGACTTGTTTTTCCACATTAACACACCAATCCGTGCCTATATCAAAATAAACTGTGGCATTATGCTCTTTGCCATCTACAGATGCCAGTTCAAACTCTACAAAGGTACATGGAGTACTCAACCAGCGAAAATCATCTGTTACCATAGGGGTTGTAAATTTTAAAGAAAGTTTTACTCCTCCCTCTTCATATTCATAAATCGTTCGGGTAGGATAGACATTACATGCTACCTGCTTCATAGATTTTACACCCAACTCCGCAGGTCCTATGAAGCGGAAAAACTTCCCATCCAGAATTAATAGCCCTGACATCGTTCTCTGTTTTCCTGTCCAATGACAACACCATTGCTCCGTTAAAGTATCTGAAAAAGACCACACACTTGTATAAGGATCATGTACTACCAGAGGAACCGCTGGCGGACGAAACCCGTGTGGTAATTCTATGCCTTGTAAAAGGATTAAACCTGCCAGTTGTGTTAGAAAAATACTTGTAAGCATAGATTAACTCCTTTCCACAGATTATTAATATTAAGACAATTTTCCTCTTTCTCTTAATACACCACCATTAAGAGCATTGTTAGAAATAACTACTCCACTTTCTACCTTTTTTTGAGATACATCCCACTCATAAGTGATAACAGTAGTCCAACCGTAATAAAATCTAAAATTCGTCGCCACAAATCTTCAAAGAAGTTCCCACTCTCTCCACAACATCCGCATTTATCACAAGGACCCGGCGAACCTTCTCCTTCTCCTTCCACAACCCCCTCCTGAATTCCTTCCGTAGTCCCTTCATTTGTCCCTTCTATAGTTCCTTCTCCTTCTGCTACTCCTTCGTGTGTCCCTTCTACAGTTCCTTCTTGTATCCCTTCTTCACCCTCTTCACCTTCCAGGACACCTTCACCTTCACAATTATCCTCTCCTTCTAATTCCCCTTCATAATCCCCCTGCCATCTTAATACTGGATATTCCAGCCCCCGACGCATAAACCATACTCCCACAAAATCCCAACTCATATAGGAAGTGCTACATTTCATCTCTTTAGTTGTCAAACCATATCCGCCATCTGAATTCTTCTGAGTAGAAACATTTATATCCCAATAGGAATAATTATATACGCCTTTCATATTATACCCATTAAATCCTCCTATAGTTTGCAACTCTGTACCCGTAGATGTTGCCGTAACAACCCCCGCCGAATAACATTTTAAAATTGACCCCGAATTGGTACCAGAAAACCCACCCACATGGGAATATCCAGTCAGATTTACAACTGAATAGCAATTCGTTATAGTCCCCGCATTATCTCCTACAAATCCACCCATGTTCTGGGAACTACCCGCATTTATTGTCCCTGTCGAATAAGACTCTGAAATAGAACCTTTACTCTGTTTTCCAACAAATCCCCCGATAGTAAAATCACCTACAATTTGTGCTGAAGAACTGCACGCAACCATTACTCCCCCCGCATTGTGTCCAAGTAATCCACCTACCGTATTATAACCTTCAACTGTCCCTTCATAACTACATAGTGTTATTGCACCATTATCACTTCTTCCAATCACCCCCCCCACATATGTACTTCCCTGAACTTTCCCATTTACTACTTTACAATTTTCAAGTGTGCCTCCTTCATTTCGTCCAACTATACTACCTACTTTCCAATCACCTGATATTTCTGGATTCTCCAACTGAAGTAGAGTAATTTGCCCTCCTGACACCAGCCGTCCTATAAGTCCTACATTATCCATATTCAAACGGTTAATATACAGTCCTGTAATCTTACATCCATTGCCATTTAATTTGCCACAAAATTCAGAAATAGGTTCAAACCCTCTCCCCGAATGCCATAATTTTGTAGAAGTCGCATCAATATCCGCTGTGATTGTGTAATTTCCAAACCACGGATAATTCAGACTTTTACCAATCTGCTGTAACTCTTCTATTGTAGATATAGATATATTTGGAGGTTCAGGAAACGCAACCGCCCCTAATATTTTCAAATACGGATAATTCCCCGCCTTCGCTAATTCCCAAATATTTACAAAATCCCAATTTGTGTAGGTGTTCGTATTTCCCATCTGTGTTGTTGTTTTTCCACTACCTCCAGAGGATGTACTCAATCCCGACACATCCTTATCCCAATAACTGGACACAACTGTTCCGCTATTATTGGAACCAATTAGCCCTCCATAGCGAATAACACCCACCACTTTTCCCACCGAATACGTATTTTCAACTTTTCCCCCTTCATTTCGTCCTATCAACCCTCCAATCCATGTATTCCCTTTTACATAACCCATTGAAAAACTATTCTTAATAGTTCCCATATTCAATCCAACAATTCCTCCCACACTGTTGATTGCCTCAATGATTCCGCGCGAATAACACTTCTCTACCTTGCCCAAGTTTTCACCAACAATTCCTCCCACCTGCTCATTTCCAACTATCACACAATCTTCAACACCTAAATTTTCAACAACACCTGATATCCCAACCACTCCAAAAACACCTATATTATTTAAATTTGGACGATTAATATATATCCCCGTTATTTTGTGTCCATTTCCATTGAATTTTCCTGTAAAAGGAACGATATTATTTCCGATAGGTTCATAACCTTTCCCATCATTCCATGTTTCACTATCACTTAAATCCAAATCCGTTGTAAGTATATAATCACCGTTCAATGGGAAATACACTTCTTTCCCAATCATTTTAAACTTCTCAACTGTATCTATCACAATGGGCTCATACAGTGTTTGTGCCTTCAAAAAATTTCCTATTGCACTTATAACTATCCCATCTGCAAATGAATAAGACATCATCATTACAATAACCAGAAGAAAAAATAAAACAACATTTTGGATTGAAACAGACTTGTTCATACATCAAACCCTTTTTATAATTAGCACATGATTACTTTATCTTCTACATATACTACATATATTATTTTATACTTATTATCTATTTTATATAAAAGAAATTTCAAAAAAATTTTTGACAAAATAAAAAAGATGCTCCACATTGCAATGCTAAATTTAGAGATTTTATAAAATGATTGTATAATACAGTACGAACAAATATATAAAATCTCTGAATAAACATTCTTTTGATATTTTTTTATTGGTTAAACCAATTATAAATTAGAAAGAAGACCCCAAGGGGTCTAATTTCATAGCCCCAGTGGGAACTGGAGGTAATGATTGAAAAAAAAAGAAAGACCAACTACGAAGTAGTTGAATAGTTTTATACAACATTGAAATATTAAATAAAAGGATTTATTCCGAGGTCTCAAATAGAAAACAATATGAGCACAATAATTCAAAAACAAAACCGATTGTTATCCGTACAAAACCTAACCGTCCGTCTTCAAACACGACACGGTAATATTTTTCCCGTTCAAAATATCTCCTGTTATATTAACGAACATGAAATTATAGGAATCGTGGGCGAATCCGGTTCGGGTAAGAGTGTTTTGGCACTATCATTAGCCCGACTTTTACCTGAAGAAATGGCTCATATTGATGCAGATAAAATACACCTTTCAAATTATGATTTATTAAACTTATCCCGAAAAGATTGGCAAAAAATTCGCGGAGCGATAATAAGTTATGTGTTTCAGGACTCACTGGTAGCACTCAATCCCCACCTCACCGTTGGCTATCAACTTATAGAACCATTGCGAATTCACTATAAATACACCTCTGAAAAAGCAAAACAAACTGCCATTGAATACTTAAAAGCAGTTCAAATTCCCGACCCCGAATTACAAATGAAACGCTATCCCCATCATCTTTCCGGTGGAATGCGTCAGCGGGTCGCTATTGCTATGGCTCTCATATCTAAACCTAAACTTTTGATTGCAGATGAACCCACCACTGCACTCGATGCCACTTTGCAAGCACAGATATTAAATCTATTCAAAAAATTACATAATGAAAAACCCTTTACAATGATAATCATTACCCATGATTTGAGTCTTATCTCAGGGCTTTGTCATCGTGTCTGGATAATGTATGCGGGGAAAATTTTAGAATCCGCATCTGTTACTCAACTATTTCAAAATCCACTCCATCCCTACACCTATGCGCTTCTTTGCTTGAAACACAATATAGGCACTCGCCGAAAACTACAAAGTCTACACGGAAATCCCCCTGATTTGAAAGCTTTTCTGGAACGCTGTCCATTCGCAGAGAGGTGCCCTTATGTTGTAAAAAAATGTTATGAGGAACCCCTCACTCATGAGGAAATAGAACCTCTCCACTTTACAACCTGTAGACGAGTCATAAATCGTGAAATCGAATTGAGAGTATAGTTTTTCCCTACAATAATAGAACTATTCCAATTATAAGGTTATTCAAAAAAATAGCACAGACTTCTAAAGAAAATTTTGAAGCCTGTGCTAATTTTTGTAGAAACCACTTAAAACTTTAATTAATTTGCTGTTCCAATAGGCACCTCTTCTGGTTTACTTTCCTTTTGTTCTGTTGTACTTGATTCCGCAGGTTGTTCAGAAGGAGGTGTGTCTGTCCCTGATGGAGGTGTAGTACTTTCTTGTGGAGTAGTTTGTTCTTCTGGTTTTTTCTCCTCTGGTTTAGGCTCACGTGCTTTAGTTATTGCATCTTTGATTTGATTCCAGCGTTCGGAATCAATCTGAACTACTGCTTTGTGGCGAGGCACTGTAGCCACTATTTTATCACCGGGACCCTGACCCACAGAAAAGTCCAGTGGTTCCGCATCGGTAATGTTAATTCTCATTGTATATGTTGGGGAGAAAGATTTCCAATTTAGGTCGGGGCGAATATCTTCCGCCTGCAATCCGCTAAGCGTACTCAGCAAAATATCTACATTTGGATTAATCAGTTTCGTCTCGGCTCCATCCTGTCCCACTAACACCCAATCTCCTCCTTCCCCTTTTTTAAAGGTCTGTGCAACATCGCCTTCTTTCAACTCTACTGATGTAACTTTATCAGTAGCGAAGTCAATCACTTTCATTTCATATACATCTCGTGGTTTTAATAATACCTTATTAGCATCTACTCGATTTACCACCCATTTCATAGGCTTATCATCAATCATCACATATACACCATCAATAGAATGAGCATTTCCTGCAAACTTAAAAGTATGGGTTTCCCCCTCTGCTTTAAATGTAATCGTTTTGTTAAATTCACCCACATCTGCTTCATTATCTGCATAATCGGCGGGTTTCCAGGATGCTAAAGCCGAAGCCAGTGTATTTAATGTAGTTACCTGAATATTTAAATCCATCACAGGCTCAACGACTTTCCAATCATTTCCTTCTTTCTGCACTACTACTTTCCCTTCTGGCTGTTCAATAGTCACTTGCTGTATCTTATCCTTATCAAGGTTCAAGGTGGGCAAATCGAATAAATCTTGTCCTTTTGGAAAGATTTGTTCAAAAGTATACTTACTGACTTCATAGACAATGTCTTCTGAATTGCTGGCTACACGGACATATCCACTTTGGGCAGGATTAGGCCTTCCTGCTTCCAGAACCACATCGGCATCTCCATCCCTCGAAAGGGTCAATTTAAAAGCAGGTGTCTCCAGTCCCCAGTCCGCTTTCTTTGTAGGGTCAACAATTGAGGTTGCTGTTAAATTAGCAAATCGTCCTAATAAATTTTGCAATCCTGTTTCTTTATACTTTTCTCCGGTTCCACCTTGTATAAGAACCCACTCATATTCCTTCTTCTTGGCTTGTTCTCCTTCGGGGGAGCCTTCCTTTGAACCTTCGGTAGGTCCTTCATTTGTCTGAGATTGTTCTTGAGGAACTTCTTTCTCTTTTCTCTCAAAAACTAATTTTTTATCCGGCATCTCATACGCTAATCGTGTAATCTTATCTTTTTCGACCTTTAATATATCTTTATCTAACCAACGGTCTGGTGTCGGTGCTTTACTTGTATCATCTCCATAAACACCCGCTTCTTGTCGAAAATTAACCCCACCATCGTAAATTTTTCTTTCCCCTGCCTTGCGAACAAAGGTTAATTGATAATTAGGAGATTTTCCTACCAACAATTTCAGAGCAGGTTCCCCCTCAGCAGAAGTAAACACATCCACATGGAAAGCCTGGTCATCTTTTAGATTATAGTCCGCTAATGCCTCATCTGTCGGCACTTCTACTCGCATTTCGCCTTGTAGTTTTATAATTTTATCCAGATATTCTTCTACTGTCTCTTTTTTTGCCGGAGAATCAAAATGACTACTTACACGCCATTTATCTCCATCTTTCTTAAGAACAACTTTTTCATCTGTTTTTGCACCTGCATATAATTCAATACGCACAATATTATCTACCTTCAAACTTTCAGGTATTAACTTCTCAAATTTTGCTTGCTCGATAAGGGAAGGGCGTTCTGCTTTTTTTGTCTGTTTCATTATCACAAGTCCTAGAAGAACGACAAGGATTATTACAAGTATTGTCATCATTTTTTTTACATTCATAAATCAACCTCCTGAAACTGGTTTTCAGATATTAATTTAACGATTGGATTCCGCAGAGGCTATTTGAGCCATTGTATATGCAAGGCGAGAACGACGACGAATGAAATATACCGCTACCCCCACTGCTATAACAATCGCATTAGACAGAGTATAGTTAACCGTCCGCCAGAACATTTTTTGACTATCTGTCGGTTTTGCAATAGTGCGGTCAATCGGTTTACGACCCCTCACATTCACGAGATCTTCCGTCAATGAAACCGCATCTACACAATTCAAGAACAAATCAAGATTTCCTGCCTGTAAGAAGTTCTTGCGGAACATTTCAGAACAACCTAACAAAATCATTTTCGATGGTTTTGGTTCAACACTTGATGCAGGGGTTTCAGGCTCCGAATCATCCGGTGGTGCTGGCTCACCCGGCCTGGGTTGAGGCTTAGGCCAGGCAGGTCTTTCTTTACCCGCAAAGACATCCGGGAATTGCCCCTCAACCATTACCATCAAGGGATATTTCTTTCGTGAAGTAAGTGGAGGGGGTTCAAACGATTTTGCAGAAAGTTTTTCGCTCCCTGGAACAGTCCATGCCTTTTCACTGGTAAACATTAATGGTTTATAAGTTAAGCCTAATTCTTTTAGTTTCTGTTCATTAATTTCAAGATGTGTCCCCCACAAGTAGAATACCGCCGAGAGACGATTCGTTATAGATGTTTCCTGGTCCATGGATTCATGTGTTACAAGAATATGCATAGGTAAACGGAAAGGTTGACCTACTAATTGAGATATCAAATCGCCACCTCCCTGAACATTCAGCGTAACACTATTTTCATCCATCAAAATATCTTCGCTAACTTTCAATCCATAACTTTCCAGTAGTGAATTAATTTCTGGTTTCTCTTCACGTTTTGAAACGGTATTGCCTCGTGGTGTCGCACGATAATCCCATTCATAAGTTTGCACTGCTAAAACTACAGCTTTCCCAGAACGCAAAGCACGGTTAATCTCCCAGCGTTGACGGTCATTCAAACTACGTGGATTGACTACAACTAATGTATCATATTCCTCTGGAAGGGGACTATCTTTGGTTAATTCCACACGGCGGACATCATATTTCTCCTGCCTCAAAATTTCTTCTAAGTAAACATAGGGGTCTTCACTTTGAGGGATTTGTTGTCCCATTTGTTGCAACATTTGTCTCATTTGTGGGTCTATATTAATCGCTTCTTTCGGGGCTACCAAAGCCACAATTGGTGCTTTTGTGCGTGTTAGTTTATACACCGTGCTTACAATACGATATTCCAATTCCTGCAGATTTTCTGGAACAATTTGAGGAATTATTTCTTCTGGTTTGTCCTTATAAGCAATACCAATAGCAGAATAAACTAACTTGTTGGTTACCTCATCCTGACTAATCGCACGAACATTAAATGGCTTCACTCCCTTATCTAACAGACGGCGTTCTACCGTTTCCTCTTCCGTCTCATTCTTCTTTTTCTCCTGCATGAACATTTCATCCTGGTCAGAAAATAGATTGGAAACATCCAGATAAATAGTCTTATAGTCTAACTTACCACCTGCAGAAATCTTCATTTCTTCAAGTTTATCTTTGATATTTTGTTCCATATCTTTCATTGCAGTAGGCATACTTTCTTGCGGACTAATATACACATTCACCTGCACAGGCACCTCAACCTGTCTTAATATCTTTGCAGAAGAATCCGATATGGTATAAATCTTATCTTCTGTAAGGTCGAAACGTTTCAAACTTGTTCCTACCATAAGGAAATTGAACATCAATCCAATAGCCACGCACACCGCTACTGCTACAGTAAACATCATTTTCGCCCCCGGACGATTTCTCTGGTCAATATACATAATATTCAACACAATAAACAACACCGTCCACACAAGGAAAAATATTACATCCGCAAGGTCAATAACCCCTTTGGTAAATGAACCAAAATGTTTAAAAACACCTAACAAATTAGAAAACAACGACCCTAAACCTGGAAGTTTATCGTCAATGTACGAAGCAATAAAAGAAGTCCCCAATAAGAAGAGAAGTAAACATGTGAGAAGTGTTACAACAAACGCAACAATTTGGTCCTTACAAAAGCCGGAGAAGAAAATACCCAATGCAAGGAAACAACTGGCTAATAATAATGTTCCAAAATATCCCCCGATAATGGCTCCTATATCCGGATTGCCCAAACTTTTCAACATTACCGGAACAGTAAAAGTAGCCGCTAATGAAATAGCAAAAACGGTCAACGCAGAAAGGAACTTTCCCAATACCAGTTCACTGGCTTTCATCGGAAATGTTAATAGCATCTCCCACGTATTCTCTTTTCTTTCCTCTGCCCATAACCTCATCGTTATCGCAGGAATAAACACACAAAGAATCAATGGAAGATTTTCAAAGTAGGGACGCATATCCGCTATGGGAAAACTAAAGAAAGATGTGATATATAGCCCCACACTAATGGTAATAAATACCACAATAAAAATATAGCCAATAGGTGAAGTAAAATATGACGCTAAATCTCGACGATATATACATAAAATATTACGCATGGGTTGCCCTCCTTCTTTCGGTAAGTTCCATTTCAGGTTTTTCTTTTTCGGTCAAAGTAAGGAAGGTTTCTTCCAGAGTTAACGGTTTTTCAGACAACTCTTTAATTGTCCACCGCTGATTTTGTGCCAATTCATTTAATTCACGCCATACAGGCATGCCCAACTTACTAATTACAATGAAAGAAGCAAATCCATCCTGACTGTTCACAAATTGCACTTTCTTCACTCCACTTATTCCGGAAATATACTTCTGAACTTCATTCTGCTCACCCGCCACGGTAAATAAATACCGTTCCGAATCTTTTGCTCGTTCACGAAGTTGTTCTATCGTTCCATCTCCTACAATCCGACCTCGATTGATAATCACAATTCGGTCAGCGGTGGCTTCAACTTCTTGCAATATATGAGTAGAAAGGATAACCGTTTTCTCTTTGGCAAGTTCATCAATAAGATGGCGTATCTCTAAAATCTGATGCGGGTCTAAACCCGAAGTGGGCTCGTCCAATATAACTACTTCTGGGTCATGAATAAGTGCTTGTGCCAGTGCGGTTCTCTGACGATACCCTTTGGACAACTCACGGATTATCTTCCGAAACATCGGCTTCAATCCGCAGGTTTCCACGACCAACTCCATTCGATGATTCAATCTCGCTCCGCTCAGTCCTCGTGCCTGCCCCACAAATTTCAGATACGAACGAACCTCCA
Organism: uncultured bacterium; assembly: GCA_938014335.1. Lineage (GTDB taxonomy): Bacteria > Hydrogenedentota > Hydrogenedentia > Hydrogenedentales > Hydrogenedentaceae > Hydrogenedens. The sequence continues at coordinate 43,055 of CALLRP010000004.1, forward strand.
TATCCATATAAAGGGGCAACACTTCGGGAAGATAGCCAATTACCTGCCGAACCTTCAGTGGCTCTTTTGTAACATCATGACCCGCCACAACCGCTCTACCCGCCGTCGGATAAAGATAAGTAGTCAAAATCTTCATTGTGGTTGACTTGCCAGCACCATTCGGTCCAAGCAATCCGACAACTTCTCCTTTTCGAACCTCAAAGGAGACACGGTCTAAAGCAACCACAGGACCGTAGTGCATCGTTAAATCCGTAACTTGTATCATACCTTGATACTCCCGTCATTTAGGTTTTGGGATAGACAATATAATGAACAAAAAAACTTATTAAAAGGAACCTTGCTATGTAAATTTGTCCCCGAAAGAAAAAGGCTCCTTATTAATAACAAAAAAGAATTTATTAGCAATCTATAATAATTGATGATAAAAAATATCATATTTCTTTGCATCTCTTCAAACTTCTACCTATTTTTCATCTCCAAAGTTCGCGCAGTTTCCCTGCCCTGAAAACTACAATCTCTAAAAAAACGAAACAAAAAGAATTAATGTTTACAGAATCTACTTGCAGTATTCTCCTCTTTTGAATCTAACCAATTCTTATTAAACCATTTTTCCAATGTCCCAATAAATCTTCGAAATGAAGGGTCCTGACAGGTATACAACACCTTCAAGGGAATATTCTCAGCAATCTTTTTGAGAATTGATGAGGAGCGAGGTATTCTCTTTTCCTTGCAAGCAAGTTCCATACCCTCTTTTGGCCTATGAGGTTTTGTTTTTCCTTTCTCCCAGAGTCCTTCGTCGATAAGCCTGCTCTTTAACTTGTGGAAATCGTCCCACCCTAACATCTGTGCTATTAACGGAGAATCAATCCATAACCAGATTTCCAGTTCAGGGTCGAAAACAATAACTTTCACTTGATTTTCATCCCATCCATTGTAAATAAGTTCTTTTTCTATTTCTCTCTCTATTTCTTCTGAATTTTTTCTATCCTGTCCACTCCCTTCTCGATCCAAAAACACCATGACATGGTTATAATCCTTTGCAAATTTCCTTAAAAAATCGCCGACGTTTTTATATATCCCCGGATCATGTTCACGTTCACGAAGTATAGTACAAAATTCACTCAATTTTTCCTCTGGAAACAGTACATGAAGTAGCCCTTTTATTGTCTCTTCCATATCTTTATCTGCTACATAGAAAAGCATATCCTTTTTGCTCATTGCAATACCCCTGCAGCATGAAGCGAGGCAATATCAACCTCCTTCTGCCAACCCTTTAGTTTCGGGTGGTCCTGTCCTCTTATTACATCTACACTTCCCGTACCCGTCCTTGAGAAACACAAAATTTCTTCCAATTTAGCAAGACTTAATAATACTGGTGAATGTGTAGCCAAAAATACCTGACTGTCATACACTGATGAGAGCGATTGATAAATGCTCTCTATTGCAAGAGGGTGTAATCCATTTTCTGGTTCCTCAATCATATAAATCCTATCCCGTTCGGATAAATAGGGAATAATCGTCTGGGCCAGGAGCCGTAAGGTTCCATCGGAAATAACCCAGGAAGGTAATTCTAACCCATTCTTGTGAACAACACTAAGGTATAAAAATCGGTCTTCCGTCCTTTCCTTGACACGGATATCCTGAATTTCTGGTAATGCAGATTGTATATGTTCCAACCATAAACAAAAGAACCTGTGATTTTTTTCCTTTAAATTTTGTATTACTTTAGGCAAATTAGAGCCATCTGTTTGAAATGAAATAGGAACATCAGGCCGGCACGGAGCACGCATACTATTGCTATTCAATTGTAAAAATTGTATTCCTTCCATCAATACACTTTTCAACCATAGAGATACTGGAAACCGCTCTTCATCTTCCGGAGTACCTGCAAGTGATGCTTTATAAGGACCAATTTTATAAATGATATTCCACTCTGTTGTTTCTGACTTAAAGTATCCGTTTCCCGGTTCGTTTTTTGAAATTACTTTTCTCCATCCCGCTGGGGTTCTTTTTCGTTTCTGGATAGTGATGTGGTCGGGGGGGTCAGGTTCACATGGGAAAAGGTATCGGGTTGGCTCCTTATTCCCATTTGCAATGGAATTGCCTTCTTCTCTTTTTATCAACCATAGATTCTCATCCTGAATACTGATACCATTAACAGTATCTGCTCGAAGAGATATTTCATACCGTGCTATATTGTATTCTTTATCCTTCAATCTTTCCCGAATATTTTGGGGAATGTTCACTTCCAAAACAATTTCAAATTGTTCCCCTTGCTTATTCCACAATATCTCTTCAAAATGAGACACCCTTTTCCGAATAGCATTCTGAGGACCCCCAACTAATATATCCTGAATTAAACAAATCGCATCAAAAAAAGTGCTCTTGCCACTCGCATTGGGACCCACCATTATTTGAAAAGGACTCAGTGATGTATTGACATACTTAAAAGCCTTATATTTTAATATTTCCAGGTGTCTAATCATTCTCAAATCACTATTATATTGTTTTTATATGTTACCCAAACTTATACAATTATATATCATTACATTTTGTAAAAAAACACAAAGCAGCAAAATCAAATCGAAAAAGGTGACCCTTCTAAAATAACGGTTATACAAACACGGGCATTTTTATGCTCACTCTCTTCACTAAATAGTATCCTATTCTCTCCATGTTGTAAAAGGGGCAGTTCTCCTTGCGGGACAATATCTCCAGTCAATTCCCCTTTATTGTTGTAAATCTTACAATTATCCTTAGATAGAAATTCTATATAGCCACCACTCTCCATCTCGGTAGGTAAAACTATTTTTGTATCTTCCACCTGAAATGACGGGTTTTTTATTTTTATCGATTTGAAAGGAATCGCAGAAACAGGACCCAGTCCCACCTCCACTTTTTTTCCCACAGGAATATTATTAATACCAATAGTCAATGTCGCAATACTCTTAAAATTTACCCAGTAATGATACATCGGATAAGCAAAAGACATAATGTCGTTCTTACCACTTAAAAAATCTTTCCTCATTCGTGTATGTTGCCACTCATACCGGGACAACTGATACGATTCCGGCTCAACAAGTTCAAAATATCGCCAATCGGTAAAATCTACCGTAACATAATGGTCTGCAAAACCCCCTATTAAATGTTTAGGCGACGCTATCTGAAAGTTTAACACTTCTCCCTGTCCATCCCCTTTTATCCATACACCTAATCCACGGCTTGAAAAATCCGCCACATTTTGTATGTCTTTCCGAAATACTGCCCAGGCGCGTTCCTGTTCCTCATCCACATTCTCCGCTCGCAATATGGCTTTTAACTTTTTATCCTCTACTTTTTCAAGTGGATATTCAAGCGTTGCAGACACCCCCTTTTGCGTTTCGGCTTTACTGACCTCATTTTCAATACTAAAATCTGTAAGCAACTTAGCATCGGGATGGTCTTCTTCCTTCATCGAAAGCAATGCCTCTATACGTATTTTTAAGGACTGAGAAGTATACGGATTATTCACAATTAAACTATTCGATGTATCATTCAGGACTATTTTATGTTTTGAATAAATAACGGGACGGAATTGATATTTTCCACTTTCGTCAACATCCAGTGTAAACTCTGCACCAGGCTCTATCAATTTTTCCTTTACTGATTCCGATACTATATCTTTCAGACGAAGCTCTTCATATTTTCTTGCTATCTTCGCAAATCGTTGGAATTTATCACTGTTTAGATTTTTCGGGGTAAATCCTACGACATACGATAAACTGCTATTCGTGGCTAATGCTTTAGCACAGATATACTCAAATTCATCCGGCATGCTACGCTCTGGCTGGACACCATCCCAATCAAAAATCCCCCACCAACCTAAATTCGTCGGCAAAAACGAGTATTTCCACTGATGATTACTTACTATGTGATAATCTACAAATTCCTTCTTTCCCCGCATTGGGCAATCCCATGCGCCCATCCTCGAACGCACACACCAAAGATGATGAGAAAATGTGCTCATCTCCATGATTGCAGGTTTTTGAAGTCGTCGCACCAACTCATACACAAATTTCGCGGAATAATGCCACGCATTCTCTCCACCTCCTAACACATCTGAACCATCTAAAGCATCTAAATAAATCATGTCAAAGCCACAATAGTTATACAAATCCGCCGTTCTTTGAATCACCTCTGTAAAAAGCGTTGTCTCAACATCGGGCACAAATAAACCGAAACACTCCTTCAGATGATAGACTTTTGCACCCTTCTTATGAGTGGAAACCTTAGTTCCATACGCCCCCCGTTCACATTCAATAAATGCAAAGGGTGCATCCTTTTGAACATCTTTATAGATAATCAATTCATTATCAATCCGCAAAGTGGCACTATTCCGAACAAAAAAACCTGTAATGGCTGACATTGCTTCTGTGCTTTCTTCCACAATCACATTTCTATCCTCGGAACTCATATCCTCTGCAAGAGTAAAAACACAATCCGATGCCAATCTCGTATCGGGGACAGGAGTTACCCATGGCGTTTTCTTGTCAATAAAAAATGAATAAGTATGTAAACCCGCATACAGACCCGCCTCATGTATCTTATCAATAACCGCCTTCAAACTATCACGCCCTCGCGGATATAACTCTCGATTCACTTCAAAGTCACCCCAGCGAAACGGATGCCCCCCATGCAGGTCTATTTGTGTCGCTCCAATGCTTTTTGCCACATCTATCCACTGCGATACCGTTTCCTCCGTTACATATTCACTTGTGGAAATCAGATAAGACCCCTGATTGACTTTTGCATCTAAAGCCCAAGGTCCTCCCACATCCGATTGAGGTAACTCCAACGATGATTTTATAGCATCTTTCAACGATTCCCGTATCTTATCCATCGGACATGCAATTATTGCACCCTTCGCACCTTCAAAACCGAACCGTTTATAGACTATAAACCCAGAGACTTTTGAACATAACCCCGGAATTTGATTACAATTCGTCTTCAAATCCAGTGCCAGCGGTGTTACTGCAAAAGCATCCTCAAAAGTTCCTTTCAAAGTCAGAGGTATCTCTCCATATAGAAGTTCCTCCGCCTTATCCCATGAAACCGATTGCACCTCAAACACTATTTTTTGGGGACCCGGGAAGATACCCAATACCACCTGCCCGGCTACATCACCAAAATCCACCGTTAATACTCTCCCTTCATATTTCACCGCCTTCACCGTAAAACTCTGACCCTCCCCCTTCAACACAGCAAACGGTGTCCTCTTCGTTTTATCCAGATAATCTTTCCCCGTCTCCTTATTTACAAACTGGATTACATTTCCCGTATCATCCATCCCCATCACAAAACTATCCGTCTCCAAAATAACTTCTGCCTGCAGTGAAAAAACTAAAAAAAGATATATACAAAGAAAAAATCTTCCTACAGACGACCTATTCAAAAAATAATAATATTTTTTAGAAGTAAAATAAAGGTTAAAAAACATATATAGACCCTTTCAAAAGTTGTTTATTAATAATTACTCGTTTTTGGTAATATATTAATACGATTTTATAACTAATAAAAAACAAAAAGGAGAATTATCCATGAAAAATCAGTCAATTCATCATAGTAATAACTTTAAACCTAACCGCAGAGACTTCATTAAGGCAAGTGCAGTAACAGGTGTTTCATTCTTCATCGCACATCATGCATTTACAGAGCCCGCCCCCTTGAAAGTAGGCATTATCGGCTGTGGTAGGCGTGGTATAGGTGCAGGGTTAGACTGTGTTCGTTCATCTCCAAATATTAAAATAACTGCCATCGGCGACCTCTTCTCGGACGCAATACAAAAATGTAAAGAAAAATTATCTCAATTAGGGGATGCTTTTCAGGTAGAAGATAAAAATTGCTTCACCGGTTGGGATAATTACAAAGGTGTATTGGAATCAGACATTGATATAGCAATTCTTTCCGCTCCTCCCGCATTCCGTCCACAACATTTTCAATACGCTATTGAAATGAACAAGCATGTCTTCATGGAAAAACCTGTTGCAGTTGATCCCACCGGTATCCGTTCCATTTTAGCAACCGGTGAAAAAGCAACAGAGAAAAAACGAAATGTCGTCGCGGGAACCCAACGCCGACATCAAAAGCCCTATATCTCTTTGATAAATCGTATCCACGAAGGAGCTATCGGCAACATCGTATCCGCTTCCTGCTACTGGATCGGCGATTATGATTACTATACCCCTGTTCCACGAGACCCGTCATGGTCCGATATGGAATATCAACTTCGAAACTGGAACTATTACACATGGCTCTCCGGCGACCACATTGTCGAACAACATGTACATAATATCGATGTAATCAATTGGGTATTAAATGCACACCCTATCCGTGCCATCGGCATGGGCGGAAGACAGCAACGCACAGCACCCGAATTTGGACATATCTATGACCATTTCTTTGTGGAATTCGAGTACCCCGGCGGAATTCGCGTAACCAGTGCTTGTAGACAAAACAAAGATACCTACAAACGCGTCGGTGAATTCGTCGTCGGCACAAACGGAAAAGCTGAACCTGGCAAATATATTTTCACCGACAAAGAATACCCCTACACAGGTGAGCAAAATAATCCTTATGAGCAAGAACACGCAGACCTGATTTCTGCTATCCGCAATGGTACCTATATCAACGAAACAAAAGCCATAGCAGAAAGCACACTAACCGCTATTATGGGACGTATGTCCGCATATACCGGCGAAGAAGTCTCCTGGGACTGGGTTTTTAACGAATCCAAATTAAACCTTTTCCCCGAAAAATTAGAATTTGGCCCTATGTCCGTTCCACCCGTTGCCATTCCCGGCGAAACTACGCTTGTCTAATAGCCACTTTTGTTCACATTACCAAATAAATAACACTCATTAATATCTGTGTGTTATAACTGAACCCCAAAAAAATTTATTTAAACCACGGTTTTAAATCAACCTTTGTGAAAGGTCTGCGTGTTGCTGTCACCGGCGGATTATTACCTGCCACCGAAACATATGCTACCTGCTCCTTCGGGTCAAAAACAAACGAATGCAGTGTATCATCACCAAACACAGGGCCATTGGCAAGCAAATCAACCGCACGGCGTATATCCACTGACTTTTCCTCCTTCGTTATTTGTTTCCCTAACCAATCATACCTCTGATAAGAATCTTGGGCTTTCAACAACGGCAATATCAACTTCAATTCTTCCCATGTCTTCACATTGATATTAAACTTCGGTCCAAAATGTTGAGCCAAATCCAACAAGCCTTCCTTATTAATGGGATGATTCGTTCTACGGACCGCGTCCGGAATACTCCAATGGGCTGTCTCCTCCGATTCTTTCGGGTCACTATCCGTATAAACAACAACCCTTCTCGCATCCGATTCAAATGCACGCCCCGACGGAATCTTCCCATCACCCACAACAAAATTCCAGCCTGAGGTCTGCGGTCCCTTCACTAATACATCTACCGCTTGTTCCAAAGTTTCTTGTTCCAAAACACGACGCATAATAACCAATAACGGCATCCCATCAAATGTGGCATTCGGACTGGGCAAAGTCATCTCGCCAATAGTCAATCCACTGGCACTCATCCCACTGACACTTCCTATCGCACCCGCCCAACTTAGCATCATATAAGGCTTCTTTCCTTTCGGTCTCCAAACAAGTAATACCGCATCATCCTGTGCATCCGCACTTATCGTCCAATCTAAATTTCTACCATGAATCAACCTCCCATCCGGGGTCCACCTACCCCAGCACGCAAAATTAGAACAACTTTTAGGCATCGTTTCCGGCATAGAGGGCGGTTTATTAGGAGGAAAATGCAAAATTTCCGGAACCGTAGCACCTAATAAAACCTCTTCATAAGAAATATCCTTCTTTCCTGCTGACTGAACACCTTCATAAATTCCCTGAATCTCTTCCATATATTCTGCAGGGATATATTTCCCCATTCTCTTTGACTGTTCAAAAGCATATTCACGCGTATAACCTCTATTCCACAGAGCTTTAACAAAATATCCCGTCTTCATAATATGCTCAATTTTATCCGCCAATAATTTCCCATGTTGGAAACCCATCTCTTTATAAGTTCCTTCCATCACACACAATAAATGCTCTCCCACTTGATACAGTTTTCCTTTCCCCTCTTCCGCTAATAACTTTACTTCCGGGTTCTCTATAATTTCAGGTTGATACCATTGTCCTTCCTCAGTAGATGTTCCTGCATCCTGTGCAAAAACAGGAATAACAATTACAAACAACAAGCAAACAAAAAAACTCAAAAAGATTTTTTTAAATTCCATATCATTCCGCATATAAAATTCTCCTCTATTACAAAGTTTCTTTGATAGACTGTTCCTTCCCCCCTTTTGTTTCAGTCACCACACATACATCTTACCTATCTTCCATTCCCTGCACACCACATCCACCCCCGTCCGACTTGGCTACCTATCCAACTGGTCCGACTTGTTCACCTTAGGCACCCTATCCAACTCGTCTGTCATCTTATTTTACCTATGGACAAATATATCTCCTCATCTAACAAGGTAATGGGAATATCTGGCTTCCCCCCTGTGATTCGCGTTATCTGCGGTTAATAAATTACTGCAAATGGCACGAATTAAAACCAAATTTTCCACAAATTATTTTGAGTGATTAGACAGTCGCCCCTACGACAAGATACTGGTGAGATATGCACCAGAGAGAATGCAGGTATTACTTTTCCTGTCAGCTTGATGCCGACGATACTTCATCAAAGGGAGGGATACCCGTACTACTTTTCGTCAGCAAGACGACGGAAACACTTTTTATGGAAGAAAAATTAAGGAATAAAATATTATAAAAATTTCTTGCATTTTTTGAAATTATATGCCATAATCTTAATAGAAAATTGAATATAAAGGTTTGATGAAAACCTTTGAAGAGTTTTGCGGGAACTGCTATAAGAGTTTCGACAAAGTCCCGAACAGGACTATACGGGCTACGGGTATAGCCCGCTAATAAATAGCGAAACCATGCAGTTCCCGCTCTTTTTTATCAAAAAATTTCACTATTTACTTTTTTTCAGAGCAACCTTTTCCCGTTTTAAATAATAGTATTATTTAATAAAAATATCATCTATGCTGATGCTTCGTATCGTTCCAAATTTTTGAAGTTCTTCTATGTTAATACGGTTGTTTGTTAACATAATGCTAACAAGTCGAGGATTGGATTTAATTTTGGTCTCATGAAAATTCAATAAATCATTCATGGTAATTTTTTGTAGGTCATTATACCATTGTTTTCGTGGGTCTTTTTCGATACCATGAAGATACCAGTTATATACACGAGATAATATATTTCGGAAAGGCATTTTGTCTGTTTCATAATCATTTAATACGGATTCTTTTGCAAAATGGAAGCGTTCTTCGGAAACAGGCAAATCATCAAATAATTTCAAGAAACATTCTAACGCATCTTTTAACTTGTCGGGCTGGGTTTGAATTACGCCTGCCATCAGGTCCTCATCTCCTTTTTTATACCCACCAATATATTGTGCCGCAGCTACATATGCTAATGCACGGGCTTCTCGTAGTTCTTGAAAAACAATCCCTGCCATGCCCCCACCGAAATAAGCATTAAATACCTCGATAAGGGGCTCATCTTCCAAAGGCGATTCTTCTAAACCGAATTCAATTCGCACATTTGCTTGCGTCACTTCTTTATCTAAAACATATATTTGCGTTGTTTCGGGCTTTCTTGATTTCAAATATACATACGAGGGCGTATCTTCTAACTTTGATTTTTTATCTCTTTGTTTCAATTCTTTTTTGAGATAATTTTTGTATAGTTTCATCAAATTTTTATGTTTTAATGTGCCTGCATAAAAAATATGATGCTTATATGTTAAAAATTTTTTGATTATATCCAGCAATTCTTCGACAGATAATTTTTTTAATTCTTCTTCGGGAAGCAAATTTAAATAAGCGGATTGTTTATCCAAGCGATTAAACTGAACTAATGCACGCATTACCTCTTCGGGGTCTTTCTTCGCATCGGCACGCTGAGCAAGAATAATCGCTTTCAATTCTTCCAGCACATTTTCTTCTACCTGAGGATGAAACATAACTTCCATTAACAAATTCATCGTTTCTTCAAAACGGTCGTCAAAACCATTCAAAGAGATAACCGTCTCATTGTTCGTAGAACGGACATTAAATTCTGCCCCTAATTTATACCATTCCTTTTTAAGGTCTTCTGGAGAAAGGTGGTGAGTTCCTGATTTTTCTAATAATCGTAAAGCGATAGGAATTTTAGGATTATGATAATTCCCTATATCCACACGAATTTCAAAACTGAATATTTTATTTAATGGGTTTTTGCAGGACCAAAAATCTAATCCTTCTCTTGTTGGTGTATGGATATAATCTTTTCCTTCTTCCAGAAAATCAAATTCACTTTTTTTCAAGGGTAGGGATAAGATTTGCTGGGCAAAAACCGAGAGTTTTGTGCTATCTATTTCAAGGGGTGTTAATTTCGGCTTGGGGACATAATTAATTTCTCTTTTGCCATCTCTACGATATCCTGCTACATAACCTTGTGAAAAATATTTCTTGGCAGTGTTAACAATTTCTTCTTTCGTTATTTTTTCCAATCGTTCAATGCGTTTTAAGTGCTCTTGCCAATCTTCATGGGCGATAAAAGCATCGGTAAGTTCGTTTACACGCCCTTCGTTAGTCTCTCGTGCTCGCTCCTTCATTTTTCGGAAGTCAGTAATAATTGCAGGCAGAAGCCAATCTTCAAAATTTCCACCACAAAGCAACTTTACCTGCTCTAATAATAATTGTTCGACTTCTTCTAAACTTTGTCCCTCCTTAGGCACTCCGAAAATATATTCCACTCCTAAATCATTTATTTGCATAATAAAAGAACCTGCACGACGCACCTTTTGTTTCTGAACTAAATTCAAATTAATCAAACCCGCCACTGCATTATCCAGTATCATATCCATCAAAAGGACCTTATCGGAGTCCACATGTAACTTGGGTACCGTCCGATAAGCAAGCATCACCATAGGTTCACCTTCAAATTGTATTTCTACGGGGATTCGCTCTTTCAAAGGTTCATAACAGTAAGGAGAAACAGGGGAACAAATTTTACTCCCATTAACTACTGTATTTTTTACTGTATCTTGATTGCTTTTCTTTCCGGTGGTTTTTTCTTTCCCTACTTCTGAGAAGTACTTAGAGATAATTTCTATAGCCTCTTGAACTTTGATATCTCCTGAAATGCCAATTGAAATATTTTCAGGTACATACCATTGTTCAAAGAATTTTTTAATATTCCGTAGAGAGGGATTTTTTAAATGTTCCGGTTCTCCTAATACGGTTTGAGTCCCATATGGATGATTAGGGAAAAGAACTTTATTGATTGCTTCCATCAACACCCGCTCTCGATTATCCATAGCACGGTTTTTCTCCTCATATACCGTCTCTAATTCTGTTGGAAATAGACGAAATATGGGGGTAGTAAAACGGTCTGCTTCCACCATAGCCCAATGTTCCAAACAACCCGAGGGAAGTTCCACTTTATATACGGTTTCATCAATCCATGTATGAGCATTTATTTTATCTCCCCCTAATGATTTATAAATACGGTCTAACTCATTTGGGACCGCATATTTGCTTGCTTCCTGGGATATTTGGTCTATCTGTTTATAAATCTCTTCCCTCTTTGTGTGAGCAGTTGTCTGACGGTATTCTTCATATAATTCTTCAATTTTATCTAACAATTCTTTCTCTTTTGCAAAATCAATCGTTCCTAACCGTTCCGACCCTTTAAACATTAAATGTTCAAAATAATGAGCTAATCCAGTCGTTTCCGGAGGGTCATTTTGACTACCTGCACGCACCGCTATCTCTGCATAAAAACGGGGAACCTCATGATTTTCAGTCAGATACACTGTTATACCGTTATCTAAACGGTAAATATACACCTGCATTGAGTCTTCAGGTTTGGGTTGATATACTAACTGATAGCCATAAGCAAAAGAAGTCATAAAAGAACTCGTAACTGCCATAATAACTCCTATAAAGCATCGGTTCATATTCATAATATGCCTTTCAAAAACAAAAATATTCTCTCAAAATGAAATAGTTTACGAATTTATCATATAATTAAAACCAATATTTAAACGAAACATTCTAATTATACACAATTTTTTACCCCAAACCTCATTGTAATAAGGAATTTTCACCATGTTTTCTCCTAACTCTTTTTTAGGTAGGCATCCCATTTTACGATGGACACTGATTATCATTCTTGTGATTATCGTTGCATTTTTCTTGTGGCTTTATTCCCGCATGCGGGGGCCATATCATAACTATACATTGGACTTTTTAATTCCTGACCCTGCAACGGCACCTAAGCCGGGTATTCTTGAAGTGGGCGTTGCTAAAAGAGACATTACGCCTATTCTTGACCTCTATGATCCCTGGGAAGATGTCAATAATAATGGGAAATTTGACCCCGGTGTAGATACCTATGTGGACAAAAACAATAATGGGCGGTTTGATGGCATCTGGATAGCCGGTTTTGGGACAAATCGTCCTGCGAAAGGAATTCATGACCCACAATGGGTTCGAGCAATTGCATTCCGCAACAACGGTGTTACCCTCGTGATGGCGAGTTTTGATGCGATAGGTATTTATCACAATGATTTTATAACTATCCGTAAAAGTATAGAGCCTAATCTAAAAGTTGACCATGTACTTTTTTCTTCTACACATTGTCATGAAGTCGTAGACACAATGAAAATCTGGAGTTTCTGGAAACGAATTAAAGGGTTGGACATCCCCGTGTTTGGATATAACGAAAACCACATGAAATTTATCCAGAAAATGGCAAAAGAAGCCATCGAAGAAGCGGTCAAAAACTTACAACCAGCAGATATGTATTGCACACAGGTACAGGTAGGTCCTGAAGGATTTATTCGTGATTCACGAAAACCGGAAGTGATGGACTTGAATATGTATTTATTCCGCTTTACAAAACCTAATACAGACGAAACCATAGCAACCTTTGTATCGTGGGGAAACCATCCTGAATCATCAGGTAGTGAAAATAACTACCTCTCTTCTGATTTTTGCCATACACTTCGTGAAGGACTGGAAAAAGGTGTCCCCGAGCCGAACGGTGCTCCTGGCTTCGGTGGGATGTGTTTGTATTTTCAAGGAATGGTCGGTGGTCTTATGACACCACTCGGCGTTGAAGTTCCTGACCGATCTGGAACCACGGTATATAAAGAATCTTCATTAGAGAAAGGCGAAGCCTTAGGATATAATACGGCTCTCGTCGCTATTAATGCATTGCGAGGACCGAATGTATGGAAAAATGAGAACCCCTTACTGGCTGTATCCGCAAAGACATACCTTGCCCCCATGCAAGGACATTTTAAGTATGCCATTATGTTGGGTTTAATACATGAAGGTTATTATTGGGGTGGAAAATCGAAAAGTGAAGTCAATGTGGTGCGTATCGGTGATGTTATGATTACTACCGTTCCGGGTGAATTATATCCTGAAATTGTTCAAGGTAATATCGAAGCTCTACCAGGAAATGATTTTGACTATACTGCTCCTGTAGAAAACCCTCCTCTTCGTTTAGAAATGGAAAAAGGAGCAAAGATGGCTTTTGTAATTGGACTGGCTAATGATGAAATCGGCTATATGCTTCCGAAATCACAATGGGATACAAAACCTCCATTTGTTTATGGAAAAAGTCAATATGGAGAAATAAATTCAGGTGGACCGGAGGTAGGAACCACTTATCATAAAAATGCTTTGGAACTTATTCAGCGGATGAACAAAGCTTATCCCCGAAACACTCAATAGATTCCTATTATAGAAATATAAATGAGGAAAGGATTTAATAAGATGAGCAAAGGTATAACAAAACGCTCAGAAGATTATTCCCAGTGGTATATTGACATCGTGTTGAAAGCAGAACTGGCTGATTATAGTCCTGTCAAAGGGTGTATGGTAATCCGTCCCAATGGCTACGGCATCTGGGAGAATATCCAGAAGAACCTCGACCATATGTTCAAAGAGACAGGACATGTTAATGCCTACTTCCCTATGCTTATTCCGGAAAGTTTCCTGAAAAAAGAAGCAGAACATGTGGAAGGCTTTGCTCCCGAATGTGCCGTTGTTACGCATGGTGGAGGAAAGCCATTAGAAGAGCCCTTGGTAATCCGTCCGACCTCTGAAACAATTATCTGGGCTACTTATAAAAACTGGATAAGTTCCTATCGCGATTTACCTCTGCTTATTAATCAATGGGCAAATGTATGTAGATGGGAAATGCGAACACGATTGTTTCTCCGCACCACAGAATTCCTATGGCAGGAAGGTCATACAGCACATGCTTCTTTTGAAGAAGCAGAGGAGGAAACCCTGCGAATGATTCGAGTATATCAACGCTTTGCAGAAGAATTTATGGCTATGCCTGTAATTGTGGGGAGAAAAACGGAATCCGAAAAATTTGCAGGTGCAGTTCATACTTATTGTATTGAAGCACTCATGCAGGATGGGAAAGCCTTGCAAGCAGGGACGTCTCACAATTTAGGACAGAACTTTGCGAAAGCCTTTGATGTAAAGTTTCAAGATAAAGACAAGGAATTAAAATATGTTTATGCAACCAGTTGGGGCGTATCAACACGGCTTATTGGCGGAATGATAATGACGCACTCCGACGACCAGGGACTTGTTATCCCACCTAAATTAGCCCCTCTTCCTGTTGTGATTGTTCCCATCTGGCGTAGTGATGAAGAACAACAAAAAGTGTCCGAGTTTGCCCGAAATATCACAAAGGACTGGGACCCGCTCTTTTACAAAATTGATGAACGTGACCAGTATAAGCCTGGCTATAAATTTAATGAATGGGAACTAAAAGGGGTTCCGCTACGCATAGAAATTGGTCCGCGTGATGTACAAAATCAACAAGTCGTTCTTGTAAGGAGAGATACTTCAGAAAAAATAACTTTAAGTATTGATAACTTAAAAGCACAGGTAGAAAATACACTCGCAAATATTCAAAATAATCTATTTAAAAAGGCAAAAGAAAGAACCGAAGCCAATACTTTTACTGTGAATTCTTATGATGAATATAAAGAGCGTATAGATGGAGGCGGTTTCTTCCGTGTGTTCCTTGACCATACCAATCCCGAAGTTGAGCAAAAGTTGAAGGAGGATACAAAATCAACTATTCGTTGTATCCCCTTTGATGCACCCCAAGAGGAGGGACCCTGCATGATAACCGGCAAAACATGCCCATACCGCGTTATCGCAGGGCAAGCATATTAATACCTATTTATAAATGGCAAATACAAGGGGAGCAGGAATTCATAATGAATTCCTGCTCATTTTAGTTAAAAAAAGTTTTTTAGTCGCCACCAGTTTGGCTATCTAAGAAGCAAGCCCATAACCGAGACACAGGGTTATTCCCCGGATAACGGATGAATTCAACATGTCCATCCATATATAATACATTGCCTCCACCGGGGACATGGTTCATATATTCAGGTTGCGAATTAACATCATCGGAAAGTATCCACACCTCGCTCTGGGCTTTGCTGGAAGCGGCAGGATTGTTAATATCTGTTATCAAGAATCGTTCGATTCCTTCACGAAGCCGATATACTGTAACGGAACCTTGTTTTGCATCGGAATCCAATAAACTCGCATCTCCAGTAGAGGCCCATTGAGCATAACCATTGTTTAGTATCGTCAAAATTGCAGTTAAGAAATCCGGGTTAAAATAATTCATTGCATTAGTTTCATTAATTGCAGGATCATTAATATCCTGACCGGGTAGTACCATATCTTCATTCATAATAGCCCAACCATAATAGTTGTATGATTCTGCACTGAATCGGCATGGATTTTTCTCATCCAGATTGGGGTCCCCATTCCGATTCCACCAACCATCTACAGTAACATGTGTCCGTGCAGTAGAATCAGATGGACATATCATTACATTTATATCCGTTAGATATTCCGGATATACTGCCCTCGCATTGAAGAAAGCCTCGACTGAGTTCCGACGATTGCAATCATCCGGCATAGCAGAGTCGCCTCTCCATAATTGAATTGAAGGGAATCTTTCCCCTTTTGCTTCGTTGGAATACATTTTGAATACCAGACCTAACTGTTTTAAATTATTTTGACATGAAGACCGCCGTGCCGCCTCACGAGCACGAGCCAGTGCTGGCAACAGGATAGCTGCGAGAATCCCAATTATTGCTATCACCACCAGCAGTTCAATGAGAGTAAAACCTTTTTTGTACATCATACCTACTCCTTAATAAAGTTTATAGTGAAAAATACATATATAAGTAAACCCATTTTTAGTTTACTATAAATATATAATAATACTTATTATGAAAAATGTCAAGAAGAATTTAATTTTATTTGTAGATTAATAATTAAATAAATTGATGATTTACTTTTATATATCGCAATAACTAATTATTATTATTATTTTTATTGCATTTTAATTAATATTCGGTATAAAAATATATTGAAATCATTTGTATTTTAGTTAACAAATAAAAATTTTTATTAAAGGAAAATATTTATTCCTTATATAACTTTAGCTTTTTTCTTTGTGATATTTTGCAAAAAAAATAATAGAATGTTTAATAAAAGACTGTTGGCATTTGCTATGATAGGTATGATATATATATTAAAATTTTAAGGGAATATAATGAAGAAGTTTATAAAAAAATGGAAGAAGAGTTTTTATATAACAGGAACAGACGAAAGGTGGTGGGCTGATAAATTAAAATCCTTGTTTCTTCGGAAAGTTCCTGATTTCCCCTCCACTATACAAATCCAAACAAAGACGGGGTGTAATGGTGCCTGTGTGTTCTGTCCCTACTCTATTAGCGTTGAACATGTTCCTAAAGGAACGATGACAGATGAATTATTCAAGAAAATTGTTCATGAAATTGCACAACATAAAAACACACGGCGCATTAGTCCATATTTAATGAATGAGCCTTTTTTGGATTCTCAAATGGTAGAACGCTCACGATATATCAAAAAAACGATTCCTAAATCGCGAATTATTATCACTACAAATGGGGGAAAACTGTCGCCAAATATTGTAGATGACATAATAAAAGACAACCCTTTCCATCATATATTTATTTCTATGCAAGGTATTGAGAAAGAAGCCTATGAAAAGACTATGCGAGGAAGTTTAAAATTTGAAGAAACAAAAAGAAATGTGGAATACCTTATCCAAAAAAGGAATGAATATTGTCCTAAATTAAAAATTACTGTGACCATGGTTAAAACAAACATAATTGATGCAGACAAAGCGGTTCATTATTGGAAAAATTTAGGTGTAGATTCGAAATATACCGCATTGGAAAATCGGGGGGGAAATAATACTGCATTTCGGCTGTTAACTCCGGGGAAAACGGTTCATTTTAAGCAATGCACACGATTATTCAAACAGGCTTATATTATGTTTAATGGGGATATGGTCCTTTGTTGCACTGACTATTTTAAGAAAATGGTTTTAGGCAATGTTGCGGAGAGCTCAATTTATGAAGTATGGAATTCTCCGCGTGCCGTAAAGATTCGTCAGGATTTTATTAGAGGTGATTTTTCTCAAAACCCTCTTTGTGCCTCTTGCCTTATCTGCACAGATGGAATGTAAATAATTTTTTACCGTAATATATTTATTTAACTGGAAAAATTTTCCTTCCAAAGCAAAAATATCCCTATAAGAAAAAGGGGTTATTGTTTTTATACTATTGTTATCAACAACTTACATAGCGTAGATAGATGGAATATATCTTGCTTATTTAAATAGCAATGAAGGGATATAAAATATGCATCGGATAAACGCTGTTTCTTCGGTTAAAAGAAATGTTGATACGAATACAAACTTAAGGTTATTTCCACAATATAACCTGTCTCTATTACAGGCTATTCGGAACACCTCCTTTTTCAACTTGTTATCTGAAAACTTGGGAAATGAAAGTATTTTGGATAATATAACAAAAGTTTTGGGGTGGGATGGTATTCCTTCCATGGCTTCTTTGCAAGAAAAAAGTTCAGGAATGGGGACCCTTCTTATAAGTAGTAAAGATACAATTCAACTTTCGAAAAATACTATGAATAATAACTTACAAGTTTCAAGAAACTTTAACAAAAAACTAAAAAATATATATTCCGATACATCTAATCCTTTACTACAAGTTGTTCCCTCACAAACGAGAGTTTCATCTCATTATGGCTGGCGAAATGACCCATTTACGGGGCAAAGAACCTTCCATAAAGGGATTGACATATCCGCCCCAAAAGGGTCACCCATATACCCTATCAAAGAAGGGACTGTTGAGGAAGTGGGATTTAAGCGTGGATATGGTAATTATGTGCGTGTGAAGCATGATGATGGAACCGTTAGTCTCTACGCACATAATGAAAGTAACCTTGTTAAGAAAGGGGAAAAGGTGGATACAACAACACAAATAGCAAAGGTAGGGTCAACAGGGAGAGCCACAGGAAGTCATTTACATCTTGAAATTTTGCAAGAGGGAAAAGCGATTAACCCTCAGAAAATTTTAGACAAAATTCAATACGCCAATCCAGAACATCATTTAGAAACTCGGGGGTAGAGAAATTAATCCGAATAAACTGTCACCTGATTTTTCCCCTTGCGTTTGCTCTCATACATCATTTGGTCAGCTCGTTCAATAATCGAATCCACTGTATCATCTTCTTTTGAAAGTGTAGCTCCAATAGATACAGTAACTCCTAATCTCCCTTGTGTTATTTTAAAATTACTTAACGCAATTAATTTGCGTAATCTCTCTCCCAAATCAAATAATTCCTCCTGCTTTACATGAGGAACAATGGCCACAATTTCTTCTCCCCCCCATCGTCCTAAAAAATCATAAGGTCGCATAATATTTGTCAAAGTTCGTGCCACCATTTTGAGTACGATATCGCCAATAGGGTGTCCATAAGTATCGTTAATATGTTTAAAATCATCAATATCAATGAAGAAAATTCCCAATGTGCTCCCCATCCGTTTCATTTCTTCCAATCGGTCTTCAAGGACTTGCTCGGTATATCTCCGATTCCCAATTTCTGTCAGAGGACAAATCAAGGCTTTTTCGCGTGTCCTCCGGAGTTCTTCTAAAAGATTCAGTTCTTCGGTGTCCTCTTGAAAGAATTCTATGGCTCCTTTGATTTCGTTGTTTTTCGTTATGGGCAAAATTTCCACTTTTACTGGCAACCGATAGCCAGATTTATGTCTTAAATACACTCGTGCTTTGCGAATATTGCCATCTTTGATGGTTTCTAATAAGGGACAACCATTAAAACACAGTTCAGTTCCCGCATCGTCTACATGCCTTAAGATATTATCCTGACAATACATACCTACCACTTCATCGTAGGTATATCCTGTAATTTCGCGAGCCTTGTCATTCCAAAAAAGTATCTGCCGTTCGGGTAAAACTACATATACACCTATTTCTAAATTTTTTATAATCTCAATTGCCTGTTCCGAGAGAATCTCGTACAAGGTCTTGATATCTCTTCCCTTATTTTCAACCGTTCCATTTATACTCATATCTACAAAACCTTTCCTACTTTCTTTACATTATATAACAACGCATTCCTATACTTACATTTTTTCGAGATAAGCTGGTGATTTAATAAATGTAAAAGTTTAAAATAAACAAAAGGCTATCTTATCCCGGATAGCCTTTTGCTTTAATAATTGTTGATAAAGCTCTTTTATAACAACTGGTCAATATTGCCAATCAAGGACGCAAAAACTCGTGTTGCGGGATGTTCTGACGGATAGCGAAGGAATTCTACATGACCATCCATGAACAAAACATTAGCACCGCCGGGGATATGGTTAAAATCGGAAGGGGTTGTCTCTAAACCGTCAAATAAGAACGATATTTCACTTTGTGCTTTCGTGCTTGCCGCGGGATTATTGATATCCGTGATGAGGAATCGTTCAATTCCTTCACGAATCCGATACATGGTACTTATGACCTGGTTCGTTCCATCTCTTATAGGCAAATCTCTATCGATAATGCCCAGGGCAGTGCTTACATCCGGAGCTGAATTTGCAGCTCCGACTACATCACCTAAAGCCTGTAAGAAGAATGGTGAAACATAAGCTATCGGGAATTGATTGGTGGGCACATTAGGGTCGTTGGCATCCATGCCGGGGTTCATGTAATCCTGTTCGCGAACGACCCAGCATAAGTAAATATAGGATAATGCATCAATACGACACGGACAAACAGGATTATCGGGATTTCCACCGCAATGCCATCTTCCATCTGTAAAAGCCCGCTTACCATCCGCATCAGATGGACACACATTAACAGCCAGGTCAGAGAGATATTCGGGATACAATTGCGGACCCCACCACATAAAGTCAATTCCGATGTTATTACAGTTATCTCCACCTGCTACACTAACCGTAGGGAAGCGTTCTCCCTTTGCTTCATTCGCATACATCTTCATTGAAAGTCCCATCTGCTTCAGGTTATTCTGGCAGGAGGAACGACGCGCCGCCTCACGGGCACGAGCAAGAGCCGGCAACAAAATTGCCGCAAGGATGCCAATGATGGCAATAACGACCAGGAGTTCAATGAGTGTGAAACCATATTGTTTCTTCATAACACTCTCCTTTATATATGGAGTTAAGAATACCTTTAGGCACCCGGTATCACAGCAACCGGGTGCCCGAAAGTCAAACTTTAATCTTAATTATTCAGAGGACTTTTTCCTGCGAATAGCAATGACAGAACCACCTGCGATAAGTACTCCAGCAATGGCACCAAGGGTTGCAATTGTCCCGACAGGGATTTCAGGATTGCCAGGCCACATATTCGTCCTATCTGTTGCCGCTTTCACAAACAGTTCCATATCTCCACCAACTGCAATTACTTCTCCTGCCTCTTGTAAGTTGGTCTTGCCATCCCCATCGAGGTCCCCATTCGCCGCTATGGCACCATCATTAGCTTTTGCCATGCCATAGATACGATAGCTATTGACACTGGGCAAGCCCACTGCACCACCGGTTAACAAAAGGAACAGGGCATTCCATGTGGTTCTCATTTCCACACTGGAACCTAATAACCCTGCCATTACATCACCGACCATTGGCGGTAACACCGCAAAAATCGGGTCTACATGGGTTGCTAACCAATTGCAGTCGTTTGTAAACAAGGTCTTGTTATATTCGAAGTCTTCAGAAATTTTGAGGTCGGGGCGGAAATTAGGATGACATAAGCAATATTCAAGGAGTGCCATGCTCCATGAGTCTTTCAATCCGTCGCCCGGATAGGGACGAGTCATACCAATTACTTCTAAATATTCAATATCCCAATTAAACCAGCTGGACATACCTAATGCGCCTAATAATGCAGATAACTGCGAACTTGCGTTCTGTAGTGTAGTTGATAATAATGGTCCCTGACCTGTCGCTGGGTCATTGATTAACTTATCATATGGACACGGGACCTCGCCTTCACCCTCGGGTGTCCCTTCTACGGTGCCTTCACCCTCACCTCCACCACCACCGGAGAACTGCTCCCAGAAATCAGGAATACCATTGCTGTTATTATCCGGATATGCATTGGGGAATTCCACCAGACCACGACGCGTTGCACTGGCTTTATTATCATTCCAGCCACCACCTCCTGTAATTTCACCATAATCTTCCGCACCACCCGCATCATTCGGTTCACCGCCATTCCAATTGGCATACTTCCCACCGACAGGGTTTCCATCCGAAGCTCCTTGCCAGAACTGCTCGCCTGTGCCTATCCATATCCATTGACCTTCCACATCTTTATCCGTCGCACCTATCCACATATTACTATTAGCCTTTGGATAGACTGTGCTCATTATCCATGCATTCTCTGCGGAATCATCAATGGTGACCAGATGCCCCGGAATGGCAATGGTTTCATTATCATTATTCACAAGACTATGTTCTGTGGCTACTTGTTCTGAAATTTGCCAGGGCAGTGTGTAAGGCTGAAGCCAGTATACATGCTGATTAGCAGGATTGTAGAAATAGGTCTTGCCCCAGCGAAGTCCCGTTTCGCAAACACCACTCGGGTCTTCTCCACTGGTCGTGATGGAAGGATTCATTGCCGCATTAACATAATTCGCCACATTCTGCCCCTGCCCATACCATTCATTAATATTCTTTACCCCATCGCCATCAAAATCACCGCACATGGACATATATGCCTGACGCCGAATATACGGAGGTTCTGCTGGCTGGCCCGCATTCCACGAGGAACCATATGAGGATAATTCATACAGGATTTCTGCCACTGAGCCCCAGGAACCGGCGAACCAGGGAGCCGGTGTCCGTCCATAGTCACCATCACCTAATGTCGCATATGCCCCACCCATAATGGCTAACGCAGAAGCAAGGGAATTTACCAGAGCTCCCTGATGCGATTGAAAAGAACTCCAGTTGGTTTTAAATGCTTCATGTATTAAATCATGTTGCGGATGAGAGGTATCATTACAAATCGCCGTTAGTAGGGCAAATTCGTTCACATCGAGAACATCATTGTCGTTGTTGTCCGCATTGGTGGGGTCTAAGAAATCGAACACATAGTTACCACCGAACTGGAACTGAGCCAATTTAGTCATCCATGCAGCAAAGTCAACGGAAGACGCCGTGAAGGACCCCCCTGGTGCATTGGACCAGGTATAGTTTGCGGGGGCATCCGCCCACGCTCCTGCGACGAAGAGCAACATACATGCTTGGTAAACGATTACTAATCTCAGCCTCTTCATAAGCCACTCCTTCTGTAAATGGGTTAATATTGAAACTTAACAAATTAACAAACCGCCTCTATGAGAAATACCCTTCCCACAGAGATAATTTTTATTAAATTGTAGTCTCATAATAATCTAACATATCATCTTGTAATTTGTCAAATAAAAATTCATATATTATTTATCATTATTAATAAAATTAAATTAAAAACTTTAAAATTCATAAAAAAAGGCGTTTGATATTAACATTATTCGTGATTAGAAGTTTTTAATATGTCTCTTGACCTCTCACCGGGTCAGGATAAAATTGAGAGTAAAAGTGCTTTCACCACATTGAAATCAGGAGCATGGATGCTATTACTCTATTATTTTTCACTCCTGAGAAAACAGAAAATATAGAACAGAGAAAGTAGTAAAGATACTACTGACTACAATATATAATATATTTCCCCAGTAGAGAGAGTGAAGAAGTATTTTCAAATGATAAGATATTTAATAATATGGATAAAATTTATATTTTTTTATTTGTTTTTTAGGATATATATATTAATGTTTACATTTTTTGCAGGTGAGCATATTCCCAACATAATCAATTGTTCCCCCTTCAATTTTAATTGCTTTCCCGTTTATGATGGCATCCGAAATTTTTTTCCGTGCAGACAAAACTATATTTCCGAAGGTTTGTCTTGATATATTCATCTTTTTAGCGGATTCTTCCTGATACAAGCCTTCATAATCAGCGAGTCGTATCGCTTCTACTTCATCAAGGGTTAAAGTTACAATTTCAAGTTTTCCCAACGGTATGCCCGCAGGTTTAAAAAACTTAACATCAGGTTTATAGGCAACCCAACGACATTTTAATGGTCTCGGCATTTTTTACCCTTGAAAAAAATATTTTAGGTTAATTTTTAAATTTAATTATGGATTATTTTATCAAAAATCAGGGATAATTTTTAATTTGGCATGTGCCAATAATTATGTTATAATTAGCATATGCTAATAATAATTAATAACAATTAAGGAGATTATGTAATGAAGATAGCTATTTCAGTGGAAAAAAAGGATGGGTTAAATTCAAAGGTTTATGGGCATTTTGGCCGTGCACCGAGTTATGCCCTCTATGATGATGCTACCGAGCAATTGGAGTTCATTGATAGTAAGAATAAGCATGAGGGGCATGGAAGTTGTCACTCTACAAACATGTTAAGTGCCCGAGGTGTAAATGCGATAATATGCGGAGGTATGGGTAAGCATGCTTTTGTAAAATTTCATGAAAAAGGGATTAAGGTTTACAACTTTTCTCATGCTATTTCTTTGAATGAGTTAATTCAAAAGTGGAAGAACAACGAACTTCGAGAGATGAGTATTGAGGAGGTTTGTTCCGGCTATGGTGTGCAACATCATGGAGAGCACGGAATGTGTCATCATGGCAAGGATAATCATCAAGTATAAGAAGTAATTCAAGATTACTTGAAAGATAATAATACACACAGGTCTAATTATAAACTTTCAAGTGATGATGCTTGATAGTTAAGCAAGGCAAAGGGAACGCAGGCTCTTTGTATCTTTGCCCGCATGGAACAAGGTTATAGGATTAGAAAAAGTCCAGCAATTTTGACTTTTGACTTACGGAATATTTATAATATAATTGAATAATCGATTATATAATTATATAATTAAAAGGGAATATCAATGAATATGTTAGAAAAAGAAGTGAAATTTTTCTCGGCTCTCGCAAGTGAAATACGCTTACGAATACTGGTTCTTTTATCTAACAAAGAACTGTGTGGATGTCATCTGGAATGGACACTCAAAATGACACAGGCAAAGGTATCGAGGCATCTAAAAGTTCTGAAAGATGCAGAACTGGTCCAGGAGAGAAGGGAAGGTGTGTGGGCGTTTTATTCTTTGTCTCAGCCAAAAACAGAGCTGGAAAAAGAGGTTTATAAATGTTTAAAAAAATATTTTGTTGATAAGTATGAAGTGATAAAACAAGATTTATTGAATATGGAAAAAGTGGTGTGCAAACCATTAGAAATGCTACCTACTGTAAGGAAGGCAAACGAACTTCCTAAGAAAGGAGTGGTAAAAATATGAGTAGTTCAACAAAGTTAGGAAAAAAAGAGTGGTTCTGGTTTCTGGCGGTAGTTTTTCTTTATATTACCGCAATTGTGTATGTGGCTTATAATGATTTATCCTGGTCTGCAATGTTTAAAGCGGGCATTCTTCAAGAGAAAGGGGTGACAGGACTGGAGGCACGGTACAAAGAGATAGAAACCCCTCTCAGCTGGAACCTTCCCCTGGTTATATGGTATGTCATCATAAAATCAGCAGCCCTCCTGGTCGAATTGTTAATTTACTGGATTGTGGGGATGTTTATAGCGGGTACCCTCGTCGTGTTTGTATCGTGGGAAAAGGTGAAGAAGAAAATGGGCTATGGTGGATTTGGTTCCAATCTTTTAGCAACGACCGTAGGGGCTATTATACCTATATGTTCCTGCGGAATTGTTCCCGTATTGGCGGGTATGATTCAAGCGGGGGTACCTCTCGGACCTACGATGGGTTTTCTTATCTCTGCGCCCATGCTCAATGTGCCTACTGTTTTTATGACCGCCGGGCTTTTGGGTTGGAATTTGGCGATTGCACGAATTATCGCGGTCTTCGCCATTGCCATGTCGGTGGGACTAATTGTATCCTACTGGCAGAAAAAGAGGAAAGGCTTGCGACATCTCGTCAAAATTTATGTCCAACCAAACCTTTCTCGAGAAATACAACAGTTTGCCTATTCTCTTTCTGTTAAATTATTGAACAACCCCGGAGGGCTAACGCTCGAAGAAATAGGGATTGAACACAAAGATAAGGTGGAAGAACTCGAAGAGGCAGAGATAATCGAACAAACAAAAGATGGTAAATGGCGTCTCATACAGAGGGACAAATCACAATATCAAGCAGGATGTATGATTTTACCTCAAGGATATGAAGGGAGCTTGAAGGAAAAGTTAATTCATCTCTGGAGGGTTTCATGGCAGTTATTTTTCAGTCTGAATTATTATCTCGTTTTAGCGGTGCTAATTGCAGGAGCCATTCGAGTATTAATTCCGACCCATGTCATTCTGAATTTTGTTGGAGGTGAAGAGTTAAATTCTGTATTAATTGCCTCTATCGTTGCTATGCTCGCCTATGTATGTACCTATGTGGAGGTCCCTACTGCAATGGCACTTGTCGCTAAAGGAATGGGACCCGGTGCCACCTTGGCATATCTATTGGGTGGGCCCGGGTTAAGCCTTCCTTCGATTATGATGTTATCAAGCGTATTTAGACCTAAACTATTACTACTCTATGTTGGAATAAATTTTATCGGTTGTGTAGTTGCAGGTTATATATTCAATTTATTGTTTTAAGGAGACGATATATATGACGAATAACAAAATAGTAAGAATTTTCACCGCTCCTCTTCAATTTCCTTGTGGAGAGGGGTCTTCGTGTTGTGGACCCATTGGTCAGAGTGAAGAGGAAGTCGAAAAACTAACCAATGCGATTAAAGAACTCGGCGTAGCTGTGGAGGTCTATAATGTAATGGACGAAAACTTTGATACTTCTTTTCCACAAATAGCCAATTTATTAGGCAGTTTTGGTCCTGGAATTGTCCCCATACTATCCATCGGTGAGGAAGTAATTTCGATAGGCACGCCTTCTATTGAAGAGGCTGTTCAAATCGTGAAAGAAAAAATATAACATAAACTCAAACTAAAGGAGGCACAACCATGCCCATATATGAATACTTATGTAGTGAATGTAAGACAACATTCGATGTGAGAGCAACCCTGGCTGAAAAGGAAAAGGGATTAAAACCCAAATGCCCCAAGTGCGGAAGCGAAAAGACCATTCGTTCTTTCAGCCGTATCAACTTAATCAGTAGTTCCCAGGGAAGGAATTTTACACCTGGGCCCAGTTGTGGACCGGGGTGTGCGTGTAACTAACAATTAATACTTAAAGTAACAAGGAAAGGAGAAAAAATATGAACGAAAGAAAAGATGTAAGCCATTTCTTAGAACAGTTTAATGACCTCACACCAGAGGAAAAAACAGATCTAATAAAAAAGATCATGCCACAGTTCTGTCACACGGTTATGGAGAACAAAGACCTCCGTGATAAAATAATGCAAGAAATGATGCCTTTCTGCATGGAGATGATGAACAAAAATGATTTCCCAATGAAGGAAATGATGGTGAAAATGATGGGTTAAGTATATTAAAATAACACCCAGGAAAGCATGCTAACGATTACAAAAAGGAGTTCTTAAAAACGATTACGAGGCATTTGAACTAAAGACAGCAATGGTGACACTTGGCTTATATTCAATCCAACAAATGCTCTTTGTAACCAAAGTAATGGAAATCAAAACGATTTTATAATTACCTCTTTTGCAGTCAAGGCATACTGCCTATTTCGCAAATAAAGTAAAGAAGGAAATTACGGTATTTGTTAAGGATAGAGAAACAAAACATGAATTTATATAACAAGTGTGGATGCATCATCTGAGGTATCCATTAATATCAAAAGGAACCAATATTTATGATAGACATTTCTAATAAAGCGGTAGAGCAATTTAAGAATTTAGTTCTAGAATCCGGTGTTGAGAACGGATGTATACGAATTTTCGTGGCTGGACGAGGATGTTGTGGATTGTCATTCGGGATGGATATAGCCGAAGAAGGCGATATCGAAGACCAACTTTTAGAGAAGAACGGATTAAAAATCTACATCCAGCAACTCGCATTCGATGCCTTATCCAACGCCACTATCGATTATATGGAAGACGAGTATAATTCAGGTTTCGTTATCAAAGGTATAGCCTCTTCCTGTTAAAATCATTATAAATCATAGGGCAACTGAGATTTACCTTATCGCAAGCCCTGCAAACAGCAAGGGAAAAGAGAGATGGGTTATTATTAAGTTTTTCCATCCAGAAGGAGGAGGAAATAATATATAAAGTTTTGCTATGTCTCCAAACAATATCATGACATCAAGTCTGTAAAATCTATTTTCCCCCTTTGCCTCCCTTATCTTATTTGAAACTATTTGGGCTGACAAATAGCAAAATTTCGTTCCAATCAGCCCTTTACTCGTACGCTCATTTACTTTTGATACTTTAAAAAAACTTTACTATTACCCAAAATAATGAATTATTACTATGCTTTATCTATATTTCAACCATTTCAGGTATCAATTAGTCAAACAGGTGTAAATTAAGTTTTTCCTGAATATTTAGGGAATTAAATCAATTGAGTATTTCAAATTATGGGGAGGAATTATATATAATACTTTCCAAATTTAAAAGGAATGTGGTAATGTCAGAACAGATATTAGAACAACTGGTGGCGATGAGTCGTTTTTTAGGCGTACCGGAACATCACCTGGCTATTTTGGGTGAAGGGAATACCTCGGCAAGGCTCGATGAAAAACATTTTTACATCAAAGCGTCGGGCACTACCCTGCAAACCATACAAAAGAGTGATTTTCTCTGTGTGCAGATGGAACCGGTATTGGCTTTGCTGAATGATTCCTCGGCCACGGATACGGATGTGCTGGAAACTCTACAATCCGCAAAGATAAACAGTCAGGATAATCGGATGCCCTCCGTCGAGACGATATTGCATGCAGTTTTGTATCAGTATCCGCAATACATGTTCATCGGACATACGCACCCGGTATATGTCAATTCGATTTTATGTTCGCAGAGGGCGGAGGAGTATATTCAAGGGCGGACCTGCCCTGACCATATTGTCGTTTTGGGTAGAAAGTCAGTTTTTATACCGTATGTAGACCCGGGTCTGGTTTTGGCACGAACGGTTCGAGATAAGGTAAAAGAATTCGTTGAAACGGAAGGCTACTTGCCAAAGGCAATATTTATGGAGAATCATGGGCTCATTGCCATCGGACCAACCACCAGTAAAGTCCAGGCGATAACACTCATGGCAGAAAAATGTGCTCAGATTGTTGTAGGTTCCGCAGTTTGTGGCGGACCTAAATTTTTGAGTGAATCCGCAATTCGCCGAATTGATACGCGTCCGGATGAACATTATCGGCAGAAATTATTATAAGAAATAAATTTTTAAGGAGTTTTTTATGAATAATAAATTAGAAAAGTTTCGTAAAGTTGAACATCCCCTTCCAGAGCAGTATTATGCCTGGCAAGTATTTGGTTCAGGTTTGGAGAATGTAGGTAAGGACGGTAAGCCGATATTATTACCGCTTCGTGAACCAAATGATAACGAAATTTTGTTACGAGTAGATGCTTTGGGGATATGTCTGTCGGATATTAAAATTGTAAATTTAGGGGGGAATCATCCGCGCTTGCGCGGGAGAAATTTAGCGGAAGAACCTATTGTGTTAGGGCATGAATGTGCGGTAACAGTTGTAAAAGTAGGGACTCAGTGGGCAAAAACCTTCAAAAAAGGAGACCGCTTCATCGTTCAGGCAGATATTTATTACAAAGGGGTGGGGTATGCTTTCGGCTATCTAATTCCCGGGGGCATGCAACAGTATACCTATCTGGATGAGAAGGCTCTGGCAGGCGATGATGGGTGCTATCTTCTACCGGTAAAACCGACAACGGGTTATAGTGCTTCTGCTCTGGCAGAACCGTGGGCATGCGTAGAGATGTCGTATCGTCTGGAAGACCGTATTTATCCCGATACATCCTCTCCATGGTATGTGACAGGTTCTCCTACCCCTGAAGTATTACAGGATTTTCCTGATGCGAGAATATTCGCTCCTGAGCAAATGCCAGCGGAAGGTGAAACATCAAAGGATATCATCATGCAGGCTCTTGACCCGAAACAGATTGAAGCATGGTTGAAATATCTGGCTCCACATGGGACAATGTATTTATTGGGTTCAGGAGATGAAGTAGCAAATGAATATGTCGCAGTGGATGTAGGTTCGATTCACTATGAATATAAACGAATCATGGGTGGAGGGGAAACATTAAAGGAGATTAAAGAAAAAAATAAAAGGTCCGACTTACAGCCCGCCGGAATAGCGTTATTTATAGGTGCGGGAGGACCGATGGGACAAATGCATGTACAGAGGGCTTTAGAAAAAACCGACGGACCCCAAAAAGTCGTTGTAACCGATCTGGACACAGGACGATTGGAACATCTACGCATAAGGTCGGCGGAATTGCTGGAAAAACGCCCTGTAGAATTGATTACAGTCTGTACAAAAGATTTCCCCAATAACGAAGCTTTGAACCAACATTTGCGAGATTTAGCTCCAGGCGGTTATACGGATGTAGTGCTATTGGCTCCTGTGCCGGCACTGGCAACGCAGGCCGTCGATTTTTCGGCTCCTGGCGGATTTGTAAATCTTTTTGCGGGATTGGGCATCGGAACAATTGCCAATGTCTCTTTGAGAAAGATTTGTGAGGGTGTGAAAATGATCGGTTGCAGTGGAAGCCGGATTTCCGATTTGAATCATGTTTTACAATCAGTAGAAGCCGATATGCGTGATACCAATCGCAGTGTGGCTGCGATAGGAGGTTTATTCTCTGCTCATGAAGGGCTGAAAGCAGTAAAGGAAGCGCGTTTCCCGGGGAAGGTCGTTATTTATCCACAAATACTCGATTTGTCTCTCATCCCTCTGGAACAATTACCCAAGGTTCTGCCCGAAGTAGGGCAATATCTTTCTAAAGATGGAACCTGGACCCAACAAGCAGAAGAAACTTTATTAGAAAGGTATTTGCCATGGAACGACTAAAAGGAAGAAAAGCCATCGTCACCGGTTCGGCCCAGGGTTTGGGGGAGGCTATTTTGCTACGCCTCGCTCAGGAAGGTGCCGATGCCATCGGATGGGATATAAACATCGAGAAAATGACCGAAACCGCCCAGCGAATAGCCGAACAAACCGGTCGTAAAGTTTTCGCAGAAAAAGTCGACATTACCGATGCAGAAATGGTAAAAAAGGCGGTGGATAATGCGGTAGAATTGCTGGGCGGATTAGACCTGATGATATGCAATGCGGGAATCCTTATCTCCGGCGATTCCATCACTTTCGACATTTCCGCATGGCGAAAGGTTATTGACATCGACCTGGTTGGGTATTTCCTATGCGCTCGAGAGGCTATTCGCGTCATGTTACCAAACCGCTACGGTACTGTGATACAAATCAATTCCAAATCGGGCAAGAAAGGGAGTTTTAAAAACTCCGCCTATGCAGCGGCAAAATTCGGTGGGATAGGTGTAACGCAAAGTTTAGCACTGGAATTTGCAGAACAGGGAATTCGCGTCAATGCCATTTGTCCCGGGAATTTATTAGACTCACCGCTCTGGACACAGAGCCTATTCAAGCAATACGCCCAAAATCAAGGGATAACCGAAGAAGAGGTTCGTCAGAAATACATTGACCAGGTGCCCATGAAACGCCCCTGCCGATACGAGGATGTATGCAATGTTGTCGTATTTTTAGCCAGCGATGAATCCAGTTATATGACCGGGCAAGCCATCAATGTCACTGGCGGTCAAGAAATGCGATAGAAATCAACAAATATCCGATAATAATTTCATTACTACGAGAAAGATATATCCCCACTATACAGGATGCTTATTCCATCTTTATGCAATCGATACCTGCCATATAACCCAAAGATTTTTCATTTTTATCAACGATTCGAATCTCAATGGTGTTCTTTACCGGCAAGACTTTCGCATCAAATTCTATCGAATCTCGAATCACCTTCCCCTCATTATAGCCATCCCATTCCACAATTTTTTTATGGTTCAGCCAAACTTCGACCCGCCCATAATCAGGTGCCTTCGTATACCATAAAGTAATTTTTTTATCTCCTGCCATGTTAGGGGGAACATCAATATCCGCAACATAAGTCTGCGGTCCCGTAGCCTTAAACCACAGCTGAGAACCGTTACTCCAGTAATTACCAAATTCGGACATGTCCTGCTCAACCATTGAATCATCATAAATCTGAAAAGCCACAAGTCCGCCTTCTGCTTCCAATACATTCTTTTCAACATAAGTCGAAACCGATTCCGCTTTGGCTGGCATTCGCTCCTGTGGTCTCGGCAATGGTAAAAACGCTACATGCGGTTCTTCTTGATACCAGAATGCAACCGAACTGAAATCATCGGAACGGTCGTTATCATGTCCATGCTCAATCGTTACATCAATCGATTTCTTGAAGGGAATAGGGTCAAGAATATGGTATCGATAAACATTCCACAAATCACCCTTTTTATGCTCACCCCGCAACGGACATCCAAAGAAGGGATAGCTGAACCTCTCACCAAAACCCCACGCTCCACAAAAATAATCTTCCGACCCTGTCCCATGAAGAGATGGAAAATCCTCACCATCCACATATATCATATCATCACCTTCACCCCACCACCCATCAGAACGATTATGAATAGATAAACTAACCCCTACATAATGCCCTTTTCCTCTGGCTTCAAGAAGTGTATAATTTTGTCCCGTTCCACATGGATATTCCTGTCGATACTGGGCATGAAATCGTAACGGCGTAGTTGCCTTCTTATATTTCTGATAATCAATATAATAATAAAATGCATCACATACCTGCGTCCCTTCATTACTTACCGTAATCAGAGCACCTTTAGAAAACGGCATATACCAGAAACAATTCAACGCATTATTCGTACCTATTGCAATTGGATAACTTACATAGTGATAATACTTGCCATGCCCTAAACCAAAAAAATCACCAAGGGGCGATTCCACAGATGGCTCCTTCTCACCATCCCAGAACATTCGAAGAACCAGATTTTTTAAATGATGCTCATCCTTACTGGATATCGTTATCCATATATGTGTAATAGCACCTGCACCCTCAATTTGAGCTAAAGTCCTCGTTTCTCCGACCGCAATAGGATGCTCCTGCATACCATCTGCATTACCCCCTGTGCGGTCATAACTGGAAATACGATGAGCTGTAAACTTTTTAGGCATTGCCAATGATTGAAATACATTCTCCCCTAATGCAGTTAGACTGACCAAAAAAAATAATAAAGGTACAATTTTCCATTTCATAAAAATTCTCCTAAATATTTTAGGTTCCTGATATACCCATTCTACATATCCACCTTATGTTTATTCAAACACTTCTCATTTCTATCAAAAGGTTAATCAGTCTTACAGGAAAACCATAATTTAAAATGGCAACAAACATTTCCTACCGCGTAAATCCTCTGTGTTCCTCTGTGCCCTCTGTGGTGAAAAAGAAAAAAAATCTAACCACAGAGAACACAGAGAGACACAGAGAAAAGAACACGGAGAGAAATAAGATGTGGAAAAAACTCTTTTCTCTTAATTTATCCTCAACTCGGCATGTAAATCCGTACTTTAAAATGGCAACAAACATTTTCTACCGCATGAATCTCTGTGCTTCTCTGTGCCCTCTGTGGTGAAAAAGAAAAAAGAAATTTAACCACAGAGAACACAGAGAGACACGGAGAGAAAGAACACGGAGAGAAATAAGATGCGGAAAAAACTCGTTTCTCTTAATTTATCCTCAATTCGGCATGTAAATCCGTGATTTAAAATGGCAACAAACATTTCCTACCGCTTAAATCCTCTGTGCTTCTCTGTGCCCTCTGTGGTGAAGAAGAAAAAAAAAATTTAACCACAGAGAACACAGAGATACACGGAGAGAAAAAACGAAGAAGGAGGATAAAGGCGGATGGGAATGTCTTTTCTCTTAATTTATTCTCAATTCAGCATGTAAATCCGTGATTTAAAATGGCAACAAACATTTCCTACCGCGTAAAACCTCTGTGTTCCTCTGTGCCCTCTGTGGTGAGAAAGAAAAAAGAAATTCAACCACAGAGAACACAGAGATACACAGAGAGAAAGAACGAAGAAGGAGGATAAAGGCGGATGGGAATGTCTTTTCTCTTAATTTATTCTCAATTCAGCATGTAAATCCGTGATTTAAAATGGCAACAAACATT
>CALLRP010000005.1 GCA_938014335.1 uncultured bacterium
TTATTCTCAATTCAGCATGTAAATCCGTGATTTAAAATGGCAACAAACATTTTCTACCGCATGAATCTCTGTGCTTCTCTGTGCCCTCTGTGGTGAGAAAGAAAAAAAGATTTAACCACAGAGAACACAGAGATACACGGAGAAAGAAAACACGGAGAGAATGAGATGCGGAGGAAACTCGTTTCTCTTAATTTATTCTCAACTCGGCATGTAAATCCGTGATTTAAAATGGAAATAAACATTTCCTACCGCATATATCTCTGTGCTCCTCTGTGCCCTCTGTGGTGAGAAAGAAAAAAGATTTAACCACAGAGAACACAGAGATACACGGAGAAAGATAAAACACAGACAGGTATAGCTGGGCTACTTTAATTCCATGCCACAAAAATTTTTAGCCCCTAATAGGATAATAGAAGAGCCCAGACAGGAACGGCTGTGTTACTTTATAAAAAAAATCAACTGTAGATAACTTAGGAACAAAAAGAAATGCATTAAATGTAGTTTATTTTTTTGAATACAGTGAAAATATCCTTGACTTCAATGAATAAACAATATAGGGAATACATTCAAAATAATTCAAAAATCACTTATACTTTTTTCCGTTTATAAAAAAACGGGCGATATGATAGAAATGAATCGCCCGTTTTAAGAATTTTTTTTCTATTCAACCGTGACGCTTTTTGCAAGATTTCGAGGTTGGTCTACATCACAACCGCGATTTACTGCTATGTAGTAGGCAAAGAGTTGTAGCGGGACTGCTACCACTATAGGGCTGAAAGGTTCGTAGCAATCGGGGACATAGATTACATCGCGACTGTGTGCAACAATATCATCATCTCCCTCGGTAGCAACGCTAATAACGAGACCGCGCCGTGCTTTGATTTCCTGGATATTCGATACCATTTTTTCATAGGTATCGCCTTTGACTGCAATACAAATCACGGGGAAA
This sequence comes from uncultured bacterium, assembly GCA_938014335.1. Lineage (GTDB taxonomy): Bacteria > Hydrogenedentota > Hydrogenedentia > Hydrogenedentales > Hydrogenedentaceae > Hydrogenedens. Next base: position 950 of record CALLRP010000005.1, read on the forward strand.
GTTTCGGTAACAAGGGCGATAGGACCGTGTTTCATCTCGCCGGCAGCATATCCTTCTGCATGAATGTAGCTAATTTCTTTGAGTTTTAATGCCCCTTCGAGGGCGCTGGGGAAATTGAAGTTTCTACCCAGATAAAAGCAACTTTCAGCGTCTTTGTATTCAGGGCGGTTTGCTAATTCTTTTACTTTGTCGTGATTCTTCAGGATATAATCCACTTTTGCGGGGATAGTTCTTAAATGTTCGATCATTTCACGGGCTTGTTGTTTGGTCAGTGTGCCACGAATTTGACCTAACCAAATTGTGAATAGGGCAAATGCCATGCATTGGGATGTGTACGCCTTCGTGGAAGCCACGCCAATTTCGGGTCCTGCTTGCTGATAGATAACGCCGTGTGATTCGCGTGCCACACTGGAACCGACTACATTTACGATGGATGCGACCTTCGCACCACGACTTTTTGCGATACGAATGGCTTCTAATGTATCCGCGGTCTCGCCGGATTGTGAAACAGCGATTAGAATGGTATTGGGCGGTATGATGGGGTCTCTGTAACGAAATTCAGAGGCTAAATCTAACTCTACGGGTACACGTGCAAATTTTTCGACCAGGTATTTACCCACCATTCCGGCATGCCAGGCAGTTCCACAGGCAACTACATAAATTTTTTGGCAGGCTTTTAATTCATCTTCGGAGATGTTCATGTCTCGTAATTGCACTTTATCGGAACCTTCTTCGACGCGTCCGCGGAGGGTGCTTTGAAGGACCTCTGCCTGCTGGAAGATTTCTTTGAGCATGAAGTGGGGATAGCCTTCTTTCTCAGCTGCGGAGTCATCCCATTCTACATTGTGGACATGAACCGGGATAGAATTCCCATCAACATCTTCAATACAGATAGTATCTCTCTTGATTTCACATACATGCCCATTATCAATGTATATAACTTTACGAGTATATTTCATAATTGCAGGTACATCGGAGGCAATGTATCCTTCGCCATCGCCAATTCCAACAATGAGGGGACTGCCATTTCTTGCGGCGACCAACACATCCGGGTTATTTTTGCATATAACACCAATAGCATAGGCGCCTCTTAAATCTTTGAGGGCTCTTTGAACTGCTTTAAATAAATCACCATCATAGTATTTTCTTACTAAGTGAACTATGGTTTCCGTATCGGTCTGACTTCTGAATTTTACACCTTCCGCCTGTAATTGTTCACGAAGTTCATGGAAATTTTCGATAATACCGTTATGCACCACTGCTATTTCCATATTCATATCAAAATGTGGGTGTGAATTAACTTCTGAAGGTTCCCCATGTGTTGCCCAACGGGTATGCCCGATGCCTAATGAACCTTTTATAGGATGTTGTTCCAATTTTGAATCAAGAACTTTGAGTTTTCCAACGCTTTTAGTAAACTCCAAACCATTTTCATTTACAACGGCAACCCCTGCCGAGTCATAGCCACGATATTCTAACCGATGTAAACCAGAAAGAATAATTTCCACTGCATTTTTAGGACCTATATAACCTACAATTCCACACATTTTAAAATGACCCTTTCATTTTTATGGTTACTCATCTGATATTTGAAAATGCTTTTCTAAAGATTTGTTAAATCAAGAGATGGCTTATTTCTTATAATATGCTTTCATGTCATCGAGGGTTAAAGGTTTATAATCACCAGCATGTCCAGCTTGTCCAAAGGCTTTCATTCTCTCTACATATACTTGATATGCCGCTTCACGTGCCGGTTTTAAGTAATCTCTCGGGTCAAACTTCTCTGGTTGTTCCCAAAATACCTTGCGAATTGCACCGGTTATTGCCAGACGGCTGTCGGTATCTACATTAATTTTGCGAACGCCATTTTGAATACCTTTTTGAATTTCTTCTAATGGGATACCTTTGGTTCCTGGCATTTTGCCTCCGTATTGGTTGATAATGTCCACTAACTCTTGTGGAACTGAACTCGAACCGTGCATGACCATGTGGCAATTGGGCATTCTCTTATGAATTTCAATAATACGGTCCATAGCTAATTTCGGGGGTAGAACTTCGCCTGTAACAGGGTCTTTTCTTGAAGACTTATATGCACCATGGCTTGTTCCTATAGCAACAGCAAGAGCATCAACTCCTGTTAATTTCACAAATTCTTCTGCTTGAGCAGGGTCCGTTAAATGGGCTTCTGTTTCTTTATCAGATAAGCCTGCACCATGTCCATCTTCTATTCCACCGAGGCAACCTAATTCTGCTTCCACAGTTACACCTAACGGATGTGCTAATTCTATGACTTTCATTGTAATTTCGAGATTACCTTCATAAGTATTTGGCGTTTTGGCATCTTCTTTTAAGGACCCATCTATCATCACGGAAGTAAAACCGAGTTCAATGGCTTGTTTGCATGTTTCAACACTATTTCCATGGTCTAAATGTAATGCAACAGGGATATGTGGAAATTCTTCTACTGCCGCTTCCATCAATTTCTTCAGATAAATCATTTTACTATACTTTAAAGCACCACGACTTGCCTGTATGATTACAGGGCTGTTCGTGTCATTGGCAGCCTGCATAATTGCCTGGATTTGCTCCATATTGTTCACATTGAAAGCACCGACACCATAACCGCCTTTGGCTGCTTCATCAAGAATTTGTCTCATGGGAACTAATGGCATAACATTTCTCCTTAATTTAAGTGTTTGTAGTATTATTACTCTTACAGTTTTTATAGATTTGCTAACACTGGGATTGTAAATCAGGGAAATTAAAAAGTTATATTATTATAACATTTATAAAAATATAAATTCAAAAACAATCTTTAATTATAGGGTATTTATTAAGAGGGCATTGGGAACATTTGGGTGTTTTTCTACAATAGTCTTTCCCTGTCCAAACAATGAGCCCATGATACTCTTTATACATGTGGACATCTTTCGGCAAATGTTTATGAAAATAATTTTGTATTTCTTCGTACTTCATATCTTCGTTAAGGATACCATGTCTTGAAAAGATTCGTTTTGTGTATGCATCTACAACAAAAATTGAGTGTTCACAGGCATACAGCAAAATATCGTCTGCTGTTTCGGGGCCAATACCTTTTAAATTTAGTAATTCTTTTCTTATATATGTGGTATTTCTTTGTGCCATATTTTCAATTTTTCCACCATATTTCTCTATTAAAAATTCACAAAATATGATGAGTCGTTCTGCCTTTTGACGAAAATAACCCGAAGGTCGAATAGCCTGTTCTAATTGTAATCTATCACAATGAATTATTTTATAAGGGTTTAGTAAATTTTCTGTTTTCAATTTTTCAATTGCTTTTTCTACATTTGTCCATGCGGTATTTTGAGTTAATATAGCACCGATAGCAATTTCGAAAGGGCTATCCCCAGGCCACCAACCTGTAGGTCCGTAGAATTGGGAGAGGGTATTATAAATCTCCATCAATGTTGGTATTCTTTTAATATCCCTCTTCCTTCTATCACAAGGCTTCATCTCAACTTCATTCTTTCTATCTCATTTCGTACCGCCCGTATATGCTCCGGTGTAGTTCCGCAACAGCCCCCAATAATTTTCGCCCCATTGTTGTAATAATCAGGCACATATTTTGCAAACGTTTCTGGTTTTTCGGGATACGTGATTCCTTCTTCGGTTAATTTGGGTTGCCCTGCATTGGGATAAATTAAGAAAGGGATTTCCTTCTCAAATGAATACATTCTTTGCAATAAGGCATTCATATCTTCCACAGTTAATGTACAGTTCGTTCCAAGAATAGATACGCCTAACTTTTTCATTTCACTTATAAATACTTCGGGTGTTGTCCCCATGAAAGTATTAAAACGCTCCTCACCACCAGTACTTTTCATAAAGGTAAAACTAACAATGATTTCTAATTTTGTATTTTCTTTTACTGCCCGAACAGCACATTTTGCTTCATCTAAATCGGACATTGTTTCAATAATACAAGCGTCCGCTCCCCCTTCTTCTAAAGCCGTAGCCTGTTCTCGAAAAGCTTCATATAATTCATCTTCAGATACATCCCCCATCATTATAAATTTTCCAGTAGGTCCTATAGATGCAAGTACATGATGTTGTTCACCCACTGCTTTTCGTGTGAGGTAAGCGGATTTCTGGTTCAGTTCCTTTGCTCTATCCTCCAACCCATAGGAACGGAGTTTTATTCTGTTTCCACCGAAACTGTTGGTTGATATTAAATCGGCACCTGCTTCTTTGTAAGACATAGCGATGTTACTAACGATTTCGGGTTGTTGGATATTCCATAGTTCGGGGCATTCTCCTGCTTGCATTCCTGCTTTGATGAGTAATGTTCCCCATCCTCCATCTCCAACCAAAATACCCTCTTTCTTTATTGTAGATATAATACTATTCATGATTATTTTCTCTCTCCTCTAACCTTGCATTAGATATTTCCATGTTTCTCTCACTAAAAAACTATTAGGGGCATCCTCTTCCGCTTGAAGAAATAGTTTCCAAGGGAAAGCAATAGATAAAAATTCTTCGCCTATTTGTTTTTTTACATTTAATCGGGCAGAAATATCCGTCAACCCTATAACTGCTTTAGGTTCCTCCTCATCATCATTGGAATATGCCCAGATACCTATTGTTTGGCATCCCGCAGAGAAGGGAGCAATAACGCAGGGTTTTGTTTGACTTCGGAAATGAGCCAAAACCACTAATGCGGATAACTGATTGGGATTAACCAAAAAAACTATTGTCTTGGGTTTCTCTTTTTCTATATCTACCTTGGATAACGGTTTAAAGACTACATAATCATAGGGAATGTCAACAATAGGTAAATTACGAATAAAGTTCTGAACCTGTTCCGGTGAAGAAAGATATCCTTCTCCATGTAAAAAATCATCTAAAAATTCAGGGGTAACATAATCTTTTATCTGTTCCGCTACTGCTTCACCGACAGGATGACCTTTATTGCCTGTGGAAAGAAATCGAGAAAAACAATCTTCACCTCCGGGAAAATCTTTATACAAATTTCCAAAACCTAATCCTACCCCACCCC
>CALLRP010000006.1 GCA_938014335.1 uncultured bacterium
AATTAAATTTACATATAACTAAAAAACAAAAGGAACAAATAAAGTCCCTTTCGCATACATCTTTAGATTCTGTAAAAGAAATATTGCTATGGACAAAAGAAAGTTTTCAGTCTATTTGGGAGTCTTTATTTAATAATGAAATAGATTCAAAATTAAAACTTGAAAAAAGGAAGGAACAGGATAAAAAAATAAAAGAAAATAATTTAGATGTTAATCAGTATCTTGAAAAATTTGATAAAGTTCGGATGCAAATTTTTCTAATTGCAATACAGATGAAAAATAAACGATTGATGGAACTTATCTTAAAGGGGAAAGGGGAGGAATTATATATACAACAAAAAAAATTACAAGATGTCAAATTTTATTTATATGTATGGGTTATGAATATTTTAAGTTTGCTTTTTGTAAGTAATGATGGAGTAAAAATTGCAAATAAAGAACAACTTTTAATGTTAAAAGAAAAATTGTTTTCAGAAGATAAATCGTTAAAGATTTTTATTAGGAATATAATAAAAATAATTTTTTCGTATATGGGTAAAGGTTCCACTATTAAAAAAAATACATTGAAAAGATTTGATGGGTTTTTTTCTATAGTAGAAAGAGAACTCATGTCAGGTAGTTCTTTATTATCTATCGCCGAGTATATTCAAATGACCCCTTCTGCTTTAAGTCACTGGATAAAGAGAAATATAGGAATAAATTACGAGGAATTATTGGAGTATGTTCAAGCAGAAAAAATAGCAGAATTTTTAAGGAATACAGATAAAAATCTTTCAGAAATAGGAGAGTGTGTAGGTATTAAATACGGTTCATTAGTATCCGAGAAATTTAAAAGAAAGACAGGGATGAGTCCTACAGAATATAAAACCTACTTCAAGTATAAAATAAAAGAATAATTTGCAAGTGAAACGAAGATTGAATGAAACCTTTTATATTGTGTATGCTGTCAAATGTATATCTATTTGGGTAAATTATTAAAACAATATTTATGAAAGGAAAAAATATGAGAAAAGTAACACGGATTGTATGTGGCATTTTGATGATAATGGGGTTGTTCATTTTTTATGGATGTGGCGGGCCTGCAGAACAAACTCCCCCCCCAAAACCCCCCGCACCTAAAGATTTGGTATTGCCTCCAGCAGAAGGGGGTATCCCTACCACATCGTTATTGAAACTTACACCTGAAAATGCTCAATTAAGTTTAGCGTTACCATCATTAGCGGACGGTCTGGATAAAATTGCCCAGACAGCGAAGCGTTTTTATCCTGCTGATGAGGTTGATGGTTGGCTACAAAATCAAATCAGACAATTAGCAAATTTTGCCGGTACACCCGAAGCGAAGAATGTAATGGAAGTGGCGGAAGCAAGAGGATTTGATATTACAAAACCTATGGGTGCTTTTGCTGATTTTAATCCCTCATTTGATAGCTTGAAGGCATTATTAAATTCTCCCGCAGGTGAATCTGCTGAAAAAAAAGTGGATTTGGAAAAGATAGACTGGACACAGGTAAAACAGCCGAATTGGGCAATTATGTTGGGAGTGAAAGACAAAGAAAAAGTTGAAACATCATTAAAAGAATTGGCTGTGGAAGTTCCTGAAATCAATGCGATTGCTCCACAAGAGGAAATTGTAGATGGTGCAAAAGTAGTCAATTATGGTGTTTATGCTTATTTTATCGCAGGAGATTATGTAACGGTAGGGTCTACCTCTGTGGTCAAAGGTGTGGCAAGCCGGTTTAGTTCACCGTATGCTATTCGCTATGGCGCAGATATACCATCTGCACCCTATCCCGAAGGTGTTGTCCTTGTAAAAGATTGGGAGTTAATACCTATTTTAAATCAACTTATGCCCGTATTAGTTCAGTCTTCGCCCTATGCTTTAATAGGTCAGTTAAAAATAAGTGCCTGGGCTGAAATGTTACCCGAAGGTCAGGACCCGGTATATGTTTGCTTCTCATTAAATCCGAATGAAAAGTTAGAAATTCGGACCCTTTTGGATTTAGCAAAACGACCCAAATCTGCAAGTATTATGGGAGAAGCAAAACCGATGGAATTGCCGAAGATATTACCTGATAACACACAGGTTACTTTGTTATTACAATTAACAAATGAATATAAGACATACTTAAATCAAACGGTACTTCCTGAAGTGAAAAAAGCATTAGCAGACAAAAGAGAAGTTGCTCAGGGGCTTCAATATGGTGTTTCTGCTATGGGATTGTTAGGAAACGAAATGGGTGTGGCTATAACATCGGCTATGGGTGATTTTCCTGCCCTTATCGTTATTATCCAGGCTTCAAATGTGGAACAAGTAAAAGGTCTACTGGATATGATGATTCCTTCTATGTCAGATGAGAGTTATAGAGATATTCCGTTAAGGAAACTGGCTGTTCCTTCACCTATACCGATTACATTAGTAATGGTAGAGGATAAAGTCATTGCCAGTAATAATACCGATGTGTTAAAGAAAATGATAGATATGGTTCTTGATAAACAAACTTCGGGTTATATGGCAGGATTAAAACCACCGTTAGATTCCACCATCCCGAGATATAACATTATCTCCATTCAGAGTAAATTGTTGTTAGATACAATATTCCCCTTGATGAGTATTATGGGACAGAGCTTAGGCGGAATGCAGAGAGATGTTGAAAAAGCCCTTTCTGAGATACAGGAACTCCGGTTGGTTAACGAGAAAAAAGGCAGTATATTAGAAGGACAAATTATTACTTACTTCGTACCCAAGGCAAGTTAACAGGTTATTCAGAGGTATAGATTAAAACTTATAGCCGTAGCAGATGAAAAACTGCTACGGCTTTGTTAATATAAGAAGTGGGGGATTATGCTTCGAATAATGTTTTCAGTACTTTATTTCAAAGAGGACAAGGCCATGAGGAGGGGCACAGAGGCCTTTGAATTGTTTATTTTTATAGAGACACTCATATAAAAAATCTTTAGGATATCTCCCACGTGCAATTTCGATGAGTGTGCCTGTAATGTTGCGAACCATGTGGTAGAGGAAGCTATTACCAATAAATTCAATGTGCCACAAATCGGCTGTTGGGGTAGAGGCTATAACACCACCTTTTTTCAATTCAACAGAGAAGAGGGTTCGTATAGTAGTTTGCATTTGACTACCGGTACTTTGAAATCCTGCGAAATCATGGGTCCCGACTAATTCTTGAAGGGATTCATGTAATAAGTCTAAATTTACCTTGAAGGGGACATGCCATGCGTATTTTACACAGAAAGGGTCAGGTTCTCGGGATAGGTCGATTGAATAACAGTATTTTTTCCATTTCACATCACGACATACATCAAATTCCAGAGGGACTTCCTCTATTTTTAGGACTTTAGCATGTGGGGAAAGAAGTTGAGAAGTGGCATGACGAAGTCTTGTGGGAAGCATGTCTTCGTAATAAAAAGTAAAAGTTTGTCCGAAAGCATGTACACCTGCATCTGTTCGTGAAGCCCCCTGAACATGTATTTCTCTTCGAGTAATTAATGATAATGTTCTTTCCAACTCTCCCTGAACGGTTTTTTTGTCAGGCTGGAACTGCCATCCATGAAAAACCGTACCATCATAGCAAATAACACCTTTATATTGTTTTTTTATATTTACCTCTTCCATGAATATTTATATCATCCATACTTATTTTGAGATTTGAGATAACCAATTGTTCAAAAGATACTCACAATTAAGTGATTTAAGAACTAAATCGAGAGGAACAAAGAAATAATGATTGGTTGCTTCATAACCAAACCTGCTGTCTATAATTTGTATATTATATTCCCTTATTGCTAATTCTTTTTCTCTTTGAATAATATCCTTCAAATTTTCAATGATTTGTTTTCGTCGTTCATCTGTGATGTTGTCATTAAGTAGTTCATTTCGGAGAAGTATAAAACGGGTTTGATTAGCCACACTTTCAAAATGGATTGCACAAACTTCTATAACTCGGCACTCCCATTCAAAGTTCTGTTTATAAGTTGAATTTTCTATGTTCTGAGTTTTTATTTCTGCTTTTAACTTAGAAACTGTATTCATAAATCCATGGGCTACTTTTTCCATTTGGTTGGCAAATACCTCCGGAGGAAATGTTCCGCTTCCGCTCCAGGAATTGACATCATCGTAAGGAAAACCTGACATTGTAGCTGAATATCCTGTGGGTTTATGCCATAATGGATTGGAAGGACCAACATGAACAGGGCTTACATAGACAACAGTTATGTGGAAAGGATACTCCTTAAATGCCTGTGTAATTTGTTTCCATGATGATACCATCAGGGGTGCCAAAGTGGGACCGAAGCGATTTTTTGCTACCTGTAGAAGTGCTTTTTCTATATCTAATTCGGGATTATCCATCAGCAGGTTGAAAACTTGTATATTGGGTGAAGGATATCCACCTAATGTCCAGCCTAACATATATCCATTTAATTGTTTTTCACGAAGGTTTACTGCATGGGTTGCCACATTTTCAAGTACGGGAATATAAGGAACAGAGCCCAACTCCCATGTCGTCCCTATTTGTAGTTTTGCAAAAATAGGATGTTGGTATTTTTTTGCAATTTCCCAATGGCGGGAAGCCCGAGGACCGGGACCGGGTTCGGTTAGACTATATTCTCCAATGACAGAATTTACTCCCCCTCGTGTAATAGGAATATCCCATTCGCTAACACTCATCACGGCAGTTTGGGGTGGAAGACCTTTTATAATCTCGTCGACCCAATTATCATTCCATCCCCAGTCCCATGCGATGAGTCTACACGAAGCATTTGCAGATTCGATTCCAGATTGGATGAGTTGATGCAGTTCAGCAATTACTTCTGAGGGATTACGTTTTGAACAACGGGGACAATTTTCCCCGTGATGATGTGACCAGCAGTTTGTGAGGTTTTCGGAGGCACTTATAGTAAAAAATCCCCCTAACTTAGGGACCTTTTCACAAATCATTTTTATTGCATTTTTGATGTAGTTCTGGACTTCGGGATGTGAGGTACATAAAGATGAGAAATCTCCCTCGTTAACACCTTTGAGTTCGGGAAATTTTTCATAGAACGAATTGGGCATAGCCCGCGGTTCATTTAGATATAAATAAACCTTTACCCCTTCTTTATCCAGTGCCTCAGTAAAAGTTTTCAGATTCTCTAATCTTTGTTCCCAACCTATACTAATGTTTGGGTCCCAAGGGAATGGGGTAAGTAGATACAGAACGGATTGTAACCACACTCCGTTAACACCGATTGTGCGTAGTTTTTGTATGTAGCCTATAGGGTAGGACTCTTTAAGATTCGCAAAGGGGTCTCCGTATTTTAAGAAATAAGAGGAACAATAGCGAGGGATTTCTTTCTCCGAATTTTTATATGTAAACTTATCACTTATTTCTGATAATTCATCTATGAAATGAAAAGGTTTTTCTCCCCAACATTGTATTCCATCCGGGAAAAGCGTTTTTACTAAACTGCCGATTTGTTTTTCATATTCAATAGTTTTTTCATCCGGCTGTTGAAAAGTTAGTGGTGGACATTTGGGTTTAAAGTTACCTAATTTGATAAAAAGGAAATCATCCTCTCGAAGTGTATAAGCGAGTTTATGAGTATCCCATTGGAGCAACTTAATAATCTGTTCATAGGGGAGTAAGTGCCAATTCCTTCGGATAATAGTGCAATGGAGGCGTTCTATTTCTTCGGGTGATACCGAATAAGGGTCGGGTAATCCCATTCGTTTGCCAATAGCAAGGATATCTTCCTCCTTTGCCTCAATGGTTTCCGCTATACGAGAAATAGGAACAACTGACCAGTTGAGCCAGATATAAGCGTGAAGTCGATCCTTGAAAAATGCAGAAGGGACAGGGTCTTTGTCTATGGGAGTAGGTAATTCCCATGCACTTAAAGTAAAAAATAGTAAAGTTACATATACCATTTTTCTTCTCCTCTTGTTTGGATATATTAAACACTAATTTTTGGATTTTGTATTTGTTCCATTCTCATTTTTTATCGGAGCAGTAAATTCAATTAGAGATGGGTCTTGTTTTATTGCAAATTCTCGGCGTAATATCTCTGCAATTAGACCCGTTCCAATAGTGAGAAATCCAATCCCTATGAAGACAGAACCGACCGTTCCCAAAAATACATAGCGGAGCTGTTCACTATCTAAATAGAACCCCAGAAGACTTCCTAATAAGCATAGGATTCCTAAAATAATGGCCATTAATCCGCGTTTGGTGAAGAAATAAGAAGGAGATTGACTGTGTCTTGAAAGAAACCAGACTGTATATACATCTACCGCACCGAAAAAGAAACGACTAAAACCATATTTTGATTTCCCATATTTTCTTGGGTGATGTTCTACAGGTATTTCTGTTACTTTAAATCCCATTTCCGAAGCAAGAATAGCAATTAATCGGTGCATTTCTCCATATAAGGGGATGTTCTGGATAACTTCTTTTCGGAAAGCCTTGAAACCTGTATTTACATCATGTAAGTTTACATGAAAAATCTTTCGGATTATAGCGTTATAAACTCTTGATGGGAATGTTTTATGCCATGGGTCAAATCGGCGTTTTTTCCACCCACACACAACATCATACCCTGCTCGTATTTTTTCAATCATATGAGGTATTTCTTTAGGGTCATCCTGTAAATCCGCATCCATCATAATAACAATGTCTCCATCAGATTCATGAAAACCTATGGATAATGCACGACTTTTCCCAAAATTTCTGCGAAATTTTATAATTTTAACCTGAGGGTGTTTTGCTTGAACTTTTTGCATGGATTGAAAAGTCAAGTCTGTACTTCCATCATCAATGAGGATAATTTGGATATCATGGGGAACGGAATGCTTTATTATACCCTCTACTAAAGGTTCTATAGTCATTTCCTCATTATATGCGGGAATTACAAAAGATAATTTCATTCCGCCTGCATCCTTTATTTGTGGTCTATATCTTTAACTCGATAATAAAATTTTATTCATAGTATAATCAAATAAAATAATTTTTATAAAAAATACAACATAATTAAGGAGTTAGAATATGAAAAGAAGGAATTTCTTTATCACATGTGCGAGTTCTATTGCAGGTTCTATGTATTTTGCAAGCAAGTTAGGTTATGGAGCCATTCCTGACAATAGACCCTTTTCTAGTGTTAAATTAAGAATGGCTGCTCCTTTGGATTGGTTTCCGGGGAACAAACCCGAAGATAAATTAGAAGCAGTAGCAAACTGGGGATTATCTGCTTATGAATGGTTACATCCCAAAGGTGATTTTAAGGCCATTCGTAGTAAAGCAGACGCTTTAGGATTGGAGTTAAGCTGTATTGTAGGTGTGGGAGCCATTGCCCCGAAACAAATGGTAGATGAGACAGACCATGACCGTCTGGAAAAGCAATTTAGAGAGAGAATTGAAGTTGCAAAACAATTAAATTGTAAGCGGTTGATTGGATTAACTGGAAATGAACGCAAAGATGTATCCAGGGAAAAACAAAAGGAAAATGTAATTAAGTGCCTGAAAAGGTTAGCTCCTATTGCAGAAGAAAATCAAGTATCTATTGTGGTGGAAGCATTAAATCCGCTTGTTGACCACAAGGGATATTTCTTGTGTAGAACAGATGATACTATGGAAATTTTAAAAGAGGTAAATAGTCCCAATGTGTTGATGTTGTTTGATATTTACCATCAGCAGATAACGGAAGGAAATGTAATTCGTAATCTGACAGAAAATATAAACAGAATAGGACATATTCATGTTGCAGATAATCCGGGAAGAAAAGAGCCGGGAACAGGTGAATTAAATTATCATAATATATTCAAAGCCATTGCACAGACGGACTATAAAGGTTTTGTTTCTCTTGAATGTGGACATTCCACAGACAATTATGAAGACACATTAAGAGCAACATTATCTTATCTTGAAGGTATTTAAATATTTACTGATATATTCAAGATATTTCATAAGTAGGGAAAATAACTCCTAATTGACTTCATGATATTTTAATAGATGGAGTGTTTTTAAAGTGTTAGATATAATAAAAAAGATAAAAGATGTATTGACGAATCATTTTGAAGGAATACAGGAAAAAGATATTCTTATATCATCTCCTCCCGATGTAAAAATGGGGGATATTGCCATTCCTCTTTTTGCATTGTCAAAAAAATTAAATGTCCCGTTACAGAATTTGGCTGAAAGGGGTATTCCACTGGTAAAAATAGAACCTTATGTGGATAAAGTTGAAAAGGCAGGAGGATACCTGAATTTATTTTTAAATAGAAGCATTGTGGGTGGACAAATTATCCAACAGGTTTTTTCAAAAGGTAGACTGTTCGGTTCTTCTATGTCGGGAAAAGGTAAAAAGGCCCTCATTGAACACACCAGTATTAATCCCAATGCCAGTCCGCATGTGGGACGAGCAAGAAATGCAATGATAGGGGATAGCTTATCACGACTCTTCCGTTTTGAGGGCTATGATACAGAAGTTCATTATTATGTAAATGACATGGGACGACAAATTGGCTTATTGGTTCTCATTTCCGATGAGATTGAAAATTTAGATTTTAATGGAATTTTACAGGCGTATGTTCATGCTAACCAACGGGCAGAGAATGACCCTGAGTTTGCTCAAAAAGGCTATGATTTGTTGGCTCAAATGGAGCAGGGGAATGAAGAAGTTCGTAAAAAGTTTTTTAAAGTAACAGATATGTGCTTAAAAGGACAGTTAGGGGTATTAAGACGATTAGGAGTAGATTATGATTATTTTGACCGAGAGTCGAGTTTTATCGAGTCGGAAGAATTAAATAAGGTTTTAGATATATTGAAAACAAAAGGGGCTTTGTTTGTAGATGAAGAACAACGCCTGACAGTTGATTTGGCACCCTTAGGATATACACAGGAAGAAGGACGATATTTTGTTTTGCGTCGAGCCAATGGTAGTTCAATGTATGGTTACCGTGATTTAGCATATACAATATACAAAGGACATCGAGGAGCAGATGAAGATATAATCGTTTTAGGTGAAGACCACAAACTATATTTACAACAAATATCTCTCATTTTATCAAGTGCAGGGTACACTCCTCCCTCCCCCGTGTTTTATTCCTATATACTACTAAAAGAAGGAAAAATGTCCACAAGGCAGGGAAATGTAGTTCTACTTTCGGATTTTTTAGATTCCGCTTCAGCATTAGCATTAGAGAGAGTTCAGGAACAATGTAAAGAACTTTCTGAAGAAGAACAAAAACTTATTGCGGAACAAGTAGCCGTTTCTGCAATACGTTTTGCAGTATTACGAGTAACACCTACCAAAAATGTAATTTTTGACATAGAGAGTGCTCTCTCTTTTGAGGGTGACACAGGACCCTATTTACAATATAGCTGTGCGAGAATAAAATCTATTTTGCGTAAATATGGAGAAAAAGTCCCTACAAATATACTCACATCGTTTCCCATTCGGCAAAATGAAGAGTGGTTATTACTTCGTAAAATATCAGAATTCCCATTGACAATCTTGAATAGTATTGAGCAACACAATCCCTCAATTATTGCAGGTTTTGCATTAGATTTAGCACATATATTTACATCCTTCTATCATTCTTGTCCGGTTTTACAAGCGGAAAACGAGGAAATAAGAATGGCACGATTACAGATATGTTTAGCTACACTACGAACTATGCAAAATGCACTTCATTTATTAGGAATATCTGTGCCCGAGCGGATGTAAAATTATTTGGTATTTTCTTTGATATAAGGGACAGAGTATAAAGCGTGAGGTAAAAGTATCCATGAGGGATTTGAAATGCCGACTTTTTTTAATTCTTCACAAATTAATTGGAAACCTTCTTCGATACTTTTGATCTTTTTACCTCCCATAAGATTAACAGTATCTTTATCCATCTCAGTAAGAAAATATGTATGGGGCGATTTTTCAAATGTGGATATAATTGTTTGCCCGTTTACTTCTCCATTCTTCCGCAGATGAGCAACCAATTGTTCCGGGTTTCCTTTTTCGAGCCACTCTTTAAATTGATATCCCCCTAAACCTTCTTCACAAGGTGCAATAAAAATTATTTTTCCATGAGGCTTCTTTCGTGCTTGCCAAGCATTCACTAATGCTTTATGGCTTTGGAGGAAATTTTTCGCTTCTCCTGCAGAAGCGATAACAATATCTGCCGGTTCAGGTATTAAAATAGAGTATGTCTCTTTTGCAAATTTTATTCCTTCCTGATGTGCTTTAATTAAATCTCCACAGAAAATTTTCAATATTTTTTTATCAGGTGAAATTACAGTATTTACAATAAAATAATCCTTTTTAGTAAGTAATGTTGCCTCCATTAAGTCTTCTGCTACAGGGTTGCCTTCTAATTTCCCAATACTTACATCAGGATGAATCTCGCATTTCTCAGGATGAATACTCAAAGCGTGGTTATGACGAATAGTGGGTACTGCGGATAATCCCGGAACTATTAACTTCCTCCCTCCACCAAACCCCGCAAAATAGTGGAATAAAATGGTCCCCGTTAGTATTAATAAATCACTATTCATAACTTCTCTATACACATATACGGGAGTTCCTCTTTGTGTTTTCCCTAAATATTGATATTGTTGTAAATCATGAGGATTGGGGATAAAAATGTTTTTTTGGAAAGTGTTATATATTTCGGTTGTTAAAATGGATCGTAATTCAGATTCTGTAGGTGGACGATGCGAGCCCACCGAAACTAAGAATTTTATTTTTTCAGGCTGAGCCCCACTGGATAATAACCGGGTCATCATAACCTTGATAAACTGCTCGAGCCCTGTATATCGGAACGAATCCGAAATGGTTATAGAAATATTCAAATTGTTTATTCCCTGAGAGAAGGGGTTTAATAAACTACCAATAGAATTTTGGATGGCTTCTTCAAATAGAATTTCAGGAGATTTTCCTATTTGTGGAAACTGTAATTTAAATATTCCTTTACATTTCTCCATGGGGAGAGATACTTTTATCTCTCGTTTTTTATAAAATAATGAAATGGCATTTTTATTCATTTAATATATCCGAGGTATATTTTTGTTGCATATTCATGTTGATTTGAATAAGAATATTATTTAAGTGATAAATGATCATTAACATCAAAAAGCGAGTAATGGTATTTTTTATGGCAAAGATAAACAGTAATAAGAATAAAATATTATTGTATAGAACATCAAAAGGTTTTACTCTAATTGAATTAATGGTTGCTTTGGCTGTGGTAAGTATAGCTATAACGGGCTTGGTACAGATGTTTACACTAAGTTTAAATCTGGCTCAGACATCACAAAACGCTATTTTAGCCAGTAATATTGCTTACGAAAAATTAAATTATCTAAAAAACTGTCCTGAAAAATTTGTCTGGAAAATTCCCGAGAATATAAATTCAGAAACAATTTTCCCGATACTTACTTCCGAAGAGGAAGCTAAAGCAGGAAATGTACTGGAAGTTCCAATTATTGCTCCTCCTGATTGGGCAAGTTTTAGAAAATATAAAAATATTTCGCAAAAGTTTCGGTGGAAAGCCTTTGGGAAGTTGGTAGGAGAGGAGAAGGAATCTTATGAAGTAGTAGTAACTGTAATGTATATAGAATTTGGACGAACAAAGTATTACATTGCCAATTCCGTTATCCCTCGTTTCCAAATTGAAAAGGTAATTGAAAAATGAAAAGACTAAAATATGCGAATAGAAGAGGTTTTTCATTAGTTGAGATTATTACAGTTCTGGCAGTTCTGGCTGTGCTTTCAACTATAGGTGTAGTTATGTTTAATAAAATTTTAGATTACCGTCGTCAATCCGAAATCCGACAATCTTTGAATTTAAATTATTTGAGATTAATAAACAGATTACAGTTAGATTTTGACCAAATCGTTTCCCCCACATTTACGAAGGGACGGTTAAATACAATTCGACATATTGAGAGTGAAAGAAGATATCAGTCTGTGCCTCTTGATGATGACAGACTTTCATTCCCCATTCTCTATGTAAACTCTGAGGATAAAAATTCTATCGTCCAGGTATTTTATTATATAGACCGAGGTTTAGGAAGTGTCCCTTCTCTGGTTCGAGTGATGGGACCAATAGGACAAAAAGAGCCAACGGGTGCAAGAGAGATTATAATGTCAGGTGTACTTGCAATGAAAATTCAATGTTATGACGGCAATAATTGGGTAGAGCAATGGGATAAACCGTTTTATCCGAAAGCAGTAAAAATGAGTTTTGTTTTAGCGGATGAAAATAGGATATGGGAACAAGTAGTACGAGAAACTACTTTCTGGTTAGGGAATGTCTTATGAAGAATATATACAAACAAAATCAGAAGTCTTATTATGGGATAAGTAATAAAGGTGTGGCTTTAATCATTGCCATTTCTTTATTAGGAGTTTTTGCCCTACTTGGAATGTACTATGTAAGAGATAGCGAAACAGAATTACGAAGAACGGCTTTACTTTTAGATGAAATGAGAGTGAGAGAGTATGCAAAAACAGGGATTAATTCCGCATTAATAGAATTAGAAAAAGCATGGCGAGCGGATGCAATTCAAGAATTATTAGACAAGTGCCCTATCGAATTTACTTATCCCTACTATAAACAAGTTTATAAAAAGGATGGGACTTTTTCATTAGAACCATCGGATACCATAAGTGTTAAAACAAAAGTGTGGATAACAGATGAAAGTGGAAAAATAAACATAAATTGTAGCTCTGCGAGTGTGTTACAGAAAATTTTTAATATAAACGGCGAATTAGCGAGAAAAATAGTCTCTAATCTTCCTAATTCAGGAATGGCTTCATCATCGAGTAAATGGATTTATCTTGCTGAAGAATTATACGAAGGAATTATCCCGGGAAAATGTAATGACCAAATACTTAATTCAATTTCAACGTGGAATGCGGGTGTTCCATATAATCCTATACCATATTTAAATATAAATAAAGCACCGAACGAAGTTTTGATGGCTTTATTTAATATCAATTCAGATGAGGCACAGAAAGTTGTAAATGCTCGCCCCTTAAAAACAATGAGTGATCTTGTGACAATATTAGGAAAATCTCCAACAGGATTTAATGTAAAAATAGACGACCTCTCTTCTTCCTGGCAGTTTCCCTTCACGGACAAGTCAAATAGTTTTAAGATAATAGTTATGGCGGAGTTAAATAAAGAGGTTTTGGGCAAGAAATACAATCGTGTGTTCGCTTCAAGAGAAGCGGGAATTGTGTTTATAGAAGGCATTCCAACAATAGTTTGGAGTAGAAATATACCAGCAGAAAAAATAAAAAAATAGATAATGAATATTAAAAGGAGAACAGCGATGGCTGACAAGAACGCTGAAGGAATTAAAAAGGTTCGGAAAACGACGAAAGGAAAGGTGCAAAATCTTTCACAAATAGTTAGCGAAGAGGAAGTCATTCGTCGAGAGTCCGAGGGTAGTAATACATTTACTATGAGTTTTTCCTTAATGAGAAAAGGGACAGTTCGTTATCAGGAAATAACAGATTTCCTTAGACAATTAATAATGCTTTTGGAATCAGGAACTCCTTTATTAAAATCCTTAAAAACTTTAGCATTACGAGGGCAGTCCGAAGCCATTCGAGGACTTATTAATGATATGGCTTTATATGTGGAAGAGGGGAATCCCTTATGGCAGGCATTCGATAGACATCCTCGTTACTTTGATACGGTTTTTGTGAATTTAATAAAAGCCAGTGAAGCGAGCGGTACACTGACCACAGTAATACAACGATTGGTAGATTATCGGCAAAGAAGAGACTTACTGCGCAGGAAGGTTCGGGGAGCCTTATTTTATCCCGTAGTTCTTGTAATTGCATGCTTAGGCGTTTTATTGTTGCTTACAAATTTTGTTGTGCCTCAATTTCAAGATATGTATCAAAAACAAAACATCCATATTCCACCAGCGACGGAGTGGTTTTTTAGTATTTCTAATTGGTTCCGTGTATGGTGGTGGTTACCTATTGTTTTGATACTCATTTTAATATTAATATATCAAGTATGGTTTATTCGGAATCCACTTCGTCGATTATCTGTAGACAGGTTTAAACTAAAAATTCCTATTATAGGGAAGATAATTCATAAATATGCCATTGTCGAAATGATGAGGACATGGTCTTTGTTATTGCGAAGTGGCCTTTCTATGATGTCATCCTTAGAACTTACAAAAAATGCAATTCATAATCAAGCAGTGGCTCAAAGTTTACAATCTCTCCGAGATTCTATTGAAAGAGGGGGAGGGTTAGAAGTTCCATTGCGAGCATCTGCCGATGTGATTCCTCCGGTTGTTGCAGATATGTTAATAACAGGGGAAGAGTCAGGAAGTATAGATAAAATAGCTGAACAAATCGCTGAAATATATGATAATGAGGTTCAAGTGGCTGTTAATACCTTAGGTGAAGCACTACAACCTATTTTTACAGTTATTGTAGGTATTATTGTTGTAACCTTATTTGTTTCTTTGTTCTATCCGATGATTAGCATGATAGAACAGATAACAAATGCCAGCGTCTAACAAATTCATACATTACATGAACGAAACGGGGCAAACATAATAAAATGTTTGCCCCGTTTCTATTGGAAAGTTCACATAATTTATTTGGTTTCAAAAATATTCTGAATCGTTTGCAAATCCACTCCCAATACTTTTTCTGCGAGATAATTTAATTCTTTTTCACTTCCTACAAAGTGGAAAGTCCGATGCGTATGTTCAACATATTCTCCTTTCTTTAATTCCTCCGCAGGAGAAGAAGTTTCTAATTCATAGAAAGGACCCAGAGGTTTTTTCCCGGGACCTAACGGGCCATCGTTATAAGAATTAATTACATCACCGCCATACGGGTCTTTTTGCATTTCCCACATCGAATTAACATAGGGTTTAAGCATGGTAGGCTTACTGTATTCCACAATGGTCAATACTTTATTCTTTGCATCATAGCTTCCACATACAGATAATGCTCGTTTTGGGGAAACTCCTATTTTGCTGCGATATTGCCCATCTCCACGGAAGAATACCGCATTTTCTTTTACAACCAGACGGTCTGGAGGAACCTTGCCGAAATAAGCATCATTTACTTTGGGACCTAAAACCTCTTCCGGACCGGGTAGGAACGGAATGACAATAGTGGTTTCTGAAGAAGGGTTAAACATTCCTAATATCCAGATAGACAATAGCCCTTTTTCTTTACTCCAATCTTCTGCCCCAGTATTTGTTATTTTATTTTTTGATTCAGCTCCTATGTATTTAATATTGGAAGGAATGGTCACTCCTAAAGCACCTGCTATTTGTTCTTTGGATAAAATGCTGACCGTTCGTTCTATTAATATTTGGAAATCGGTTCCTGACCAGTTTTTTAATTTTGCCTCCTTTTTGAAAGATACTTGCCTTTCGTTTTGTGAAATAACTTCATACGGTTCTGTATCTATAACCGCGGGGGTTTGCCAGTGTTCCAAATCGAAAGGAGCATTGATGGGGAAGAAAATACCATACTGTCCCCCTTCAGGACCAATCCAGAAACGATCTTCACCTCCGAACACATTAATATGGGGTTCAAATTTTTTTGAGGAAATTAATTCACGATTAATCCATCCAAAACTTAATCCTTCTGCTCCTTCTGCGGTACTTGTCATGATACGTCCCTGATACTCGGGGACAATTGCAATTTCGCCATCAGATTCTGCATCTTTCAATACAATAACAGTTACATACTGTTTTAAAAATTCCACATCATCTTTGAAACGAGAATCTGAGTATGCGGTATTGTAAGAAGAACAGAGGACAAACATTAGTAAAGATAATCCAATAATAAACATAACCTTTGTCATACATTATCTCCTTTTAATTAATTATTTTTAAAGTAAATGTTAACTTATTTTTGTTTCGGAAAGTTAAACCAAAAGTATTATAATATAACATCTAATAAGAAACTTATTAATTTTAATATATTTTAGGAAAAATTTTCGCTATGAAGTTGCTTGCTTACAAAAAAACACGTGAGAAAAGAGTAAAAATCCTTTATATTCTTCCCTCTCATTATGATGATGACGGTTATCCGTATCGTTTCTGGAAAGGATTACTGCCATCAAACACACTCGTGTGTATGAGAGCATTAACAGAAAAGTTAATTAGAGATAATAAAATAGACCCTGCATTCGAGGTTCGAGTAGAGATAATAGATGAGTTTGTTCATGGAATCAATGTTGAAAAAATAGTTAAAGAGAGCAGGAAACAAAAAGAAAAATTAATTGTGGGGTTGGTGGGGGTGCAAACGAATATGTTTGCTCGGGCAACTGACATAGCCAGGATGTTTCGTAAGCATGATATACCAGTAATGATGGGTGGATTCCATGTGAGTGGTGTTATAAAGTTATTCGGTCCACATACTTCGCACTTAAAATTCCTTATGGATAATGGTGTGAGTCTGGTTTGTGGAGAGGTGGAGGGGGAGGAAGTACTTGCTCGGATATTAAATGATGCTATTCATAATAATTTACAACCCTGTTACATTATTCAAGAATCTCCTAATATTGATGAGGCTCCTATTCCTGAAGCAGATCCTGAATACTTAAAACATTTCATGCAACCCATGTGTACCATAGATACAAGTCGTGGATGTCCATTTAATTGCTCTTTTTGCACCATAATCAATGTCCAAGGGCGTAAAATAAGATGTCGTTCTGCGGAAAGAATTTTAGAGGTTATCGAGAGGAACTACGATAATGGGTTTTATAGTTATTTCTTTACTGATGATAATATGTCTCGTTCCCCTATTTGGAAAGAATTATTTACAGGGCTTATTGATTTGAAGCACCAAGGGAAGAAGATTCGATTCATGATGCAGATTGATACACAAGCATGGAAAATCCCTGATTTTGTTCGGATGGCTTCAGAAGCAGGATGTTATCTTGTATTTATTGGAATGGAAAGTATCAATCCGCAAAATCTAATTATGATGAAAAAGACACAAAATAAAACTTCTGAGTATGCTGAAATGGTGGAAGCATGGCATAAAGCGGGGGTTCTTGTTCATGTAGGGTATATTGTGGGGATGCCCTGTGATACCCCCAAAAGTATTATCTATGATGTTAAATTATTAAAAAGTGAAGTAAAAGTTGATGAGGCTTCCTTTTTTATCATGACCCCACTTCCGGGTTCAAGAGACCATAAAGAGCGTCTTGAAAAAGGAGAAAAAATATCAGAGGATTATAATTATTATGATAGTTGCCACGAAACTTTCCTTCATCCTAATTTTAAATCTGGAGAATTAAAGAAATCCTGGCTAAAAGCATGGTCGCTGTTTTATTCTAAAGACAACATTATTGATATATTACTTCGTTGTCCACCCGAACAATATTGGAATGCTTTCTGGCTAACTTTATGGAACCGATATTCAACTTTATTGAGTAATCATCCCATGAGTATGGGATTTTTGAGAAGAAAAAAACGCAAAGAACGTTGTCCAATGATGAGTGTTGAAAGTCGAGGAGAATTCCTAAGGAGAAGAATTAAGGATTTTGCCAATCAAATCAGGGTAATTATACAGGTATTTTATGAATATCAAGAAATCTGGTTACTAACACGGAAACAATTAAAAGAAAAGAGAGAATCCTTATCTTTTGCTTATTCATATCTTCAAGAAGTTCGTGTTCGATTGATACAAATGGTTCAATCTAACCAATACACTCAGTTTGTTTCCCAGGAGTATGATCAACTTCTTCAAAAAGCAAACGAGTTAATCCTTCAACTGTCTCAAACTTCAGGACAGATAAATAAAAAAATCCAAAGGAAATTAGAACAACAATTAAGTGGATTTCGGGAACAGTTAAACAATTTAATACAAAAATCTTGTGCCCCTAATTTTGATAATTTAATTTGGCTGGATGCACTTGTGAAAAATAGAATCATCTCCAGCTATGAAGAGATAATGATAAAATCAGTTGCACATCGAAGAAAAATCAATCGCTGGTGGTTAGGAATAAAACATGATTTGTCTCATGGAACATTTCGACTACGAAACATGTTTTATATACCAGAAGTGTTATTATATGAAATTTCCACTGGATTAAGATTTGCTATTTCAGCAGTTCGGATGAAGTAAAAAATGCCAGATATAGACATACAACATCGCAGGGTAGGGGTTATTATGCTTCATGGTTCCTGTTCCATGAGTTGTCTATTTTGTATTACAGAGAATAGCATTACAGAAATGTCTCCAGAACAGGTAAAAACCATTTTAAAGCTTATGAAAGAGCAAGAAATGGAAAGTGTTGTTTTTGGAGGAGGCGAGCCACTACAATGGAATCATTCCTTATCGGATTCCATAAAATTAGCGAAATCTATGAGACTTCACACACAGGTAGGCACAAACGGTGTGGGATTAAATCCAGATGTAATTCAGAATTTAAATGCAGACCGATATGTGCTTCCTATGGATTCTATCAATCCGCAAATTCATAATTATCTCAGAGGAGGATTCCGAAAACATTACGATATAATAAAAAAAAGATTGAGATATTTAACAGAAATAGGGGTGCCTTTTACTATTTCCACAGTTGTTTGTAGGATTAATTTAGATATGTTAAATGAAATAACAGCTTTTCTATTACATTTGTGGGAAAAAGGAGCTCGAATCCATGCCTGGCATTTATATCGTTTTCTACCCATGGGTAGGGGTGGATTGAAAAACGCCAGCATGCTTCATATTACCAAAGATGAATATTTTGAGAAAACGGAAGAGATAAAGCAACGTGGAATGCCTTTCCTCGTGTATCGTCGACCTAATATGCAGTTGTCAAAAGAAGTAGATTTTTTTTGGGCGGAAGCAGGAGAAGTCAAAGTCGGCAGTCAGGTATGGGAAAAGAAGAATTCTACTTATTGTCTGTGTGAATAATGTATTCACTATTTTTTAGGGGGAACAATGGAGATATGGAGTTCTTGAAGTTGTTTCGGTGTAACTTCACTGGGAGCGCCCATAAGTAGGTCACGTGCTTTCTGGTTTAGTGGAAATGCGATGACTTCGCGGATATTAGGAGAATCCGTGAGCAACATTAGTATTCGGTCGAAGCCGGGAGCAATTCCTCCGTGAGGTGGGGCTCCGTAATGAAAGGCTTTCCACAAAGCAGGAAATTTATTTTTAACAACTTCAGGGGGATAGCCAACAATTTCAAAGGCTTTAAGCATGATTTCAGGCTTATGATTACGAATCGCTCCGGAGGAAAGTTCTACACCATTACATACAATATCATACTGATACGCCAGGATATCCAACGGGTCTTTGTTTAATAATGCATCCATTCCCCCCTGAGGCATCGAAAAAGGATTGTGTGAAAAATCGTAGTGTTTTTCTTCTTCATTCCACTCAAACATGGGGAAGTCAACAATCCAGCAAAAGGCGACCTGGTTGGGGTCTATCATGTTTAACTGACGGGCAAGGTAAGTCCGAACCTTGCCCATAAGAGTGTTGGTTTCATTCCTTGCACCGGCTCCGAAGAAAATTGCATCGCCTTCTTTCATCTGAAGTTTCTGAATGAGTGCTTGTTTTTCTTCCTCTTTCATAAATTTTGCTATAGGACCTTTAAAATCCCCTTCTTTCAATATGAGCCACGCTAATCCCTTAGCTCCTTCACTTTTTGCATATTCTTCTGCATCATCAAAAAATTTGCGGGGTTGCTGGTCTGCACCAGGGAGATGAATAACTTTAATAACTCCACCTGTTTTTATCTGTGCACTGAAAACTTTCAGTTCGGAGTTAGCAAATATATCAGTACAATCATGCATTTCAAGTCCATAGCGGAGGTCAGGCTTATCGGTTCCGTATTTTTCCATAGCTTCCCGATAGGGGATGCGGGGAAATTTTTCCCAGATGATATTTTTAGTGGACA
Source organism: uncultured bacterium (assembly GCA_938014335.1). GTDB lineage: Bacteria > Hydrogenedentota > Hydrogenedentia > Hydrogenedentales > Hydrogenedentaceae > Hydrogenedens. The sequence goes on from CALLRP010000006.1 coordinate 19,901, forward strand.
GTTCTTTGAATATACGAACCATCAATAATTCGAGTTCATAAAATATATCTTCTTGTGTTACAAAGGACATTTCTATATCAATTTGATAAAATTCTCCGGGACTACGGTCTGCGCGTGAATCTTCATCACGAAAACAGGGTGCTATCTGGAAGTACTTATCGAAGCCAGAAATCATCAGTAATTGTTTAAACTGTTGGGGAGCCTGGGGAAGAGCATAAAATTGCCCGGGATAGATTCGACTGGGAACCAGAAAATCACGAGCCCCTTCCGGCGAAGAACTTGTGAGTATGGGAGTATGAAATTCATTAAATCCACGAGAGATTAAATGTTCTCGGACAAGTTTCGCTAATTTTGCTCGTAACATAATGTTTTTATGAAGCGTATTTCGCCTAAGGTCTAAAAATCGATATTCCAGTCTCAGTTCTTCGGGTGCTTCTATTTCTTTATTAACAGGAAAAGGTAATTGTTCACAGGCGGATTCGAGAAGAAAACTATTGGCGATCACTTCTATTTCACCCGTTTCAATATTGGGATTAATCGTTTCGGGTGTTCGCGCAACAACTTCTCCCTCAATAGTTATTACACTTTCGTTTCGTACACTTTCTACTTCGGAGAAAAAAGGACGGTCAGGATTGACTACAATTTGTGTCATTCCGTAATGGTCGCGCAAATCTATGAAAATCACTCCACCGTGGTCTCGTTTTGTATGTACCCAGCCGGAAAGTTTGACAGTTTTACCTACATCAGGTTTTCTTAACTGATTGCAGTGATAGGTTCGGAAAGGGTGCATTTACTTTTCTCCTATTATGGTATTTAGTAAGGCTATATATTTTTGAATTAACAAATATTCGTGTATAAAGACAATATTTTAAAAAAAAAGGTAATTAAGAGTATAATATCCACTTAATCCCCCAAATAAGTATATATTAGCGTAATAGTTTAAATGAATTGAGGGAACTTTTTCAATGTAGAAACTCATATAATTATTAACTTTTTAGGAGTAAAAAATGATAAGAGTAGGAATAGTTGGTGCCATAGGTTATGCGGGACGAGAGTTTATTCGTCTGATAATAGGACATCCACAGGCGCAGTTGGTTTGTGCTATAGAAATGGAGGCAGGTAAAAAACTACAGGATGTTCTTCCTAATCTCCGTAAGTTAGTTGATATTGAATTAGAAACATTTAACCCAGATGTAGTAGCCCAAAAATGTGATGTGGTGTTTTTTGCATTGCCTGCGGGCAAATCGATGCCATTAATAGCGGAGTTAGATAAGAAAGGTGTTGTAGTGATGGATTTGGGCTCTGATTTGCGAATTAAAGATGCAAATGCTTATGAAAAATTTTATAAAATACAATATACTCATCCCGAATTCGTGGCCCGTTCGGTTTATGGATTAGTGCCGTGGTATCGTGAACAAATTAAGAAGGCTGATTTTGTGGCCGTTCCGGGTTGTTTCCCTATCAGTGCTATTTTACCATTGCGTCCTTTGGTTGAGCATGCAAAACCGGATATACCCATAGTTATTGATTCTGTTTCAGGGGTTTCTGGAGCAGGGCGTAGTTTGAACGAATTATTCCATTTCCCAAATATGAATGAAAACATGCGTGCATATCGTATTGGAAATCATCAACATGTTCCCGAAATAGAACAAGAAATAGGTGGAAAATATCAGGTCCAGTTTACACCTCATGTGGCACCACTTACGCGTGGAATTCTTTCTACAATTACACTAAGACCTACAAAAGGTGTAAATCCCGCAGATATATATAAATGCTATGAAAAGGAACCTTTTGTACGCGTTCTACCTGAAGGACAATTCCCAGAAATAAATTTTGTTCGTAATTCCAATTTCTGCGATATAGGTTGGACTTATGATAGACGGACAGGAAATATTGTAATTATTAGTGCTATTGATAATCTCGTTGGAGGTACCGCGGGCATGGGTGTTCAGTGTTTAAATGTCCGATTTGGATTTCCAGAAGACACAGGGCTTCGTTTCCCGGGAATGATGCCATAATAAATAAATTAATAATAGATAAAGGAAATAAAAATGAGTATAGTTCCTATTGATGGTGGAGTTTGTGCAAGTTTAGGTTTTGAATCCGCTTCTGCTTCCGCAGGGATAAAGAATCCTGAAAATAAAAGATTGGATTGTGCTTTAGTGGTATCAAGAAATAAAGCAAATGTAGCAGGGACTTTTACCACAAATCGGGTGAAAGCAGCTCCTGTATGGTGGTGCCAGCAAATTTGTGAGAGAGGGGAAGCTCAGGCTGTATTTATAAATAGTGGTAATGCGAATGCATGCACGGGGGAGCAAGGGAAAAAGGATGTAGAACAGACTGCGGAAGAATTAGCATCATTATTGAAGATAGGAAAAGAATGTGTGTTGGTTATGAGTACCGGTGTAATTGGGGTTCCTTTACCAATGGATAGAATAAAAAAAGGAATACAGGAATGCTTAAAATCTTTGTCTTCTGAGAATCATTTAAACTCGGCGAGAGCCATTATGACCACAGATACAGTCCCGAAGGAATATGCTGTAGCAGTGCAATTATCCAACGGGATTGTTCGCATTGGTGGAATGGCAAAAGGAGCCGGTATGATTTGCCCTAATATGGCAACCATGTTATGTGTTTTGACAACAGATGCTTGGATTGATAAAGGGCAACTTAAAAGACTGCTTTTAAATGCGGTTCAAAAATCATTTAATTGTATTGCCGTTGATAATGATATGAGCACAAATGATTCGGTAATTTTAATGGCAAATGGAGCCTCAGAAATAACAATTCAACCTGGTTCTGAAGATGAAAAATTATTTTTTGAAGGATTACAACAGGTATGTATTCGATTGGCACGAAATATCGTTTCAGATGGCGAAGGTGCGACCAAATTAGTAGAAATTAGAATCACTGGGGCAGATACAGAAGATAATGCGAAGAAAATAGCAAAATCTATTGCAGTGTCCCAGTTATGCAAAACAGCATTTTTTGGGGGGGACCCAAATTGGGGTAGAATTTTGTGTGCTATAGGATACAGTGGAGTTCCTGTAGAGTCCGAAAGAATAAAACTTTGGATAGGGGATATACTCGTTTTTGAGGAAGGACTGCCTGCTCGATATGATGAAAAAGAAGTAGCAGAGGTAATGAGAAATAAAGAATTTACAATTCAAGCCTTTTTAGGTATGGGTTCAGAAGAAATATATTATTGGACTTCTGATTTAAGTTATGATTATGTGAAAATAAATGCAGATTATAGAACGTAATTTTGCAAGGAAGATTTATGAATAAATTGATAGAAAAAGCCAATGTTCTGATTGAAGCATTGCCGTATATCCGTGAGTTCTGGGGTAAAACAGTGGTTATAAAATACGGGGGTGCGGCAATGATAGAGGAACGATTAAGACAAAGCACAGCAGAAGATATTGTATTGATGAAATATGTTGGAATGAATCCCATTGTTGTTCATGGAGGAGGGCCCTCCATAAATGAGATGTTAAAAAAATTAGGGATTACACCTCAGTTTAGCCCACAGGGACTTCGGATTACAGACGAAAAAACGATTTCTGTTGTAGAGATGGTTCTATCGGGTGTAGTAAACAAAGATATTGTCGCCTTAATAAATCGTGCTGGAGGCTCTGCGGTTGGTATTAGCGGTAAAGATGGTCGCTTACTTTATGCCGTCAAAAAATACGCAGAGGATGGGACAGATATTGGCCAGGTAGGAAGAATTACAAAGGTGGAAACAAAAGTGATTCAGGTTCTTTGTGAAGCGGGTTTTATACCTGTCGTTGCTCCGTTAGCAACGGACGAATTCGGTGGGGTATGGAATATAAATGCAGACACAGTAGCAGGAGATATTGCCTCTGCGATGAAAGCAGAAAAATTAGTATTTCTAACTGACACCCCCGGTTTATTGCGTGACCCTTCCAATCCTGAAACATTAATTCATCAACTGCCCTCGAATGAGATTCAGTATCTGAAAGATGAAAAAATAATAAGTGGAGGTATGATTCCTAAGATTGAATCATGCTTAAAAGCATTGGACCATGGAGTCCGCAAAACCCACATTATTGATGGTCGTATTCCTCATAGTTTATTACTTGAAATCTTTACTCGTGAGGGACTGGGAACGCTTGTATATCTTTCTTAATGAATTATCGTAATAAATAAAGATTATATAAATTTAATTCGTTTGAAAAGGAGATTATCTGATGCCGATGGACCCCCTCGAGATTATGTTTAAAGGTGGAATTTTAATGTGGCCTATTATGCTCTGCTCTGTGATAGGCGTATGTATTATTATAGAGCGTTTTTGGTTTTTACGGAGGGCTGGGATTGATACAAGCGAGTTTATGGATACAATTCGCCAGGTCCTTCGACAAAATCGTATACAAGATGCAGTTGATATTTGTAATCGTGTGGATGCTCCCGTAGCACGGATATTAAAAGCAGGAATTCTAAAGTATAAAAAATCGAAGGAAGAAATTCGTGAATCTATAGAAGATGCCGGACAGATGGAAATCCCTCGTTTGGAGAGGTATTTGTCTGCATTAGCCACATGTGCTAGTATTGCCCCTTTATTAGGGCTTCTTGGGACTGTTCAGGGTATGATAAAATGTTTTGCGGCGATTCAAAATAAGAGAGGACAAGTTAATCCATCGGATCTCGCGGAAGGTATTTCCAACGCATTAATTACTACTGCTGCTGGACTAACTGTAGCTATACCTCTTCTGGTGTTCTATAACTATTTTGTATCCAGAGTGGATAATATGATTGTAGAGATGGAAATAAGTTCTTCAGAATTAGTGGATTTACTTACACGACATCAGGGAGACAAGGAGATTTAACATGAAATTTAATCGGAAAAAGAATCATAGTAAGTTGGTTAAGGCAACCATAGATTTGACCCCTCTCATTGATGTTGTATTCCAATTACTTCTCTTTTTCATGTTAACATCCACTTTTGTGGTTCAGGCATCAATTCCTGTTGAATTATCAAAAAGCGATTCTTCGGAGCAGTTAGAACAAAAAGATGCAACCGTAACATTAGCCTATGGTGAAGGTGGACCCGATAATCAGGGTGAGATTTATTATACAGAAGATAATGAAGTCCCTATTAAAAGCTGGTACGAATTAACGAGGGCAATGGAAAGTTTTTATGAGAGAAGACCCGAAGGACTTTTACTAATTCGTCCTGATCGTCGGGTTCCTACAGAAAGATTAGTTAAAGTACTTGGAATTGCCAATTCTGTCGGAATTAAGCATTACGGAATTGCAGCAATTCCTTCAACTACTGAAGAAACAACTCAATAACAAACGGATTAAGAAAATGAAAAGGCGCACGCGGAAATCCGTGCGCAAGCACGCCAAAAATTATGAGATGGAAAAAGATATTCAGGAGCCCCCTGATTTTTCTAAAATCTCGGAAGCTTTATCTTTGCCCCAAATGGGAGAAGAATCCTTTCAATATGCTATTTCTACAAGTCCCCAAGGGGATTTGCTAGTCCAATTAAAGAAGGACCGCAATCGTTTTTTTAAAACAATCATTTTTGCTCTTCTTCTTCACCTTTCTGCAGTTACTCTTTTCAAAATTGTAGTTTATATTCCTCGTTCTGACCTCCAATATCTCGATATTCGCGTTGTTCAAGCAGATATAGATGAAAGTTATAGGCCTACTTTAATCTCGCGATTAAGATTATCAGAAAATTTAGGAAGTGATGATGTCCTTAATATAAATGAATTAAAACAATCAAGCAGTTTTGAGCTCCCTAAAATCGAGTTTGAAGAATTAGAAAAGTTGAGACTTCGTAGAACATTGGTTGAAGAAGAAACGATTCCTACTCCTTTATCGGAAGAATACAAGGATAGTTGGGCACAGTTCGGTGCAGGTATTAATCGAATTAGAGAATCTATAAGCGCATTAAGTCCTTTTGCACCAGCAACAGGAATAAAAGAGAAACAGTCAAACGATAATTCGGGTGCTCCACTGATAAAACAAAACATTGGAAATGGTATAGAAATTATTTTCCGTTGGATAAATCCTCCGTATGACAGGACCGTTTTGTTTTTCCCAGGTCTATTAGAAATGTCAAGGAAGTCTATGGTAGATGAAGATAAAGATTATGATTTTATGTTAACAGTATTATCTGATGGGACTGTTACAAGAGTAATAGACTTGAATATAATTGAGGATGAAATATCAAAGTATATAGAAGAAGAAATGAGTAAAATTCGATTTGAACCCTTGATCAATCCTGATATTGGGGAACAACAAGTAACAATTCGCTATCGCATATCAAAGGCTTTGTTATGATCGAAATATCCATAACAGAAGCATTCGTTATTTATTCGTTTATAATTGCGCTTTCTGGTATTATTCTGTGGGGATTATCTGAAGTGGGGACACGACGAATCTATACCGCATTTAAAAACCAAAATGTTTGGGAGTGTAAATATTGTGCTTTTGTATATCTTGACACAGAAGCAGAAGAAATATCTCAATGTCCTCGTTGTTATAGTTTTAATATTATTTCGACTGCTAATAATATTATGCAAGATGAAAGCAAAGAGGAAAATATAGAACCTCGTCGAAATCCCTCCCACAAAAAACACCCACATGCACGCCATCGGGGTCCCCGGAAAAGAAGGTAAAGGTTTTATTTTTATTTAGATGAGAAAAAATTAATTAGTTTTTGCAACAGTGAAAATTTCTTTTCGGGAGATACAATTATCATTCTTTCGTGATGAAGCATGTCTTTATGCTCTAATTCCCCAATGATTCGAATGGCAACAGCAGTAATATTGTCAGGGGCTCCCTCTTCAATGGCCTTATCGACAAGGAAATTTAATCCCTCAGTCAGTTTTTGAGATGATAGTCCTTGTTGGATTTGTTCATCTGTTATCATATTACTCAAGCCATCTGAGCAGAGAAGAAGGGTATCACCTGTTTTTATTGAAAAAGCATATAAATCGGTCTCAACGATTTCTTTAATTCCTAAAGCTCTTGTTATAAGATTTTTTAACATGTGGTTTCGAGCTTCTTCCTCATTAATTAAACCTTCTTTTAACTGCTCTGCCACAATTGAGTGGTCCTCGGTTACTTGTTTTACAGGATAATCATTTCTGTAAAGGTAAATGCGACTGTCTCCAACCTGAGCGACATATCCAACATCTCCATGAATAACTAATGCAGACAAAGTTGTCCCCATTCCAAAATAAGAGGGATCATTTTCACTCAAATTAAAAATATCACTATTAATTTTTTGGATAGCATTTAGTAATATATCTGGAATATGGTTCCCTTCCGATTGAAAATAATAATCAGTTAGATATGATACAGCCATTTTACTAGCATGTTCTCCAGCTACAGCACCACCCATCCCATCCGCAACAGCAGTTAATATCCCTAATCGTTCCTGATAATTATTATCTCTCGCCTTTGAGAAAAGACAATGATCCTCATTATTTGTTCTACGATTCCCAATATCGGAAATCATGCAGACTTCGATAATTTCATTTGTATAATCATAGATATATCTTTTTTCACTTTGGGGACCAATTTCTTTCAGAATATTTGTCTGGGGTTCACACACAGGTTTTTCCTTGTTTCTTCTTCTTTTCATATCCATATTTTATCATGATTTTAACTATTCCGACTATTAAATTTTGTCCTATTTTCATCAGGGAAACCCGAAGTCCGTGCACAAATATATAAAGGTCGCTGCTTCACTTCATCATAAATTCGGGCAATATATTCACCTAAAAGAGCTATCCCTACTAAATTTATCCCCCCAAAAAAAGAAATGGAAATAAGTTGAGATGCCCATGCTGTTACTGCAAGTCCCGTTATCCATTTATGATAAAGGGCAAATATAATTAATCCGAAACAGAGTAATAAACTCCCTATGCCGGCAAATCGGAAGAAAAATAAGGGTACATAGGAAAAGGAAAAAAACGCATTCATGGCAAGTGTCCATAAACCGCGGAATCCCACGCGAGGTTTTGAATCATAACGAGCTCTTCTTTCAACCACAACGCCTGTTTGTTTAAAACCGACCCATCCTCGAAGTCCTGGAATGTAACGGTTTCGTTCCGGGCATGATTTAATGGCTTCAATTACCTTTCGGTCAATCAAAGCAAAATTCCCAGCATCGAGTGGGAGTGATATTTGAGCACTAAATGATAATAGACGATAAAAAAACCATGAACAAAAACGAAAAAGAAAACCTTCTTTTCGTTGAGCTCTGGTTGCGAAAATTACATCATATCCATTTTCCCATAGTTCCATAAATTTAGAAAAACATCGAGGGTCATCTTGACCATCGGAATCCATAATTATTGCACAATTTCCAGAAGCAAAATGTAAACCGGCAGTTATGGCAGATGCTTGGCCAAAATTTCTGGCTAAATGAACAGCGAAAATAAGACCGGGGTATGTCTCTGTTAAATAATCCAAATGCTTTTCGGTCTCATCTGTACTCCCATCATTTACAAGGATTATTTCACTCCTTTTTGTTATGCCTAATTCACTTAAAACTTCGATAATCTCCGATACAAAATCTTTAATATACGAACCTTCATTAAATACAGGGGCTATAATGGATAATTTGAAATTTAAAGGTCTGGTTTCCATTTTTATGTAATAGATGGTGTATTCACAAATATTTTTATTATCATTTCGACAGGATTTATTCCTATTAGCAGCTGAATACCTATTATAATGGTTAATATCATGATAACAAAATTAAAGGTATGTTCTGAAATTTTATTATGAAGCCAAACCCCCAAAAAAGAGCCTATAGGAATAAAAGGAATTAAAAAAACATCCAACTTAAGCACAGACCAATCTACTAATCCGACACCAATATAAAAAGGCAACTTTGTAATATTAATGAGTGTAAAAGTCCAAGCTACAGTTCCAACAAACATGGTTTTGCCTAAATTTTTAGAAAAAAGGAACAAACTTACAATGGGACCTGCAGCATGAGCAAGGGTTGAGGTAATCCCTGCTAAAATACCTGCAACAATTCCAACTCGCATACCAAAACTTTTGTTTTCCACCCATTTCATAGAAAACTCTTTGAGCCAGATATATAATGCAAAGATGATAGCAAAGACTCCAACAAATTGCTTCAATGGTTTTTCGTATTCTTTGACTCCATTTTCTCCCATGTACCACCACATGAGTGAACCTATAAGAATTCCAATAATTGCAGGAATATAAATTTCCATTATAGGTTTCCATATTTTATTTTTTCTATGAATATATACAGCATTCAAATCACATAAAATTAATATAGGAAGTAGCGTTGCTGCGACCTTATCCGGTGGCATAACTAACATCATGAGAGGTACAGAAATAATTCCCGCCCCCCCTGCAAAACCTGATTTGCTAATTCCTTGAATCAAAACACCGATTGCAACAAAAATCCAGAACAAAACCACAGGAATATCAGGAAGAGCATAAGAAGCCCCAATATTTGTCATAGTTAGATATAAGTCCTATTAAAATTCAAGTTTTTAGTCTCAAATATGGTGACAAATAATTAATAATAAAGCATGATTATATAACATTCATGAAAATAAATTAACAAAATATGGTGAGTCGGATTCGAACATCAATTTGCTTATAGCATTATTTTTCAGTATTATGTTTTTAACATAATTATAGAATTTAATAAGGAGATGTTCTATGCTTAACTTGGGTTATGTCTTGGAAGAAACCGCAAAAACATATCCAAATATTACAGCTATTATTTTAGATGCGATAAAAATGAGTTATGAACAATTGAATAAATACTCCAATAGAATAGCAAATATTTTGAAGAAAAAAGGGCTGAAAAAAGGAGATAAAGTTGCAGTAATGATTCCAAATGTTCCCTATTTTCCTATGGTATATTATGGAATTTTGAAAGCAGGAGGGGTAGTGGTTCCTGTAAATGTGTTATATCAAAAGATGGAAATCGAACATTATATCCGAGATTCCGAAGCCGTTGTTTTTTTTGTTTATCATGGTTGTTCTGAAGAGGCAGTTAAGGCTTTTCAATCCGTAGATTCATGCAAGCATCTTATCATAATACCTCCTATGGATAATCTGGGAGACTTAGAAGTGGGTGAGAATTTTAATAAATTAGTTATGGAATCCAGCGATGAATTTGATGTGGTGCAAACCATGCCCGATGATACAGCCGTTATTTTATACACATCAGGCACAACAGGAGCACCTAAAGGGGCAGAATTAACACACTTCAATATGTTTTTCAATGCTTATTATGCATCTCATGAAATTGTCCGTGTAAAGCCGGGCATGGTCGCATTAGTAGTTTTACCTTTATTCCATTCTTTTGGGCAAACTTGTGTAATGAATGCTTGCATTATGCGAGGGGGAACAATGTCAATGTTACCCCGTTTTGAAACCCAAAAAGCAATGGAAGTTATATCACGAGATCGTGTTAATGTCCTTGCAATGGTTCCGACTATGTATGCATTTATTTTAAATGCTCCTAACTGGCCAGATTACGATTTTTCCTGTGTAACTCTGGCGGTATCTGGGGGCGCCGCTTTGCCCGCGGATATACATCAAAGATTTCAAGAGAGATATGGTATTACAATTCTTGAAGGCTACGGTCTATCCGAAACAAGTCCTGTTGCATCTTTTACGGTGTTAGGAGAAGAAGTTCGCATAGGTTCTATTGGTAAACCTATCTGGGGAGTAGATATGCGTATTATGAGAGATGATGGAACATTTGCTGAACCAGATGAAATAGGAGAAATTGTAATCCGTGGACATAATGTTATGAAAGGATATTATAAACGTCCTGAAGCCACTGCGGAAGTAATGCTTAATGATTGGTTCCATACAGGAGATATGGGACGAATAGATAAAGATGGATATTTCTATATAGTTGACCGCAAAAAAGAACTGATTATTCGTGGAGGTATGAATATATATCCAAGAGAGATTGAAGAAGTTTTGTATACACATCCCAAAGTTTTGGAGGCGGCTGTAGTTGGCATACCGGATAAATTGCGGGGAGAAGAAGTTCGTGTTTATGTAGCACCCAAAGAAGGCGAAGAAATTCATCCTGAAGAAATTATGCAGTTTTTACAAGAAAAAATCGCCAAGTTCAAATGGCCTAAAGATGTAGTTGTATTACCTCAATTACCTAAAGGTCCCACCGGTAAAATCTTAAAACGACAATTGAGAAGTATGCCCATCGTTTAAGAATTTAAAAAAAATTCTACAGAAATATTAATCGTATTATTTTTTGTTTCTATATGTTTATATATATAATTTTATCTTATATCTTCCATAAGTTTTTCTTATATTTACTTTTATACAAATTTGCGAAAATTAATGATTATTTGTAATAAAAGCGTATTTTTCATAACTCATTAAATTTCAAACACATAAAAAGAATGAGTTATCTTTTGTTGAATTAATGAAAAAAATGAATATAAATAAAATAATAATTTTATATGTAAATAAAAATATTCAATGAAAAGTATAAATTATGTTGACAAATAGTATCTATATGTAGTATAAATATTATTGGTATACCACAATATAAAAGTTGTGTATGCCCTGTGTATCTTACAACTTATGTAAACTAATAAAAAGGAGAATGGAAATGGCTACAGCAAAAAAGGCCGCTGCAAAGAAGGCTCCTGCGAAGAAAGCCGCCGCAAAGAAGGCTCCTGCAAAGAAAACAGCAGGCAAAAAGTAAAGTAGGACAATAATTGCCACTCTTTTCAAGTACAGGTCACATTTTTATGTGACCTGTACTTTTTTTGTATGTAGTCATTTTTTGATTGAAATTTGAGTCAATAAAAAGTCTTTTCGTAAGATTAAGAGTATTTTCGATAATATTTAATAAAAAGGAAAATTTTATGAAACATTCCCTTTGTCTTTTTATGTGTTTAATAATTGCTTCTAATATTATTTTAATCTCTAAGCCAGGTTATGCCGAAGACACTATTAAAGTAATGACTTTTAATCTCCGATATGGAACTGCTATGGATGGTCCTAATCATTGGAATAAGAGAAAAGATATTCTTGTAGAAGTTATAAAGATGTATGACCCTGATTTATTAGGGACTCAAGAATGTCTTGATTTCCAAGCCCGATATATAGCAGAACAAATCCCGTCTTATTCTTATGTGGGAAGAGGGAGAGAAAAAGATGGTTCCAGTGAACAGACCGCCGTATTTTATAAGAAAGATTTATGGGAAGTTTTAGATACAAAATATTTCTGGATTTCAGAAACCCCCGAAGAACCGGGCTCCAAATCATGGGATACTGTTTGCACGAGAATTGTCACATGGTTGAAATTAAAATATAAACCATCAGGTAAAGAGGTTCTTTATATTAACACGCATTTAGACCATAAAGGTGAAATTGCCCGTCAAAAAGGGGCGGAGATGATATGTGAAAGAATTAAAAAAGATGGAGACAACGTACCTGTTATCATCACAGGCGATTTTAATGCTGTAGGTGAGAAATCAGAAGCATGGAAAATTTTTATAAATAATGGTTTTAATGATTCATGGTTAAAAGCAAATGAAAAAGTAGGTCCACTAACGACATGGTGTGGATTTAAAGACCCCGATATGAGTTCAGATACTCGTATAGATTGGATTTTATATCAAGGACCTTTACATCCGTTAAAATCGGAGACTATTATTTACAATAAAGAAGGAAAATATCCTTCTGACCATTTCCCCGTAATAACTGTTTTCAAATGGGGCTTATAGTTGTTATATAATTACACATCTTTTCTACCCTTCTATATTTATACACTAAATTAAACTTTTAAAAATATTTTTTGGGAGAAAAAGTTGTGCCAATAGTTAAAGTAGTTACATTTGATTTATGGGATTGTCTTTTTATTGATGACAGCGATGAACCCAAACGAGCAAAGGCAGGATTACCCAGTAAAAAAGTTGCACGACGAGAAATTCTTCATAAAGCATTATCAAAAATATCACCTATTGACCGTGCAATTGTTGATATTGCTTTTGATGTAGTTGATGCTGCCTTTCGGAAGGTATGGCATGACCAACTCATGACCTGGATAGTGGCAGAAAGGCTCTCTGTTTTATTAGAAGGGTTGGGTCGTTCCCTTCCAAAAGAAGTTTTTGATGAGATAGTCAAATCATACGAGGATATGGAAATTCAATATATGCCTGACCCTGTTCCTGGTGCGGTAGATGCATTAAAAGAATTGAGTAAACAATATAAGTTAGCCATTATTTCCGATGCTATTTTTACACCGGGAAGGAATTTGAGAATCCTATTAAAAGAAGCAGGAATGTATCCTTACTTTGATTACTTTGTTTTTTCAGATGAAATAGGAGTGTCCAAACCCCATCCTGCAGTTTTTGAATCAGTTGCCCGATATTTCAATATTGAACTCCAAAATATCGTCCATGTAGGAGATCGTCCACATAATGATATATTAGGTCCACAGGCTGTAGGGGCAAGAGCTGTACTTTTAACCACAGCAAAAGAAAGGCCGTTAGATGGGACCTGTCCAGATGCAATTTGCAAAAAATATGAAGATTTACCACGAATTATTCAAGAATTAGATACAGAAAATGAATCTGTGTTTTATAGTAAATAATTACAAATAATCAAGTAGTAAAGGAGTATCATATATGAGTAAAGCCCCACGATTTCTCATAGTGGATGGTTATCCCCTCAAAAGTCGCGAACAGTTTAACCAAGTAGGGATGAAACTTGCGGGTGTTCTATATGCTGACTTACTGGTAAAATATTTGCCCGAAGCAGAGTATGATATTTGGTATAGCAGTGATGAGGGGGCTGTCCCTCCGACAGATGAACAACTAAGTCAATATACGGGCGTAATCTGGCCTGGGTGTAACTTAACAATATATCATGACGACCCACGTGTCCACGCTCATATTCGTTTGTGCCAGCGCTGTTATGAAGCAGGTATTCCTCAGATTGGAAGTTGCTGGGGCATTCAATTAGCTAATTATTCTGCAGGGGGGAAAGTTGAACCTCATCCCAAAGGACGCGAGATGGGAATTGCTACAAAAATTAGATTGACAGAAGAAGGTAAAAAGCACCCCATGTTTAAGGAAAAACCTGAAGTATACTCCCACTTTGTCAGTCATGATGACCAAGTAACAAAATTGGCAGATGGTGCTATTCTTTTAGCAGGAAATGATTGGAGTCCCGTTCAGGCATGTGAAGTTCACTACAAAAAAGGAATTTTCTGGGCAACTCAATATCATCCTGAATATAATCTACACGAAGTCGCAAGGTTAATTATTGCACGCGAACCTAAACTTATCCAACAGGGAATGTTTCGCGACCACGAAGACCTGATGATATATGTAACACGACTCGAAATGGTTTACGAAAATCCTTCATTAAAATATATCCGCTGGCAGTATAAAATTGACGATGATTTAATTGATGATAAAATCCGTGAATGCGAATTTATCAACTGGATAGAACATATCATCAAACCCCGCATTGCAGGAAAATAATTTTTTATATCAGAACACAGGCCTTGATTGAAAAACACAAAGTAGAACCCCTTTCGGAAAGAACGAACAATAAATGACTTTATTATCTAATAACCACGGGGAATATTATTTAAATACTCGCTGTACCGGCAAAGGTGGACTATAGCTTTTGCCATCTGAGTAGGATTCTGGAAAACGTAAATATTTAATTCCTCAAGTTTTTCTAAAACAGGATTGGTATTTTTCCCATGCGAAATGATTGTTGTATCCGAGGCGACAACAATAGGTTTCTGATAAGTATTCATTAATTTTGCAATTGTTTCCGCATCTTTTAGCTCAAATTGTGTTCCAATTTCTGATAATTTATCCAGACCTAAATTCTTTGCCCGTTCGGAATTTTGAAATCGCACATACGCACTTGCGATATAACCTATTCCTAAAATGACGAGAATATCAATCTCATCATCCTGTATTAGGATCTCCATAGATTTTTTGAATAATTCCACATCTGTTCCTGCCACCATATCTACGGGATTAGTTCGATTCCACCATTTAGGCATGATTTGGTCTAATTTCTGAAGTATGTTTTCAGATAAGGGAATCACATTCAATCCCGCCTTGCTACAGACATCAGCGGTAATAACCCCCCACCCTCCTCCTTGTGAAAGAATCCCCACATTTCGCCCCCTGGGAAGTGGGACATTAAAAAGTAAATGGGCTGTTTCTACCGCTTCATAAACATCCTCAGTCAAAATAGCACCCTGTTGAACACATACTCCTTGAAATAGGCGATAATCGGTTGCTAATGCCCCTGTATGTGAAGATGCAGCACGAGACCCTGCCTGAGTTTTGCCTCCTTTTAATAGGATAACAGGTTTTTTCTTCGTTACTTTTTTTAATTCATTGAAAAATAGACGTATATTTTTGGCACTTTCAATATATGAAAAAACTACTTTTGTTTTGAGGTCGTTACCTAAAAAGTTTAGATAATGATAATTTTTTATCACTGCTTCATTTCCGGTGCTTATAAATCGTGATACTCCTAATTTATGTTGCATTGCCCAACTCATTACAGTGTTCCCAATATTCCCACTTTGAGAAAGTATTCCTAATCCACCGGCTTGAGGGTATCTTCCTATCATAGAGCAATATAGTTTCATTGGGTCAGGACTTACTACACCGGCACAATTAGGACCAATTAAGTATAAATTATTTTCTTTTGCCATCTTTTCCAGTTCTTCCTGTGCAGATTGAGCTTCTTTATCTGCTAACTCTCCGAAACCTGCTGTAATGACTAAGACAACTTGAATTCCCTTTTCAATACACTCTCGAACGCAGGGCTGAACAGATTGTGGAGGGACAATAATAACCGCTAAGTCCACTTTTTCGGGTAAAGATGAAATAGAAGGATAGCAAGGAATATTTAGGACTTCACTTCGTTTTGGGTTAACACCATATATTTTCCCTGTATATCCACCTTCTAAAGTATTGAATAGAACACGAAATCCCCATTTTAGTGACTTGTCTGTTATTCCCACAATGGCAATACTTTGGGGTTCAAATAATTTTAATAATTTATTGAAATCAATAGATGTATCTTCTGCTTCCAAGTTGTTTGTTGAATCGCTCCCTGTTATTGCAAGAGCATCTACTGCGATAGCTGTATTGTGATGTATTAAGATGGGATTTAATTCAAATTGTGTAATTTCTGTTTCATTCGATAAAAGATTTTCAATAGATTTTATTACTTGAAAAAGTTTTTGTATATCAACAGGAGGGTCACCTCGAAAAGAATAAAAGATTTTATTGCAGCGTAGTTCGTTAATCATTTCCTGCAAGTCAATTTCATTTATGGGTGCACAACGAAAGGATACATCTTCAAGAACTTCTACGAGAATACCTCCTATTCCAATATAGACACATATACCATATTCGTTATGTTTCATTCCCCCCATGATGAGTTCTCGTTTCCCGTAAATATGTTTTTGTAATAAAAATCCCGATAATTTAAAGTTTTTTGAATTGTCCTGGATTTCATCAATTGCTTTTAATAAGTGTTCTTTCGATTTAATATCTGTCTTTACTAACCCAAAATCACTTTTGTGACCTATTCCTTCTACAATCCCTTTTAAGGTTATGGGGTAACCTAATGTTTTTGCAGAGGAAATAATTTCGTTAGTATCACTACACACATGAAAATCAGCCATTGGTATCTTATATTTTTCTAACAAAGATAATGTCTGCACTTCAGATAATATTTGAGACAAATTCTCACTCATTACAAAACTCCCACTACAATTTTTTCTAATTTGGTCTTTATGTTAACAAATTTTTGTTAAGAAATTATATTTATTAAACATAAAAAGCACAGAAAACCTATAAAAACGCAAAAAATTTTTAATCACGAATGACACGAATGAGAATGAATAAAAAAACTTTTTTCTCATTCAAAAATGGGTATCGAAGAGCAGAAAAGTTCAGTATAGCAGAGCCATATTGTCTGTAGATATCTTGCAGAAAAACACTCAAACTAATGTCTACTTCGTCGTTGACGCCTACGAATTTGCTGTTGTTTATTTTGATTTTGTCCTTTGTTTTCTTCTCCATCTCCTATCTTTTGATAAAATAAGGCTTCTTTATCGGAAAGTTTTTTGTTTTGTATCATGTTTTTAATCTTTTCAATGTCAGTTACTGTTCCCGTCGTTTTTATGTCTGTAGAAACTGAAGATATTTCTGTTTCTGGTTTTCCCGGTAAAGTCTGATAAATGAAAATAGCCACAAATATAATAGTGTAAAGTATTGAGACTGTTAAGAATATAGCATCATTTTTTTTCATGTTTATAGCACCGATTACATTGAATACAATCTATTTCTTCTATTTTTGAAATTCCGAGGTCACAGTGGTTTGGAAAAGTTCTCTGCCAGAAGAAAGAAAATATTCGTAGTGATTGAATTAAACTTAAAAATGCCCCTGTGGGACACAGCACCCGGCACCAGAAGCGGTTATATAAAAGGCTTCCGAACAAAACAAAAATTCCAAAAATAGTTACGGTATTCGACATATCCAGCGTGAAAAAAGTAAGTAGTGGGTCAATACTTGCCATATTTGTCTCACGCAAAAAGAAATAAACTAAAAAGAAAATAAATGCAAATATATACTTAAACTGCCTTGTCGTGTACCACATCTGCTTCGAAGGGGTAATTTTATTATTTATCCAGTTAAACTTACTCATTAATTCTGACATGGCACCAAAGGGGCATAAATAACCGCAATATATATTCCCATTTATAAGAACCAGCAGAGGAATCCCTATGGTAAGTATGCAAGAAATAGATAAAGTAAACCGGAATTTATCAATAGATATTAGTTGAATAATGGAATAAATCCCGTATTGGATATTTAACCAAAAACCCAATACCAACATAACAGCAATTAACCAGATGATTCGAAGTACATCGTTGTGAAAGAAACGAAACACAATAGATAGGAGAATAAATATGATGAAGATGTAAACAGAATAAGTGGTTTGTGTGTGGTTTGCATGTGCAAGTTGTTGTATCTCAGAATAGCCCGTGCTTTTATCTTGAATTAATTTAGCAAACTCTTTCCCAGCAAATTGCACAGCCCTTTTTACTGCATCCGCTGTTGTTGTGGCACCGCTAACGGTATCTATTTCTGCAATCGTTTCGGGTTGAAATATATTTTTCCCTTTATAAAGAAAAAAATAGTCTTCTACCCGTGACAAATAGTCGGGTGTTTCATTAGATTGAATAACCCTGATATTTTCTATTCTACCTTCTTTGGAAACTTTAACGGCTATATCTATTTCACCACCGTATCCGATAACCTTAAATAACGAGGCAGTGGAAAAAATATAAAAAGTGTTCTCATTTTGATTTTCATCTTTTTTTGTAAACGAATAAAATCGTATTTTACGATTATCGGGAAGAGTCAATATCTCAGGTTTAATTTCCTCCCTTTCTGCGAGTTGTTGAGCAATTTGTGTGAAAACATCTTCGGGGAGAGGTATTGTAGAACGATAATATATTTCTGTAGAGATAAAGGTTAGTATAAGAATAGGAACCAATGTATATCCAAGTGTTCTACCCCAAAGTGATGAAACACAAAACAAAGTTTTTTGGAGTAATGGAATAAATAAAAGGACAAGAATTAGATAGAAAAAAACAATTCCTGCTGAATATTGAAGTCCCCACAGAGGGAGCAATAACAATGGAAATACAAAGGCACCTATACCGGCTCCCAAATGATCGCATCCCTCTAAATATACTGCTAAACGAGAGGTGGTTAATTCTTTATCAGAGATTTCGAGGAATACAGAAAGCAAGAAACCTAACACAAAACCCCATAGAAAGAAAATAGCAAGATATGTGTAAAAATGAATAGATGGTATTTGAAATATGATGATTGTAAAAAATGCACATGTACAAGACAGGCAAAAGGCAATGAAAAAAGGCAATCGGCTTTTTTTGTTTACATAAAAAAGATTAAAAAAAATGGGACTTATTGAAAGTCCCAGCATAAAAAGTGAGGATAAAAGCCCCAAATAAGTGGATAATGAGCCATAAGTATATTGAAATTGAATAAAGAGCAGAAGAGAAACTCCCATGCCCACAAGTCCAATGATAAAAATGGCAAAGCAAGTTTCAGCAATCGAATAAGTGTATTTTTGTATTCTTTTTCGGAGCGACCTCTTTTTATATATCCATCGAAATAGGATAAAACTCAATGGGAAGCATATAAAAAGAAAAAGAATTATTCTTTTAATGATTATAATTTTTTCTAATAATCCTGAATACCCATGTTTCCAGAGATAAAAGAGATTACTGTATAAAAATCCAAGATATTTATTTTCAGAATTGATGAGGTAATTGCTGTCGGTAACTTTTTTAATTTCTTCATACCGATTTTTTTGAAAAATGATTCTATCCGGTGGATACAAGTCTCTCACAAGATTGGGTCTAATTTCGGGCAATTGTTGTGCAATCGTAGTTAGTCGCTGTTCCAGAGTGGGGACATGCTCACTCAAAGGATGTGTTAAAGAACCCAATAACCATGTTTCCTCCCCGGGTTTCAGCACAGTAACTTTAAATACTTGATGAAAAGTGAAAAATATAGAGGCTCCAAGGGTTGCAATTTCCCCCCCTAAAAAATTTTCACCTCCTGACATACGAATACCCACTATTCCTCTATCCGCGAGGCAATTCTTCAACAAGTTAAAAAAACTATCGGTGAGATATTGATTTGAATTTATCGTTTGAGGGTCACCTGTATACACCAAAATAATATCGAATTTTTCATTTGTAGTTGTTAAAAATAATCGAGGTTCCGTTTGTGGAAATATCAATTTGTTTGAAGTATTTAAAGATTTTTCTTGTAGTAGCGGGATAATTTTTTGGGATAATTCAAAATCAAAAGGTATCCACAAAATTTTCTCTATTTCCTTAATTTTTATGAGGTAGGGTAATATATAAATAAAAGGTTCACCAATTAATAGAAAATTTTTTGCATCATTTTTTTGAGCAAGGAAGGTGGACAAGAAACGCAAACCATATTCCTGATTTGGGAAATTTAAGGCAGGTTTAAGATTTCTCAACAAAATAAACTGGGTATTATCAAATCCATATAAATATTCCCCCTTCTGGGTGATAATTTTACCACCTAAATTTTCACTTTTAGTAAGATTTTCCCAGTGTGTTTTATTTTCCCATGATTCTAATGTAAATGCTAAAAACAGAAACAATGGCAAAAGAAAAACAACAATAACTTTTTTAAATAAAACATAGTGAGATAGGGAAAAAGAGGAAGTAATTAAAAAAAAGGAAACGAGACAGAAAGGAATCCAGTGAGAAAGACCGAAATATATGCACAATGAGGTAATAAGTCCACCTAACACAGCCCCGAAAGCCTCATAAGCGTATATAGAGCGAACAATTGTAGAAGGGGTAGGAATATTTTGTGAGTTCGATGTTAAATTTTGCTCCCACCAAAGTGTGCAGTGGGTAAATAAGAAACCTGTAAGAAAACTTAATCCTGCAGTTGTCAAAGAAGAATACAATACGAGGGTAGGAATATCAAATATTTCATAAGAAGGAATACCAGAAATATATCGAGCACTGCGGATAAAAAAATGTGCACATAACCAGGCAGGAATATAAATAAGAGATGTTATTGTTAAGTATTTAAACTGTTTATAAAAAAGACGCCCTACAAGGGTTCCGGGGATAATCCAGATAAACCAGAAAAAATAAAGAATACCCAGGGCAAATTCATTTTCTTCAATACAATGAAGGAAATCACGCACAAGGAGGGCTTGTGCGGTAATCGAAAACGCTCCTAATGCAATGGGTAATAGAAACTTTTTCACAATTGCTCTTCGTGGAACACTTCTGCTTCAAAAACTTCAAATTCTGCACCTTCTTTATAGCCATCCGGAGATAATCCTGCTTTCATTGAAAGGTGTTCTAATGTCTGTTGTAAATTCCAATTTTGTTCTGGGGCTACCTGTGGTAAAAACAAAGCTTGATAATATCCTTTTTTCATAATTATCCCGTGTTTACCCAATTCAATTTCATTATAATGGTTTATCTTTCGTGGATGTGTAAGGAGGGATATGTCAATCTTAATCTTAGGCAACTCATCTTTTGTGATAGGGTAGAATCGTGGGTCCTTAAATCCAGCATTATACGCATTTTGTAAAACGGATTTATACATTGGCTTTGTTGCGAAAATTTCACCAATACATCCCCGCAAATCGTCATTTATTTTTAAGGTAACAAATGCGGCGCGAGGTGTTTTCATCGTCTCTGTTATTGTAATAGGTATTTCATTATCCAAAGGTAATTTGTTATGTTCCAGCACATATTCAAGTGTCCATCGTGCTAATTTTAATAAATCCTTTTTCTCTTCAGGTGTTAATGTCGTTGAAATATTCATAGATTTCTTTTCTCCTTTCTGCCATATTCCCGTAAAGGCAATACTAAAATAACTTACCGAATTCCGATAATCATTTACAATCTCGCCGGATTGTTTATATTCAATAAGTTTGGTTTGTGTATTTTCGGGTAATAAATACATTAAAACTCCAATACCATAAGGACCACAAATAGTAATCCCTGTTTTTTCAATATAATCATAAAATCCCTTTACATCTCGTTTTTCAATATATTGATAAGCGACCATATCCAATTTTTTAAGATTTTCGGGTATATTTTCATTAAAAGGTGTGTAATTGTAATTCGGTCCATAATGAGTAAAATCACTACTGGCAATTACCAATGTCTTCTCATCAATGTAGTTTTTTAATATTCGAGCTACCCTTTCTGTGGTTTCGATATCCAATCTGCCACAAATTAGAGGAATTAATTTAAATTCTCCTTTAAAATATTGTAACAGTGGTAATTCTATTTCAACGCTATGTTCTCCTTGTTGTGCTAAAGGAACTTCCTTGAAATATGGATATTTTTTTAATTCTTGTATTGTTTCTGTATCAAGAGGTATCTCGCCCATAGGTGTTTCATAACAATCAACGGAAGGGAGACTTATGAGATTTTCCAAAGATGCTCTATGGCTTGTCCCTAAAATGATTATCCGAGAATATGTCCCTTTCTCTGTTGTTTTAATTCCTCTGCATGCAGTTAAACCTGAATACATATAACCCGCATGAGGTAAAATAAGTCCGATTACATGTTCAATAAGCTCCCCATCTGCTTTATTAAACATTTCTGAGATTTGTTGTTTTAATTTTTCTGGATTTGCATCATACCATTGACCTGCAATTAAAGATTGATAAACTTTTTTAGACTCCCTATGATTTTCTTGACTTAAAGATAAATTATCCCCACATGCAAATGGAAGAGTGACGATAAACAATAGAAAAAGAGTAATATTTGAATAATTTCTCATCCAATAACCCCTTCTTTTTTTCATAACATCATTATATTAAATTTTAACCTGCCCATGGAGAGGATTTCGTTTGAGAAAGGCCGAAATTGTTTTTGTTTTTTGGCAATTTTTTTTTGTGTAATAACGGTATTGCATAAGTCTGCCGAACCAAGGATGGTTTTTTTATGCCATATTTGGCAACTACCACGGCCAGAATAGATGATAAAAATTTTCTCCGATTTATTGCCATATCCCGTATATCTCCTTGTTACATTTGGGACATTTTCCATTTGAAATATTGTTTTGGAGAATGTTATATCCATATCTTTCAATCAATAAAATTTTACAGAATGGACAGTAAGTATTTGAACTTTCACGGTGTATAATATTGCCAATATATACGAATTGCAATCCCTCATTTTGTGCAATTTGGCGAGCTTTCAGAAGCGTCTCTAAAGGAGTAGGGAAGAGGTGGGTCATTTTATAACGGGGATAAAACTGGGAAAAATGGAGTGGAGTATCCTTCCCCAAATTTTTCGCTATCCATGCAGATAATTGTTGTAAGTCTTCATCTTTATCATTCAAGGTGGGAATGACTAAATTCGTGACTTCAAGTTCAACGCCTGCATTTTTAGTCAGTTCTAAAGTTTTTAAAACAGGTTTTAACGAGCCATCACATACGGTTCTGTAAAATTCCTCTGAAAAACCTTTTAGGTCTATATTAGCGGAGTGAACAAAAGGTAGCAACCTTTTGTAGGGTTCTTCATTAATATATCCTGCGGTAACAAGAACATTTTTTAGTCCTTTTCCCGCGGATATTTTACAACACTCATAAGTATACTCATAATAAGCCAATGGTTCGGTGTAGGTATAAGCGATAGAATGGCTCTTGTACTGAATTGCTAATGCTGTAATCTTTTCAGGGGCTATAAATTCAGTTTCATATTGATAAGGCTCCGCCTGTGATATTTCCCAATTCTGGCAATTTTTGCAGTGGAGATTACAGCCCACAGTAGCGAGGGATAAAATAGGTGTTCCAGGCAAAAAATGATAAAGCGGTTTTTTTTCAACGGGGTCAATATGAATAGAACAAGGATAACCATAAGTTACTGCATATAATTTTCCATCTATATTAACCCGAATACGACACTCCCCTTTTTGTCCGTTCTCCAGCACACAATAACGGGGACAAAGTTCACATTTGACTAATGTAGTCATTGGTATTCTACCATTGGTGTTTGTCTTTCAATAGTATTATAACGAGAAAAATACAAACAAAGGGAACTTTTTAATTAATTTTGGTGTTAATTAATGAAAATATAAAAAAATTAAAATATAAAACATTAAATATTAAAAATAATTTGATATATAAATAATTTTATGATAAAATTGTTTATAATTATTAAATAACGATACATTTATAAAGGGTTTATTGATGAAAGATTACTCATCTGAAGCAAATGAAATTTTTAATACGATTCAGGTGATTCAACGCTGGATGCATGACCGTTTTCACTGCAATTTTGATGAAGAGAGAAGGATGAAGATAGGACATGACCTCACAATGCCTCAATTTCATATGTTAGTCACAATTAAACAATTTGAGCCACTGAAATTGAAAGAATTAGCAGAATATCTTCATGTCTCTCCGCCTGCTGCAAGTTTAATGTTAGACCGCTTGGTTGAATTAGGTTTGGTAATTCGAGAACAATCTGCAGAAGACCGTCGAGAAATTCAGATACGACTAACTCCAGAGGCGAGTGAAACTTTAAAGTGGCATGAGAGGCAGATTTTATCGGGAATAAAAAAATTATTGCAAGGATTAGGAGATGAAACCGCCTCTCAATGGGTTGATGTGTACAAAAAGATAAGACAATATATAATTTCTGTTCAGAATAATAAATGAATTCAACGAGGAGGTTTTATGAGTGATAATGAGATAAAGAGATATATAACAATTACAAAATTAGCATCTTTTTTTGTTGCTATTCTGGTTTTACTATCGGGAGTGATTCTTTTTATTTTCTTTTCATCGTTTCGAAAACCTCCAGCTCAAGCGGAACAAGAAGAAAGGCCTATACCTGTTGAAGTGATACAAGTCCAGCCCGAAGATATCCCGATTGTTTTAACTGGTTTTGGTGAAGTCCGAACATTGGCGACAGTCCCTATATCCTCAGAAATTTCAGGTCGTATAATTCGCATCCATCCAAGACTTGAGGCAGGGGAAGTGATTTCTGCGGGAGAAGTCCTTTTTGAAATTGACCCCAGCGATTATCAGGTGAAACTTCAATCTGCACAAGCAGGGTTAGAACAGGCAAAACATGTATTAAAAAGGCTACAAGAACAATTTGCCTCTGACCAGGGAAGGCTTAAGACTTTAGAAAGGACAAAAGACCTTGCCTATTCAGAATTTCAACGAGTGAAACAATTGTTTGAAAAAGAGAAGGTGGGAACACAATCTAATGTTGAACAAACAGAGCGAACATACAATCAAACATTAGATGCTTTTAATCAATTAGCCCAGTCAGTAGAATTATATCCGCTACGAATTAAAGAAGCAGAAGAATCTGTGAAGACAGCAGAAGCACAATTAGCACAAGCAGAAATTAATTTAACACGGACACAGGTAAAAGCACTTTTTCATGCGAGAATAAAATCGGTTAATTTGGAAGTAGGACAATATGTAAATCCCGGGATGGTCGTGATGACACTTTCCGATGATTCTATTTTAGAAATATCCATTCCACTCGATGCTAAACAGGCAATACAATGGCTCCCATTTCAGAAAGATGATATGAATATTGATTCTGCATGGTTCCCTCCCTTAGAACCTAAAGAATGTGAAATTCTGTGGACTGAAGATAAAGAAAATCATAAGTGGAAGGGAGTACTTCATCGTATTGAAAGATATGACGAAAAAACAAGAACAATCTATGCAGTTGTTCGAGTAGAAAAGGGAAATATTTATTCCCAGTCAGAAGACAAGATACCATTAGTTCAAGGTATGTTTTGTCAGGTAAAAATTCCAGGAAAAACACTAATAGGTATCTATCGTTTACCTGATACTGCAGTAAGTTTTGAAGGGACTGTTTATGTTGCAGAAGATAATCGTCTACGTTCCATTCAAGTAGAAAGGTTATATATTCAAGGTGATGAGGTTTTTGTTAGTGGGTTAAATCCAGGAACTATAGTTATTACGACACGGTTGATTAATCCAATGGGAAATTCATTGTTGGAAATTAAAAAAAGGGGCGATAAGGAAACTGTTTTATGAATCAGTTTTTAGGATATTTCGTGGGAAACCGTGTTTTTGCGAATATATTAACGGCTGTCATACTTATTGCGGGACTCATTTCGCTAATGTTAATGCGAAGAGAACTCTTCCCTGAGTTTTCGTTAGATATGATAACTGTCCAAGTATTCTATCCTGGTACTGACCCTGAAGAAGTAGAAGAAGGGATATGCCGAAAGATTGAAGAGGCTTTAGATACTGTTGAAGGGATAAAACGCTATACGACAGTCGCTTCTGAAAACATGGGAATGGCAAGTATTGAGGTAATGGATGGTTATGATTTGAATAAAGTCTATGACAAAGTTCGCAACGCTATAGATTCCATTTCTACATTTCCTAAAGATGCAGAAAAACCGATAACAAATGAGGTAACTATCCGTCGAGAAGTTATTCAAGTGGCATTATCCGGAAATTTGCCTGATAGAACTTTGAAAGAATGGGCAGAACAGGTAAAAGATGAATTACAAGCATTACCTGAGATATCACAAGTGTTTATTTTTGGTGCAAAACAATATGAGATAGGTATAGAAATTTCTGAAGAAAGACTCCAGAAATTAGGGTTAACTTTTTCTCAAGTAGCATCAGCAGTTCGTTCCGGAAATTTAAACATTTCGGGTGGACTTATTCGTTCCAAAGGAGCTGAAATACGAGTTAGAACTATAGGTAGGAAATACTATGCAGATGAATTAGCAAAGATAGTAGTCCTTGCAAAACCCACAGGTGAAGTAATTACATTAGATCAGGTAGCAGAAATACGCGATGATTTTAATGAAGACCCATTAGAAGCAGATTACAATGGTGAAAAATCAGTTCTAATTGCATGTTTTAAGACTCAGGAAGAAGACGATATTGCAATATCTGATGCAGTTCATAAGTATGTAAAAGCGAAACAAAAGCAGTTGCCACCGGGAGTGAAAATTTCTTTGTGGAACGATAGAGCTCGACTAATCCGTGCACGATTAAATCTGCTTGAAGTTAATGGGATTCAAGGATTGATCATCGTTATTACACTCTTATTATTGTTGATGAATGCTCGTTTATCATTTTTCGTTACTTTAGGTATTCCTATATCTTTTGCAGGTGCCCTATGTATTTTATATCTTAACGGAAACACATTAAATATGATGTCGTTATTTGGGTTGATTATGGTGTTGGGAATGTTGGTTGATGACGCTATTGTAGTGGGCGAAGCCATATATTACCATCGCCAACGCGGTTTACCCCCTATGAAGGCAGCTTTAGCAGGAGTTGAAGAAGTGGGTCTCCCTGTAATTGGTGCTGTTACTACAACTATTGCCGCATTTCTACCTTTAATGTTTGTCAGTGGGATAATGGGAAAATTTATTCGTATTCTACCTATTGTTGTTATTTCTGCTTTATCTGTTTCTTTATATGAATCTCTCTTCCTTCTACCCGCACATCTTAATGACCTCCCCGATTTATCTCATACTATTTCAAATTCAGATAATCGAAGACATCCTCTGAAAAAATTAAGATGGTTTTTTAGTGATTTCCTTGATTCCTTCATAAACAAAGTATACCTTCCGTTCTTAAATAATATGTTGAAACATAGATATATTTCGTTAAGTGCATTTATTGCTGTATTATTAACAGTCTTTGGACTTGTCCGTGGACAGATTATTAAATTTGAGGTCTTCTCTGAAGTAGATGGGGATTATCTAATGGCACAGGTAGAATTCCCAGCGGGGACACCCTTTCATGTCACAAAAGAGGCAGTAAAGAAAATGGAAGAGGCACTTACAAGATTGACAGAAAAAACGACTACTATGAGTGGTGAACCTATGGTTCAAAATGTGTATAGCGTTGTTGGACAGAGTAGCAGTGGTTTTTCTGCTCAAGGAGGTAGTAATGTTGGTGAAATAAGAGTAGAATTATTACCCACAGAGCGGAGGGGAATTCATGCCAAAAAGATAAGTTCCATGTGGGCAAAAGAAACAGGCGAAATTCCAGGAGCATTAAGACAGAAATATGATATCAGTGGAGGAGGTCCCCGAGGAACAGGCATTGAACTTTGGTTGAGGAGTGAAAACCTCAACGATGTGGTTCAGGCAAGTCAAGAAATAAAGGAAAAACTTCGGACCTATGACGGCGTATACCAGATTGAAGATGATTATAGACCTGCAAAGATTGAAGCACGGTTTTACTTAAAGCCCGAAGCTCAAACATTGGGGATTACTCTTGATTCTTTAGGTAGACAATTAGCAAGTGGTTTTTTCGGCGAAGAGGCAGTCCGAATTCAAAGAGGTAGAGATGATATTCGTATCCGAGTTCGTTATCCGCGTGAAGAACGTAGTTATCTTTCTATACTAAATCAAGTTCGTATTCGAACAAATCAGGGGTATGAAGTTCCTTTATTTGCAGTAGCAGATGTAGATTATTCCCCGGGTTTCGCATCTATAACCCGCGTAGATGGTATGAGAAGAGTAGTTGTAACCGCAGATATTGATTCCTCAAAAGCCAATTCACAGGAGATTATTGGAGATTTAACAAATACATTCTTGCCTTCTCTTCAAAAGAAATATCCGGGATTAATCTGGTCATTTGAAGGACCTCAACAGAGTAGTAGAGATGCTCTTAATTCATTAAAAGTGGGTTTCCCAATTGCACTATTAGTGATATTTTTAATCATATCATCCATTTTTCATTCCTATTCCCAACCTATATTGATTATGCTTACAATACCTTTTGGTGTAGTAGGAGCCTTAATAGGACATTTAATCTTTGGTCAAATTGTAACGCTTATGAGTTTATTTGGTATTGTAGCACTTGCTGGGGTTGTTGTTAATGATGCCATTGTGTTTATAGATTGTTTCAATGCTAACCTCGGAGCGGGTAGTGATTTTATTTCTGCTATTATTCAAGCAGGGAAGAGAAGATTCCGTGCTATATTTTTAACTTCAACTACCACTTTTGGCGGTTTGATTGGGTTACTTTTTACACGTGATATGCAAGCACAGTTTTTAAAACCGATGGCTATTTCTTTAGCAATAGGCTTGATATTTTCCACAACAGTAACTCTATTATTTATACCCACCATTATTGGAGTATTAAATGATATTCGTAGAGTATTGTATATAATACGGAAACGAAGAATTCCCAAACCTGAAGAGGTAGAGCCTGTATTTGCAATGTTAGAACAAAAACGACAATTAGAAAACGGTTCTTTATAACATATAGATTTTGGAGGAAAAGTGAAAAATGTTTGAACCTTTTTTAATTCGATGGCGAAGTTTCTATCATGGATTGAAATTTGCTCAAAAAGGCAAAAAATGTCGTATCCAAGGTAAGCATTTTACAATCGAGGGACATGTAGAATGCGGGGATTATTGTAGATTCCGTGATTATATAATACTCCGTACACATAAAAATGGAAAAATTATAATGGGGACGCACTCTGTTTTAAGTTATTATACAATTTTAGAATCTACTACATTAATCCAGATTGGAAGTAACACTGCTGTGGCAGAGTTTACGGTAATTCGTGACACACATCATGTGTTTTGGGGAACCAAAGAACATTTTGCCCTAACTCCACATATTGCGAAACCGATCATAATAGGAGATAATGTCCTTATTGGTAGTCGCTGTTATATCCATCCGGGTGTAGAAATTGGAGATGGTGCGATAATCGGTGTAGGAAGTGTTCTTACTGAAGATACAAAAGTAGGACCTTTGGAGATCTGGGCAGGAGTCCCTGCAAGAAAAGTAGGACATCGATTAGAAAATGTCCCACCTAAAAAATTACAACAAACAGAGGAGTTAATAAAACAATATGGAATACGCAAATTCCGATATTAAATATAATATTTGTATTATGTGGGCTTTTGTAATATGCGGTTTGATAGTTTTCTCTGCTCATCCACAAGATAATGATTCAGATTCGTTTCCTTTAAAATTAGAAAATACAGAGTTTACCCATCAACTCCCTGAATATTTAGATTTACAAACTGCGCAAAAAATAGCATTGGAACAAAATCCATCATTAAAGGCGGTAACAGAACGAATAGAACAAGCCCGACAGAGAGTAAAACAAGCATTAGCACAATACTATCCGCAAATTATTGCTAATTATACTGCTTCACATACAGAGCTATCCGATTCGGCTATTCGTCGTTCACAAAATGCGGTATGGCAGCAAAGTTCCAATGCGATTTCTCAGTCTGTATTTAGGGGAACGGGAGGAACAAGTACAGACATATTATCTTCTATTCCATGGGAAAATGTTTTAAGTTCCTGGATTTCTGCCTACCAGGCAAGCAATAGTATTCCAGAATCTCAAAACAATTATGCTCTTAATTTTATCATTCGTTATACCTTATTTGATGGTTTTGCCCGTAAATATTCTATTGCCCTCGTTAAATTGGGCGAACAAGCAACACAAGAATCCCGACAGGAAGCCATTCGGATGTTATTATCTGCTGTTGCGAATAGTTTTTATGCAGTTCAGTTGGCGGAAGAGAATTTACGCATAGCAGAAGCGGATAAATCTTTCAACGAAAGATTGCTGTATGAGGCACGAGTAAAACAAGAATTAGGGGCAGGCTCATTAAGTGATGTATTAAACTTTGAAGTGCGGTTAAGAACTGCTGAATCGCTGATAATTAATGCTCGACAAAATCGTGAAATTGCCCGTATCTCGTTAGCCGGAGTAATGGGATTAAATGCAGGAGTACTCCCTGATTATGTTAAATTAACACCCCTTCAAACAGAAGAAGAAGGTGATTTGCATGGTCCGGATGTTGATAATTTGTTAGCTTATGCTCTTCAGAATAGACCTGATTTGAGAATTTTAACTTTAGTTGTTCAGCAGTCCAAAGCACAGGTGGGACAAAGTCGTTCAACTCTATACCCAGAGGTAGGGGTATCTTTATCTCGTTCTGCAACAAGGACAATAGATAGTGAATTCAATGCAGATGATTTTGCAACTACTGTGAGTGTAGATATCTCTTACCACCTTTTTTCAGGAGGTAGAAATCGAGCATTGCGAGCGGAGGCGAGAGCTAAACTTAGAGAAGCAGAACAAAACTATTATGAAGGAAGAATTAATGTAATAACAAATGTGCAAAGTGCTATTCAGGATTTGAAATCTGCTCAAGAACAATTAAGACTTCAAAGGGAAACCGCTGAATATGTAAAGAAAAACAGAGATTTGGTTGAGCAGGAATATAAAGCCGGTCAAACTTCTTTAGTTCGGTTGAATGAAGCTCAAAGGGATTTGATTGAAGCGGAGGGAAGACTGGCTTCTGCACGCGTTGCTTTACTTCGTGCCTGGTATCAATTAAAGACCGTTACTGCACAGTCTCTTGAAGAAATAAAATAAAAAATTATTTATTTCAGCTGTTTATTTCAGCTTTTTGAGGAGAGGATTTTAATACTTTTTATTTATTAACAGAGACAAAATTTTCTATTTTATTTACACATCTTGTTTGAATTAAAATTCTGTATATGTCTAAGTGATAAATATTATATTTATAAATTACTTTTTAGTAAATAACATCTAATTGGAGTGTATATTATGAATAAACCGAATTCTTATTCTCGAAGGGCATTTGTAAAAAATGTTCTTATGGGAACTGCAGGAATGGCTATTGCCCCTACAATTATTCCTTCTTATGTCTGGGGTGCGGAACCTTCTACTTTGCCAAATGAAAGAATTACAGTTGCTTGTATTGGTGTAGGAGGTCAGGGCAAGTATGATATGAAAGCTTTTTTGAGCCTGCCTGAGGTTCAAGTTGTCGCTGTTTGCGATGTAGATGATACCCATGCACGGGAAGCCCAAAAAATTGTAAATGATTTCTATGCTCAAAAAAAAGATATACCTTCCTATAAGGGTTGTGATACATATCATGATTTTCGAGATGTAATTGCCCGTAAGGATGTTGATGCAGTGATGATAGCGACACCTGACCATTGGCACCCGATCATATCTGTTATGTCTGCAAAAGAGGGAAAAGATATTTATTGTGAAAAACCATTGTCGAACTCTATTCCAGAGGGTAAAGCCGTAGTAGAGGCTATTCGTAAATATCGTAGAGTGTTCCAGACGGGGAGTCATGAGCGTTCTCGTGATAATGCAAGATATGCGTGTGAGTTAGTGCGGAATGGAAGAATAGGAAAATTACATACTATACGGGTAAATATGCCTGTGGACAACCATACTCCTATTCCTCCTCAACCCGAAATGCCTGTTCCCCCCGGGTTTGACTATGATTTCTGGTTGGGTCCTGCTCCCAAAGAACCCTATACAGAAAAAAGATGTCATTTCTGGTTCCGTTATATACTGGATTACAGTGGTGGGGAAATGACTGACCGTGGAGCTCACATTATTGATTTAGGACAATTAGGTAATGGAACGGATAATACTTTCCCCATCTCCGTAGAGGGAAAAGGTTTTTTCCCGAAGGAAGGTTTATTTAATACTGCAATGAGTTATGAATTCCGCTTTGAATACGCAAATGGGGTGGAATTATTAGGGAAAAGTATAGGACCACGCGGGATTAAATTTGAAGGAGATAAAGGATGGATTTTTATTTACATCCATGGAGGAGACCTACGAGCGAGTCCTTCTTCTTTACTTCAGGAAACCATAGGACCAAATGAAATTCATTTGGGACGGAGTAAAGGACATCACAAAAACTTTATTGAGTGTGTGAAATCCCGCAAAGACCCAATGGCTCCTGTTGAGGTAGGTTATCACACTGCAACAATGTGCCACATGGCTAATATTTCTATGAGACTTGGAAGAAAACTAAATTGGGACCCCGAAAAAGAAATGTTTATCAATGATGATGAAGCCAACCGTATGATGCAACCTTCAATGAGAGCCCCCTGGACATTAGGCTAAACAAAAAGGAGATGAAACATGAAAAATTATTTTTTTACAAATATATTCCTTCCATTAATTGTTTTGACAACAGTAGTCTTTGCTCAAGAAGTTACAGATATAGAAAGGGCTCTGGATTACCTAAAAACTTACAAGTTTGGAATGAACCGTGAACCTTTGGAACCTATTTTAGAAGCAATAACAACAACGCAAAACAATCCCGCCAAACAGGAAAAATTGTCAAAACAACTTATTGGAATTTTGCCTCAATGTTCAATAGATGGTAAAAGGTTTATTGCTCGCCAATTAGTTGTAATTGCAACTCCCTCTGTTATTTCAGGAATTGAGCCTTTATTAAAGGATAAGGAAACAATAGATTTGGGTTGTCGTATTTTGGAACAAATTCCTGAAAAAGAGGCGACGCAAGCACTTCTGAATGCTTTGAAACGAGACGGAATAACAGAAGATGATAAAATTAGTTTTATTAATTCATTAGGAAGAAGAAAAGATAACTTAGCGATAGGTGAATTATCAAAATATCTTGATGATTCCTCATCGAAAGTTCAGAATTCGGCAATAATTGCTTTGGGTTCTATTGGGGGAAAAGAAGCGGGCAATATTCTGTGGAACTGGGCAAAAAATAAATCCATGACTGACAATTCTGAAGTCCAATCGGCATTGCTAAAAATAGCAAGCCGATTAGTTGAAGACTCACAGGGGAAAGATACTGCATTGGAGATTTACTCTTCTTTATTCAGTGATGATAAAACAACATCTATAAATAAAGGATATGCTCTAAGAGGATTGGTTCAGTTAAAAGGGAAAGATGCTCTCAATGAAGTCTGGCAGAGCGTTTATAGTGAAGATACAATACTTTCTTCCACAGGGATAGACCTATTAAAGGACCCAACCTTTTCAGAGGATTTAATTTTGGAGAAATGTGTAAATTCCTTGAAAATAGCCAGTCCGAGAATTCAATTAGGGTTATTAGAAGTAATTGCTTCCCGTAAAATGAAAGAGGCTGTTTTGCAGGTATTAGCACTTGTAGAAAAATCAGAAGGTGAAGTAAAAACATCTGCTATTCAGTGTTTAGGGCAGATGGGAGATAATAGGGCTATAGAACCATTGATAAACATCGTATTAAATAACTCTCGTGAAATTAGGGAAATAGCAAAAGATGCATTAATTAAATTAGATAGTCCAGACGGGAATAAGTACTTAATGGAGAAAATTCAAAAAGGAAGTCCCGAGGTAAAGAAATTGGCAGTTGAATTAATTACAGAACGCAGAGCTATTGAAGCAAAAGGAATTATGAAAGATGCTATAGCAAAGAATGACAAAGATATAATAGAGGGTGCACTCAATTATCTTGCTGTTTTGGGAAATGAAGAGGATTTACCTTTCCTATTTGATAAACTTATGTCTAATGCTGAAAATGGTTCTATATACATTCCGGCTATCTCTTTGATTATGGATAGGACAGGTGATGAAGGTCGTAAAGTAATGTTAATAACAGAACAGTGGCAATTATGTAAAAATGATGTACAGAAGAAATTGATAATTACATTACTGGGAAATGTTAAAAGTCCAGAAGCATGTGCAATGCTTGAAATTCTGTTGGCAAGCGAGCCGAACTTGAAAACCAGTATTTTGCAAGTTATGGGGCAATGTGATGATGCAAACACTTTGCAAAAGATAGTAAATGGAATTGCGCAGGAAACAGATGAAGAAGTTAAGAATGTGGGTATTTTAAGTTCCTTAAATATACTGAGAACGCTTAATTTAACGGATAAACAAAAATATGATTATTATGTAAGCCTTTGGAAGATGGCAGGCAACAAACCTAATCTCCAAAAAAATATATTGGGGGGTCTTGCGAAATTAAGTCTGTTAGAAGTATTAGATTTCATAAATGGAGTGAATATCAATGACGCAATAAAAGCGGATTGGGCAAATGCTAGATTTAGTATTGCTCGAAATATTAGTTTTTCATATCCTTCAAAAACTATACCTATTTTGGAAGAAACACTTCCCAATTTGAAGGATAATCAGGCGAAAGAGGTAGGGAACTTACTAAATGGTCTTAAAAATAAAGGTGATTTTCTATGTTCCTGGAGTGTAAGTGGACCCTACCGTATTGAAGATTATAGTGCAAGAAGGTTGTTTGACGAGGTATCTTTACCACCAGAGACAGATGTGAATTCTGTCCAGGACTGGCGCATTTTACCTATGAAAGTGCGCGAAGATGGCTTGATTTATGCCGATTTAGCCGATTTTTTGGGAGGAGAGGTAGAATGTGTAGCCTATGTGCTATGTAAACTGAAACTTCCTGAACCTTCTAATGCAAAACTTTTATTGGGAAGTAATGATGGAGTTAAAGTGTGGCTGAATGGCAAATTGATACACTCATATCCCGAAGGAAGGACGATGACACCTGATCAAGATCAAATTCCTGTTACATTACAAAATGAAAATGTATTACTTATGGCTGTATATAATCAAGGTGCAGCATGGGAATTTACTGTTAAACTTCAAGGAGTTCCAGTAGATAAAATATCCGTAGAACCCTATTTACCATGAGTTAAAAGGCAAGACTTTTATAGTAAAATAAGTATCAAGGAGTGTTGTATATATACAGTTCAAAAGGAGTTGATGCGTTGTGCCTTTATTGATTGTTGAACAACAAGGAGTTTCTACTCAGACTATTCCTATTGGAGACAAAGAAATAATATTAGGACGTTCTACGGATTGTGATGTGATGTTGACCGCAGATGAAATTTCTCGTCATCATGCGAAGATTTTTATTAAAGATGGGACCTATATGATTGCAGACTTAAAAAGTTTGAATGGTACCTATGTTAACCGCCAAAGGATTGTAGAACATAAACTTAAACATTTAGATGAGATATGGTTGGGGAGTAAATGTAGGATTATATTCAGAGAGGATGTCTCTCAAAAGGAACCGGGCACAATACGTGAAAAGGATAAGCATGAGAGTAAATATCATAGTCATATGGAGCAAATTCGTGAAGAAATAGAGGAGGTCAGAAACACCTTATTTAAAATATCGAAAGAACAAGTGGGTATATCTCAACAGAAGACGATAGAAGAATCCGCTCCCTCACTTGATATTAGAAAATTAAGTCGTGCTTATCGTCGTTTAGATGCTTTGTATAAAGCAACACAAATTATGGGTTCTACTAATAATTTGGATTCAAAACTTCTACAATTATTAGACTTGGTTATTGAAATTCTTGGAGCAGAACGAGGCTTTATTCTTCTTAAAGATGAAGATAGAAATACTTTGATTACAAAAGTTGCACGGGCGATGAGTTCCGAGTTAGAAGCATCCTCCCCAAGCATGGGAATTGCCAGTCGGTCAGCTATTGATGGTGAACCTGTACTTATGATGGACCGTTCTGCGAATGCGGAGTTTGGTAATAGAGAAAGTGTTATCGCCCGAAAAATAACAAGTGCCATGTGTGTTCCACTGCGAATTGAAGATAGAATATTAGGTTCGATTTATATTGACACGATCAAGAAAAAAGCCTTTTTTGATGAAGAAGATTTAGAACTATTTTGCTCTATGGGCAATCAGATTGCACTTGCAATAGAAAATGCCCGCCTAAACCAAAAAATGATAGAGGAAGAGCGCAAAAAGGATAACTTCAGAAGATTTCTTGCTGATGTTGTGGTAGAAAGGATTATGAGTGAAGGTTCTGCTTTAAAGTTAGGGGGAGAAAAGAAAAGAGTAACCACAATGTTTTGTGACATTCGAGGGTCGTCTCAATTAGCCGAAAAACTTTCTCCTCAAGAATTGTTACATCTATTAAACGAACATTTTACTGCAATGACAGAAATTATCTTTACATGGAATGGGACATTGGATAAATATATAGGTGATGAAATTATGGCGGTATTCGGTGCCCCTATTCCTACGGGTGATGATGCGTATGCAGCGGTATGTTCTGCATTAGATATATTAAAAAAGAATGAAGAATTAAATGTGTTAAGAATTTCTGAAGGAAAACCTGCCTTCCAGTTGGGGATTGGAATTGAAACAGGTGATGTAATAGCAGGTTTTATCGGCTCACCAAAAAGAATGGAATATACCGTCGTAGGGGATAGAGTAAATTCGGCAAAGAGATTATGTGACATGGCGAATCCGGGGACAATTGTTGTTGGCAGTGAAACCTGGGGAGAGTTAAAAGGAAGAGTTAGAGGATCACCTATAGGAACATTCAAAGTGAAGAATAAAGAGCAATTTATTGTCGCTTATGAAGTGAAAGGGCTGATATGAGTTTGGTCTAATAATACTTTACGGTGAATGCTGTGTCAAAAGGAACTTCCAAATAACAAATGATAAACATAAAACCCCTGTAAACACTATGATGATATGAAAAATCCATTGTTTTATAAAAGTATTTTTATTTGTGTCGGGATTTAATTCAACTCCAATTGGACTATACAATAATTCGGGAGGGCGATTTTGACTATATACAGATTGAGCCATTTCTATCGCCTTTAATGCCTGTTTATAAATAGTTTCTTTAATTACCTTTTTCCCTTGAGGACTATCCCAAAAAATATACCCTGCTTTTTTCCAGCCTTCTTCAAGTCTTTTTTTGCGTAATACGGGAGCTTCGTATGAAAGTTCTAAACGATGTCCAAGTTCCCTGCGATGAATTTGGGGTGTTTCCCATGGAGTGTCTATAACAATTTCAACAGACTTACTTTTTAATTCTGGGAGAGAAGCATTATCCACCCACTGCCCTTGTAGAATAAGTCCACCATAAAACTCA
The DNA here is from genome assembly GCA_938014335.1 of uncultured bacterium. Lineage (GTDB taxonomy): Bacteria > Hydrogenedentota > Hydrogenedentia > Hydrogenedentales > Hydrogenedentaceae > Hydrogenedens. The sequence continues at coordinate 57,238 of CALLRP010000006.1, forward strand.
TTTTGTTCTCTTTGAATTTTAATTAAGAATGTTGGGATATTTTCTGGAATTTCACCATAAAAGGATTGTGCTCCATAAGATAAACAACAGAGTATAATGTAAATAGATGTCTGTAACATAATCTTTTATAAACAATTTTTAATTTTTTTCGTTATATGATATAACGATTGTAAGATATTTAACCTTCAATTACATAATTATAAACAATTGTTACTATTTTGGGGTGAATTTATGAAAAGGAAAAAATTGAGTTTTATTGCTATCTGGCTTCTTGTTTTAGTTGCTGGTTTTTCTTGTAAATCTACAAACAAAGAAGAAAAAAATAATATTCAGACCGAAATCACAAAAGAAGAAAGTATTTTCGACCTTGTCAGAGAGTCAGCTTTATTAAATGTGATCGTGAGAAAGTTAGGTCATGAGTTCCCTGTATCTATTTCAGTAGTCAACGGTGCTGAAATACGATGGGTTCAAATTGATAAACCCGAAAAAGATGTCTCCGATTTAATTCGGCAAATATCTGAAAATACCAATATGGCTTTACAAGAAATAAACGATTATTATTTTTTATATCCGTTAGAACAATCTATATATGAAAATCTAACGAAACTTTCACTAACAGAACTACCACAAAAATATTCTAATATAAAAATAACTGCAGGATTTGGTGCAGGGACAAAACTATTTAATGTCTTTAATAGCCTTAATTTTACTTATGGTTGTAATATTGTTGCAGATAACAGCCTTGCAGAATTACCTATTGGTGAACTGGTAGTTTTTCAAAAGCCTTTAAGTGTGGCATTAGAAATGATATTAAAAAGTGCCCGTATAGTTCCTCAAAGTATTCGTTGGTGCGCAAAAGATGATTTTATATTTTTTTATACTCCATTAAATATGAGAGTAGATCAACTTACTGGATGTAAGGTTTTTGATAACGAAGGGAAACAATCTATATTGGACAAAGAAGTAATCATTTCTCTACCAAAATCTGTTCCATTAAATAAAAAAGGTTCTCTTCCTTTTTATGATGGGGCAATGCCATTATCTAAAATTGCTCCTGTTCTTGCAAATCAAACAGGTCTTACAATAGAAATGATGGTCGGGACTGAAAACCTACCTATAAATCCATGTTATTTGAATAAAATAAAACTTAAATTAGCCCTTGATTTGTTAACTTTTCAGTGGTTAGATACATCGTATACATATTCTATTGAGAATGAAAAAATCGTTTTTATTAAATTGGGTAACTAACTGGCAAAACAAATCATTGATGAATCTACACTATTTTATAACTCAAAATAAAAGACAGATGTCCTATACTCAAAAAATATCTTTTTTTATATGGGTATCATTTATTGCTCATTTATGTGTATTGAGTATTTTTACAAAAATCCCAACTTATAAAGGAATAATCTCCTCCATTCCGAAAGCAAAAACGATAAATATAGAATTTGTAAAACAAGAACCACAAAAATCTACAAAAAAGTTAGTAGAGGTAGTGGAACCTACAGATGAAATCCCTTCAAAAACAGAAAATATTGGAGAATTTAATTCTATATCTTCTGGTCCTATTAAAAAAGATGGAGATACTCACGGACCTCCTTTGATAGAAAATGAAAAAATTGAGACATTAGGTTCAGAGCATCAAAAAATACAGATTGCTAATGTTATACCGACTCCTGAAAAACAATCGAAAACAAAATCTGTAGATTCTATTAGGAAGAGGAAAGAATCCTCCCATATAGATGTAATCCAAAAAGGACAGTTAAAAACAACACCCCCAAAACAAGAAGAGCCTCCAAAAGAGAGAGATACACTTATAAATAAAGAAAGCCCAGAAAAAATTGTAGCGCCCGAATATTTACCAAATACATTTACTAAACCGCAGGGGAAAATATATAATCAGGTTAAAAAGGAAGGAATACTTGGATTTGAGGCACTTCAAGACCAGTTAGCACCTTATTTGAAAGAAATCCAACGAAAAGTAGAAAAATACTGGATACATTATTTGTTAACACGATATTCTGGGACAAAACCTACAGAGGTTCTCATTGATTGTGAGATAAGTTCTGAAGGTAATATTGTTAAATTAGATATAATAGGGAACCCTGAAGACCCCCTGTTTGCAGGTATTTGTAAACAAGCCTTACAAAAATCTGCACCTTTTTCACCTTTTCCATTTCAGGTTCCCGATATATATCAAAATAAAAATCTACAAATACGGTGGACATTTAGTTTCATGTAAAGATAAAAGGAGTTTTTAATATGAACTGGATAAATATGCTTTATCAAGGGGGATGGGTTATGTTCCCTTTAGGTATATGTTCTGTGATTGCATTGGCAATTATATTAGAGCGTTTGTTTGCACTGAGGATAACGAGAAATGTTCCAGAAAATCTTGTTCAATTACTTTCTCATCCTAATATGTTAAAAGAACTGGAAACTATTCGTTCTATCGCACACCGTAATAATTCCCTCCTTGGGACACTTGTTCTTGAAATTATCAATCTTCGTAATGAACCCAAAGAGGTTTTAGTAGAACATATAAATACATTAGGGAGAACACAGTTATCTTATTTGGAACGAGGACTCACAGTATTGCAAATTATAGCAGTTATAAGTCCATTATTAGGGTTACTGGGAACTGTTTTAGGAATGGTAGATATATTTAATGTAATTACTATAGGAGGTATAGGTAATGCGCAAATGCTGGCACAAGGTATTTCAAAAGCATTAATAACCACAGTAGTCGGCTTAATTGTTGCTATCCCTTCATTAGTCGCTTATCATTTATATTGGAGAAGAGTGGAAGAAATAGGAATAAAAATTCAAGAACTTATTATGCCCTTTTTAATGAAGGTTAAAAGTATCGAAAAATAATTTTCTTTTGTTTCATTTTACTTCTTTCCTATTAAACCATAAATTTTTGTATAATAATTATGAAAATAAGATATGGAGGCATTTTTCATGAAAGAATTATTAAAGGAGTTTTGGGATTTCCTGAAAGTGAGAAAAAAGTATTGGCTGGCTCCTATTATTATTACGCTTTTATTATTGGCTGCTTTATTTATCTTTGCAGGAAATGCTGGCGTAATTTCCCCCTTTATCTATGCTTTATAAGACAACCCTTATGTGGGTTGCGCACTCTTTTTAGATTATTCATCATTTCTCCATAAAATACATAAGGAAAAATGTGTGAAGGGAAGACAAGTTAGGTGTGCTTTATTCTTTATTCTTCTCATTGCTATTATTTTAAGAGTATGGTATCTTTATGAAGTATATAAATATGCCCCTGATTATTCAGCACTCCAGCAGGACCCGGAAGTTCAAGATTATTTTGCTCGTGCCATTGTAACAGGTGATTGGAGTGTCCCTGAAGGGGTTACCGACCCCGAGATGCGAACAACCCCTTTTTTCCGTCCACCAGGGCATGGTTATTTTTTAAGTTTTCTGTATCGATTCATTTCGGACAGTTATCTAACACCACGAATTGTTAATTCTATCGCTGGCATTTTAACCGTTCTATTAGCATTTTATCTGGGTCGGGCGATTTTCAATGAATATGTGGGATTAATATTCAGTTTTTTAGTGGCTACCTACAGTGTATTTATATATTGGGAGGGGGAAGTAAATGATCCATCTCTATTTGTCTTTTTTGTTGTTCTCATGTTTTATATTTTGTATCGTTGGAGTATATACAAAAAATGGTATGAGTGTATTCTTTTGGGCTTGGTAATAGGTGCTTATGCAACTATGAGACCAAACATACTTTCATTTGGTCCTTTTATAGCCTTATGGATGGCATGGATTGTATTTAAAGAAAAGAAATATTTTGCGTTTATTCCTTCCTGGATTGTTCTCCTTGTTTTTACCTTTGTTCCCATTATACCAATCACAGTGAGAAATTATATTGCTTCAGGGGAATGGGTATTCATCTCGACTTATTTTGGTGAAAATTTATTTATAGGGAACAATCCGGAAGCCGATGGAACAACCCCATGGAACCAATACTTACAGAAATTAGAAGGAACAGGCAACTGGACTGCTCGCGATTATGTGAATGTGGTAAAAGGGTTGGGTAAAGAATTAGGAATAAAAGACCTGAAACATGCAGATGCATCAAAAATATTTGCAGAAAAAGCACTGGAATATATCAAAACACATCCTAAAGAAACACTTATACAAGTTTTGAAAAAAGCAGTTCTTCTTTGGTGTCCTATTGAAATTACATGCAACAAAGTGGTGTATTATGAATTAAAACATTACTCTCCGTTAAAATATCTTCCTACTTTTCCATGGGCGGGTGGCCTTTTCATTACAGGGACAATTTTGCTTGTTTCTAATATAAAATCTATCTGGAAAAAGAAAAAAATTGTTCCGTTTCTTTTCTCCTCAAATGGGACATATTCTACAGAGTTATTATTATTAATATACTTGTTTATTGCTACCTATTTAGGTAGTTTTCTCATTTTCTTTGTGAATGGAAGGGCACGAGTCCCTGTTATTCCTTTATTTTTTTTAATAGGAGCCAATTTCCTTTATTTTTTGTGGCTATGTATTAAAAACAAAAATCATGTATCTTTAGTAAACTGGTTATCAGTTCTTTTTATTAGTTTTATTGTAATATCTGTGAAATGGATTCCTTTTGAGCCTGATTTAGCTCGATGGCATTATCAACGAGCAGATTCTTATTTAAGAAGAGGAGAAATCCAAAAGGCATTAGAAGAAGCACAAACATTGGTTTATATGCCACAAAGTTTACCTTATATGCATCATCGTTTGGGAAAAGACCTATTTAAAGCAGGTTACTTTGTAGAAGCTAAAGAGCAGTTTGAAAAAGGTATTCGATTAGACCCTACTTATCAAGATATGTTTTATTATCTCGGTAAAACCTATCTTGTAATGAAAGATGAGACAAAGGCAGAAGAATATTTTAGAAAAGCACTTGAATTAAATCCAAATGATGCCCGTTCTCACAATGAAATTGGGGAAATTCTTGAGCATCAGGGAAATTGGAAAGAGGCTCTTACTCATTACGAAAAAGCTTTACAAATAGTCCCAGATTTTACTTATGTTTTAGATAAATACGGTAGAATATTATCTTCACAAGGACGCTCTGAAGATGCGTTGGCTTTTTATAGAAAGGCTTTAGAGACAGACCCTTCCTATCAGGATGTATATTACCTTATTGGAAGAGAGTTAAGAAGTTTAGGGCGAATTGAAGAGGCGCAAGATACACTCCAAAAAGCGGTAGAATTAAATCCAAAGGATGCAAGGGCACTGTGTGAATTAGGAAATATTTGTGCAGATGAGGGGGATTGGGATAGTGCAGAGGCGTATTATCGCAAAGCTGTCTCTGCGGTACCTGATTTTGCTTATGCTTATGAACGATTAGGAAGAATCTTATTTGCAAAAGATAATTTGAAAGAATCTGAAAAGAATTTAAAAAAAGCGATTGAGTTGAATCCTGAATATCAGGATGGTATTTATCTTTTAGGTTGTGTTCTGAAAAAGGAAGGACGATTGGAAGAGGCAGAAACATATTTTCGGAGGGCATTAGAATTAAATGTTCGCGATGCACGAGCTTGGAATGAATTAGGCGAGATTATGGAAACGAAAAAAGATTATGAGCAAGCACTTAACTGTTATGAAAAAGCATTGGAGGCATATCCTCAATTTGCTTATGTTATTGCAAAAATGGGTGCAATTTATGCTAACAGGGGAGAATATGAAAAATCGTTGGAAAAACTCAAATTAGCTTTGAACATTGACCCCAATTTCCAGAATGTCTGTTATATGACAGGGCAGGTACTATCCCGAATGGGACAAAAAGAGGAAGCGAAAGTATACTTTAATAAAGCCATAGAGATGAACCCCGAAGATGCAAGAGCTCATAGGGAATTAGCCTTGTTAATACAAGAAGATAATCCTGAAAAGGCAATAGAGCATTTCAAAAAGGCATTGGAAATCGTGCCCGATTTCACATTGATATTGAATAATTGGGGTAGTCTTCTGGTTAAACAAAATCGTTGGGATGAAGCAGAAAATAAATTTTATGAGGCGTTGAAAATAAGACCCCATGATGAATTAGCGTACTACAATCTGGCACAGTTAGCAGAGAAAAAAGGGAATACAGAACAGGCGATTGAACTGTATAAAAAGGCAATGGTGAACAGTCCTGATAATTCGTATATTCCGTATGATTTAGGTGTTTTATACGACCGTATGGGTAAAACACAAGAAGCAGAAGCAATGTATTACAAAGCACTAGAAGTAGATGATAAAAATCCATTGGCATATAACAATTTAGGTTATCATGCCTTTCTATCAGGAGAAATAGATAAAGCGATAGAACTCTACCAAAAATCCTTATCTATCAAACCTGATTTAATAAATGCTCTTTACAATCTTGCAGATGCATTTTTTTCAAAAGAGGAGTTAGAAAAAGTTATTCCTTATTTTGAGAAAGCATTAGAGATTCAACCTAAAGACCATAATCTCCATAACGCCTTAGGTTTTTATGCCCTTCAAGTAGGCAAATTCGATTTAGCAGAGAAACACTTAAAGGAAGCAGTAAATTTACAACATGAATTCCCACTTGCATGGAAAAATTTAGGGGATTTATATAAAGTTCAAAAAAGATATAGTGAAGCAGAACAAGCGTACAAAAAGGCAATAGAAATTTATCCCAGTGACGGAGAAGGTTGGGCAAGATATGCTATATTAAAGAAGGAAAAGGGTGATTATCAGGAATCTTTAGAATTATTTCAAGAAGCTTTAAAAAGATTGAAAGAAAGAGAAAGTCCACCAGAGCTAATTACAGAAGTTTTATTTGAAATAGGAGAAATATACCTTAAATGGGGTGATCAGGAAAATGTGAAGAAAATAATTACAGAAATTACAAGATTGAACCCTGAAAATGATGAGATAAAACAAAGAATGAAACAAAAGGGATTCCCTGAATAACCTAAATTTACTATTCAACGAGCTTATTTAGATGATTACATACATATTTAACAGTATCTTCGGAAATTCCATCATAGAAAGGTAGGGCAAGCAATCGTGGATAAACATTATTTGCATTGGGACAGTTTGAATTTTCTATAAATACGGATACATTATCAATTACTTCTTCCCTCAATGCCGTATCAATTCCTCTAAAAAGAAGAGAACGACACATGTTTCGAGAATCCATAGGGAGAATAACTACAAACATGTAATAAGATGGAGTACAATCGGGATGTACATAGGGAATATCAATTCTATCTGATAGAAATTTTCGATATAAACCGGCTATTTCATTCCGGTGCTCTACTCGTGAAGTAAGAAAGGGTAACTTTTCGATACCAATACTTGCTTGAAGAGGAGTAAACCGAATATTTTCAGGTGGAACACTCTGAATCTTACGATATATAAACTCAAGTGATTTAAAAAAGAAAGGGAACAATCTAAAGAAAAGTATAGGATACATTAATCGTGAATTATAAAGAGTTTGTTCTAATTTTATCGATTTCGCTTTTTTAGTTATCTCCTTTGTGGTTAAAATTAATTTTTGGTTGTATTCCCCTACAAAATCAATAAGGGATGAATCCTTACTTACCAACATCCCCCCGCCATAAGTATTAATGGGTTTGGATATATCAAAACTAAAGAACCCCGCATATCCGAATGTCCCAGCATGCTGATTATTAATTTTAGCCCCACATGCATGAGCGGTGTCTTCTATTACGGGAATATTATGTTCTTGTCCTATTTTACATAATTCTTCGATGTAGCAAGGATTTCCAAAAGTATGTAACGCGATAATGGCTTTGGTCTTTGAAGTTATAGAGTCTTGAACCAATTCAGGGTCAATATTTAATGTTTTGGGATTTATATCCACACAGATAGGTTTTAATCCCAATGACTGGATGATATTTACAAGTGCCTTTAATGTGAACGAAGGAATGATTACCTCATCATTCTTATGAAGCTTTAAATGTTGCAAAATGAGTTTGAGAGCCATCCGCCCCGATGGGAGAGCCACTGTGTATGGAGAGCCCAAAAAATCGCCAAACTCCCTTTCCCATCGAGAAACAATCCTATCATTGGATAGTAAATCCAGAGAGGGATTTAGAACTTCTTTATATTCAGCAGGTAAAATATGTATCCATCTTCGTGGTATCATATACACTCCAACTCTTAAAAGATATAGTAATGATTAATTTTATAAAAAGCAAAGACAAAATATTAAATGTTCTTCATATATCTGGTTTTGTCATTTTGATATTATTAACCTGTTTTGGAGTATATCAGATACGAGAAGAAAATTTTGAAAATATAAAACATGTAATTGTAAATAGATGGGAACTATTCTTTTTAGCGTGTGTATTACGATTATTTGACTGGATTTTAGACTACTATTTGTGGCGATGTATGTTTAAAAATTTTTCTATCTCTTTCCCTTTTATAAAATCTATTTGGGTCTATCTCACTCAGGGTGCTGGAATTGTATTGCCGGCACAATTAGGCAGAGCATTAAGAGGATATATAATCACAAAAACAGTGAGCACACCCATCTCAAAAGCCATGACTGCGGAATTTTTGTTTTTATTATGTGTTTTGGAAGGAGCATTTTTAGTTTTAATACTCTCATTAGCTATTTATACCAACACATTTGTATTGCCAATAATCCTTTCATTACTTTCATTATTACTCTTCCCCTTTTTATTAAAATTCTTTAAACCTTTTCTGGCAAAGTTAAAAATAGGATTAACGGACAATGTAATTCGTCCTCCTTTTTTGATTTTATTCTGCATAGGCTGTTCTATTGGGTGGGCAGTTAATGGCTTAATATTTTATCTTTTATTGGGAGGGAAAGAATCGGGACTATATTTAAGTCAAGTTGAAATGATTGTTTTAGGAAACTTATTTTTAGCAATATGTAGTGGGATTCCTGGCGGAGTGGGAATTGTAGAAGCAACTATGAGTGTTTCATTACATTGGCTTCAGGTTCAATTACCCGAAATAATCCTTGTTATAGGGTTGTTCCGTATAATAACATTCTGGATTTGGATACCTTTAGGTTGGCTGGGTTTATTCCGTTTAAAATTATATAAAAGTGTGGATTTAAAAGTAGATGTAGAATGAAACAGAAAATAAAAAGTATTCCAATACTGTTGAAATCATGGGTAAAAACAAAAATTTTAGGAATAAATGCGCCTTTATTTGTTGAGTGGAACCTAACTTTCCGATGCCCATATCAGTGCCTTTATTGTGGCTCTCGGGAAGTGACTGTTAATGAGTTAGATACAAATGAAATATTGGAGCGGTTGAATATTTTACAAAAAATAGGTGTTAGATGGATTACCTTTGGTGGGGGAGAACCTTTAATTAAAAAAGACATAATAAAAATTCTTGAACATGCGAAATCGTTAGGGCTGAATGTTTTTTTAAGTTCCACAGGTGTCAATATAGAAAAGTACAATGGAATTGAAAAGTATGTTGACCATATAAATCTGAGTTTTGATGGGCCACAAGAAATACATGATAAAATTAGGGGTGAGAGGACTTATAATCGGTTATTTCAAGTAGTTGATTTTTGCAAGTCGAAGAATATTTCGGTGTCCTTTTTATGTGTTATATCCAAGTTAAATATTAATAAATTAGACTATGTTTTAGATAAGGCTAAAGAAGAAAATATAAAGGTAATGTTTCAGCCAGCAACTTTACATTTAGATTCCTCTTTAACTCCAAATCCAATTGCTCCTGATAAAGACACATATGATAATGCGCTACAATATATTATGAACAAGAAAAAACAAGGCTACCCTGTTCGTAATTCATTTGCAGGGTTAGAATATCTTAGGAACTGGCCGAACCCGTCAAGAATATGGTGTTCTGCTGGAAGATTAACATGTACTATTGAACCGGATGGTACAATACTTTCCTGTCATTTATTTGAAACTCGTGAACTATATAAAAAGAAAGAAAACAAAGGAGATAATGAAGAATTTGAAAAGATAATAAATCAGTTAAAAGTACCAAAAGGTTGCTCTACTTGCTGGTGTGCCCCTGTTGTTGAACTTGCTTTAATATGGAATTTAAATCCTTCTGCTATATGGAATGCACTCGGGATATAAAATGGTTTCTTTTTAGGATTAATTATTAATGATAATATTAGGAATTAGTGAAGACTTTTTTGATGCAGGGGTTACCCTTTGTGATGATGAGTGGATATTATTCATGTCGAACGAGGAGCGATATACCCGCCAAAAAAATGAAGGTGGATTTCCACATTTATCATTAGAAAATGCATTAAAACAAACAGGAATAACATGGAAAGATATACAGGCAGTATGTGTTTCTGGTTTTGTAACACCCTTCCCTTTTTTCCGATTATTTCCTAATTTACAGAAAAAAGCATTTTGTTCAAAGAGAAAGAAAAATCAGAGTGACAAAAAATCGAACTACTGGGATAACATTACAGAATGGGCAGTCTCATATAATCCCATAAGTTATATGAATCCTTCAGAGACGATGAAAAAAAGTTTATCTGTTATTTTAAGAAAAATAATACGAAAAAGATTACCCTTTCTTAATTCTGATGTTCCTATTCATTTCATCGAACACCATGAAGCCCATGCATGGGGAAGTTATTTCTGTTCTGGTTTTGATGAGGCACTTATTGTTACTGCAGATGGAATGGGGGATGGCTTATCGTTGACTATTTCGAAAGGAGAAGGGAACTCGATAACCCGATTATGGAAATCCTCTGCTAAGAGTTCTTTTGGATTATTTTTTGAGAATCTGGCGGAAGTGTTAGGATTTGTCCCTTGTAGAGATGAAGGGAAACTTACAGGTTTATCAGCTCATGGAGATGCAAATAGAATTCAGTATGAAAATCCATTTTCATGGAATAATGATGTCCTCTTATACAAAGGACCCTACGGCAAAAAATTAAGAGAATGGCTTCTACAGTTATTACATGAATATTCGCGAGAAGACCTTTGTGCCTGGTCACAAAATATTTTAGAACAAATGCTATGTTCTTTAATTGAATATTGGTTAGATAGAACAGGGCTTAAAAAAATTGCTGTGGCTGGGGGAGTTTTTGCGAATGTGCTGTTAAACCAGAAAATACACGAATTGGAAAAGGTCGAAGAACTCTTTGTGTATCCGAATATGGGTGATGGAGGGTTGAGTTTAGGGGCTATCAGTGCACAACTCCGTTTTTATCCAAAACCTCTTCCGCATGCTTTCTGGGGGGATGGTTTTAGTAAAAAAGAAATAACGGGTGCAATTTCTAAATATAAACTTCCATTTAAAGAATTCGATGAACAGGAAATACCCCAACTTGTTGCAAAGTGTTTGTATAACAAGAGAATTATTGCAAGATTTCATGGTAAAATGGAATGGGGACCTCGTGCTTTGGGAAATCGTTCTATTTTGTGTGATTCTACCATGAAAGATGTAACAGAAAAATTGAATAATATGTTAAAACGAAGTGATTTCATGCCGTTTGCACCTGCTTTATTAGATGAGGATGCAGGGCAATTTTTGATAGGATATGAAAAGGCAAGGCATGCAGGTGAATTTATGACATGCTGTTTTCAGAGTACTCCTAAAATGAAAGACCAACACGGTGCAGTTGTTCATATTGATGGAACAACACGAGCCCAACTTGTAAAAAAAGAGAATAACCCAACCTTTTATGAAATTTTAAAGGAATATAAAAAACTTTCAGGAACAAGTGTGGTTTTAAATACAAGTTTTAATATGCATGAATCGCCAATAATACGAACTCCTGAAGAAGCCTTACAAACATTTAAAGAGACTGATGTAGATTTTCTATTTTTAGAAAACTTTGTTATAGCAAAAACTCCGGATTTATGGAATGACTTTAGACAAAATAGCAAATAATAAAAATGAAAGATTAAAAATTGCCATTATTGATTATTCCGCAGGGAATATCCATTCTGTATATCGTGCTTTTTCGAAGACAGGTGTCATGATTGAGGTTATAAATAAGGAAACGGAGTTAGACCTATTTGATGCGGTTGTTTTGCCAGGGGTAGGTGCCTGTGCCAGTGCTATGGACTTTTTATCAAAGGTAGGACTTATAAAGAGATTAAACCACTATGTTTTAGAATTGAAAAAGCCTATTTTAGGGATTTGTTTAGGTTTTCAAATAATGGCAGAATTTAGTGAGGAAGGCGAAGCAAAAGGATTAGGTTGGATACCGGGACATGTCCGTTATATACGGAATGTTGTTCAAAATTTCATTCGCGTTCCACATATTGGCTGGAATGATGTGAAAACTTACAAAGGAAGTTTATCTCTTCTGTCAGGGATGATAGATAATCCTAATTTTTATTTTGCTCATTCATACTTTATCCCAGCCAATAAAATCGAAGGAAACATTGGAATAACCGAATATGGAACGCCCTTTATTTCTTTATATCAAAATAAAAATATTTACGGCACTCAATTTCATCCCGAAAAAAGTTATATTGGTGGTGCTATCTTAATCCAAAATTTTTTAAATGAGGTATGTAATGCTAAAAGTTAGAGTAATACCGGTATTATTACTAAGACATTGGGGTCTGGAGAAGACCATCCAATTTACAAATCCTAAATATGTGGGGTGTCCAATTAATGCGGCTCGAGTTTTTAACCAGCATAATGTGGATGAACTTATATTGCTTGACATAGTCGCGACACTTGAAAATCGTCCTCCGGAAATTGATGTTGTGAGGCAAATATCCGCAGAGACTTCAATGCCCTTCACAGTAGGAGGAGGAATTCGGGATGTAGGCATTATACGAGAGTTATTAAAAGCGGGGGCAGATAAAGTAGTTTTAAATACCTCCGTTGTTGAAGTCCCCGGTTTGTTGGAAAAATCCGCAGAACAATTTGGGCGACAATGTATTGTAGTATCCATAGATGTGAAAAAAGTTAATGGGACTTATGAGGTATTTACGCATGGAGGGAGGAAACCCGCAGGATTAAACCCTGTAGAGTTGGCAATGAAGGCAGAGAAAGAAGGAGCCGGGGAAATATTAATTACAAGTATAGATAGAGATGGAACGCTCGAAGGTTATGACTTAGATTTAATAAAAATGATTACAGAATCAGTTCAGATTCCTGTTATTGCTTGTGGTGGGGCTGGTTCTGTAAAAAATTTAGCAGATGCATACTATAAATCAGGGGCTTCTGCTGTAGCGTGTGGTGCATTTTTTCTCTTTTATGGTACTCGAAGGACAGTACTAATAACTTACCCATCCGAAGAACAATTGTTAGAGTATTTTGAGCCTCAACATGTTCGAAAAAGAGATCCCAAGAAACCTATTGATTTAGAATTAGCACGGTTATAACGGATATAGGTGGTGTTATGATTCAGCAAAATGAAGAAAAAGTTTTATGTAAACGGTGTGTGATGGATACTTCTATTCCAGGCGTTCGTTTAGACAAACAGGGAATATGTAACTTTTGCCACATGCATAATAATTTAGATAAACGATTCCCTGTGGGAGAAGAAGGAGCAAAAATATTACAAAAGATTGCTAATAAAATAAGAAAAGATGGCAAAGGGAAAAGATACGATTGTGTCGTTGGAGTAAGTGGGGGAAGAGATACATCTTATTGTTTATATTATGTGAAAGAAGTTATGAATCTACGTCCTCTGGCTGTTCATTTTGACAACGGTTGGGATTCCGAAATTGCAAAGAGTAATCTTGCTAAATTATGTGATAAATTAGATGTAGAATTGCACACGATAATTATGGACTGGCCTGAATCCCGCGAACTAACAAATGCAACTATTAGAGCATGTGTACCTTATATAGACTTAACGGACGATATCGGAATTGCGAGTAGTTTATACCGAACCGCTGTCGAAGAAAATGTCCGCTATATCATTCTAAGTCATTCTTTTCGTGAAGAAGGGATAACCCCACTGAAATGGAATTACATAGATGGAAAATATACCCGTGCTATTGTAGACCAGTTTTGTACAATTCCATTAATACATTTTGAGAATGTAGAACTCTGGGATATGATTTACTGGATATTGTGGAGGGGAATTCGTGTAATTAATATAACAAATTATTATGACGATACAGGGGAAAAAATAGAGACATTTCTTAAAGAAAAGTTTGATTGGCAGGATACAGGACAACACCATTTGGATAATGAATTATTTACATTAGTTTATTATTATGCAAGAAGAAAATTTGGTTTCGATTGGCGCGTAGTTGAATTATCCGCAAAAGTTAGAACCGGTGTAATTTCTCGAGAGTCTGCTTTGAAAGCGTTACAAGAAATTCCTTTTTTTGAGGATGAAGAAAGGATAGAACATTGTTTAAGAAAACAAGGTATAAGTCGAGAAGAATTTGAGATGATAGTTAAATCACCCAATAAATATTTTACAGATTATCCGTCTTACTATCCCTTGCTACGAAAGTTTAAATGGTTTATATGGATTTTATGTAAACTTCATGCTATACCAGCACATACTTATGAAAAATATTTTCATGCTATCTGAAATTAAACTTAAATCGGTATATAATTTTATTTTAATTAGGTATACGGTAAATGAAGAAAAAAAGATTATTTTTAGTTAATCTGGGTTTGAGAAGACCACTATATCCATTAGCCACTCCTCCGATGGGGCTTTTGTATCTTTCGGCGTATCTACGCCGTGAATTGAAAGACATTGAAATAGGTATAATAAACCAGAGGTTGGAAAATTGTAATATTGAAGAATTATGTGAAAGAATCAAGACTTTTGAACCCGACATTATTGGTATATCTACTTTTACCACTTTTGCTTATTTACTTCCTTTGTTAGTCCCAATGCTTCGAAGTGCTTGTCCCAAAGCATGGATTATTGTTGGAGGACCCCATGCTTCAGCTGTGCGTAAAGGTGTATTTGATGATGTAGATATAGATATTTTAGTGCCAGGTGAGGGCGAAATTGCTTTAAAACAAATAATAGAAAGTTTTCCAGAAAGGGAATCGTTACAAAATATAAACGGGATTTACTGGAAAGATAAATCAGGAGAGGTAATTCAGAACCCAGGATTATTGCCTATGATTGAGAATTTAGATGAATTGCCTTTTCCCGCTTATGATTTAATTGATTTGCCCCGTTATTGGAAACATCAGTCTATTGCCCCTATAGTAAGAAGGAAATATGCCTCACTTGTAAGTAGTCGGGGGTGTCCTTATCAATGTATGTGGTGTCATTCTATTTTTGGAAGACGAATCCGAATGCATTCTGCTGAACGAGTTGTAGATGAAATCGAATATTTGGGAAAAGAATACAATATCACCGATTTTGAGTTTTTAGATGATAACTTTAATTTTAACTCGAAGCGAGTAATAGAGATTGCAGAACTTATTCATAAACGAGGCTTAAAAACAGAAATTGCTTTTCCCACCGCAATTCGAGGAGATTTAGCAACTCAGGAAGTTATAGATGCGATGCATTCTATAGGTACATATCTTTGTGGCTACTCATTAGAGACAGGGTCTCCTCGGCTACAAAAATTTACCTGTAAAAGACTGGATATTCCCAAATTTTTAAATGCGGTAGAAATGACAGCCAAAAAGAACATCTACATTACAGGTTTCTGTATGATGGGATTTCCTACTGAGACCGAAGAAGAACTACAACAAACTATAGATGTAGCATGTAAATCTCGTTTTCATACCGCTAGTTTCTTTACAGTAACCCCATTCCCCGGAACCCCTCTCTTTGAATGGGTAAAAGAAAATCGTCCTGAAAAATTATCACAATTGAATTATAACAACATGGATTTCTCAGCAATGAATGTAAATTTAACAGACTTGCCTGACGAAGTCCTTTTTGCCTATCAGCGTAAAGCTATGAAAAAGTTTTATACCGACCCCATTCGTATTTATCGACTATTGAGAAGTTATCCCAAACCCCTGCTATTGCCCTATTATCTCCCCATCTTTATCCATCGAGCCACCAAAGGACTATGGAAATCTCAAACAATTAATTGTTAAACTGTGAATGGTATCCTTATAAGATTATAATTCTTAAACAGGGCTTTTTGGTGGGAAACAATAAAGAAAAAAAATATAATATTCAAGTCTTATTGAGTTGTTTCCTTATCATTTTATTAGCTTTCATCATCCGAATTTACAAAATTTCCGATGAATCGATATGGTGGGATGAGTATTCCAGTCTGGCTCACATAAATGCAGACTCTTTATCAGAGTTCCTTTTTTTAAATCCTCTTTATGACCCCGCCACCATGCCAGCCTATTATATTATAGAATACCTTTTCTGGCACTATATATCTCCTTCTGTTTTAGGTTTGCGGTTCTTTTCTGTCTTATTGAGTATAATGACCATCCCTATTTTATTTCTCATCGGTAGAAAATTAGGTTCCTATAAAATAGGATTAATAGCGGGTCTATTTTTCGCTCTCTCACCGATACATCGTTTTTTTGGACAGGGGATACGAATGTATGTTTTATTAACTTTACTTTTTACTTTGTCAGTATATTATTTACTTTCATATCTCGAAGAGAACAAAAAGAAAAACGGGATTATTCTGACTATAGTAAACTTTATCCTTTTGTGGACTCATCCCTTTGCAATTCTGATTATTGGTATAGAAATGTTTTGTTTTCTCATTGCTCATAAAGTAAGAGGATATAAAAAATATATCTTGTTTTTTTCTCAAACAATTATAAGTATCCCTCCTTTATTTTATATGTTGAATATAAAATATTATTCAACAGAGAAATCTTTCTGGTTCAAAATACCAAGTCTATATGAGTTTATTGGGGATTTATTTGCTGATGATGCGGTAGGTTTGACATATCAGGTACGAATTATTAATGAAATTATCCCTGATTATTTGAGAACAATACATCCTTTTATGGACTTATCTTTATTAGTCATAAATGTTGGAATAATTCTATTTAGTTTAGGGTATGTTTTGAAAAACCTAAAAGATGAAAACGAATTAAAGGGCAAAATCACTTTTCTTATTTTGATGTTTTTAATCCCACCTATGTTTTTATATGTCATTTCAATTCTATGGAGGCCTTGTATATTCCCAAGATACACACTTTATAGTAGTCTCGCTATATATTTGCTTTATGGATGTTTTATACATATAATAAATAATAAATATCTAAAAAAATCAATATTATTTTTGTTAATAGCTATTTTTGGTTATCAGTTATTTATTACAATTCCGTTACCTCAACGTACAAATTGGCAAGAAACTTCTCGTTTTATTGAACAATCCTTTCCACCAGAGGGAGAGAAATCCCCCGTGTTTGTATATCAAGCCATTAATAAAGATGTTTTTTCTTTTAATTTAAAAGATAAAACAATCCCTGTTTCCTTTGTAGAAAAAGTTGATACTCTTATCCCTATTTTTCAAGAACTGTTTCAAAAGGATACCAATTGTTTTTGTTCTGAAGTATGGTTTGTGCATGTTTCTTTCTATTTTGCTGAATACGGCTCTCCGGAGTTAGAACGATTGTTGGACGAGAATAAAATGGCTTATAAATATTACGACTTCTACGGAATAGAACCTATTCGATTATACAGAATTACACCTATGGAAGGTGTTGCATATCCTAATTTGAATCTGAAAGCCTTATCTGATGAGATGTTGAAATTTACAATTTCGGATTTAGCCCTTTCTTATGTTGAGACTGGGTATAAAGAATGTGCGATATATTTACTTGAAAAATTAATGAATGACCCTCTCCAAAGATTACAGTATAAAAATTTATATAATGCACAAAAAAATGATAAGAATGTCTACAATCTTGCAAATGCCTTACGGTATTACCAGATAAGCCAGAGAAGTATAGACCCAAAGTATAAGGAATACTTCTTAAATAAGGCTATTGAACGGGATGCAGATTTGAAACTGGCTTATTTATGTTTTGACGCGATTATGACTTCAATAGAAGGAGATATCAATACCACTCATGAAAAACTTTACCGTATTATTGACATGGCTCCTGACCTTGCTCTTCCAAGAATTGCTCTGGGAGTGATTGCCTTATCGCAGAACAGGGAAGAAGATGCCAAAAAATGGCTTTATTCCGCTATAGAGTGTGAAAAGGGACATTACAAAAGTTGGGAAAATCTATTAAATTTCATTTTTATAGAGAAAAATTACTCCAAGGCATTGGAAGAATATCATGCCCTTCAAGATAAAGGTATATTTGTAGAAACTTATTTTGAAGAATACTTAACCGAAAAGATACAAAATAAATAATTCAATCATTTAGTTTGCCAACCTAAATATTTATCCAAAAAACGATAGGCTTCTTCTCGTATTTCAGGAGGGAAATCGTGCCCGCAGTCAGGATGGACTACTTTTAAATTTTCTTCAGTTTTATAAAGTGCATAGACCTTCTTTGCGGATTGCACACAATCATCCACACCTGTTACCTCAAAATTATCATCATGTAGGGGAGCATTAATAAAAACCGGACGAGGTGCGAGAGTTCCCAGAATTTCAGTAAAATCAAAAGGGAGTAAATCGGGATTGCATTTATATATTTCTTTTATCCTCGGCATGTATCCCTTATGAGACCAGCCGTTTAGGTCACCGTTATAGTACTTTTTCATACTCGTGAATCCACAACTGGTTACCATAACTTTAATTCGTTCATCGAAAGCCCCTAAAAAGAGTGCGTTATGTCCCCCCAAGGAATGACCAATTGCTCCAATTTTTGTTGAGTCGACTTCATCCAGGGTTTCAAGGAGGTCAATACAACGTCGGTGATTTCCAATACCCTTGGCTGTGGCACTTGCATATCCCATAGCATAAACATCAATTTTATAATCACCAAACCCTGGGTAATCCGGAACAATAACAATATATCCCCTTTCCGCCAGTTCCTTAGCAATATGTCGGTTTTTTGCATCGCCGATGCCCACAGGGCTGGCTTTGCCTATGTCGATAGTTTGGTGTAAGCAAACAATTGCAGGCCTTTTCTCTTTAATATCTTTGGGTATCAAAAGGTAGGCAGGTAATCGGTCGTTTTGCTCTGCAACAAACGATAATTTTTTCCGCCAGTAGGTGCCCATATCTTCTATGGATTCCACTTTTGTGTCCAGTGCAGGTAATTGAGAGCGGTTAGGTAAAGGTCCCATAACGAGAAGCATGTTTTGCAATATGTGATTTTTTCGAATACTCCATTCGCTTATATTTGTTATTTCACGAATCTCCTCATTGCTACCCAGATAGTAGAGTAAATTAAATTTATCCTTATAAAAAGGTGGTTCCCCTGATACAACTATCGGACATAAACCCCAGAAAAGCGTTAGTACAGAAAGCATTCGCAACATACAATTACCCTTTTTAGTTAAACTGTATTGCATAAAGGTCAGCGTCTTTCATTTGAATGGATAGGCGTATTGGAATCCCTTGAAGTTGTGATAAATTATCGATACCTTTCCATGATGCTTTGAAATGAATTCGATTTCCTTTTAATAAAGTAAAATTCTTAAATTCATATCCCGGCAAAGGATTTCCGTCTTTATCTTGAATTTCGATGAGAATGTATCCGGTAGCCGATGTGGCAAAATTCAGGAACAGGTTATTACCGGTAAAAGTAATAGGAATCGTTGTCAATGAACCTTCATCATATCCAGCCGAAATACAGGAAAATCCGTCAATTCGAAGCAGGTACCGCTGAATATGAGCTGTATCTTGTGCGTAGTTTTTATGAACATAAAAAGCCATTTGATATTCATTAATAGGAACAATTCCACGGGCGGGATAATTTGTACGAGAGACCCAGTTTTCGGGAGGATATTCCGGTTTAAGAAAAGCGTTCAAGAAAAATCGATTATATATGTTATTCGCTCGACTGCTCATAAATATGATATCTGAACAATCATGACTATAATTTAGCTCGACCCCGATGGATTTGATTTCCTCATCCGATAAAACCTTGCATCCGGGCACAAAACGAGCACATATAGAGATATAAATATGAGGAGCATTGAAATAAGGAATGGTTTGATTTGTATAAATGTGTTCCCAGGGGGCGTTTCCTTTATCCATAACAACAGGTTTTTCCCAGTTAAAGAAATCATTGCTCGTGGTTCGGCTTACCCAACGATATTCTCTATTAGGACCATTCCATGTTCGAAAGTACAGGACATATTTTTGCTCATAAGTAGACCAGAAAGCAGCATTGAGAGAGTCAAAAGCAAAATCCTCCCAGGACTCCCCTTTAAGAATAGGTTTATCTGAAAGTCTGCGCCAGTGAATACCATCGGGCGAAGCAAATGGAAACAAACCACTATCAAATGTGCCTGCCACCGCTTTGTATCGTTCCTCGGGGGACACATCCGGTTTCTCATCTAAAAAAGGGGCAAAATTATGCGAAAATGGGGGGGCATTTGCAAGGATGATATTATTATCACGAGCCCCATTAACTTCAAAAAGCCCCAAGGAAGGTTTTACGAAATGAATGCCATCCTTACTCTCGGCGTAGCAGGTGGATTCTGAGGTTGAACCATCCGCTTTTGAAACGGGTAACCCCCTATAATAAAGTCGGTACATGTCCTTATCATGAATCAAAGTTATATACCCACTAAATTTTCCTTCCCAGGGTTTGTCAAAATATAAAACTTTTTCTGCAGGAATGGGTTCACATAGCCTGAATGTCAGGTTTTCCATATGACTTATTAATTTATTATCAACAAAAATTTCCTTTCGATTTGCTAAGTGATAGAATTCCTCGCCCTCGATAGATTGAGAAATAAAAAGAGAAAAGAGGATACATATTAGGATTAAGATACGGCTATTATGTTGGTTCATAGACACATCTCCTTAATTTGTAGCATTTAGATTTTTATAATTTGTCCATTTTCTTAAGCTTAGTTTAAACCAATAATTAAATGCCCTTATTTGATTTTTCAAATGATGAGGACGGCGTATCGTTCTCACGATCGTTCTTGCAAAATAACGAGGTCTAAGATAATATCTCCGATATGCCGATTGCACCTTTTTGGTAAGGGTCTCCAGATCAGGATAAGTATTGGGAAGATAAGAGGGTAAATGTTGCCCTGTGAATTCAAAACATTGTCCTTCTCTCAATGCGATTTCTGCAAGTAATGTCCCGGGGGCTACATAATAAGAAAAGAAAACTACATAATCCATATTTAGTTCACACGCAAAACGAATGGTGTCCTCACTCATTTCTGGGGTTTCTCGGGGGAAGCCCAACACAAAGAACGCCCTTGTTTCCATTCCTGCAGACTTTGCCCAGCGTACTGCATTCCGACACTGCTCTAATGTATGTCCTTTCCGAATCAATTTCAATATTTCTTCATTTCCTGATTCTATCCCGAATTGAATACTATAACATCCCGCTTCTGCCATTTCGTTGAGCATCTCTGGGGTAACCGTGTTTACCCGTGACAGTACCGACCAGTCCAATCGTATTTTCTCATTTTTTAATTGCGAACAAAAGTCATGTATCCATTCTGGGTATATACAAAAATTGTCATCCCAGAAAACAATATTTTTTACATGATATTTTTCGATAAGGTCTTTTATTTCTGCTACCACATTATGAGGGGAACGCCGACGAAATGGAGATGCGTATTTGCCTCCTTGATAGCAAAACTTACAGCGTGCCCAGGGACAGCCCCTTGCGGTAATCATAGACATCGCAGGTCGTTTAGGACTTAAACTGGGTAGAGGTTCATACAAATCATGGTTATAGATATGTCTCGCAGGAAAAGGCAAAACATCGAGATTTTCAACAGGAATAGAACACCCTGTGTCCACAATTCTCTCGCTTCTATCTTTATATATTATCCCTTTAACTTTTTCTGGGGAAGCCCCTTCAAAGATTTGCTCTAATAATTCGAGGAGAGGCACCTCCGCATCGCCCGGAACGACATAATCTATCTTCGGACAGTCCTTCAACACCTGTTCTCCAAAGGATGTTGTATGTGGACCTCCCATTAATAAGGGGGTAGAAGGTGATTCACCTTTTAATCTTTTTGCAAGTTCATATGCTGAATTAAGTAGAAATGTAGTAAAAGATGAAATCCCTATAACATCTGGTTTTAATGACAAGACCTTTGTTACCGTTTCTTCAATAGATAATTTTTCAGCTACCGCATCCACAAAACTGCAACAATACTTACCCGTTTGCTCTAAATATGCGGAAAGATACCCCACACCCAGAGGTGGCATTAAGCCAATTTGTCTTTTCCCTTCTTCCTGTCCAATCGAACGGGAATAGGGATAAGGTGGCATTACAAAAACAACATGTATCATATAAATATTATAACTCTATGATTTTCTAAAAAATTCTTCCTCTTCAGATACCCGAATTCCAAAAAGCCCGATTAAAATAGAACTAAATAAGACCTGAACTCCTTGAATAAAAAATAGAATTCCTCCCAAAAATGTTTTTACATTAGGAAAAGTATCTTGTATGTGAAAGTTAAATGAATACAACATAATAAAAATACCGAATAAACATATTCCTAAACCTAAAAGCATTCCTTTCTCAACTTTAATAATTTTGGATAAAAAAAGGAGGTATTTAGAAGGGATATATTTAAACTTAGAACCCCGAACTCTACCCTGGGCAATAACACCAATTAATAGTATTTGGGTTGAAATTATGTTTATCAAAAATGCAATAAAAAAGCATAAGTATAAATTTAAAAGATTTGACAACTGAAAGAAAATAAAATATGAAATTGCTAATAATATAAATCCGGGTATCAAAAACCAGTTAATTGAACAATAATGAAACATGAGTTGTAAGTGTCTCCACCCATCTCGGACCGAATGTAAATGAGGACGCCTTCCCCTCTGGTCGCAATGAAAATGAATAGGTACTTCTGTTATTTTTATCTTTGTCCAATAAGCTTTGGCTATCATCTCTGAAGCAAATTCCATCCCTTCTGAGTGTAAATCTAAGGCGTCAAATGTTTCTCGTGTCATTCCACGCATACCGGAATTGATATCTGAAATATGTGCTTTGAAAAAAATATTAGCAAGGAAGGTCATAATAGGAGTGCCAATGTATCTATGATGCCAGGGCATTGAACCAGAGTCAATGATTCCTTTTCTTCGAGAGCCAAGAACAAGAGGTGCCCCTTCCCGCAATTTTCCTAATAATAAGGGAATATCCTCAGGGTCATAAGACATATCCGAATCAAAAAAGATGACATATTTACCCTTTGTCTGTTTTATCCCGTTCCTAAGTGTATTTCCATATCCTGGAGAAATTACTTTTACTACTTTTGCTCCTGCTTGTTCTGCTACATGGGGGGAGTTATCGGTAGAGTTATTATCCGCAACAATGATTTCACCTTTAATATTATTTTCCTCTAAAACTTCTTGAGTTTTCTTTATACACTGAACAATTGTTTGTTCTTCATTCAGACAGGGCAATACAATACTTAATTCTATTTCATAGTTATTTGTCATTTGTTTATATTTTCTTGTTTATTCCTGATAATAGAAAATAAAAGTTCAATTTGTTCAGAGTCTTTAATGTATTGTTTGGCTTTCTCTAATATTTCTAATGCTTTATTAACATCTGACTTTTTGATATAGATTTCCATTATATTCTGATATGCAGGAATAAAATTATTGTCAATATCCAAAGCTTTATTATAAACATAAATAGCATCTTCATACTGATTATTTTTACTGTAAATATTCCCAAGAGAGAGCCATAAATTTTTTGCGTCTGGATATGTTTTTAATGCGGACTTTATTTCTTCAATCCCTTTTCCATCTTCTCTCATTTCAGTATAAACAGTGGCTAAAGCAATGCAAAGTCCAACATGTTCAGGATTTGTTTCAAGTCCTTTATCATAATAATATCGGGCTTCCTTTAAAAGGTGTTCGGTATAAAAGATATCCCCCAGATTCGCATAAGCAAGTGTAAAGTAAGAATTTTTATTTATACAGCGTAATAGAATATTTTTCGCTTTTTCCCGCTCATTTTTTTCTGTAAAAATCACAGCCATATTATTAAGTGTATTGGGTTCATCCGTATCATAGGACAAAACCTTCTCATAGGAAGAAAGAGCCTGTTCCAATTGTCCTGAATTGTGGTAGACAAATCCCAAATTATAAAGGAGCTCTTTGTCATGAGGTTTTAATATTAAACTTTTTCTTAATAATTCAATTGCATCGGCATATTTCGTTTCCTGAATGTATAGCTCTGTGAGATTTACTATGGCGAGATTAAAACGGGGGTCTATCTCAATGGCGTTTTTATAATGCCACTCCGCTTTTTGTAGATGATTACATTCTTTATAAATTACCCCTAAATCATTATGTACTCTTGGGTCTTTGGGATTAATAGATAATGCGTTCTCAAATTCCCTGATAGCTTCCTCGTATTTTTTTAATTTTAGAAGCAAAGCCCCAATGTGATAGTGAATATCTTCTCTATACATTGGATTTTGTTCAGATGGATCAGGGCTAAGAGCAAGTCGCAATAATTCCACCGCTAATTCAGTATAGCCCAATTTAGCAAAAGCATGCCCTAATCGAAATGGCATGTATGTCATGGGACGTTCAGGTTGATTCATCAGGGAGCGAGTTTCATGTAATGCTTCATCAACACGACCCACACGGAGGTAAGAATCGGCGCGGTCATAATGCCAGCGACACATATCCGGTTTATAGGGAATGATGTCAATATGCGTTATTAGAAACAAAATGAGCATTGACAGAAGGCTCATAGAGCCTTTCCAGAATTTTCTGTTGATAAAGTAATTGCGTATCTCTGAAAAAGCATAGCCACCGATTACGAACATTAAACCTAAAATAGGAACGCGTGCCCGTGCATTAACAAAGAAGGGAAGAAAGGATGCGAAATAGCTAAAGATAAACAAAAATATCAATGAAAGTATATGAATATTAATTTTCTTACCATCTTCTTTATATGACCGCAGATGATTTATTATGAAAAAAACACCCAATATAAAAACACTGAGAACTATAGGAAATCGAGGCATGTATTTTAGAGGAATATAATATTGGCGTTCTCCTTCAACCACTTTATTTTCTGTTATCTCCTGGGGACTCCAGAATAAAATGGCTTTTCTACAGGTTAATAAGAATGTATCCCATGGATGATGAATAATATAATCTACCGCCATTTTTGCAAAGATATTAGATGCTTCTGAATGTGTGACTTCTCTACCGAGCGATTTGCCCAGACCTTTGACGACATTGTCATAATGCCAGACAGACCAATTCCCGGTCCCTTCTAACTCTTGTAAATATGGTAACCATGGAGTTATCCCATCCGCATCTTCACTATTTCCTATAAGTAAATTTTCGCCAAAATAGGTTGATATAGGAACAAATTCACCCGATACAAGATAATTGCGAACTGTAATAGGAGTGATTACAGTAAGAGTAGCAATAATTAAAAAGAAAAGATGCAAAAAACCTTTAATGATTCTTTTCTTTATATAAAAAATAAACAGAAGCCATAATCCAGCAAAAGGGATAAATAATAAAATGTTGGGTCGCATAATTGCGTAGGTACCAATAAGTATTCCTGAAAAGAAGGAAAAGAGAATATAGTCTTTTTCAGTAGTATAATGGAGTAATAGCAATATACAGGGAACAAAAAAGACAAAAAGTGCAGGGTCATTAACTTCACCTTCGTAATAGATGAATGCCCAATAAGTGGCAACAAGAAAAGACGCACATAACCCTGTTACACGGTCGAAAGCCTTTTTTCCTAAAAAGTAAATAAAAATTATATGCACAAGTCCAAGAAAGAAATGGATGAATCGGGGAGCCAAATAGGACCCATCAAAAAGCCAGTACACAATTGCAAGGAAATATGGGTAGCCGGGAGGACGATAATAAGGTGTGGTGGGGATATGTGGGTCAGAAACACCTTCTCGAACAGTCCAGTCACCTGATAACATAGCCCTTGCTTGATAATCTTGAACATCCAAATCCTGTCGAAGAGCAATAAAATCAGGGGCATCAATTAACTGACAAAGATAAATTAATCGCAAGCAAAAGGCGAATAAAATTATCCATGCTAAAATAATCCAATCTTTATTTTTTTTGCTTTCTTTTTCCATGTTATTTTTTTGTTTATTTTGTTATTTTTGTAAATTTATTTCATCAAGTTTACTTATTGCGTCTGTAAATTGGGGGTCAACTTCTAAGACTTTTTTATACCACAATTCTGCCTCATCTAATTTATTCATTTCTTTCAAAGCATTACCAAGATTAAACATAGCCTCTGTAAATTGTGGGTCTTTTTCTAATGCTTTTTTAAGGTATTCCATCGCTTTATCATATTGTTTCATTTGTATATACAAAAAACCAAGGTTATTTGAAATCAGTGGATTATCAGGATTTAATAATAAAGATTTTTTTAGAGATGTTTCAGATAAAGAATATTCCCCTTCCCTTATATATAAATTTCCTAAATGAAACCATCCTACCCAGGAGTTGGGTTCTAATTCTGTTACCTTAATAAAACAGTCTTTTGCTGTATCAAATTTATTTTGTTGATATAAATATATCCTTCCCAAATTAATCCATGCTAAAGCATAAACAGGGCTCAATTCACAAGCTTTAATATAATATTTCTCTGCAAGGTCTATTTCCCCTTGCAATTCCAAAACATAACCTAAATTATTGTTTGCCATAGCATAGTTAGGATTAATTTCTAATGTTTTCGTATAGTATTTTTCTGCCTTATTAAGATCTTTCTTATAAAGAGAAATTATACCAAGAAAAGCATAAACTTCTGAATACTGTGGATTCGTGGAGATAGCCTTGTTTGCATAGTAAATGGCATTATTTTCATTCTGTTCTTTATAAGATACGATTGCTTTATGATAATACCATCGCGAAAGGTCGGGTTTATATTCGACAGGAATGAAATATATGAGAACAAAACATAATAGGCAAAGTAGGGCTGTCTTGATTTGTTGCTCTTTAATCTGGTTTACAAAATCCTTAAGGTATAAAGAAAGAGTAACCCCTCCTATGATACATAAGGGGGGAATGATAGGAACTTTGTATCGTTCTGATATGAAAAATGGAATTACTGAAAAAGAATAGACAATAACCCATATATAAAGAAAAAGTAGAAGTATTTTTAATTCACTACTCAATTTATTTCTTTGTTGAATAAAAATAACCAGAGAAAAAAGAAATAAGCCTACTAATATAGGAAATCCAGGTAAAAAACGAAGAAAAGAATGTTCTCTATCATAATAAATAACTTTTCCATCAGAGACGATTGCTGGACTCCAAAATAATAGTCCCTTTCGAATAGTTAGCCTAATTGCAGAAATAGGGTCCTCTTTCCAATATTTATATGCCATTTTATAGAAAAATTGAGATGCCTCTTTAAATGAGTAGGGATGTCCTGTTTGTTTTATTCCCATCCCTTTTACCAAAAGGCGATAATTAAAACAATCCCAATTATCAATACCGCATAAACTTATTATGTTGGGTATTGTAGGACTATCCCCTGTTGAATGAGGATTATTCCCAATATATGTATTTATCCCACCAAAGCATGAAATCAGAAAGAACTCTTTACTAACCTTGTAATTTCTGACCAGTACTGGGGCTATTACGATGAGTGTAGTGGTAGTTAAAAGTGTACAATGTATTATTGTTTTCTTGAAATTTAATTCTTTAAATATCAGAAAGACAAACAGGATATACATCGGGAGAAGTAACAGTCCATTAGGTCTAAAAAGGGCAATGATACCTAATAATAGTCCTGATAAAACTATGAATATTATTCGCTTCGTTTTCAGATATTGTAATGAAGTCTCCAATAGAAGAAGAACAAGAGTAATTACCCATACAGGATAGTTTATTTCACCTTCAAAATAAACAGGTTCCCAAAGGACAGCTATTAGAAATGCGGATATTAAGCCTGCCATCTTGTTCCTGAATACTATTGTGATAATCCAATATATAAGTAAAATATTTACTATTCCAAAGGAAAATTGTATTAAACGGGGGGAAATATAATTATCTCCAAATAGAAAGTATATGAAAGCCAAAAGAAAGGAATAACCCGGTGGTCTTCCATAGGGTGTATTTTCTATCATTGGGTCAACACCTGTAGGAGAAGGATACTGCCCCTGATACAAGATTTTATGTGCCCAATAATCATTAAATTGGGGATCTAAAATCAGATGAGAAAAATCAGGTTGTCTTGATATATGAGAGAAGTAACCAATTCGTATAATAAGAGCCAGAAGTATTATTAAAAAAAGAAATATAGTCTTTTTACTTTTCATGTTATATAATTTATTTCTTTAGATATTTGTGAATATATTACTACTTCGGAATGCGTTCCATTCGATTTTTTTGTGGCTTGATTATTCCATATTCGTGCAGTTTGTTTCGGAGTGTCCTAACACTGATACCTAAAACTTCAGCGGATTTCGTTTTATTTCCTCCACAATGTTCTAAGGTCTTCAAAATAAGGTTTTTTTCTATGTCAGCTAATGTAACCCCCGGTTGTATATGAGAAAGATTTGAATCAAAGTGGTTTTTCATTTTAAGAAATTCAAAATCTTCAATACACAATACTTTTTTGTCTCCGGCAAGAACCACAGCTCGCTCAATAATATTTTGTAATTCTCGAACATTTCCAGGCCAGTCATAATTCATAAAATACTCCATAGCTTTTTTAGTGATACTCTCAACATTTCTTCCATTTTCTCTGGAGAAACGCTTTAGAAAATAATTGGCTAATTCTGGTATATCTTCTTTTCTTTCTCGAAGAGGAGGAACATAAATCGTAATAACATTTAAGCGATAAAATAAATCCTCTCGGAAAGAATGTTTTGCGATGGCTTCCTCAAGGTTTCTGTTTGATGTTGCAATAATACGGACATCAACTGATATAGTTTCTGTTCCTCCTACTCGTTCTATTTCGCGTTCTTGCAAAGCACGAAGAAGTTTTGGCTGTAAATCTATATGAATTTCACTAATTTCATCCAATAAAAGAGACCCTCCATTGGCGAGTTCAAAACGACCGATTTTTTTCTCGTAAGCCCCTGTAAATGCACCGCGTTCATGTCCAAAAAGTTCACTCTCAAGAATACCTGAAGAGAGTGCAGCACAATTCACCTTTATAAAGGTTTTTTCCCTACGTGGACTTAGAAGATGAATTGTTCGAGCTACTAATTCTTTTCCGACCCCAGTTTCTCCACGAATTAACACAGTTGAACGAGAATCAGCTATTCGACTTATTTTTTCATGTAATTCTTGCATGACTTTACTTTTTCCAATAATTTCAGGAGGTCCCAAATATGCATTCAATTCAGAACGAAGGTATTTATTCTCCGCATTTATTTTTACCTTATCTAAAGCCCGTTTTACGGCGATTTCAATAGCCTCTGGAGTAAATGGTTTTATGAGATAATCCACAGCCCCTGCTTTTAATGTCTCAATGGCAGTATCAATAGTCGCGTATGCAGTCATCATAATAACCGGTGTTTCAGATGATACTTTAATACTTTCTCTTAGTACTTCTAACCCATCTACAGGTTCCATTTTCATATCTGTTATTATCAAATCAAAGGATTGTGTTCTAATCAATTCAACCCCTTCCGCTCCACTTCCCGAACTTACAACTCGATAGCCAGCACGGGACATAGCTTCCTCAATAAATTCACGCATGAGAGGTTCATCATCAATAACGAGAATCTTCGCTTTCGGCATATTTGCTCCCTTATAACTGTTTATATTACTTCTATGTAGGCAACCATATCGTTATTATAGTCCCTTTACCCACAGTACTTTCCGCTTTAATTTGTCCTCCATGGGCTTCAACGATTTTGGCACATAGCGCCAATCCCAATCCTGTTCCTCTTTCTTTAGTAGAGAAAAAAGGTGAAAAAATCTTAGGTAATATCTCCGGCTTTATTCCACATCCATTATCTCGGATTTCAATTCGAACAAATTTATTTTCCAATTCGCCTTTTATTTTTATCTCTCCCTGATGACTTATACTCTGAATGGAGTTTACAATGACATTCGATATGACTTGTTTCATACGAATAAAATCAAAGTTCATTTTTATCTCGGGCGGGCATTCCACCAGAATAGAAATGTTCCTTTTATCATACGAGATAAATTCTAAACTAGCCCGAATTAACTCACATAAAGGTTTTATTTCCTGTTTTAGTTCTATAGGGCGAGCATACTCTAAAAGGTCATTTATAGTATGTTCTAATGTTTGAATTCCTTGCATTATCTTTTTTACAAATCTTTGCCTGGGATCATTTTCAGGTAAATCTTGTTCCAAAAACGATGCAAATCCTCGAATACCTCCTAATGGATTCCGTATTTCATGTGCAATAGTAGCAGACATTTCTCCAATAAGAGCTAATCTTTCCTTATGTTGAATATGGGCTTTTAGTTCGAGGATTTCACTTAAATCTTGAAAGACTTTTACTTTTCCAATTGTATTTCCTTGTGAATCAGTTATGAAAGAATTGCGTTCTGCAATAGGTATAAGTCTACCTGTTTTTGAAAGGAGTTGGTATGTATTCTCATTATTTTCTTCAATTGAAAATGGACGATTAAAAACCTCAGAAAAATATTTGCCCAACACTTCTGAGGATTTATACCCCGAGATAAGAGAAGCAGAACGATTAAAACGGTTAATTTTATCTTCTAAATCTACAGCAATGACCCCATCGGATATGGACTCAAGTAAATTACTCAAATATTCAGATGTCATTGCTAATTCATGATTTTTCAATTCCAATTCTTTATTAAGTTCCGATATTCTCTCTTGTAATAATGAATATGCCTGCTCCCATGATTGACTGGTCTTTGTAAATTCTTCTAATGCTTTTGTTAAATTTTCCAAATCTATTTGAGATATGGAAATCATTTTTTCAGTAGGTTCAGACATCATAATCTACATTTTCCGATGAACTTTTATCCTGTGGATTATATCTTTCAAACCGATTTTTTAACGGGAAAAAATTATTCATTTCTTTTTGGAGATTCTCTTTTTGTTTTAATATGATTTGAAAGATTTCTTCATTGATTTTTATAAGTGTTTGAATAAGTTCTTTTATTAATCTAACGATTTCTTGATTGTTTTTATCTTGAATAATTTCCGTTCTTATCTCCCTTTGCAATATTTCATATTCTTCAATCAACGTATTTAGTTGTTCATTTTGCTTTTCATGGTTTCTTATTTCTGTTCCTATTTCATTATCAATTTCATTTTGTTCTAATATTGATTTTAATTTTTCTGCAGATTTAATCTGCGATTCTAACCATGCTTGTTGCCGTTGAGACCAATGTAAAAATTTTTGAGATTGTTTATTGTCAGAAGGTGACATCAGTATACTTTCTTATTTTTTTGCAATCATTTCAAGTTTTAGTTGCTCTACTTTTACTTGTGCCATAGATGTCAGGGATGAATTGGACTGTATTAAGTCATTAAGAATTTTTATGGCTTCTTCCAAATGAGATCTCAGAGCCAAGATATTCGCTTGTTGATATTTTGCCCAGTCTGTGTGAAATCGTAATCCCTGCAATTGTTCAGTATTTTTTTGAGAGATTTGGACAGCAGTTGTGTATGCTTGCATAGCAGAATCCCACTCCTCATTTTCAAACATAAAATTACCCCATAAGATCTCCCCATCAATAAAATTTTGAATTGAATAATTTTGTGTATCTAACTCTGTTTCCCAATCTTGAATAATTCTTCTTGCAGATGTAATCCGTTCGGTCTTTAAATAATTTTCTAATAATTGATAGCGAATATCGGGTGTCCTAAAATCAGGATATTGGTAATAAACCTGTTCTAAAATAGATAATCCTTCTGTGGGAAGTTTCGCCAGAAGTCGTTGTCCTAAAGAGTAAAGGAATTTCACTGCTTTTGCTCTATCAACAGAAGATAAATCTATGGTAGAAAGATTAGAATAAACCAAATCTGTATCGCCATTATTTATGAGAATAAGTGCAGAATCTATTTTTTCGTCAGCATTATCTGCTTTTTGAAACCATTCCTCTGCAATTTCAGCCGAGGTCTCCTTAAGACCGAGTTCTAAATACATAGAAGATAATTCTTGTAATATATCCTTATAATCAGATTCAGAAGGAGATGTTAATTTTTTTAAATCTTCAAGTAACGAAACTGCAGAAGAGATTTTCCCTAATTTATAAAGACATTTGGCTCGTCCAATATTCCCTTTTAATGCATCTTTAGTCCCATAATAGCGGTCCTTCAGTTCTTCAAATACCTTCACAGCTTCTTCAAGTTGGTTACTTATGGCTAAAAGTTGCCCTGCTTTCAATAAGTAGGACGAATTTATTCCTCCGTTCTTTTCTGCTTCAAGATAAGCAATCGCAGATGCGTAAGAATTACCTTGTAATGCCAAAAAATCAGCCTTGTTTGCCCATACTTCTGGATGATTAGGATATAATAAACTTGCTTCATTTGCAGTCTGAAACGCTTTTTCTTTTTCCCCCAAAGCATAGTAAATTTGACTTAATTCGATCCACGCATAAGGGTGGACTTTTGAATCCGGGAAGAAAACTAATAAATCCTGTAAAGTGGTTTTTGCTTCTTCCAATTTTCCCAGGGCCTTATATGTCTTCGCCATCAGTAAATAGGCTTCATCATTATATTGAAATTGGCGGATATGTTTTAATTTTGTTTCTAATTGAATTAATGCTTGTTCATATCTTCCTTGTTGATATGCCATCTCCGATAAACGAAGGATTGACCGTGCCCCTATTTCTGTATCAGGAGCACTATCTGCAATTCGTATATAGAGTGTTCGAGCATCTTCAAACAAACCTGTTAAACGATACGATTCTGCAATATTAAATCGTGCTTTCAATACATAAGGAGAAGATGGAAATTCTTTTATAAGTTGTTGTCCCCATTGCACCGATTTGACCGTATTATTCATTTGTAGTTCGAGGCGATTTAATGCAAATAAAACCTTATCTTTTGCTTCAAATTGAGGATAAGATTGAACTATTCGCTCATAAGATTCTATCGCTGGGTATGGGAAATTATCTTTTTCATGAAGTTGACCTTTCCAGAAAAAGACATAAGGAGCCTTTGGATGGTTCGGATTTTCCTTCGTTATCATTTCCATATCATTAATAAACCCTTGAAATTCATTTGTCCCCGGGTGAATTCTATCCGAAAGATATTTTGCTTCGATAAGAAGAAATTGAGCATCAACCCTATCCGGAGAAGACTGAAGATTATTTTTTAATGCTCTCTCTAATATATAAATGGCAGTTAAATACTGCTTATCATCTATAAGTAACTTTGCATATTCCTTTGCTGTAGCTAAGTCTTTAGTATAGGCAGGGGGAATTTCCTCAGAGGGGATTACACGATTTTTCATCAGATAAACATAAGTCCAAAAGCCACCTATTAATCCTAATATCAAACTAATAGAAATAGGAATGAGATATTTCTTTAAATGAATCGGCCTCTTAGAAGTGGGTGAAACCATTGGCCTGGATGATGTTTTACTTGTTAGTTGTTCAAGTATTTCCTGTTTTTTCTTCTGCCTCTCTTTATCTTCCTTTTTTGCCAACTCAATTAATTCTTCAATCTCATCCTGACTAAGCAGGGCTACCTCAGCTTCTTGTTTTTTAGGGGGGGTAACTACCTTTTGAGCTAAATCAGGGGGTATCTCATCTTTTGGGGGAGTAGATATTTGGGACGAAGCGTCTTTAGGATAAATATCGGATGAGGAAGTCGTCTCTTTTTGGACACTTTGAAATAAAGAATCAATAAAGGATTGATCTAATATCTCTTCACCCCCTTTATCGCTACTACTCATGGAAATATTTTCACCATTTCCGGGAGAGTTAGATGGCGTACTATCTTTTTGTGATTCTTTATTTTTTATTTCATCGCTCATAGAGAAATATTATATTTTTCTCCTCTATTAAGTTATATAAAAAAAATATATATAAAGATATTATACAAAAATAAATACACACAATAGTTGTTCAGAGATACTGATTTAAAATAAAATATAGACAATATTTAATGTGTTCTCATAATAATAAAAATTAGGATTTATAATGCTGTGAAAATACTTATCGTGGATGATGATGTGAACTTTTCTAAACAATTAAAAATCGCTTTAGAAAAAAAAAACTACCAATGCATTGTACTTAATTCGCCAGAACATGTCATAGAGACAATCAAAAAAGAAAAAATTTCCATTATCCTTCTGGATGTAATGATGCCTCGCCTATCTGGATTCGAGTTATGCAGACAAATCCGCATCGATAGAGAGATATATAATACAGGGGTAATTTTCCTTTCTGCTATGAATGACCCAGAGGAATTAGAACATGGTTTTGCACAGGGTGGCGATGATTATCTTGTAAAACCCGTTTCATTATCCCTACTTTTATCTCGATTAGCTCCTTTAGTATCTTCAAACGAATATAACTCATTAGTAGACACCTCCACAGGACTTGGTAATTTTCGCTTTATACGATTAGAATTGCAAAGAATGCTCCTCCTCCGTCAATCATGTGGATTTACTTATATTGAATTGTCTGGATTACCCTTTTTACAATCTACCATTCCTGGAACAGATGTGTTAGAAATCGTCAATACTTTTGCAACACATTTGAAAACTGTTACAGAAAATTTTTTTGGAAAAGACTTTCAGTTAGGACATATAGGGAATGGACACTTTATGGGATTGACTCCTACAAAAAATTTGGGGATTTTCTTAAAAGATTTGAAAAAATCATGGGAAAAGTTATTACCTGAAATATATTCTAATTACAAATTATCATCGGAAATAATAAAATACAAAAAAGAACCACTCCTTGATACTTATCTATGTGGTCTCATATGTAGCCCAAATTCAATTACATCAACACAGTCAGC
Source organism: uncultured bacterium (assembly GCA_938014335.1). GTDB lineage: Bacteria > Hydrogenedentota > Hydrogenedentia > Hydrogenedentales > Hydrogenedentaceae > Hydrogenedens. Next base: position 92,155 of record CALLRP010000006.1, read on the forward strand.
TTTTGACTCTTTACGGCAACTATATATGCAATGCAAATTACAGGCTAACAACGAAATATTGATTGACCGTAGAGGAGTAAATATTAAATAATTAAATAACAGTAAAGGGTAAATATGCGTTGTTTATTAAAGTTGAGTTATTTATTAATTTTTATATGTTTCATTATTTGTGTAGGAAAAATATATGCAGACACCAAAACAAACTCTACTTGTTACTCTCTGAAAATGGTTAATCCCCCAGAACCTTTATATCCTATTCCTACTCCACAACAAGTCAAATGGCATCAGCAAGAAATGGGTATGTTTTGCCATTTTGGTATAAATACTTTTCACAACGAGGAATGGACAGATGGAACAAAACCTGCCGAAAGTTTCAATCCAACAGATTTTAATCCACAACAATGGGCAGATGTTGCAAAAAAAGTAGGTATGGGCTATTTAATAGTTACAGCAAAACATCATGACGGATTTGTTTTGTATCCCACCCCACATACGGATTATGGTGTGCGTTTCTCCCCGTGGGCGAATGGACAGGGAGATGTTGTAAAAGGAGTCTCTGATGCCTGTAAGAATGCAGGCATCCATTTTGGCTTTTATCTTTCCCCATGGGACCGTCATGAGCCCCGTTATAATGACAACAATGCTTATGATGAATACTTTAAAAGTCTCCTTAAAGAGCTGTTGACCAACTACGGTCCCGTTTTTGAGGTTTGGTTTGACGGTGCAGGAACAGAGGGACATGTCTATGATTGGGATGGGTATTATAAATTGATAAAAGAATTACAACCAGATGCTCTCATCGCTATTTGTGGTCCTGATATACGTTGGGTTGGAAATGAAGACGGATTAGCACCCGAAACATTGTGGAATGTGCAAGAAAAAGATGGTAAAAAAGTATGGTGGCCCGCCGAGTGTGATGTTCCTATTCGAAGAGGACAATGGTTTTATCATACAGATGGAGAAAAAAGACTCCTTTCCTTAAATCAACTTTTGAAAATATATTATTATTCTGTTGGAAGAGGTGCGGTTCTTTTGCTCAATGTATCACCTGATCGCTCTGGACATTTACCCGAACCCGATGTAAACCGTCTCTTAGAATGGCGTTCCGTTTTAGAGGAAACATTCAAAACCAATCTTGCTGAAAAAGCTGAATGGGGAGCAAATAATATTCGGGGCAATAATTCTGACTATGCTCCTGAAATGTGTTTAAAGGAAAATGATAATAAGTATTGGGCAACTGACGATAATCAACTTACAGGATATGTTACGTTAAAATTTAATAAACCTATAGTTTTTGACCGTGTAGTTGTAAAAGAACAAATTCCATTAGGACAGAGGGTAGAAGAACATTCGATATGGGTTAAGAATAAAAAGGGGCAGTGGGAAAAAGTTAGTTCTGCAACAACCATTGGGTATAAAAGAATACATTGTATTCCTGAACAAAAAACAAAAGAGATAAAAATACAAATAGATAAATCGTTGGCATGTCCGACATTGGACTTTATAGGTGTTTATAACTCATCACCTCGTGACTTAAAAATTTCCCCAAAAAATAAGTGAAATCTTTGAATAATATCCATCTGACATTAGGTTATCATTTAAAAAATTAGATTAATATCTATAAAAAAGCCCCGAATGGGGGCCACATCATAGCTTCCAGTGGAAAGCAGAGGCAAAAAAATAGAAAAGAAAACTAACTACGAAATAGTTGAATGGGTTTATAAAGCATTGAGATTTTGAATAAGGAAAGGTTTATCCTGAGGTATTAAATCCTTTATTTCTCGTATCAAAAATTTTCAAAGAGGTGTGAATATGTCACTATCAGATTCCCTTAAGAAAATTATAAAAAGTGAAAAATTAAACTATAATGAATGCTTTCAATCCCTCTCAGAAATAATGCAGGGGAATGTATCCGAAGTTCTGACAAGTGCGTTTTTAACTGCTTTAGCTCTTCGTCCTTATTATGGAGAAGAATTAGCAGGGCTCTCCTCTGCAATGCGAAAATTTGCCCTATCCATAAATGTGGATAAACACCCAGTTATCGATACCTGTGGAACAGGCGGAGATAGAAAAGGAACTTTTAATATTTCAACCACAACAGCATTAGTATGTGCCGGTGCAGGTATTTATGTAGCCAAACACGGAAATCGGAGTGCTACTAGTTCTTGCGGGAGTGCTGATGTCCTTGAACATCTCGGAGTTGTTATAGATTTACCCCCAGACAAAGTAGCTAAATGTATCGAAGAAATAGGTGTAGGTTTTTTATTTGCTCGTCGATTTCACCCAGCTATGAAAAATGTCGCAAAAATTCGTTCCGAACTGCCTTTCCCTACCGTATTTAATCTATTAGGACCTCTATCCAATCCTGTATCATTAGATGGGCAAATTATAGGAGTTTTCTCCAAAGATTTGTTAGAACCTATTGCGAAGGCACTACAAAAGTTAGGAATAAAAAAAAGTTTTGTCGTTTGGGGCAATGATGGTGTAGATGAGTTAAGTATTTCCGATACAACAGATATCGTAGAAATAACCAATGAAACAATTAGATATTATCAAATCTCCCCAGAAGATTTTGGTTTGTTACGACATCCCATTGAAAGTATTAAAGGTGGGACATTAGAAAGGAACGCAGAAATAGTCAAAAGTGTCCTGTCAGGTGAAAAAACTCCTTATAGGGATGCTGTTTTATTAAACTCTATTTTTGGCATATTAGTAAGTGGTAAAACTTCCGATTGGAACGAAGCACTTTATATAGCTCAAGAATCCATAGATTCTGGGAAGGCACTATACAAATTAGATAATTTAGTATCTTATTCTTCTCAATTGGCAAAAGAAGTTAGCTAATTGATATATTTTTAAAATTCTACTAAAAAAATCTTTAATTGTAGAAAATCAGAGAAAACAAGGATAACCATGAATAACCAAATTTATGATGTTGCTGTTATAGGTGCTGGATGCTGTGGCACTTCTATTGCCCGAAAATTATCTGCTTATGAAATTTCAGTAGTTCTATTAGAAAAATGTGTTGATGTCGGATTCGGTGTTACTAAAGCAAATTCCGGAATTATCCATGCAGGATTTCATCACCCCATTACCTCCTTAAAAGCTCGCTTGGAAATTCGTGGAAATCTAATGTTTGATCAACTCCATTATGAATTAGGATTTCCCTTTAAAAGAGTGGGCATTTTAGTAGTGGCTTTTAGTGTGGAGGAGATGAAAACCATTGAACATTTGTATATTCAGGGGGTAGCAAATGGTGTTCCCCGCATGGAGATATGTGGTCGAGAGCGAATATTAAGTTTAGAACCCCAGTTAAATCCAGATGTTGTGGGTGGTTTATATGCTCCTACAGGAGGGATTATTGAACCATACCGTTATGTTTTTACATTGGTCGAATCCGCACAAAAAAACGGTGTAGAAGTAAAAACACAATTCACAGTAGAACACGGCACAAGAGAAAAAGATTATTGGATTATTAAATCAAAAGAAGGGGATGAAGTCAAAGCACGATATGTAGTAAATTCTGCAGGCCTTTTTGCAGATGAAGTATCGAAAGCATTTGAGGCAGAGGACTATGAAATTATTCCCAGAAAGGGCGAAGAGTTTCTACTACAACGCAATGCACGAGGCTTACCCAACCATGTAATATTCCCTGTTCCAGGTGCACATACAAAAGGTATATTAGTTATACCCACTGTCGAAGGGACATTAATGGTAGGACCAACCGCCATCGAAACCAATGATAAAAATGATGTAGATACAACCTCACAAAATCTTGAAACTGTTTTCATGCAAGCAACTTATATGGTTCCAGCCATTTCTCGAAGAGAAATCATAACTTCCTTTGCGGGTTTAAGACCTACCATGAAAGGAAACGATTTTTACATTGAATCTTCCAAAAAACAACCGCATTTCATTCATGTTGCTGGTATTCAATCTCCAGGATTAACTGCTTCACCGGCTATCGGAGAATATGTTAAAGACATATTAAAACAAGAAGGTTTGAAACTCGTAGAAAAGAAAGATTTTGACCCATTTTTACCCCATCCTATCAAAGTGCGGGAATTAAGTTTTGAACAATTAGAGCAAATGGTGGAAAAAGACCCCCTATATGGAAACATAGTGTGTCGGTGTGAAAATGTTTCTGAAGCCGAGATTGTAGAAGCTATTTCAAAAGGACACACTACCCTCGATGGAATAAAATTTTACACCCGTGCTGGAATGGGACGATGTCAAGGGGCCTTTTGCTCTTATAAAATATTAAAAATTATCTCACGAGAAACGGGTATTCCAATAGAGAAAATTACAAAACGGGGCGGTAATAGTTGGATAGTCTATCAACGACTTCAGACACTTGCCAAAAAAAGTGTAGAAATATAGGAGTTATACATGCAAGAACGAAACTATGATGTGTTAATTATAGGTGCTGGTGCAGCGGGAATGGCATCTGCATTAGAAGTAGCAAGACAAGGTTTAAAAACAGCCATAGTAGACCGAGAACCTTTTTTAGGCGGTATTTTACCCCAATGTATTCACAATGGTTTTGGTGTTCATTTATTCAAAGAAGAACTTACAGGTCCCGAATTCGCTGAACGATTTATCCAAAATCTTGTCCAATCGGATATAGATATTTATTTAAATACAACAGCTACCAATATGGCAGTTCACCAACCGGTAAAACAGGTCAATTTATGTAGTAGTCAACATGGAGTTTTTAGAATTAATGCAAGGGCTATTGTTCTTGCTATGGGGTGTCGGGAACGAAATAGAGGGAATTTAGGTATTCCCGGAACAAGACCCGCAGGCATCTTCACCGCGGGCTTGGCACAACGCCTTATAAATATAGATGGTTATATGCCCGGCAAACGAGTTGTTATCGTAGGTTCTGGGGATATTGGTTTAATCATGGCTCGTAGATTAACATGGACAGGGGCAGAGGTCCTTGCTGTTGTGGAAATTCTGCCTTACCCATCAGGAATAACAAGAAACATTGTCCAGTGCTTAAATGATTTTAATATCCCCTTATATTTAAGCCATATTGTTACCCGAATAGAAGGGAAAGATAGGGTAGAAGCAGTTGAAATAACACCTTTAGAAAATGGAACCCCTAATTATTCAAAAACATTTAAAGTAGAATGTGATACATTACTGTTCTCTGTGGGACTTGTTCCAGAAAACGAATTAACACAATCTGCAGGAATAAAAATAAACCCTGAGACAGGAGGTCCATTAGTTGATACAAGATTAATGACTTCTGCAGAAGGAGTTTTTGCTTGTGGAAACGTTCTACATGTCCATGACCTTGTGGATTGGGTTTCTGATGAAGCACAACGTTGCGGTAATGAACTTATCAATTATTTACAAGGAAAAACAGAAAAAATAGAGCAGGGTAAGGTTATTGCAGGTGCAAATTTAAAGTATGTTCTTCCAAACAGATATAGATTAGGTGAGAAAAACCGTTTTTCTATGCGTTCCCTTATTGTTAAGGATAAAGCTACTTTGGTAGTCCGACAGGGAGAAAAAACAATACGACAATTTACTCTAAGGCATGTAAAACCTGCAGAAATGTTTCATGTGGAACTAAAACCAGATGATTTAAAGGACTTGGTAAGTAATGGTGAATTATTACCAATAGAATTTTCATTAAGTTAATGGGATAGAAATATGGAAAAGGAAATAATTTGTTTAAGTTGTCCTAATGGGTGCCATATTACAGTCCAGCCAACTGGAGATGGTCAGTACCAGTTTCTTGGTGCAAAATGTGAACGGGGGGAGGTTTATGCTCATGAGGAAATAACAGATCCCAAGCGAGTAGTTACTGCGGTAGTTCAAACGGATTCAGAAGAAATGTCCTATCTTCCTGTTAAGACAGACAAACCGATCTCAAAAAAATATATAAACCCATTATTAGAAAAATTATATAGCCAAAAAATTAATCTTCCTGCCAAATGTGGCCAAATAATCATTCATAATTTTATGCAAACAGGGGTTAATGTGGTTATTACACGAACATATCCTTTGGTTTTCAAAAAATAAATACTTAACTACCTTTATTTCATATAATTAACAATTACTATTCTCTGTTTAATAATTTTTATTCGGTGACTAATTTATAAATTCCCCTCACATACTTTTTTCTCCATAATCAATAAAATTAATATATCTCATTGTTTTTTTAATAATTTAACCTTAATATCTTATATGCAAAAATTAGGTGCGGTCAAAAATTTGATGCTATTTTATTCAATAATATATTAAAAATAATAAATTATGGGATAAATATTAAAAAATTTATTAAAACATATAACATATAGAGTAACAACTATGAAAAAAGTCTTATTTTTTGTCAAAAGTTTTGAGAATCTTATAATGTAAGATTATCTACTCTATGTTTTATTTTTCCGCTTCTATTTTCTTTTCAATCTTGGTCTGCTATTCTAATAAGCAATATTTCCGAACTTCAGAATTTAGGAAAGAACCATTCCCTCCCTATCTACTCGATAGTGATTATGAACGCACACAGGACATAGGTGCTCTTAAACAGCTACTTGAAAAGGTGACATCGGTTTTTCTCCTATAAGGACGGCTTCTAACCCCTTTAGCGGAAAAATGAAGGGGAAAGGATTTCAAATCTATAACTTATATATCAAGCATCCCACTTTAGATAATGTGGCTTTGTCTAACACTATAGCTTCAACAGATGTTGTATCTAGTATAGGATTGATTGGTAGATAGTAATATTACTAAAAAAACAATGCCCGAGTTTTGATGGAGATAAAACATGCAGACCCCATGCTTCCGATTGCAACCCAAGGAATGGGTGAATTGTATTTACAGAAATACTTAGACTCATCCAATTCTTTAATAGTGGTGGATATTATCAGTGCCCTGATGGGGAAGATGGATATTGTACCGGTCTAAGTTAAGCATAATAAAAAATACTTGATTTAAATAATTAAAACCATAGACACATGTATCTGCTACTGTTGTATTCATCCTTCCAAAATCTTTTATATATAAATTAGCATTATATTGAAAATAAAAGTATGTTTTTATCTCATAAAAAAGAGGTATATATAATAAAATTATGTCTAATAATAGGTAAGAAACATATTTTGTTTTTATTAATGAAAATATTTTGAATGAGGATATATTTTGAGGTTATATATCCTTTTCATTAATTCCATTTTCTTTAAGGATAGATTGTATATCTTTTTCGCTAATGGATTCCTCAAATTTTTTTAAGAGTCTTCCTCCCGAGTTATAAATAAGAGTAATGGGTAATGCCCCACTGATTTCTGTTTTCAAAACTTTTTCGATTTCCTCAGGACTTCCTTCATCCAATAAATAAACGGGACAGGGTAAAGGGTTCTTTTTTAAAAATGGTTCTAAAACCTTCTCCTTTATTTCTTTACCCTCTATGTTTATTAAATAGAGGTGAACTTTTTCTTTCGGATATTTTTCATAAATATTCCCAAAATGAGCAAGTTCTGCAACACAAGGGGGGCACCATGTAGCCCATAAATTAATAATAGTGAGACCTTGCTTGTTTTCAGAAAGCGAGGTCTCAATTTGTTTTAAGTTTATATTATATATTATAGGTTTTTTTTCAGATTGTTTTTCCTCTGCAAAAGGTAAATATGTAGTTATAATCATACAAATAAAAAAAGTCACAGATATATAATATTTTCTCATAATCAACTTTTATTAGTGCATATTAATTTTTAGGAACTCGCTTTATAGTGCAGCCCCATGCTTTTGTTTCTGTTTTTTCAATAGGTTTCCCAGATAATAATGCTTCAAGAGCATTTTCTGTGTATTTTTCTGTAGGTTGACCATCAGGTCCTTTACGGTCATCAAATGCACCATGATAAGCAATTTTTCCATCTTTATCTACTATAAAAATTTCTGGAGTTACTTTAGCTTCTACTTTGTCTGCAAATTTGTTTTCAAAATCTTTCAATATAGGATACGGTTTTTTTACTTCGAGAGCATATTTTTTTATCTCTTCCGGTTGGGTCTTAAAATGAGAGTCAATACCAAGAAATACAACCCCTTTCGTGCTGTATTTTGTATGTAATTTTACTAAATCAGGGTCAGCTCCTCTGGAATAGGGACATTCTTGAGAACAAAATTCAATAACTACAATTTTGCCTTTGTATTGAGACAAGGAATGCTCTTTTCCATCATAATCTTTTAAATTAAAATCGGGCATGGAATCTCCAATATTTAATGCTTTTCCCTGACAGGATATGCCTAACATAACACAAATAGTTAAACATATTGTAAACAATGATTTAATTTTTCGAGTTAGGTTGTAGTTTGTCATAATTGTATCTCCTATAATTTAGTTTTTAATAAAAACATATATGTATAAGTGAATATTTCAAAAAGAAACCGACTTTTTGGAAAATCAAGATATTTTTATTATATAATATAAAGTCTTAATCATAAATCCCAAGGAAATAAAGTTTCCTTTTTGATTCTTTTCAAATATTATGATACAATTTTCAAAACAAGCCCTATCTGATTTTAAGGATTATACCATTGGATATACTAAAAATAAGAATAATGGATATATCAGATAAGGGGTATGAAATTAATGAAGTTATAAAGGTTTCGGAACTACAGCCTGTTGATGTAGAAGCACTTCCCATTGAAATAATTCAATTAATGGGGACAGTAAAGAAAACAGGAAAAAATTTTTTATTTCAAGGAAAGATTTTGGGAATTATTAACCATAAATGCGATCGTTGTCTTGATGATATGCAATATAGATTAGATAGAGAAATGACATGGTTATTTGAACGAGGATTAGTAAGTACAGATTTAAATCCGATAATAGAAGAAAGTCGAAGTGGAGAAAGTAAACATAGGAAAGCGAAAGATGAATTCGATGAGTTAGCAGAGAAGAGAGTATTCCAAGGAGATGAGATTGACCTGACGCCCTATATTTGGGAAGAGCTGGTATTGGATATCCCTTATAAATTTTTATGTGATATAAATTGTGCAGGTTTATGCCCTGAATGTGGTATAAACTTGAACCACGAAAAATGTTCTTGTGGCATCCGTGTTAGCAAAGAAGCGACACATTTGCCGAATACAAAATTATCAGAATTACTTCAAGGAATAAACCTTAATTCAAAGGAGGAGTAAAAAGTGCCTGTCCCGAAACGAAGAACCGGTAAAGCAAAGAAAAATATGAGACGGTCTCATCATGCTTTAACAAAACCTAACTTAATCGAATGTCCACATTGTAGTGAAAAAATTCTTCCCCACCGTGTCTGTCCTAAATGTGGATATTACAAGAATCGTATGGTGTTAAATCTTGAAGAAGAATAAAAACTGTAAACCATAAAAGTGGAGAAAAAACATGCGCATCGCTTTAGATGCGATGGGTTCGGATAATGCTCCTGCAGTAGAAGTACAAGGTGCTGTGGAAGCAAGTTTAGACCATAATTGTGAAATTGTCCTTGTTGGGAATGAAGAAATACTCAAAAAAGAGTTAGAAAAATATCCCAAAAAAGGTAAAGTTGAGATAATCCACACCTCCGAGTACATTTCAATGCAGGACCAGCCCGTACTTGCCCTGCGTCAAAAAAAAGAGAGTAGTCTTCTGGTTGCCTTACGAAAATTGAAGGCAGGAGAAGTAGATGCAGTTGTTAGTGCGGGTAATACGGGTGCTGTTATGGTAGGGTCACGAATTATTCTCGGGATTATGCAGGGGATATCCCGTCCGGCATTAGCTCAAGCCTTACCCACCATCGGTGGGAAGGTAGTCTTATTAGATTTAGGAGCCAATGTAGATTGCCAGGTACGACATCTTTGCGATTTTGCATTGATGGGTATTGCTTATTCCCATTATGCGTTGGGAGTGAGCAATCCACGCGTGGGATTAATTAATATAGGTGAGGAGATGGTTAAAGGGAGTAGTGTTTTAAAACAGACCTTTCAAATCTTGAGCAAAATTGAAGGAATCCAATTCGTGGGAAATATTGAACCCAATGGTGTTTTTGGTGGGGAAGCAGATGTGGTCGTTTGTGATGGTTTTGTTGGTAACATTATTTTGAAAACAGCCGAGTCGGTCGCAAAATTTGTGGGCAATTTTATGAAAGAACAATTGTTAAAATCTTCTATGAACCGATTAGGTGCTGTTTTGGCGAGAAGTGCCCTTCAAGAATTAAAAAAGACAGTAAATCCGAATGAGTATCCCGGTGCCCCTCTATTAGGTGTTCAAGGTATTGTCATTGCTTTGCACGGGGCTTCCTCTCCATCAGGGATTGCGAATGGAATCCGAGGGGCCGTTAAATCTGTAGAATCGGATTTATTAGGACATATTGCAGAAAATATTAAAAAATATTCATATAAAGAAATGACAGAGATAGAAGAAAATAATCTTCAGAATAAGAACAACAATATGATAAGTGAAAGTAATAAAGACCAATTAGATGTAATATAGAATTTTAGGAGTATTTCGATGGATGGTCGTGAAACAATTATAAAAATATTAGACTGTGAGTGCGGAGCCAAGATACTGCCCAAGATTGAGCAAAATGAAATGAGAGGTGTCTGTCCCCGTTGTGGTAAGGTTTTAGCTGTACGCTTAGAGAAGCCCGAAGGAGAATATCTATCGGCAAAAGATATATCTTCTCCCAAAGAAAATACTCAGAAGACAGTAGAAAAATTACCTCTACCCGACGATGGATTTGAATCTGTAGGCAGAAGTAATTTGTCATTTTCATCAGATGTAAAAATTCGTTCGCGTGAGGCGGCAACATTAGTAAGTCGTGGGAAGATTGTTGAAGCTATTGCTTTATATCGTTGGATTTGTGAAGAGCATCCAGAACATCGTGATGCCTATTATGGTTTAGGTTTTTGCTATTATAAGTTGGGAGACCTATCTCGGAGCCGTTGGATGTTAGAAAAAGCGGTAGAATTGGAACATCCTAATGCAGGGAAATTATTGTTGAAAGTTACTCAAAAATTAGAAGAGGATGAAAAGAATAAACATACCAATATTAGTGATGAACAGAAAACGAAACCAATTCATATAAAAGAACCCGGAGAGTTTACTCTGGATGAATCCGAATGAAATCAACTTGAAGTTGAAACCTTTTATTGATTATTTCCTCGAACTTGCTGTGTTTGAGTGGGGTTTATCCGAAAATACATTAAATACCTACAGAAGAAATCTAAATTCGTACATTTCTTTTTTATCAGAAAAAGAAGTAGATGAACTCTCGAAAGTTACTACCCATCTTATTTTGGAATACCTTCTCTTATTACAAAAGAAAAAAATATCAGCTCGTTCTTTAGCTCAGCATCTTAGCACATTAAGAGGTTTTTATAAATTTCTGTGTGAAGAACAGATTATAGATAAAAATCCTATTGATGGATTGGATACTCCCCGCTTATCCAAAAAACTACCTCATTTCTTGACAGAGGGGGAGATAGAGCAGATATTCAAAGTAGCGGAAACAACTCCAAGAAATAAAGAAAGGGACCTTGCTATATTAGAACTTTTTTATTCTTGTGGTTTGAGAGTTAGTGAAATATCTAGTATTACAACACATGATTTATCTATAAATGAAGGGATATTGCGGATTCGTGGTAAAGGAGATAAAGTTCGGATTGTCCCATTGGGGAGTCGAGCCATTGAGAGGATACAAGACTGGTTTGGAATGAGAGAGATGGGAAAAGTAAAATCACCTGCTGTTTTTCTCTCTAAATCAGGTAAACAAATGAGTCGAGTAACACTCTGGCGAATAATAAAACATTATGCGATGTTGGCAGGTCTTTCAGATAAAGTAACTCCGCACACATTGAGACATACTTTTGCTACACATTTGTTAAATAGAGGGGCGGATTTACGAGTAGTGCAGGAACTTCTTGGTCATTCGAATATTTCGACCACTCAAATTTATACGCATGTAAGTGTGGAACGCATTACACAAGCCCATAAAAATGCACACCCTCGTGCATAATATATTATTAACGATTAAAGAGGAAAGGGAAATTATATGAAGTATCAAAGAGCCTTCGTTCGTTTTGTAATCTTTGCACTATTAGGATTATCTATGGAGGTTTTGTTTACAGGGATAGGGGGACTTATATCTCACGGGAATATTAGTATGAATGGACATTCTTCTCCCTGGATGATGTTGGATTATGGTTTATTAGGAATTATTACTCCATGGTTAAAAAATCCATTAAAAGCAAAAAGAGTTCCGTTACCTTTGCGGGCTGTTGTTTATATGATGGGTATTTTTATTGTGGAATATGTGTCTGGAATATTATTTCATAAAGTTTTGGGTTTAAGAATTTGGGATTATTCCAATTTGCGGTGGAATTTGCATGGGCAAATTACGCTTTTATATATCCCTGCATGGTATTCACTTGGTTTGGGGGTGGAAAAACTTTATGAGTGGATAGATAAATCAGCTTGGGCTATCTTGAAGAAATTTCCTGAAGGTTATACGCCTGAATAGGCTCGATCGTTATTTTAAATTTTCAAGAATGATATATCCCTTTTCTTTCTTTGCTACTTTGGGTATGCAATTAGAAATATTAGTTTGTGCACACCATAAAATATCTTCAGAAAGTCCTATTTTACGGAGTTTTTCTGAATGAGGTGCTGTTTCAAATAATCTGTTTATACCCTCATTATCTATTCTCTCTTTCCAGTACTTATATTCATTTGCACCATTTTTAACATCGGCATTTAGAAGACTTACTATATAACTTGCACTTACCCAATCTTCCTGAGCAGAGAAAGTCTCATCATCAAAAAGTCCTGCTGGAACTATAACGAAATCTGTGTTCTGTTTTGTCAAAAAATTACACACAGCATTTGCGTTAACTGTTGTTGCCATTATAATGAAAGGAATTTGTTCACTGTATCCTTCTATTAGGAGGCGAGCTCCAGTAGTAGTTGTGAAGATAACTTCTTTATCTCGTGCGTGTATTGTCTCTCTCGGGCTATTCCCATAATCAAAGCCTGCAGGCGGTAAACCTTTTCGTTCCCCAAACAACATAGCAGAGGGATATATTTTCTTTAAGTGAAGAGCATTTTCTACTTCGTCGGTTACTATGATTCTTCTAGCACCATGATGGAATAACATTGTTGTGGTTGCACTTGCTCTTAAAGCATCTACGATAATAATACCTAAATTGTTGGTTTTCCCAAAAACACAACCTTTTTTCCCTTGTATTAAATGAATAATCATTATATCTCCTTAAAAAAATTTTTCTTCCATATTATAATAATCCTCGTTTTATTAGGATATATTTTATAAAAAACTAAAGAATAGGTTGCTTTTCAATTTGATTTTTAGGTTTAAATCGTATATGTTAATATATCAATGTAAATATGGTATTCACGAAACGCTGCCCGTTGTAGTGTTTCGTGAGCCAGATAAAAACAATGGGGAGTAACCCACTGGAGGAACTATTATGGCATTCAAAAAAGCAACAAAAGATGACAAACCAATGACGAAAGCCCAAATTATTGCAGCTCTTGCAGAGGCAACAGGGCTAACCAAGAAGAACGTTAGTGAAGTCCTTCAAAATTTGGTAGAATTGGCTTATGCGCAAGCACCTATCAGTTTTGTCATTCCTGGCTTAGGCAAATTGGTTGTCGCAGAACGGAAAGCTCGTATTCAGATTAATCCGCAGACAAAAGAAAAGATGAAAGTCCCTGCAAAGAAGGTATTGAAATTCCGTATTGCCAAAGCGGCCAAGGATGCAGTCTTGGGAGCAAAGAAAAAGAAGTAAGTGGTTTTGTAGTGTAAATAAAATTACTACTACTGCGGTCTTTTCAGACCGCAGTATTTTTTTAAGGAATAAATATTTCAGTTGTATGGTATAATTTTAAAGTAAGAAAAAACAATGAAGGGTTTCTAAAATACAAGATTATGATGAAAAAATACGGTATTTTCTGGGGTATATACATTATAGTTTTACTTACATTATTTGTAACAAATGCTGATGCAAATAATGTTAGTATTACTACATATCAAAAAGGAAATGGTATTGAGATTGAAATTAATTTAAATTCCAACCCAGAAATGCAAAAACAGATTATAGATGGTTATGAATTTATCCATATTTATGTGGAAGGGATGGGGGTGTCAGGGACTATAGGTAACCCCGAATTACCTGTTTGGAGAAGATATATAGAAGTTCCATTAGATGTATCTGATGTTTATTTGACATATAAAGAGGTAACTCCCCCTGATGAAATGAAAATACAACATCCCATTTATCCTGTTCAATATCCATGGGAAAAAATTCAGGGAGTTCAACGCCCTAAACTTGTAATAAATAATGATGTTTATAATGGGAATGATAAACTGGGAGAGAAAGTTGTTGCAATAGAACCGTTAGGGAATGTTCGGGGAAGAAATCTATATCAAATTTCTTATTATCCTATTTGTTATGTTCCAAAGAACTCAAAAATTTATATAAGAAAAAATATCGTAGTTGATATCCAATGGAAGCTACCCAAGTCTTATACATTATTTCGTGATAAGAAATATTCTTCAAAATATATTGATGATTTATGGGAACCTTATATCATAAATTCCTCTCTTTTAGATGAAAAATCGAAAAGTATTAATTACGATATTCCATTGGGTATGCTTGTTATAGTAGCATCTCCTTTCGTTGGGAACAGCACCTTAAATGAATGGGTTAAATGGAAGACACAAAGAGGTTTTGTAACTATCGTTGAAAATGTAGCAAATATAGGCACAAACTTTACGGCTATAAAAAATTATATACGACAGGCATATTTAAACTGGGAAATTCCTCCATCCTTTGTCGTTTTAGTAGGTGATGCTAATTATATTCAAGCTCCAGCAGGTTCTGCTTATAACAATCCTATTACCGATTTGTATTATTCTACAGTTGATGGAGATGAATACTATACTCCCGATTTATGGGTGGGTAGAATTGCTGTATCCGATTCCAACCAATTAAATAATGCGTTAAATAAAATACTTAAATATGAAAAAGTGGAGTGGCCACTTATAGAGCCATGGTATATTAAGGCTTCTTTTTTAACAGGTTTAGACCACTATGAAACCACAGAGGGAACTCATAATTATGTAATATCAAACTATTTCGACCCTGCTGAATTTAATTCACAAAAATTGTATACGGTATCTTATGGGGCAACAACTACCGATGTGATTTCCGCCATCAATTCAGGGAGAGGTTGGGTAATATATTCAGGACATGGTTCGTATGATAGTTGGGCAGATGGTCCCCCGTTTTCTCAAAGTAATATTAATTTTCTAACCAATACCGTGTATCCTTGGGTACTTAGTTTTGCATGTGATACGGGACAGTATGCAAGGCCCGAGTGTTTTGGTGAAACATGGCAAAGGGCAACAGGGGGAGGAGTGGGTTTTTTAGGTAGTTCTGTGACTTCTTATTGGGACGAGGATGATATTTTGGAAAAATTTATTATTGAAAGTTTCTTTACATCAGGAAAAACATGGACCGCGGGAATGATTCTTAATGGGAAGTTAAAGTTTTTTAATTATTATGGGAATACAGATAAAACAAAACGATATTTTGAAATGTATAATCTTTTAGGTGACCCCTCCACAGAAATATGGGCAGGAATACTACAAAATCCAGCAATTACACATGATTCAAGTGTAAATCCGAATGGATTACCTTTTTCAACTTATATTGAATGGGAAAAAGCAGTTATATCCCTTTCGAACTCAAATATTTTACTGGGTGCAACTCTTTCTCAATTTGGAAAAAATCTTGTTACATTTTCCCCCCCGGGGACTGTTCCTATTGTTAAGTTAACTATAACGGGGAATCCAGTAATTCCCTATCAAGTAGATTTGCCAGTTATAGCTGGGGCGAATGGGAATATACAATGGGATAAGACTATTTACAATGGTTCTTCTCTTGCCATCCTTGTACTGGCTGATTCCAACCTGTCAGGACAGGGAGAAATTGTTATCCCTATAACTTCCACCAGTGGAGACAGTGAACAAATCATTCTCTCAGAAACCCAAGTAGCAGGCTTTTTTGAAGGGACAATTCAATTAACTACTTTGTTCCCACAAAACAATGATGGTTTTCTTTCTGTAGTTCATAGTGGTTCAATTATTGCAGAATATTATGATGAACTTACAGAGTCAGGGACGCCACAAACCATTAGAGCCGAGGCAACAATAGATACGAACCCTCCCCAACTACTCCAATTATCAATAACACCCGATATACGAACTGCGGATATACAATTAGAGACAAATGAAGTGTGTTCAGCTCGTTTCGAATATGGAACGCATTGCTTTATTCCATTTGAGAAATTCGAAAATTCATTTGTTATGAATATGAATCATAAATTTTTAATCGCAGGATTAGCCCCTGAAACGGATTACATGTACCGAATTATTTTGACCGATGTCGCCGGTAATGAATATTCTACAGATTGCGATTATTTTACAACTTTACATCAGCCCGATTATTTTACCTACTATTATACTTCCGATGTAGTAGAAACTGTTCCTCTCTCAAATCACCGAATTATATTTATCCCAGATGAATCAGAGGATGGATATAGTGTATGTATAAAAAATGTGGAACAATTCCCAAGAAGTACAAAAGAGGCGACATTTTTAACTTTGGGAGATGATAGTTTTGCCATGGTGGAGTTTCCTTTAGGAACTTATGTCTATCTATATGGAGTGGAATATTCTCAATGTTTTGTAGGGAGTAATGGCTATATTACTTTTACTCAGGGCAATGATGACTATTCAGAATCATTAGAACGCCATTTTTCAATGCCCAGAATATCACTAATGTTTGATGATTTAGACCCAACAAAAGGAGGTACCATTTCATATCAATTTGATACGGATGCATTTGTTGTAACTTTCTCGGGTGTTCCCAGATATGGCTCTGGCGAAGCAAACATCCAATTAGAAATGTTTTATAATGGTGAAATATCTATTACCTGGCTCAATTGTGTTTCATCGGGTTTTATTGCAGGATTGTCGAAAGGGGAAGGTATCCCGTTGAATTTCGAGCTATCTGATTTTTTGAATTATGGAGAATGTTATATTTTTTATCATAGTGCAGATATAAATATGGATAAAAAAATCAATATGTCTGAACTGCTCCGAATAATCCAGTTTTTTAGTATGGGAGGATATTCTTGTGACCCACAGCAAAAAAGTGAAGATGGGTATTTGCCAGGTTCAGTGGGGAAATATGATTGTCAACCTCATTCCAGCGATTATAATCCGCAAGATTGGGTGATTTCTTTTCCTGAATTGTTGAGGGCTATACAGATTTTTAATATGGGTATATATTTTCCCTGCCCGGGTGAAAGCGAGGATAATTTTTGTTTCTGACAGGGACAGGAAGTGTAAGCAAAAATAGTTTGCTTAATAGGTGTGAAATATCTTAAATTAATAAAAGAAAAATAACAGAGAATTTATTTATATAAAATAATAATATGTTAAATAAAGAGAAAATTTTTTACACTCGCGAGATTTCCGTATTATCTTTCAATGAACGCGTTTTACAAGAAGCGGAAGATGAAAGAAATCCTTTGTTAGAGCGGTTGAAGTTTTTAGGTATTTTTTCTTCCAATATGGATGAATTTTTTAAAGTACGAGTAGCCAGTGTCCAAAGGCGTCTCGAGTTGGGTGAACAAAAAATGGCATATCTTTTGGAAGCCATTGGGGAATTTTCTCGAGAATTAGATGAACGATTTCGTCAGGCATACGAAACAATCACATCTGAATTAGAAAATTATGGTATTCGGATTTTAACACAAGAAGATTTATATGGATTAGCTCCTGAGGAATTTCAATGGCTTTCTGAATATTTTAAGGAAAATATTCTTCATACACTTGTTCCGATAATTTTACAGGATAAAATTCCGTTACCGCCGTTGACAGATGGGGCTTTGTATTTTGCCATTCAAATGAATATGCAAGATAAAAAGAAGTATGCAGTTCTCGAAATTCCTTCTTCCTTACCTCGTTTTGTTGAACTTCCCAGAGGAAATATCGCTTATATTGATGATGTGATTCGACTTTTTCTTACAGATGTTTTATATATTTTCCCCTTTGATGATATTGAAGCGTATGAATTCAAAATTTCAAGAGATGCAGAGTTAGATATTGATAATGACTTTTCAGAAGGCTATATCCGCAAGATGCGAAAAGTGTTGGAACAACGAAAAGGAGGGCGTCCTACTCGGTTTCATTATGATGAGCAAATGCCCAGAAAACTCTGCAAAAAATTACTAAAAGAATTGAAAATCACAGAAGAGGATACAGTTATTGCGGGGGGACGCTATCATAATATGAAAGATTTAATGAATTTCCCTGCGAAAAGAAAAGATTTATTATTTGAACCCCTCCCCCCTGTAAAGCATCCTCTTTTAGATGGACCACGCACCCCTGTTTTAGATATCGTTGAGAAACAAGATATATTACTAACATACCCCTATCAATCCTTTGACCATGTTGTTCGCCTTGTGCGTGAGAGTGCAATTGACCCGGATGTTGAAGAAATAAAAATGACGATTTATAGAGTTGCGAGCCAATCTAAAATTGTTAATGCTCTTATAAATGCGGCGAGAAATGGGAAAAAAGTTTTTGCTTCAATAGAACTACAAGCACGTTTTGATGAACAACACAATATCCAAGTAGCAGAACGCTTATCCGAAGCGGGAGTCCGTGTAGCTTATGGTGTTCCGCCGATGAAGGTTCATGCGAAATTCCTTTTAATTAAGAGAAAAAATAAAAGTTTTGTGGGATTATCAACAGGAAATTTTCATGAAAAGACAGCTCGTCAATATGTGGATAGTATTTTACTTACATCTAACCCGTCTATTACAGAAGAAGTGGAAGAAGCCTTTAAATTATTAGACCGAACTTCTGGTTTGCCTCCTCTAACGCCTCCTGATTTTGAATATTTATGGATTTCCCCATTTACTTTACGAAAAGCACTCAACAAAGTTATTAACCGTGAAAAAGATAAAGGAGAAAATGGCTATATATTTTTAAAAGTGAATCACTTGACAGATACCAAAATAGTCAAAAAATTAAAAGAAGCGGCAGATGCAGGAGTAAAAATTGACCTGGTGGTTCGAACAACGTATGCTATGCCTCCCCACCCAAATATTTCTGCTATTTCTATTCTTGACCGTTTCCTGGAACATCAAAGGATTTACATCTTTGGTAAAGGGGAGCAATCTATTATTTATCTTGCATCTGCGGATTTAATGGAACGCAATTTGGATTATCGTGTTGAGTGTGCCTTCCCTATTTCTGCTCCCGAATTGAAACAGCAGATATGGGATATGATTTTCTTCCAGATTCAGGATAATATTAAAGCCCGAGTTTTGGATGAGCGACAAACCAATCGGTATGTGGGGCATGGGAAAGGAACGATTCGGACGCAATATGCTACCTATGAATACTTAAAGCAATTATCGGCTAACTTCAATCATAGTTAAATAAGTTCCAGTGAAGGACCTCGCTCAAACTTCGTTTTTGTGGTGAAGGAATAGATGCAGGATACCCGATAGCAATCAAACTAACTAAACGAAATGATGCAGGGACATTAAGCAACTTTAAAAGGGACGAGCAATACGGTTTTTTATCCCCAGCAATCCAGCAAGAACCCAAACCCAAAGCATGTGCAGATACGAGAATATTTTGTGTCGCAGCACAGCCATCCTCCAGATAGTATTTTGTATCTTTACACACGACTACAATACAGGCTCCTGCTTCACTAATAAATTTACCGTGGTCTGTTTGTTCGGCAATCCTTTTTTTTAATTCTTTATCAACCACGACAATAAATTCCCAGGGTTGTTCATTTCTTGCAGTTGCAGAAAGACGGCCGCAATCTACTATTGTTTCTAAAAGTTCTTTTGGAACTTCTTTATCTATATATTTTCTTACTGACCGTCGTGTTTTAATAGCCTCAATAGCATCCATATCTTTTCTCCTATGATTATATTTTCTATTTTAAGGGAATTATAAAGGGGCATCTTGTAGAATATCTAAACTGGTGCTTGTTCCAATACGATTTGCTCCTGCTTCTATCATGGCAACTGCTTCACCATAGGTTCGAATTCCACCTGCTGCTTTGACTCCTAAAAACTTTCCCACTGCTTTTCGTAGTAATTGGACATCCTCCACGGTAGCCCCTTTAGTTCCGTAGCCTGTGGAGGTTTTAACAAAACTTGCCCCTGTTCGAATACCCATTTCACAGACTGCTACTTTTTCATCATTGGTTAAGTAACTTGTCTCTAAAATTACTTTGACAGGGATATTCCCTGCAGTTTTCACTACGATAGCAATTTCCTTTTCTACATAAGCGGTATAACCCGACTTTAAAGCTCCAATATTAATAACCATATCTATTTCCTGAGCCCCGTTCTTAATAGCTTCTGCTGTTTCGGCTACCTTGATGTGGGCTGTTGTCGCTCCCAAAGGAAAGCCCACACATACATCTACTTTAACAGGTGTATCTTTTAATAATTGAGCACATAATTTTGTCCATGTGGGATTAACGCTTACTGCATAGAAATTATTTTCTATCGCCTCCTGACATAGAATTCGAATATCATCCTCATTTGCATAAGGACGAAGAAGGGTATGATCAATCATTCGGGCTAATTCTTTTCGTTTAACATTCATAATTATATTTCCCTTCAAAAAATTTATAACCGTAAAACACTAAAACCACCACTAATTTCAAAAATGGAACCTGTTGCATAATCAAAAAGTCCATCTACAATAGATTTAACGCAATTCGCCACATCTTCTGGTGTTCCCCATCGTCTTTGGAGTAATAATCCCTGTTGAATAAGTGCATCGTATTTTGAACGAACAGGCTCTGTCATATCTGTTGTAATGATACCCGGACGAATTTCAAACACAGGTATATTATACTCCGCCAATCGCACGGCATAAAGTTGTGCGGTCATACTTAAACCTGCTTTGCTAATGCAATATTCTGCTCGACTTGGGGAAGCAGTAATCGCTGATATGCTGGTAACAAAAATGATACGGGGTTTATAGTTCCCCTTATCTTTTTTTTGAACTGCTGTTATCATTTGTTGAGCAATTTTCTGAGTAAAGAAAAAAACACCTTTCAAATTTGTATCCATCACTTTGTCATAACTTTCAATGGAACATTCTAAAATATCCATTCGTTTTTCGGGAGCAATTCCGGCGTTATTAACGAGAATGTCTATATCAGGTAGTTTTGAAAAGTGAGTGGAAAACCACTGTTTTTGTTCGCCAAGATTTCCAATGTCAAGAGAGAAAGGAAAACATTGGACATGATAATTATTCTCTATCTCTTCCGTTAGCAAACGGAGTCCCTCAGGGTTTCTCGCAATTGCAATAATATTATAACCCTTTTGGGCTAATGATTGGACAATCCCTTTACCAATTCCTCTACTTGCACCTGTAACCAAAGCGGTAGGATTTGTCATGTATCGGTCCTTCTCTATAACTCATTTTGAATCATTTGTTCCAATGTTTGAGGCTTTCGTATCCACTCAAATTGGAAAGGTGCGGTTCGCAATAATTCTCCACACTCAGGGAAAGAATTATAATTTTTGCAGGATTGACTGGAGCAATATGCTCCTGCCCCCTCCACCACTAAAACATCTCCTATTTTTGCTTCTAATAGTTTTCTTGGTCCCAGACTTTCCGGGTCTCCTTTTTGTGGGGTAAAGATATCTCCACTTTCACAACAATGCCCAGAAACAATATATTCATATTCATTTCTTTGGTCTCTTTTTTCATGTGGGACAACTATAAGTGGATGTAATGCTCCATACATACTGGGACGGACATTTTCTGTCATCCCTGAATCAATTTTGATAAAGCGATAACCATTCATACCCGTATCAACCACATCAATAATAGAACATAAAAGTGCCCCTGCATTAGCGACAAGATAAGTTCCCGGCTCTATTTCTAAGTGAAGTTGTCTTCCATATTTCTTTTCAAACTCAAAAAAAGCGGGTAAGATTTTATTCCCTATTTCTTGTAAGTTTGCTGTTTTTTCATCGGACATTCTTGCCACTTTATATCCCCCACCAAGGCTAATTCGCCGAACCTCCGGCATTTTTCTCGCAGTTTCTAAAGCAAGATGGGCGCATCGAACCCATACTTCAGGGTCTGAACCCGAACCGATATGGGTGTGCATGCCTGTAATTTTTAGTCCGTATCTATTGGCGACTTCATATACCTGATTTAAATACTCATGCCAGATACCAAAACTCGCAGAAGGACCGCCCACATTAGTCCGATTTGAAGAGCCCGACCCCAGTCCGGGATTAATTCGCACACTTACATCTCTATTCGGAAACATTTCCCCATATACCTTTAACTGTTGGAGTGAACAGGCATTATATAGGACCCCCTGTTCAATCAGTGCCTTTAAGTTGTGAGGAATCTGCTGGGCTGTAATCTGAATATGTGATGGAGGGATGCCTGCCCGAATAGCTCGTTCCGCTTCATAACCACTACTGGCATCTATATGTAATCCCCAAGCATGAAACTTCTGCAGAATTTTTCGTGTAGGGAGTGCTTTCATTGCAAAACGGGCTGTAAAACCAAATGCATGTGGAAAAGACAAGACTTCCTGTGTTCTTTGAAACATAGTCTGTTCATCGTATACAAAAATAGGAGTACCAAAATTTCTTTTAATATGTAGGACTTCCTCTTCTGTTAAAAAAACTAATTGTTCCATTTCTAACCTTTCTTTTTTCAGTTGGGATACAACATCAAATTTCGATATTATTTATGTGGTAATAAAATAAGTTAGAACAATAAGATTTTACAACGATGGCACATGAGAAAAAAATTTACGAGTGTAGTGAATGCGGTTTTGAATCACCTAAATGGTTTGGAAAGTGTCCACAATGCGAATCATGGAACCCTTTTGTAGAAAAAGTTGCCAGAAATGTTTCAAAGAATAAACAAAAAAGTATCGAAATTCACCCCATCTCCATTTTTGATTCGAACCACATAGAAGCGTTTTCCCAAAAAATCCTTACAGGGATAGGAGAATTTGATCGAGTTGTGGGAGGCGGAATTATACGAGGGGCGGTTATATTAATTGGAGGAGAGCCTGGTATCGGTAAGTCAACATTAGTAATACAAATAGCAGGTATGTGGGCTAAGAATAATGGGGATGTGTTATATATACATGGAGAGGAATCGTTCCATCAAGTAAAAGAGCGAGCACAGAGGATAAATGCTGTTCACAAAAATTTATTCATGTATTCTTCGACGGATATGAATGATATTCTTTCTCATATAGATACAAACCATTTCTCTTTAGTTATCATTGATTCTATACAGAGTATCAGTAACTCCGAGGTGGATTCTTTACCCGGTAGTATTACACAAGTCCGTGAATGTACCTATGAATTAGTCCAAAAAGCAAAACAATTAAATATACCTATGATAATTATTGGGCATATTACTAAGGAAGGATATATTGCAGGACCTAAAGTTTTAGAACATATTGTTGATACGGTACTTTATTTTGAGGGGGAAGGAAAACAATCCTTACGGGTATTGCGAGCAATAAAAAACAGATTTGGTTCGACTCATGAAATGGGTGTGTTTGAAATGTGTTATGAAGGATTAAAGGAAGTTACAAACCCAAGTGCTATCTTTTTGCAAGAGAGACCTATGGGAGTAAGTGGCTCAATTGTTTTCCCTATGTTAGGCGGTTCTCGACCTTTACTGGTAGAAGTGCAATCATTAGTCGGAAAAAGTCGCATTCCTCAACCACGAAGAGGTGTGATGGGGTTAAATAATCAGAGAGTATCCTTACTTACTGCTATCCTTGAAAAGAAAGCAGGGATATATCTTTCCGATAGAGATATTTTTGTTAATATTGCTGGGGGTGTTTTTGTAGATGAAACTGCAGTTGATTTGCCTGTTGTAATATCCATGCTATCCAGTTTTTGGGATTCTCCTATAAATTCAGATTGGACTGCTTTTGGTGAAGTAGGTCTGACAGGAGAGATTCGCCGTGTTAATGGTTCTCGAATTCGACTGAATGAAATTGCAAAATTTGGTTTTAAAACCTGTATAATTCCAAGGGTAGATTCTTCCGATTTGCCTGAAAAGCCAGAAAATTTGCAAATTATTTCTTTAGAAAATATAAGAGAATTAATCCCTTTATTTAAAGAGCGGGAGAAAAAATAATGAGTAATATTCCGGATACGGATGAACTATTCAAAAAAGCCTTACAAATGGTTGCTCCGGGAAGCAAAATTCGGGAAGCTTTATCCGCAATCATTCAAAGTGGAATGGGGGCATTACTTTGTTTTGGTGAACCCCGTAAACTTTCCCAACTTTCAGAAGGGGGAGTGGAATTAAATGAAGAATTAAAACCTCAACTAATTTATGAACTGTCAAAAATGGATGGGGCTATTATTTTAAATGCAGACGGCACAGAAATTTTATATGCAAACCGTTTCTTGAAGCCTAATGCTAAAATTCCTTCTGATGAAACGGGAACCCGACATCGGGTTGCACAAAGGATGGCTCAACAGGCACATTGTATTGTTGTAGCAGTATCACAAAGGCGTTCCTCGGTTACAATTTATGTTAATGACAGAAAACATGTCCTTGCTCCATTGCCTACTTTATTAAATCGAGCAATGCAATCCTTACAAACAATTGAAAAATTTTTGGTAACCATGAACCAATCCCTTCAAGACTTGACCCTCCGAGAATTTCAAGATGTTGTTACAATTTTTGATGTTTGTAAAACGATACAAAGAACCCAAGTTGTTTTGCGCCTTGCGGACGAATTATATCCGATTATTCTTGAATTAGGAACAGAAGGGAGATTAATCCAATTGCAACTAAAAGAATTGCTGGTTTTAATTCCCGAGGCAGAATTGGTAATAAAAGATTACTATCGTGAGCGGCCTGGAATAGATTATAATACCCTTCTTGATAAAATACATGCTCTCACCCAAGACGAGTTGCTGGATTTGGGGAATATAAGCCAGATTTTGGGCTATGGCTCAAACCTTCGTTCTATCGATGCTTACTTAACTCCTCGTGGTTATCGGATTTTAACAATGACACATAGATTACCTACATCATTAATTGAAAATTTAGTGGCAAGATTTGCTGGAATTAAACAAATACTACATGCCTCCAAAGAAGATTTGATGGACGTGGAGGGAATAGGAGATGTCCTGGCAGAACGAATTCGTAGTAGTTTGAATTTATTACGAACTCAAATGGGAATAGATTTCCGGAGGTAACATGAAAAAACTTCATGAATGTCTCATAACACTTCACAACCTTGTAGCACCCCATCATTATAGAATGGTGTTGCAAAATAAAGATTTGGCAATTCATTCTTCTCCAGGTCAATTTGTTATGTTGGAAGTTTCTACCGGCTACTATCCTTTCTTGAGAAGACCCATGTCAATCGAACGAATCTTTTCTGATGGGGTATCTATTCTATATAAGGTATGTGGCGAAGGTACAAAAATTCTTTCTACCTTATCCGTGGGTGAAAAAATAAATGTTCAAGGCCCCTTAGGGAATTCTTTCCCTATTCCTGAAGGATATCCCCATTACCTTATCGTAGCTGGAGGTATCGGTGTTGCTCCCTTTCCTGCTTTAGTAGAGAAAATTTTAAAAGTTCGGGGAATCCCACCCGAGATTATTTTAGCAGGTAAGGATTACAATCATTTATTATGTGAGAAAGACTTTAAACAAATGGGTTGTAAAATCCACCTGGTAACAGAGGATGGAAGTGCAGGACAAAGTGGGCTTGCAACAGATGTTCTCGAGACTATAAACACGCAAGGAGAAACAATCGTGTATACGTGTGGCCCTCTACCAATGATAAAGAATGTCCATAAAATTTGCGTGCAAAAAGGATGGCTATGTTACGCCTCATTAGAAGCCGAAATGGCTTGTGGAGAAGGTGTTTGTTTGGGATGTGTTCTCCCTGCAAAAATGGAAATTGAAAATGAAATGATGGCACGTGTATGTAAAGAAGGACCTATTTTTGATACACAGGTAATTCTCTGGGATAAAATCGGAGACCGGTAAAATGGATGTTAGCCTTCAAATATCTATTGGAAAATTAATATTAAAAAATCCTGTAACGGTGGCATCAGGCACTTTTGGATATGGTGAAGAATATGCAGAATACTTTGATATATCTGAATTGGGTGCAGTTACAATAAAAAGCCTTACCTTAAAACCTCGTTTAGGGAATGTCCCCCCCCGAATTGTCGAAACGCCTGCTGGAATGTTAAATGCAATTGGACTGCAAAATGTTGGTATAGAAACTTATTTAAAGTATAAGCTCCCCTTCTTAAGAGAGAAGAAATGCACCATTATAGCCAATATATACGGAACATCCATTGAGGAATATGTCCAATTAGCAGAACAATTGGAAAAAGAGGGAGGAGCCGATGCTATTGAAATGAATTTATCTTGTCCTAATGTTCACGATGCAAAAAGTAAATTTAAATGTCCTTTAATTGCTCAATCTCCCGAGTGGGTAGAAAAATATACATATGCAGTTCGTTCAATTACAAAACTACCTCTCATAGTGAAATTATCCCCTAATGTTGCTGATATTACGGAACCTGCTTTATCAGCAGAAAAAGGAGGTGCTGATGCTGTTTCAATTATTAATACCTTACTTGGAATGGCCATTGATGTGAATACACGAAAGCCAAAATTAAGAAATGTGGTAGGGGGTCTTAGTGGTCCTGCTATTCGACCTGTTGCTTTAAAGATGGTGTGGGATGTAAGTAGAACAGTGAAAATTCCTGTAATAGGGATGGGTGGTATTTGCAGTGCATCAGATGCATTAGAATTTCTTATTGCAGGTGCGAGGATGATTGCGGTGGGTTCTTATTTGTTCCGAGATCCATTAGTTCCTATGCGTATTATACAAGGACTGCGCGACTATTGCCTTACTCATAATATAGATGATATTAATAAATTAGTAGGTTCAGTAATTGTCGAATAGATATGAATAGAAGGTGCCAGCATGTCTGAAAAAATCATTATAGGTTTAGACATTAACACAATAGATGAAGTAAAAAAAATTCTTGATTTATGCCCCCAATGTGTATGGTTTAAAGTAGGGAGTCAATTGTTTACTCGTTGTGGACATCAAGCAATATCCCTGCTAAAAGAACAGAACAAGAAAATATTTTTAGATTTAAAATATCACGATATCCCTAATACAGTAAAAAATGCGGTAATTTCAGCAAAAAGTCTTGGCGTGGATATGTTAACTATTCATGCGTTGGGTGGAAGTCAGATGATACAATATGCACGAGAGGCTGTGGAAGGAAGTCATGTAAAAATTATTGCAGTTACTATTCTGACGAGCCATACCGAAGAACAAATACAAAAAGAGTTGGGTATTACCTGGAATTTGGAAAAGGCGGTTTTTAATCTCGCTAATATGGCTCTTGATGCAGGGGCTCAAGGTATCGTTTGTTCTCCTATGGAAATATTGCTTTTACGGAAAAGACTGGGCAATAATTTTTTATTAATTACTCCAGGTGTTCGTCCATCATGGGCTTCGGACACTCACGACCAGGCACGGGTTATGACTCCATTAGAAGCAATCTCTCATGGCGCAAATATGTTAGTGCTTTCCAGACCTATTCTGAAAGCAGAGAATCCTCGTTCTGCTTTTGAACAACTTGTGAAGGAAATTGAAAATGAAAAGTAGTGAAGTACTGGATTTATTTATAAAGTATCAAGCATTGCTTAATGGACATTTTGTATATGCCAGTGGTAGGCATGGAAATCAGTTCCTTCAATTTGCCCGTATCCTGCAATACCCTAAAATTGTGGAACAACTTTGTGGCGAACTTTCCCAATATTTTAAGGATTTGAATATTGATTTGGTGACAGGTCCTGCTACTGGAGGTATAATTTTGGCTCATGAAGTTGCAAAACACCTTAAGTGTCGTTCTGCGTTCCTCGAAAAAGAACCGGATGGTAGTATGGCAATGAAAAGAGGTTTTACTTTAATGAAAGGTTGGAAGGTAATTGTTGTTGAAGATATTATAACAACAGGAGGGTCCGTAAAAAAGTGTATAAAACATTTGAACGAACGAGGTGCTGATGTTGTAGGTGTGGGTTGTATCGTAAATAGAAATCCGGGAAATGTATTATTTGATGTTCCCTTTTATCCTCTATCAGAAATCCATTTGGCAAGTTGGCTACCCGACGAATGTGACCTATGCAAGAAGGGCGAACCTATTACAGAACCAGATAATATATTGCTGTTTTAATTACAAAAATCTTCATATGGGGGTTTTATATGAAGAAAAAGGGAATTCAACAATCTTATTATAATACGAAATGGATAAACCGGTTATCTGTACTTGGGGGGAGTAGCGTTTACATCCCTGTTTTTTTGTCTGCACTTATGCAAAATAATATTCGAGTTAAAGAAATTGTTTTAATAGGCAAAAACCCCGACAAACTCAATGTCGTTTCCTCTTTTTGTAAAAGAATGGTGGATAATGTTGGGTATCCCTTACAGATCAAAGAGACCACATCTATAGAAGCAGGTGTAGAGGGTGCTCAAATAATACTCAGCCACATTCGTGTGGGTGGTTTTTTAGCAAGAATAGATTATGAAAAAAAACCTGTAAATTACGATTTAATTGGAGACGAAAGTTTTGGAGCGGGAAGTTTTTTGAATGCTTTTTATACTTTGCCTGTGATGCTTGAAGTAGGTCAAAAAATTGCCTCTATAAATCCTACTGCATATATTATTAACATGACCAATCCGATGGGGTTGGTTATAGAGACACTTACAAGATTTGCCGGATTACAAAATGTAATTGGAATTTGTGAAACCGCGACTTCTTATAAGCGGTTTTTTTCGCAATTACTAAATATTTCAGAAAGAAGTATTCATATTCAGTATATCGGTCTTTATCATTTAGGTGCTATTTGTGATGTATGTGTACGAGATAGAAGTATTATGGTGGAACTTATAGAAAAATTAGAAAAAGAAAAAATACCTAATATCAATAATGAACTTTTTTCTATTTTTAATATTATTCCATCACGAGCATTAAATATATTTTTAACAAAAAGTGATTACTTGAAAGAACAAAAGAAAAAATCCATATTTCGTTCTGAAATGCTTTACGAGCATGAGGCAAAAATATTGAATATTTATAAAGATAAAACTATAACTACAATTCCAGATGTTGTATATGAAAGGAATCCTTCGTGGTATGATGACATTATCATCCCTTTAATTTGTTCCTTACAAAAACATCGTTCCGATGAACATATTATTTGTATTCCCAATAAAGACTATTTAACTGAATTTCCTTTCGATACCGCAGTAGAAATTCCCTGTGAAATCAGTAATAAAGGACTTAAACCCTCTATTAAAACCAAATTGCCCGAAATTTTTCGTGGTTTATTTTTAACGGCAAAAGAAAGTGACCGACTCATGATGGAAGCAATTATTAATAAGTCATATAATTATGCATTAAAATCACTTACAATCAATCCGTTCGTAGATTCTTTTACAAAAGCCAAGTTATTCTTAGATGAATTTATGAAAAGAGAAAAGATAGAATGGTTCAAATGAAAGAGGAGGAATAATGGCAAGCAAATTTATTAAACTATTGTTATAGTTTCTATTTATGAGATAATTATTAATTGTAAAAATATATAATAAGAATATAGAAAGGAACTTTATGGATAAGAACAAAAAAGTAAAAGGTATAGAGAAAATAGTTGTATTTTTAAATCTATCTATTTTCGTTTTTATGGCTTTCGCTCAAGACATAAAAATAAGCGGAGGGAAAACTTTAAGTGAACTATTGAATTCAAATAGTTTGGTGACGGTAATTTTAAAAAATTCAGGGGCAAAAGATGTAAATCTTGAATTAGTAGAAACACATGACCAATATCTGGCTTTTGAAACGGAGCGAGGGGATAGAATAACCTACCGATTAGACCAAATTTCAGAAATAATAGTGCAATCAGAAAAAAAAGAGAGACCCACTTTACAAATTTCGCCGGGGGTAACACTTCGAACAGAAGATAAATTAACTGTTGAACGGGCATGGACACGGTTAGATGAAATATTCAAATCCTCAGAAGGCAACCAGGATTTGAAGGTCGAATGTGCAGTTTTATTAGTTCTACACGGCTCACAGGAAGCATTGGAATATCTCCAAAAACTAATTGATTCAAATGAAATAACCACCCAATTAGTTTCTGCACGAGGGATGTATTTAACCGGAAATCAAGTCCCTACCGCTCTCCTTCGAAGTGGTTTGGAACATGGGAACAGGTCTGTCCGAATCCAATCAGCTATTTTAAGTGGTTTGGTAGGCTATCGCGATGGGATTCCTTCTTTAATGAATATGTTACAAGACCGTTCGGGTGAAATTAGTGGACCTTCTGCTCGTGCTTTAGCATATTTAGGTGTTCGTGAAATTATTCCTAAACTTTTGGAAATGCTCCTCTCTCAAAATGAAGAAAAATCAGAATCCGCGGTTTATGCTTTGGTTACTCTGGGGGGAGAAGATATTCGAGAGCAATTGCTTCAGATGATTCCGAGATTGGAAGGTATGGCTAAATATAGGGCGGTTAAGGCTCTTTTTTATTTGAAAGAACCTCAGGGGAAAGCAATGTTATCTCAATTATATGACGAACAAATAACTCTTAGACCTGAGATAGCTCTTGTTCTTGCCAAAGAACAGGAATGGAAATCTCAGCAATTTTTGCGGGCACGCCTTACAAGAAGAGAAAACCCTACGGATGTAAATTTTATTTATCGAGCAAAAGCAATTACTGCTTTATATCAAGGGGGTGACCCAACTGTTTTGCCAAAATATCAAGAGTTAATGAGAGAGGGTAGTCCTAATGTGAGAAAAGAGATTTGTTATCTTATCTTTAAATTAGGTGATAAAAATCTACTCAAAATATTACCATCATCTATAGAAAGTAGAGATATTGAAGTGGCGTTTGAATCTTGTCGTGCTGCGGTGGGTGTGACTTTACCCGCATATCGCGAAAGATATATTAGGTTAAGAGGAGAACTGTGAACGACAAACTCCATATTATAATTTACGGTATTGTTCAAGGAGTTGGGTATAGATACTCGACTTACAAAAAGGCTTTACAATTGGGATTAACTGGTTGGGTGCGAAATAGGAATGATGGAAGTGTAGAAGCGATGTTTGAAGGTCCTCATGAAAAATTAGAAGAAATGCTTTCCTGGTGCTGGAAAGGTCCTTCTTTGGCTCATGTGTCTGATATTCAGGTGAAATGGGAAGAAGGGGATAAAGAATATACGAGTTTTGAAATATGGCATTAAAACAAAAAGGGTTAAAGTATTATTAATGTCTGAGGATAGGAAAAATACGCTAATTAAAATGAAGAATGACATTGAAAGACTTAAAAATTTAATAGAAACTGATCAAGAAGCAATAAAAAGAATAAATGAGTTATTGAGGAAAGCAGACCAACGATTAAAAGAAGAAATAGAAAATCATGACCGTTGGATGAATGTTATAGAGCATCTTGAAAATTCATTAATTGAGACCCGAAGAATACTCCAGGGACGGATGATAAATCTACAAAAATTAAAAAAAGAGTATCAAGAAATTCTTCTTGCTCCTTCTGAAGAAAATCGATCTGATTCAGAAATTCCATTAACAAAAGAAGAACAGGAACTAATCACTGAAAAAGTAATTCAAGATAATAAACTGGCATCAGTAATTCTTGAGACAACTGCAGAAAAATGGGGAGAAATAAGTTTAGGTGAACTTTCACAGATAATTATTAGTATGAAATCTTCTGGTGTCCAAGAGGTAATAGAAGAAAGTGAACTGGGAGATTCTACAAAATCAGACGAAGAAATAGAAACAAAGATTAGGTCGGAACCCGTCTATTTACAACTCAGAAATTTACTTGTTTCAGGATTAAATAAAGTATGGAATAATAAGATAGAAATGCTTACTTTACAAGAAAAAACAATAATCATCAAGGTTTATCAACACTTAGAAAGTAAGAAGAACAAGAATCCTAAAGAAGATAGGTTATTTCGTGTTATTTCTGCGGCGATTCGAATTGTACATTCAAAACGCCGTCCAATATAAAGTCTTACCCTCAAAATTGATTTTTTTATAACTTTTGAAACATAATAGGTTGTCGGTTATTCAATAAAGATATATAACTATAAACAATAAAAGAAAGGGTTTGTTATGCAAAATATTCTCGTTTTTTCTTTTTTCGTCTCAGTACTTTTGTTAGTATCTTTTATCCTATTGGGCTCAAAGATTTCCCACGCAGATGGAGAATTATATACAGGCGGTGCACCCAACGCAGAAGCCATCGGCTGGAAAATAGGGTGCCAGGCTTATTCTTTCAATCGGTTTACCTTTTTTGAATCTATTGATAAGGTTTCGTCTATAGGACTTCATTACATTGAGGCATATCCCGGACAAAAACTATCCAATGAAACAGGCGATGTAAAATTTGACCATAATCTTTCGCCTGAACTTCAACAAAAAGTGAAAGAAAAGTTAGCATCAGCAAAAGTAAAACTTATTAACTATGGCGTGGTTGGTTTGCCCAACAATGAAGAAGAATGTAGAAAAGTATTTGACTTCGCAAAAGCCATGGAGATTGAAACAATTGTTTCTGAACCTCCTGCAAATGCTATCTCGTTAGTGGATAAACTTTCTCAAGAATATGGGATAAAAGTAGCCATACATAATCATCCCAAACCCTCCTTATATTGGGATTATAATAAAGTGTTAGAGGTAACAAAAGATGTCAGTCTTAATATAGGTTCCTGTGCAGATACAGGACACTGGATGCGGTCCGGAATTAAGCCTCTTGAAGCCATTCAGGCTTTAGATAAAAGAATTATTTCCTTCCACTTAAAAGACTTAAATGAATTTGGAAATAGGGACGCCCATGATGTTGTGTGGGGGACAGGTCTAGCCGATATGAAAGCCATCCTTACACATCTTTATGAAAAAGGCTTCAAAGGAGTGTTCTCAATAGAATATGAACACAACTGGGAAAATTCCCTCCCTGAAATTTCTCAATGTGTAAAATATTTTGATGAGGTCGCAAAAGAGTTATCATCCAAAAAATAATTTAATTTCGACTAAGAATTAATATAAAATGGAGATAGGTATTTACCTATCTCCATTTTTTATGTTTATATCAAAGAGTTGAAAAGGAGAGTAATTATGAATCAAATATTCAAGTTCATAACCATCCTCATCATGTATTTTATATCTGTTTCTTTATTTGCATGTAGAAATGATACCTCTGTTGCTGTATTTATATCAGGGGAGGGAGGTTATCACACTTATAGAATACCTGCTTTTATCAAAGCACAAGACGGGACATTAATAGCCTTTTGTGAAGGGAGAAAATCTTCTGTATCCGATACAGGCGATATAGACCTTGTTTATAAATTATCCAGAGATGATGGAAAAACATGGAGCGATATGAGAGTTCTATGGGATGATAATCAAAATACCTGCGGAAATCCCTGTCCTGTAGTTGATAAAACGACTGGAAATATCCTTTTACTTCTAACATGGAATAGAGGAGACGACTCTGAACCTGAAATAATTGCCGGCACTTCAAAAGATACTCGACGAGTATTTTTATCTCGTTCTGAAGACAATGGGAATACTTGGACAAAACCCGAGGAGATAACAAAATCTGCAAAACACCCCGATTGGAATTGGTATGCTACAGGTCCTGGTATTGGAATCCAGATGACTGGGGATAAATATAAGAACCGACTTGTTATTCCTTGCGACCATTCCAATAAAAATGACAAACAATTGTATTCACATGTTATATACTCAGACGATGGTGGGAAAACATGGGCATACAGCAACCCTATTGGCCCTAAACTGAACGAATGCCAGGTCGTCGAACTATCCAATAATAAATTACTAATAAACATGCGAAACTACAATAGAGAGTATCTTTGTAGAGCGATTTCAATGAGTGATGATGGAGGTATTTCATGGAGTAATATCACATATGATGAAGAACTCATCGAACCCATATGTCAGGCAAGTTTGATAAAACATCAAATTGCGAACCAAGAGTATCTTATTTTTTCTAATCCTGCGGATGAAAAAGAGAGGGTTAAAATGACGATTAAAATAAGCACGGATTATGGTAAAACATGGAAATACAAAAAAATGATATATGATGGACCTTCTGCCTATTCTGGTCTTTATTTGTTAAATGAAAAAGAAATAGGGGTATTATATGAATGTGGGAATAAAAGTCCCTATGAAAAAATTGTATTTCAGAAAATAGATATTCAGAAAATTGTCGAACAGTGGTAAAGGAAAAAATACATGAATATAAAGTTGCGTCATTTAGGGGAAAGTAATGTACAAATTACCCCATTAGGTTTAGGTTGCTGGCAATTTAGCAATCGGATTGGTTTTGCAGGAAAATTTTGGCCCTCACTTGAAGAAGTTCCAAGTGATGAGATAATAAAAATAAGTTGGGAAGGAGGTATTAATTGGTTTGATACCGCAGAAATGTATGGATGGGGGACTTCTGAGAAATGTGTCTCCCAGGGACTTCAAAAAATTAGTGCCCCTGTCGAAAGTGCTATTATTGCAACCAAGTGGCATCCCATTGCCCGTCGTGCTAAAAGAATGTTCCATTCTATTGAAGAACAACTCCAGCGATTAGCACCCTATAAGATTACCCTTTATCAAATCCATTCCCCAACTTCTTTATCTTCTATAAAAAAAGAAATGGAAGTTATGGCAGAGTTATTAAAAGCAGGGATTATTCGCTGTGCCGGAGTCAGTAACTATTCTGCAAGACAGATGAGAAGTGCGTATAACCATTTGGAAAAATTAGGATTTCCTCTCGTTTCTAATCAAGTACATTACAGTTTACTGAATCGCAGGATAGAGCGGAACGGGATATTAAAGACTGCACAAGAATTAGGGATAACAATTATTGCCTACTCTCCTCTAGAACAAGGATTGCTTACAGGAAAATTTCATGAGAATCCCTCCCTGATAAAAACAAGAGTAGGTTGGCGAAAATATTTCCCACTTTATCGTCCTTCTGGTCTTGAGAAAACAAAACCTGTTATTGAAACATTAAAGAAAATTGCTGAAAAATACTCTGCAACCCCTGCACAGGTTGCCTTAAACTGGCTTATTTATTTTCATGGAGATCGTGTAGTTGCAATTCCGGGTGCTACCCGATCTGAACAGGCTTTCCAAAATTTAGGAACATTTAAATTCCGTCTCTCCGAAACAGAGATGGATGAAATAGACCGAATTTCACGAAAATTCATTTGATATTTTTCAAATGACTGGCAAAAGTAGTTTAATACTATAATTTGCATTAGCAAACTAATTTATCTGCCCTAATTAGGTTGGTCACAAAAGATTTATGCTAATTTTTATTTTTAGCAGAACCCGTGAAGAATAATATGGTCATGGAAAATAGAATGGCAATGAAATCCGAAATCCATGTCTGAACACGGTTTACAGCACAGGAACATCCTCGTTGTAACTGTGACCCACAGGTACTTAATTGTTTTATGGCTAATTGAAGTTCTTCCTCCGACAATTGTTGATTTCCATCTGTATCAAAAGAAAGAAAGGTCTCCAAATCGAGTCCCTCAATAAGTCTTTGTGCTTCTTGCAATGTAATTAAATCATCTCCATTTGAATCTATTGTATAAAAGTTATCATACATTGCATAGGCAAAGTCAATAGGCTTTTCTTTGTCCACTGTAATACGATTGGCATCAAAAGTGGTTAAAGCAAGAATGGTCAATATTGTTACCATAATCCATTTCCTTTTTTATTTTAATTATAATATTGATAGACAGAAAGAAAAAACTCATGGAAATCCAAAAAGAATACAATTTACAAAATGAAACAAAACAAAGAAGTAAAGTTGCAGTTATTATCCCTTGCTATAATGCGGGTGACCGATTAGAAAAGGTTGTCCAGTCGCTTACCCAATATTCTGTAGATATATTTGTTATTGATGATGGTTCCACAGATAAATGTATAGAGCCTATCTTAAATATGCCTATTTCTATTGTTTCTTTTCCTGAAAATAGGGGAAAAGGTTTTGCAATTATTGAAGGACTCAAACATGTTTTAAATTTTACCCAATACGAATCGGTCTGCTTTATGGACGCCGATGGTCAACATGATCCACAATTACTGCCTCTTTTTATTGAAACATGGGGAAATAGTAGAGCAGATATGATAATCGGTCAACGAAATTTTCAACCCGAAAAAACGCCTCTCCCCAGTAAAATAGGCAATTCCATAACACAATATCTCCTTCGAATATTGATTAAATGCCCTTTGAAGGATACTCAGTGTGGGTTTCGTTTATACTCCCGCTCATTTGCAGAAAACATTCTTAAAATTGTTCCCCCGGGAAGATATGAAACTGAGACATGGATTTTATTGCTTGCACTAAAGAAAAGGGCAAAAATAATACCCCTTCCTATATCGTCTATCTATGAAGAAAAAAATCGTTCCTCTCATTTTCGCAAAATTCATGACTCTGTGCGGATACTAAAAACTATTTTTTACTTTTATTTAAAATACTTTATGGAAAAATTATAATAAGAGTAAAATTCCTTCTAATTGTTATATATAAAATAATTTATAGAAAGTTTTAATATGGTGATAAAAAGAAAACAAATATTTAAAAGATTGGGTGATGGTTATAAATTAGCAAAAAATAGTTATATTAATATAGATAAAAAAATAGCAAAATAATAATATTTCCTGAACAGCATAGGGGAAGTAAAGACTCTGCTAATGATTTTTATAAATATTCCGGAACCTATAAAAGAGATTTGGATTACTACTATGAGAGAAATTACATCAATATGTTTTTTTAAAATGAAGCACAATTTTTTTGAAATCGAAAAATAAAAAAAACTGCTATGCAGATAAATATTCCATGCTATTTTAATACAGGATGTTAATCATATCTTGATGGTGATATAACCGAGAAAGAAATTTCTGATGGTAGAATAAAACTTATTAAATTTTCTCATGATCAAAATTTTCCAAAAGTTTTAGAGGACAAAAAATTAGATATTATTTTTAATGAGCTTAATTTTTATTATGTGGGGTGTTATTAATATTCAATTATTCCCAAACAGGATTAATAAATAGTTATTAATTCCTATCTTTTTTAGATAGATTAGTTCAACATTTGTGAAACTAATCATTTTTCAAGAATTCAAGCACAGGTTTGTAAAATTTAGGACCTATTATTGCGGTCATGTGGTCTTTCCCTTCTAGATAGATATACCGTGCATTATTCAAATATTTCTCCATCTCAATAGTTCCAACTTTGAGTGGGTCATTTGTGCCAACAATAGCAAGAATTGGTACTTGATTGTTCCTCAATTGTTCTTCCGTGACTTCCATTTCTGGAAACTGTTTCATTACATTTGCCATTGCCTGTGATTCAGCTAACATATTCAGTCCGAAATCAATCAACTTTAGTTTCCAAGCAGGAGGTTCTTTCCTATCAGGTTCTAATGCCTTTGTGAGAGGAGCATAACCTTTTCCGCTTTCAAGAGATTGGACTAATTCCATGAGAATCTTAATATTATCTCCGTCGGCTTTTTCATAACCCGCTCCACCTACTACCGCTTTGATTATTCGCTCTGGATACATAGTTACTAGTTTTAATGTTATAAACCCACCCATGGAATACCCCATAATATATGTTTTATCTATTTTAAGATGGTCCATGAGGCGTATTACATCTTTTGCCATTTCAATTCCATAACTTCCCGGTTTGGTTGGTTTTTCGCTCAATCCATGACCTCGAAGATCAAGAGCAATCGTTGTAAAATGTTTGCGAAATTTGCGGATAATCCCATTCCATCGCCAGTTTATATCGGCGTTACATGCATATCCGTGGATAAGAATTAAAGAAGGACCTTTGCCTTCTATGGTATAGTGAATTTTACAACCATTAGAGTCAAAAAAGTTTCCTTTTACTCGATATTTGGATATAAACAAGAATAGCCCTGAAATGATTACTAACAATAAAATTAAGATAGACAAAATTAAAATGAAAATATGCATAATTATTATCCTTATAGTTGTTTATTATGTATTAAAAATGTTTCAATGGATTTTACAAACTCCTTCTTAAATATAGTAGTCAGATGAGTCCCTTTATTTATCCAAACTACCTGGTTATTGGGTAAGACTTCACTCAATTCGGGAATGGTTTTACACATAGGATCAGCCGTCCCACCAATTAATAATACTGGAATGTTATTATTTCTTAATTCATCCTCTTTTACTTCTAATTCAGGGACACTCTCCAATAAATCTGCAATTGCATCTAAGTCATTCGTTTTCCGGGAATACCAGTTCCCCAGAGCAATAGATATTCGTTCGAATCCCTGTTTTCTCATACCCACCAGTTCAAATAAAGGAGTGCAATCTTTATTATTTCTCATGGCTTCATAAATAGTTCCCAGTCTTTCTAAGTTCTCGTCAGTAGATTTTTCCCAACCTGCCCCTGCAATTGTTATAGAATAAGCCCTTTCTGGATAGCAGGTTGCGAAT
This sequence comes from uncultured bacterium, assembly GCA_938014335.1. Classification (GTDB taxonomy): domain Bacteria; phylum Hydrogenedentota; class Hydrogenedentia; order Hydrogenedentales; family Hydrogenedentaceae; genus Hydrogenedens. Next base: position 130,832 of record CALLRP010000006.1, read on the forward strand.
TTAAGAGCGATAAAGCCTCCTAAAGAATATCCTACAATATGTGCTTTTTCTATGTGAAGATGATCCATAATCCTACAAATATCATTAACTAATTGGATTCCATACATTTCTTTCCCATGAGGTTTATCTGATTTCCCATGTCCTCTTAAATCAAAAGCTATAACATAAAAATTTTTCGATAATCTATTGATAATCCCTGGAAGTCGCCAGTTCAAGTCTTCATTTGCCAAAATTCCGTGAATTAATATAACAGGTTCCCCTTTTCCCCTTTCTATATAATGGAGTGAAATATCTTGATTAGTAAAACATCCTGTTCTTTGATGGAAAATAGCACAGCCTGCATGAGTGAAGAAAAGAAAAACAAAGAAAAACTTTCCACATGTCCTAACAGTCTGAAGAGTCTTTTTTGAAAAATGACACCTGTAAAACATATTATCTTACCTCTTCATGCTCATAAATGTAATACTTTGTATATTATCATATATCGAGAAAACGATGGAATTAGCATTCCCATATTTATATATGTTATGTTCCGCTTTTTGTTTTGCTGTTATGTCTGTATGCGGAAGTATTGTAGGAACCAATCTTTCGTGGTCTACCGTTGCTTTTTTTCGTATTACTCCAACATTTCTTTTAATTGTGTCTTTAGCTTTAATTCGAAGAGAAAAAATTATTGTGATAGGTTCGCTCTCTTTATGGTTACGCAGTATTTTAGGAACGATAGCTTTACTTTGCACCTTTTATTCGTTATCCCGATTGAATGCTACAGATACAGTTACTATTTCTGCAACAACACCCATTTGGGTAACACTGATTATGTATTTCATATTTAAAGATAAAGTTCCTTCCTTGTTTTGGTTATTTATATTAACTACTTTTTTAGGTATTTATTTAATCGAAAAGCCCCAATTCCGTGGAGATTTCTTCCCAATACTTATTGCGTTTTTAGGAGCAATTTGTGCAGGATCCGCTATGGTAAGTTTAAGTTTTTGTGGATTAATTACTCCTATAACTGTTGTTAGTCATTATAGTATAGTTGCTTTAATATCAACTTTTTTTATATTCTATCTTTCAAATTCCGATATGTCTGAATTTTTAGAAATTGTAAAAAAGTATGGAATATTATTGTTGGCAACAGGTTTAAGTGGTACATTGGGGCAGCTATGTCTAACATATGCTTATGGAACAGGGAAACCCCAATGGATTTCGATTACGGGTTTAAGTCAGGTTGTTTTTACTACTCTGCTTGAGTTTGGGCTTAATAAGATTAAGATGAATATAGAATTAATTATCGGCATGATAATTGTATTATTTTCAATTGCATGTGTTATCTGGATAAAACCTAGTAAAAATTTATCAGGAACAAATTAAAATAGTAAAAAAACATGATGATATGTCAACATTAAAAAACAATAAAACAAATGATATAAAAAATCAAACAATAAAATTATTATGGATAACGGATATTCATTTGGACCATCTTGCTCCGGAGCAAGGTGCATCCTTTATAAGAGAAATAGCGGAGAAAAAACCTTCTGTGGTCGTAATTACCGGGGATATTTCCACAGCAGATACATTGGATAAGTGGCTACTATATATGGACAAGGTATTTACTTGTCCTGTATATTTCGTTTTAGGGAATCATGATTATTATCATGGGTCCATTGAACAAGTTCGTCAAAAAGTACGCAATATTACAAAGTATTCTCAGAGAGTGCGGTGGTTACCCGAAGTGGGATTGGTTTCACTTACCCCTAATACTATTCTTATTGGATGTGATGGCTGGGGAGATGCCCGTTTAGGTGATTTTGACCGTGCAGACACAAAAATGAGTGATTATATCTTCATAAAAGAACTTATTGGGCTTGATAGACCTCAAATAAAAAAAGTAATCCAGTCCTTAGGCAAAGAGTCTGCCAATTACATTGCACGTGCTTTGCCCGAAGCAATGAACCGAGCCCAATATATTATTATTGCTACGCATGTTCCCCCCTTCGCAGAAGCTTGCTGGCATCAGGGTAGGAGAGGGGATGCCAAGTGGTTACCAAACTATACCTGTGGTGCGATTGGCGAAGTTATACAAGAAATGGCTACAAGTAGTATGTATCATCAATTCCTTGTGCTTTGTGGGCATACGCATGGTTATGCCGATGTTCATATTTTACCCAACCTGCATATCAAAGTAGGTGAGGTTGAATATGGAAAGCCTATCGTTCAGGATATTATCACTGTTTTTTAGTTTTAAAATGAAAGTGCATATGGGATTGCACTCAGACACTCAGCAACATAGCGGTTTACAGGTGCTTTCCCTTCATAACGAATAAATTCAACATGACCGTCTAAGTATAAGACATTACATCCTCCGGGAATATGATTAAAATAATTTGCTTTGCTTCCGATAGCGACAATGTCAAACATTATCCACACACTACTTTGTGCTTGTGCAGTTGATGCGGGATTATTTATATCTGTGATGAGGAAACGCTCAATTCCTTCACGAAGACGATAAACTATATCTCCACCTGCATTGCCATCTGGAGATAAGTTGGAAATATCAATATCTGCAACAGCATAATTATGAGCCATCGCCCCTTGCATTGCGGTATAAGCAAGTGCACGCCAGAACTGCCTACTTCCTATTTTACTAGGTTGAAATGGGGCTAAGTTGGTAGATGGATCATCCAATTCACAGCGGTCAAAAACCCAGCCTGTATATATATAACTATTCACACCTAAACGGATACCCGCCGAATGGAGTAATCCCCCTGAACCATTATCACATGCATAATTTATTGTCCATTCCCCTTTCGAATTTTTTAAATTATTCACAGTAACTTTAGAATTAGAGGGACAAACAAGGATAGACGGGTCAGTTAAGTATTCAGGGTAAATAGTAGAAATACGTGGATTTAATCCATAAACATAATTGTTGCCTCCCGTGGGTGTCAATGTTTCACAGTCATAAAGGGGTTCTGAATTAATAAGTATCATAGGAAACCTTTCCCCTTTGGATTCACTGGAATACATTTTGAAAATTACACCCCACTGTTTTAAGTTGTTTTGGCAACTGGACCTTCGTGCCGCTTCCCGTGCCCTTGCCAAAGCAGGGAGTAAAACAGAGGCTAAGATCCCAATAATAGCTATAACTACCAGTAATTCAATTAACGTGAAGCCATTTTTTCTCATTTTATAACTCCTTATGAAATAAGTTTGAGATAGAAATTGTTGTAATTTTTGAGATAGAAATTGTTGTAATTTTTAAGTAAATCAATACATTCAAAGTAGTTTTAGATGATAAAAAATCTAGATATTAATTATTGAAAGGAAGGAGGTCCACGGTGGGAGTTAGGTTTTAAAATATTTTTTATATGACTTACTTTTGGTTTAAGAAAAAAATTTTTCTCAAAAGTATATTTAATGCATAGAAAGAAAAACAGTAAAACTAATAAGGGAGTGAACATTAAGATACGAAAAGGACCTTTTCCCTCTTTACCTCCAAAAGACTTTTCCCAGATACCGGGTAATAACCCGTGAAGAACGGCTATAAGAAGATATAAAGTAAGTGCGATACAAAGTAATTTTAACAGTTTTTGCCCCTGTAAAAACACTTTCTTTTGTTTAATTTTGTATGTTTTATTTGCTTTCTCCATGGCAATAAATTCTTAAAGTGGCTTAATAAATAACCATATTAGATTATTGTAGATAATTTTTATTGGTTACCTCAAATTGGAAGGATATTGTTATATGGAGTAGATGTGAAGGGAATGTACTTATAATGTTATAATTATTTATATATAAATGTTCAAAGGACTTAAAAATGCTTTGTCAGAAATGTCATAAAAAACTTGCAACAGTTCGTTATGCGGAAGTGATTGATGGAAATGTAACAGAAATCCACCTATGTGCGGACTGTTTAATGGAAATTCAAAAAAATCCTAAAGGGTTTAATTTCGCTTCGACAGAACCCCAAATTAAAGAACGGCGGGAAGATACAGAAAATAGTGTAAAAAAAGCAAAGACAAAAACAATATGTTCTGTTTGTGGAACCCAAATAAATTATATTCATGAGAAAAGTAGAGTGGGTTGTTTTACATGTTATAAAAGTTTTGGTCCCGAAATAGAATCTATACTTGAAGTTATTCAAGGGGGGAGTTCTCATATAGGTAAAAAATTAAATTATGCAGATGATGAAGAACGCGTTCGAGCACAAATTCTTCTGGATACAAAAAAGGCTTTGATACGGCAGGCTATCAAATCAGAGGATTATGAATCGGCTGCAAAACTACGTGATGAAATTCTAAATTTAGAAAAAAGAGTATCTTCATGGAAAATAGGTAAAAACTAATATATGATGACAAAAACATGGGTCGAAAATGAACCAGTTTGGTGGAAAGAAAAAGTTTCAGGTGCTCCTGTCTCTATTGTGACAGTGGGTACATTGTGTCGTAATGTTGCAGGATTCTTTTTCCCGATGCGAATGAGCGAGGAAGAAAAACAACGACTTGAAGATTTGATAAAAGAAAATTCTTTGCATTTGAATGGAATTTCAATAGACGATTATATTAGTTTTGCAGGCAGTTCCCCCCGGGAACATCTATTTTTATCTGAACGGTTCCTTGTATCCTATGATTTAATATCTGGAATCGGTCACCGGGGTGCCTTTATCAGTAAAGACCAAAGTTTCTCGGTAATGGTAAATGCTGGGGAACACATCTCTTTTCGTGTGGTATGTGCGGGTCTACAAGTAGAGAAGGCATGGGAAGTTTTGAATCAGATAGATGACAAAATGAGTACAGTTGTAGATTACATGACAGATCCTCGGTTAGGCTTTTTAACCTCCGATTTAAATCTTATAGGCACAGGATTGAAATTTTTTATCATACTTCACCTCCCAGGTTTAGCAAGGACAGGAAATATTATGCTCTGGGAGGAAAAGTTAAAATCTTTAGGTTTTTACCTTAAAGGGGTAAGAACAGGTCCTCCAACAGATGCCCGTCCTTTAGCAATACCAAAGCATCTCATAGAACAAGGCTTTCATAGTTCAATTACCTCACCTGTCGTGGTAGGTCTGATAGAAACTGTGGGAAGTTTATTTGCTATTGGGAATAGATACACATTAGGTTTTTCTGAAGCGGAGATTATTTTTTCTTTATCTCACATGGTAAGTGAACTCACAAAAGCGGAGATGGATGCAAGACAAAAACTTTTATCGTCCAGTAAACTAACATTAGAAGATATGGTGGGTAGAGCAGAAGGAGTAGCCAAAGGAGCACGATTCTTAGAATTTGCAGAAGCCATAGAACTGTGGTCTGCGCTTCAATTGGGTTACTCTTTAAAACTCACCTCTGAATCGGTCTCTTCTTTACCTTTATCTTTATTATTTGAACTACAAGGGGGACATATCCTCGTTAATTTAACTTCTAATGGAAATAATACAGTAAAAATGAGTTTGATGCGTGCTAATAAGTTTAAAGAGATATTTAGCAATTAAATAAAAACTAAAAGAGAATAATACTTTAGGGAGAAAATAGATGTTGTGGGAACGCTTCACAGAGAGAGCCCGACATGTAATAGCTGTCGCACGGACAGAAGCTGTAAAACGAGGCAGTGAATATGTCCGAACAGAGCATATCCTTTTTGCTTTATGTCAGGAGACAGAAGGTATTGCGGCGAAAGCATTACTAAATATGGGGGTTGATTTAGAACAACTTGTCCAAGAAATTGAACATCGGAGTCCCCAGGGACCTGCCTTATTATCTTCTGAAGAGATTACCTATACACCCCGTGCTAAAAAAGTACTTGAGATGGCAGCCGAAGAAGCCCATCGGTTTAATCATACCTATATTGGAACGGAACATATCCTGTTGGGTCTTATTAAAGAAGGTGAAAGCGTTGCGGCAAAGTTATTGGCTGAATTTAGCATTGATTTAAATCGTGCACAAACCGAAATTATGAAACTCCTTGGTGAACATGGAACCCCCAGTGGTAAAGGAGAAATGCACGAACGGAGAAAATCTACGACTCCCGCACTCGATACATTTGGCAGGGACCTGACATTTTTAGCAAGAGAGGGGAAATTAGACCCTGTCATAGGGAGAGAGACCGAAATAGAGCGTGTTATACAAATATTGAGTAGACGGACAAAAAACAATCCCGTATTAATTGGGGAGGCTGGAGTGGGAAAAACTGCAATCGTAGAAGGACTTGCTCAGGCTATTGTTAATGGAAATGTCCCTGATTTACTTCTTAATAAACGAGTTTTAACATTGGATTTGGGTTCTGTTATTGCAGGGACAAAATATCGGGGGCAGTTTGAGGAACGATTAAAAAGTGTAATGAAAGAAATTCAACGAGAAGATAACATCATTCTCTTCATTGATGAGATACATACTATTGTCGGGGCAGGAGCTGCAGAGGGAGCGGTTGATGCTGCTAATATGTTAAAACCTGCTCTTGCGAGAGGCGAATTGCAGTGTATTGGTGCTACAACGGCTGATGAATACCGAAAATACATAGAAAAAGATGCCGCTTTAGCACGAAGATTCCAAACTATTTTTGTAGAAGCTCCTTCCGCCGAAGAAACAATAAAAATTCTTGAGGGCCTTCGTGATAAGTATGAAGCCCACCACAAAGTAAAATACACAGAGGATGCCATCATTTCTGCTGTAAAACTCTCAGACCAATATATTACGGATCGTTATCTGCCCGATAAAGCGATTGATGTGTTGGATGAAGCAGGGAGTCGTGTTCGGTTACAAATAACGACACGTCCTAAAGAATTAAAAGAATTGGAAACAGAAATAGAAAAAATAACCCAAGAAAAAGAAATAGCCATCAAACATCAGGAATTCGAAAAAGCGGCATCTTTGAGGGACAAAGAACGCCGTCTGCAATCCCAATATCAGGAAAAGAAAAAAGAATGGGAATCTCAAAGAGATTCCGCTCAGGCAGTAGTTACTGGGGAAGATATTGCCTATGTCGTATCAAAATGGACGGGAGTCCCCCTTACAAAAATTGGAGAAACTGAATCAGAACGATTGCTTCGTATGCGTGATGAGTTGCATAAATCTATTGTGGGGCAAGATCTTGCTATTGACGCGATTACTCGAGCTATACAGAGGTCAAGAGCAGGCATACGACATCATAACCGTCCAGTGGGTTCCTTCCTTTTCTTGGGACCTACAGGCGTGGGTAAAACATTGCTTGCAAAAAAATTAGCTGAATTTTTATTCGGTGATGAGCGTGCTCTAATAACTTTGGATATGTCAGAGTATATGGAAAAATTTACCGTATCCCGTTTAATGGGCGCTCCTCCGGGATATATTGGGTATGATGAAGGGGGGCAACTAACAGAACAGGTACGAAGAAGACCCTATTCCGTAGTGCTTTTCGATGAAATAGAAAAAGCACATCCGGATATTTTTAATGCTTTACTTCAAATTCTTGAAGAAGGTCAAATGACAGATGGTAGTGGAAGAAAGGTAGACTTTAAAAATACAGTGATTGTTTTGACTTCAAATATAGGAGCGCGTAAGATAGGCAAATCCACCTCACTGGGTTTCCAGAAAGACACAGTTGAAGAGGAGTATGAAAAGATGCGCGACCGTGTGATGGAAGAGGTTCGAAAAACCTTTAACCCCGAATTTTTAAATCGTTTGGATGAAATTTTAGTTTTTCATAGACTCACTCAGGAACAATTAGAAAAAATCATCGACATACAAGTAGCAGAAGTTACAAAAAAACTGTCTGAAAAACAGATAAGCGTGAAAATTACCCCAGAAGCAAAGAAATTTCTTGTACAAATTGGGAGTAGTGAAGAATATGGAGCTCGACCTCTCAGACGGGCTATCCAGCAGAATGTAGAAGACCCCCTTGCTGAAAAATTACTTGCGGGTGATATTAAAGAAGGAAATACCGTTTTAATTACCCTTTCTGATGATAATAAAAAATTAGAATTTGTCCAGAAAGACAACGAATTTGAAAATCAATTACAAAAACACGATAATAATACAGTAAAATTAATTACAAATTAGGGCTTACTGTAGGCAAATTCAGAATTAATGTAACAAACTAATAAAGGGATTTGTTAAATGTTTAAGATGAAATACATCTATGCGGGTTGTTTTTTCTCACTTCTTTTTTGTGCAACGGCAATAGCTCAATTAGAAGAATATGCCGGAAAAGAAATTATTTCCGTTCAAGTAAAAGGATTAGAAAAAATTAATGAACAGGTAGTTTTAGGACAAACAGAGACAAAAGCGGGACAGAGTTTAAATCCCCGTTCTATTGCGAGGGATTTAAGAAGAATCTATGGGTTGGGATATTTTGTAAAAGTGGATGCAGAGGTTACACCAGAAGGGAACGGAGTAAAAGTAGTTTTTGTTGTCGAAGAAGAACGGAGAATTACGGATGTTAAAATAATAGGTTGTAAAAAAATTAAACCGAGAGCAATAGAACCTATCCTGAAGCAAAAAAGAGGTGCCTCATTTATTCCAGCATTATGTGAGGAAGACAGACAATCTATTATTAACATGTACCAAGGGAAAGGTTATGCCAATACAAAGGTTGATGTTATCACCGAAAAAATAGAACCTAGTCTTGTCCGAATCATCTATTCTATTGAAGAAGGTAAAAAAGCCCGTATTAAAGAAATAGAGATTGAGGGGAATAGTGCCTTATCAGACCGACAAATAAAAAAAGCAATGAAAACAAGACCTGCATGGTGGTTTTTAGGTGGGAAGTATGACGAAATGAAATTTGAAAATGACTTAGACAATGTCGTCAATAAATACGGTGACAACGGTTATTTAGATGCCAAAGTAACCCACACCGATGTCCTATACACAGATGGGGGTAAAAAATTAAAAATAAAATTATATGTAGAAGAGGGAGAACAGTACAAGGTTAAATCTATTCAATATGCAAATAATAGTGTATTCGACAATGATGAGTTTGAAAAAGAAATAAAAGTTAAACAAGAAGATATTCATAATAAAGGGCAGGTAGCAAAAGATGCACAAACGCTCGAACTCAAATATCGCGATAGCGGTTATGTGGATGCAACTGTAACTCCTCAAGTTTCAAAAGATGAACAGAACAAAACAACTAATATTGCCTATAATATCTCCGAAGGAGAGTTAAAATATATTAAACAAATAGATATTACTGGAAATGATGTAACACAGGATGATGTGATTCGCCGACAAATGTTGATAAAACCTGGCGAGAGATATGATGGCTCGTCCATAGAATCCAGTAAGTTAAGGCTTGAAAACACAGACTATTTTGATAAAGTTCGTGTAACACTTACAGATGACGATGTAGACCCCAGATATTCAAATTTACTCGTAGATGTTGAAGAAGGCAAGACCAACTCGTTTTTATTTGGTGCAGGATATAGCACAGATGAAGGGGTAGGAGGATTTGCTCAACTTCGTTTGAGAAATTTTGATATAACCGACTGGCCTCATTTTTCCGGTGGTGGGCAACAGTTTTCTGCTCGTGTTCACATAGGTGATAGAAGAGATCGCTATAATATCAGCTTTACAGACCCCGAAATTTTTGGTTATCCTATATCCTTAGGTGTTGATCTCTATAATGAGTCATATTGGGTTAGAGGCGGAGCAGATTATCGCGAAAATCAGGCAGGAGGACAAATACGCTTTGGAAAGGCTCTTTCTCTGTATAATACAGCAAGATTGGCGTTCCGCGTCGAAGATGTAGATGTGAGTGATTTGCCGTGGTTTATTAATAGAGAAATTCGTAAACAAACAGAAAATTCGACAACAGTTAGCACTGTTCTGAGTTTAGAAAGAAATACTTTAGATCGTCCCAGAGACCCATCTCGGGGGATCAATGCAATTTTGAGTTCAGAACTCGCTGGTCTGGGTGGAGATAATAATTTTGTTAAATTGCAATTTGATTTATCATGGTTCAGAGCATTAGATAAAAACAAGAAATGGGTATTAATGTTACGGACCCGTGAAGGTTGGATGACAGAATATGGAGACTCGGATTATATTCCACTGATTTATAGATTTTATGCAGGTGGAACGACCACGGTTCGCGGATATGATTACCGTGATATAGGTCCTAAAATACGCGAATATGGTTGGTTTGGAGATTGGATAGCCGAAGGAGGGAACCTTCGTTTGGTTAATAATTTAGAATTAAAATATAAATTAACCAATATTGTCCGACTTTACTCATTCTTAGACATGGGGGGTGTTTGGAAAAATGAAGATGATTTAGATCTCTCTGATTTAAGATATAGTGCTGGCTTAGGGATAGGTGCTGAAATTCCTAAATTTGGACCTATCCGTATTGATTATGGTATCCCTCTTAACCCTGATGAAAACCAAGGAAGTGGTAAACTACACCTAACTACAGGCTTACAATTTTAATTTTCAAAGTAGCACACACATAATATAGGTTTTTCAATATAATATAATGAAATTTAAAATATAAATGTGATATACTTTCGTTTATTATATAGAACTGTATTTAACTCTATAACAAGAAAGGAAAAGTTGTGAAAGGGAGATATTTTTTTATTTCATTTTTTCTTATGAATTTAATTTTGGTTCCTTTGAAGTCTGTAATAGCACAGGAACCCTCTAAAAGTGCCGATACAGGAGCATCTTATAAAATAGCTGTTGTTGATGTTGAACTTGTTATGAGGGAATATAACAAAAGAAAACAAAAATATGAAGAACTTCAAAAAGAGGTTGATGCACAACAAAAAGACTTAGACAGTTTAATGAATCGAATTGAAGAAGACCGTAAAAAACTTGAAACTGGTAAGGCCACTATGAGCGATGAAGAAAAACTGGATTTGAAAATGAAAATAGAGCAAGAAGCGGCTTCGTACCGTGCAGAACTTGAGAAGCGTCAGAAAACGATTGACAGTAAGGAAGAAAGAATAATTCGTGAGTGTCTGGACGACATACAAAATGCAATAAGTGTTATTGCAACTTCTGATAATTATCACCTTGTTTTTAACGCAGGTAAGTCCTTAAAAAGTAGTTTGTTATTCCATAGTCCGACAATGGATATTACTTCCAAAGTTTTGACATATTTGAATTCTAGCTCTTCTACACCAGCTATATCTAAACCAAAGAAATAAAAGTGATAGAATTACCCGATATTTAATTATATTTGAACATTTGAAAACAGATGCAAATAAAAGCAATACAAATAGCACAATGGGTAAATGGTACAATTATTAGGGGTGAGGAAGATACTTTAATAACAGGTGTTAACAGTGTTGAAGACGCAAAGGAAGGGGATTTAATTTTTATTCGAGATAAAAAATATGAGCCTCTTCTGACAAAAACTCTTGCCTCTGCAGTTCTTCTAGGTAAAGACCCATCTATTACCTTACCCGAAAAACTTGTTTGTATTTTGGTAAAAAATCCTGAAATTTCTTTTATTCAAGTATTACAAAAATTGGTAATTTCCCAACCGTCAGTCCCAAAAGGAATTCATCCCACTGCAATTATTGGAGAAAATGTTCAATTAGGGAAAGATTGTGCAATAGGTCCTTTTGTGTTTATTGGGAAAGATACACAAATTGGTGAGAATTCAATTATTTTTCCCAATGTTTATATTGGTGAAAATTGCCTCTTAGGTAACAACACCTGTATTTTCCCTAATGTAACTATTCGTGAGAACACAACTATAGGTTCTCAGTGTGTCATTCATTCCGGGGTTTGTATAGGGACTGATGGATTCGGATTTGTATTTAATGGCACGGAATGGATTAAAGTCCCTCAGATAGGGCGGGTAGTTATTGGTGATAATGTAGAGATTGGAAGTAACACTTGTATTGATAGGGCTACTTTAGGAGAGACAAGGATAGGTAAAGGAACGAAGATTGATAATTTAGTTCAAATAGGGCATAATGTTAAAATTGGAGAAAATTGTGCAATAGCAGCGACCACAGGTATTGCCGGAAGTGCTGTGATTGGTAATGGTGTCCGTATTGGTGCCGGTTCAGGTATCAATGGACATATTACAATTGGTAATAATGTGACCATTGGTGCATGGTCCGGTGTTGTTAAATCTTTAGAAGATGGAGTTATTGTTTCCGGTTTTCCTGCGGTAGACCACAATCGTGCAAAAAGAATATTAGTTGCCCAACAATATGTGCCGGAACTTCTAAAAAGGGTAAAAGACCTTGAAACAAAAATTCAAAAAATAGAGAATAACTGCGTATGAAAAATCAGAAGACAATTAGTAAAGAAGTTTCATTTTCAGGTGTAGGATTACACAGTGGAAGTTTAACAACAGTTACATTCAAACCTGCTCCCCCGGATACAGGTATCGTTTTTATTCGAACGGATATGGCAGGCAAACCTGCAATTCCTGCGGATATTGACCATGTTGTGGATGTTTCCCGAGGAACTACTATAGGTATAGGTAATGCCAAGGTTCGCACCGTTGAACATGGTTTAGCAGCTATGGCAGGTTTAGGAATTGATAACCTTTATATTGAACTTGATAACGAAGAAATTCCAAATGGCGATGGAAGTGCACTTCCAGTAATGAATTGCCTTTTGCGGGCAGGTATTACTGAACAAGAAGAGCCTAAAAGGGCTCTTATCGTTGACAGACCTGTATATTACCGACAGGATGAAGTGACATTAAATGTTCTGCCATCAGATGAATTAAGAGTTACCATGACTATTGCATACGACCATGTGGCGATAGGAACCCAATATGCAAGTTTCCCTGTTAATGAAGAAACCTTTATGACACAAATTGCTCCCGCCCGAACTTTCTGTTTCCTGAAAGAAGTAAAAATGTTAAAGGAACAGGGACTTATTATGGGGGGGAGTTTAGAAAGTGCTGTCGTAATAGGGGATGAGGAGATACTGAATGACGGACTTCGTTTTCCGGATGAGTTTGTAAGACACAAAATACTCGATTTATTAGGAGATACATACCTTTTAGGTAGGCCTTTAATCGGGCATATTATCGGTGTTAAGTCCGGTCATGAAAAAAATGTAATGTTTACAAAACAGATTAAAAAAGTATACTTAAATGGATACGGTATCTACGCCGTTCATGACCCCCGACCTACTGCTCACCGCCAGATGCCTGCTTTAGATGTAAACAAAATATTAAGGATACTACCTCATCGTTATCCATTTCTCCTCGTTGATCGAATTATCGAATTTACCTCTATGAAAAAAGTTGTGGGTATAAAAAATGTAACTGTAAATGAACCTTTTTTCCAAGGACACTGGCCAGATGTACCTGTTATGCCCAGTGTTTTAATCCTTGAAGCAATGGCACAAGTTTCCTCTGTCCTAATATTCCGTGAAAATGGTGAACCTCCTCTTTATCAGGCATATTTTATCGGGATAGAAAATGCTTCTTTAAGACGATTAGTCGTTCCTGGCGACCAACTTGTAGTAGAAGCAGAAATGTTATATTACCGAAACGATTTATTCAAAGCAAAGGTAGTGGCTTCCGTAGAAAATCAGGTTGTTGCAGAAGCATCTATGACTTTTGGTTTAGTCGAAATAAAAAAATAGATTGTATTTTTCCTTAACTTATTCTTATTTCTTTACTTCTTGTTTTGTATTTATTAGATTAAGTAGGTTATTATTTTTTCTCTAAAAAGTCAATAACATTAAAATTTAATATTAAAAAATATATATTGACAGTCAAATGAAATATGCGAGTTTCTTTCAACAATTTAGTTTCTTTTTTATTTTAACTTCTATCCTACTTTTTTCGTGTAATAAAGAAGAAAAAAATACATTTACAGTTTCCGGGCAAATTGAATGTAAGGTTTACACTCCGGGTTCAACAATAGGGGGACGAATTATAGATGTATTTATAAAAGAAGGAGATACAGTGAAAAGAGAAACTCCTTTAATTCAGTTTGACTGTGCTCAACAGGAATCGATGTATCAGTCTGCTCTTGCTGGAGTAAAAAGAGCCGAGTCGTTGGTTGAAAAATTAAAAAAAGGGCAACCGAAGAGGAACTTCGGCAAGCAGAAAATGCAGTTAAAACAGCAGAAGCACAATACCGTCTTCTTTTAGCAGGTGCAAGAGAGGAAGATAAACGATCGGCAAAAGCGGCTCTTGAATCTGCAAAATCAACCTTTGAAATAGCAAAGCATGACTATGAAAGAGCAGAACGACTATTTAGTGAAGGAGCCGTTTCAAAAAAAGAGTGGGAACAAGCGAAAATTCTTTTTGAAAAAGCAAAGGCAGAATATCGTGTTGCAGAAGAAAAACATAAACAACTTCAAAAAGGAGCCCGCAACGAAGAAATAGAATCTGCAAAAGCAAACTGGGAACGAACCGTTGCTATGTATGACGAAATTAAAAGAGGTCCTCGAATTGAAGATATTCGTTCTGCAGAATCTGCTTTAGAATCAGCTAAAGCAGAACTGACAAGAGCAGAATCAGTGGTCAAAGAATGCACAGTAAAATCTCCTATTGATGGTATTGTAGAATCCGTTTCAGTTCGGAAAGGTGACATAATTCCTCCGGGTCCCTGTGTTCGTGTTGTGAATCCCGACGACTTAGAAATGGTTATATATGTTCCCGCTTATATATTGGGTTATATTTCAATTGGGGAAACTTTACATTTTGTTACGGATGCCCATAAAGGCGAAACATTTTCAGGTAAGATTATCTATATTGCTTCGGAAGGTGAATTTACACCCCGCAATTTACAAACACAAGAAGAAAGAATACAACAAGTATTTGCTGTAAAATTATCATTAAATTCAAATAATGGTAAACTTCGCGCAGGAATGACCGCCACTGTAAAAATTCCAATAACCCGATGAGCCGATTTATGTCACAACTGGAAGGCAATTATATATCCCAGCAGGTTTACACTCCAGTAATACAAGTAAACGAACTAACCCGTAAATTTGGTTCCTATATTGCTGTTGACCGTGTCTCATTAACCGTTCGCGAACGAGATATTTTTGGATTTTTAGGACCTAATGGTTCTGGCAAAACAACACTTATTCGTATGTTATGTGGTATCCTACGCCCCACCTCTGGCGAGGCAAAAGTAATGGGATATAATGTGGTACAGGAGAGTGAAGAAGTAAAAAGGTCAATAGGATACATGTCCCAACAATTCAGTTTATATTCTGACCTTACTGTTCTGGAAAACATTAATTTTTATGCCAGAATTTATGGTATTCCACGAAGACAAAGAAAAGAGCGAATTGATGAAGTAGTAAATATTGTTGAAATGAAACCCTACCTAAACCAATTATCTGGGGCTTTATCCGGAGGGTGGAAACAAAGATTGGCTCTTGCTTGTGCCTTAGTTCACAAGCCCAAACTATTATTTTTAGACGAACCTACTGCCGGTATAGACCCGGTTGCTCGTCGTGACCTCTGGAATCTTTTATTTGACCTTTCCGCACGCGGAACAACTTTTTTTGTTACTACGCATTATATGGATGAAGCAGAACGATGTTCTCATCTTGGATATATTTACTTTTCGAAACTGATTGCTTATGGTTCTCCTGAAGAACTGAAAAAAATGGCGGATGTAACACCCCAAGGTTATGTGCGATATGAAATTAGGATAGACCGACTTACAGAAGCCATGCGAGAATTATTAAGGATGAGTTTTGTAAGAGATGCCACTATGTTTTCCGATGTAATTCATATCCTTATTGAACAAGGAAGAGAAGAAGAATTACAACACACTATTCAGAAAAAAGGATTTTACTTACAAAGTTTGCGAGCGGTTCCCCCGACACTCGAAGATGTATTTGTAACATTAACCCGTTCTTTTAAAAGGTAAATTAAATATGTTCCAGGGTTTTTTTGCTATTGTATACAAAGAAACAAGGCATATTGTCAGAGACCCCCGAAGTCTTTTCCTGATGCTGGTTATTCCGAGCATCGAACTAACTATTTTTGGTTTCGCAGTCAACTTAGATATAAAAAATATACAGACGGGGATATTGAATCAGGATAAGAAAATAGAGAGTAGAAATTTGGTAGATCAATTTGTTAATTCGGGATATTTTGATATTATAAAAATTTTTAATAATGAAGAAGAAATGGCTACTGCAATGCGTAGAGGAGATATTCGTGTGGGAATTCACATTCCTCCTTACTATACAGATCGAATACTAAAAAACGAACATGTCAGTGTTCAAATCCTTATTGATGGGAGTGATTCAACAGTAGCCATGCAGGCTCTGAATGTAAGTAATGCAATAGGTTTGCGAGCATCCATAAAAATATTGAGTAAAACAAAGTCTTTACCTTCACAATTTCCTATTGATATGCGCCCCCGTGTATTGTTTAATCCGGATATGAGAACGGCAAATTTTATGATTCCTGGACTATGTGGTGTCATACTTCAAGTTGTGATTATGTTACTTACATCCTTTGCTATTGTGAGAGAAAAAGAACAAAAGACATTAGAACAGTTAGTTGTTACGCCTGTGTCCCGCTTTGGACTTATGTTAGGCAAATTAGTCCCATTCTTAGGGGTGGGGATATGTGAAACAGCGTCAGTCCTATTCCTGATGCGGTTCCTATTTCAAGTTCCAATTGCAGGAAGTGTCCTATTACTTGCTTTCTTTGCAGGTATTTTTTTATTTACAACTTTGGGCATGGGGTTGTTGGTTTCTACTTTTGCCCAGAATCAAATTCAAGCCCTGCAAATTTCTTTTCTTATTCTTCTCCCCTCTTTTTTACTATCCGGCTTTATGTTTCCTCAAGAAACAATGCCCAGAGTAATTTATTGGTTTGGGCAAATAGTCCCTGCAACTTATTTTATTCGAATATTAAGAGGAATTATTCTTCGTAATGCTGGTTTCTGGGATTTGTGGCACAATGGTGCCATTCTGGGGGTGATGGGTATTGTTATTATTTACATCGCATCCTTCCGTTTTCATAAAACGATTGGATAAAAAGAGGGTATCTTTTCAAATTTGCAGTTGTCCTTTCATATAAACGATAATCCATTACCTTTTCTGTTCTCTTTAAATATCCCTCAACAATAAAGAAATAGAGTATTATGTTCCGTAAAAAAAATATTTCCTTCTTTTTGTTATGTCAAGTAGGCTTTTGGGTTGATTTCGCGATTATGGCAGGAGTAGTGGCTCTTCCTTTTCTGATTCTTGAACATGTCCCGAATGGAAACACTGCTCTTTCTGGAAAAATTTTTGCTATACAAATGATGACCTATACAATTACCTGTCTTTTGATGTCAAAAATCGTTGGCAAATCAAAAAATATGCTATCATGGGCACGATGGGGTGTAATTATCTTTGCATTTTCATATCCCCTATATCCATTTTTCCCTTATAAAAATGTCCTTTATGTACTTTCAGCCCTTGCCTTTATTGGCATGGCAATTTCCTGGCCTGCTTTTTATGCATGGGTAGGAACAGAAACAAACGAAGCCAAGAGACAAAGAAATCTTGCTTTTTTCAATATCGCATGGAGTTTAGGCTTTACAATAAGCCCACTTGTTGCCGGACCTCTATATGATATCGATTTCAGATTTCCCTATATCTTAATTTTTGGGGTTAGCATTCTTTCCTTTGTATTTCTCTTATTTATACAAAATGAAAATAATCTATATAAACAACAAGAGAATAATGTATCACCATCCTCTAAAAATGAGCATGTGGGAGATAGAACAAACAATATATTTCTTTATCCTTTCTGGATAGGCGTTTTCCTTGCAAATTTAATGACTATAATCCCCCGTTCTACTTATGCGGAACATCTTAAAACACTGGTTTTGAACAAAGAACTGAGGTTCTTATTTGAAGAAGCAGTTAGTCCTATTCTTACAGGAGACCCTGCTACAAAATTTTCATGGCCCTCTGCAATGATGGCTTTTGCTACTGCAGGTGTATTTTTACTATTTGCCTGGACCTGCTTCTGGAAGCATCGTATTTCCTTCCTTATTATTTCTCAAGGAGTATGTGCTCTTACATTTTTTCTTCTATCCGAAACAAAGAGTATTATTTTGATATCTTTATCTTTTGCAGTCATTGGTGCCAATCATGGACTCACCTTTTTTGCCAGTACTTATTACAGTGTTAATAATCCTACTCTTCGACATGGTAGAGCCTCCATCAATGAGGGACTAGTAGGTTTGGGAGGTGTAGTTGGAAGTCTTGCCTTTGGTTTTTTAGTGGATAAATATGGAGTATCTATGTCTTATAAGTATATATCATTTCTTGTAGTTCTGGTTATGCTTGTTGAGTTACTAATTTATAATTACCTCTACAAAAAGGTAAAATTATTAGATGATACTCAAAACAATTGAGGGTTGAAAAAATATACACACAATTAACATGAAAAGTGAAAGAGAATATTCTTACATTCAGTACATATTAGCATGGTCCATTCATCTATTTACTGCTATGGGTGCCGTTTTTGGTTTCCTCGCTATCATTGCTATTGGTAAACATGAATGGTTGTTAGCATTTACATGGATGGCAGTCTCTGTTTTTATAGATTCTGTAGATGGCGTTTTAGCCCGTGCATGTAGAGTAAAAAAAGTTCTTCCTAACTTTGATGGAGCATTATTAGATAACATCGTAGATTATTTTACTTATGTGATTGTCCCCGCAAGTTTTCTGTATGAGACCCATAGTGTTCCCCATAAATTAAACTTACTTTCCTCCATTTTAATAACCCTTTCTTCAGCCTATCAATTTTGTCAGATTGAAGCAAAGACAGAAGACCACTGGTTTAAAGGGTTCCCGTCCTATTGGAATATTGTTGTTCTTTATATTTTTCTGTTAGATTTACCTAAAGAAATAAATTTTATAGTTATACTTACTCTGACAGTTATGGTTTTTATTCCTATACGATACTTATACCCCAGTCGAGCAGTTCAATATCGTTTCTTAAATTTAGTTCTCGTTTCAATTTGGGCAATTCTTATCATATTATCTCTTTATTATTTCCCGCACCATCAGATGTATATTTATTTATCTCTCATATATGTTATTTACTATTTCATGTATAGTATATTTTGGACAGTAAAGTTGAGTAAAGGCTGATTTATGAGTTTGCAACAAAATTGTATGTTATTCGACATAAATAAAGAAAAATTCACCTCCCAATGGAGCGAATTAATAGTTTTAATATCTCTTGGGACATCACTGATAATAGTGGCTTTATATAACTATTATTTACAACCATGGACATTGGACGATGCCTATATTGCATTTCGGTATGCAGAAAATTTCGCAGAGGGGAAGGGTATTGTTTATAACGAGGGTGAATATGTAGAAGGTTATACATGTTTTTTGTGGGTAGTATTGTTAGCAGGATTGCATAAAATAGGATTGAATTTACCTATAGCCTCCAAGATTCTTGGAGTCCTATTTACTTTTATCACCATATTTTTAATGTCTCGTATCCACAAAATTATAAAGGGAACGCACTGGTTGGTATCTGTTGCGGGAGTTTTAATTTTAGGCTCGATGGGGGCTTTTACTTCTTGGGCTATGAGTGGTATGGAAACAAGTATGACTGCATTTTTAATCTTTTTACCTATGTTAATATTTGGAGCATTAGTTTCCCGAGATAAAAGGTTAGTAAGTGGATATTTCCTATTGGGTGTACTCATAGCTATGGCAGTCATGTCTCGTCCCGATGCAGGGATAATTTTACCTGTAATTATTTTTTGTTCTGTTCTCCATTCATTGAAAGAAAAGCAATACTTCAATCCAATATTCATCCTATTAGGGTTTTCCGTTTTATTTGTTCCTTATTTTATCTGGCGTTACTATTACTATGGATGGTTATTACCTAACACTTTTTATGTAAAGGTGGGGTCATCAAAAGAACAAATTAAAAGGGGGATGACCTATGCATTCTATTTCTTGAAAGGGAGTTCTCTTATCTGGGCTCCTTTTATCATGCTCCAAATATTTCCACTGAGAACATTAGGGAATAGAGGTTTCATAATTCTTTCAATGAGTTTAAGTGTTATTCTGAATATGTTTTATGTAATATCTGTAGGTGGGGATTGTATGCCTGCACACCGTTTTTATACACCTATAACACCATTATTTGTTGCTGTGAGTGTTTATGCCATATTTTTCCCAGGTGTATCTTATATAAAAGGGTTACTATTAGTAATTATCATATTATTTTTTAATTTATGGCAATTAAAAAATGATCCTTATCTATATGAGAGAATTATTGCTGATGTAGTCGCAGAGCGAGGTAAAGAAACAGGATTATGGCTTCAGGAAAATGTTCCCCCCGATTCCCTACTCGCTACCAATACTGCGGGTAGTGTTGCTTATTATTCACGATTAAAGATAATTGATATGTTAGGGCTTAATGACGAACATATTGCACATAGAGAAATTACCACATTAGGGAAAGGTTTTGCAGGACATGAGAAAGGGGATGGAAAATATGTGCTTTCAAGAAAACCCGATTATATTATGTTCGGTTCAGCTACAGGCAATAAAGAACCCCGATTTTTAAGTGACCGAGAAATGGCAGTAGAGAAAGAATTTAAAGAAAACTATGTTTATAAACAGTATATCTTACCATCAGGTAGAGCATTACATATATATGAGAGAAAAAAATAAACATTTCTTCTATGTCCTGCTTTTTGTTAGATAAAAATATTTCAATCTTATTCGTTTCTATGGATTTATTTTCCGAACAAGAATTATTTGTTTTGCTTAGAGATAATCCTATATTTACACATGATTTCATTGAGTATATATTTAGGTGTAAATCTGCTAAACGAAGAGTAGAACTCCTATTAAGTAGACTTTTGTTTGCATATATCATGCAGACCCATAACGTAAACATACAATTCTTTAATTCGATAAATAAAAAAGAAGAGTTGTTCATAAATAATAATTTTTCTTCTCCTGAACGGGCAGTTTATCTTTCTATAAGCCATACACATTCGTGGATAGCAATTGCATCAAATTCCATTTCGCGTTCCGTAATAGATATTGAATCCCCTCAAAGAGAAATAGGGAAAATAAAACTATTTTTCACCCAAAAAGTTGGGTTACACAGTCCAGTTGAAGAGATGTTTGTATTATCCTTATGGACAGTATATGAAGCATTACATAAATTAAGTGTTTCAAAAGAATTTAAAAAGAGAGTGCTTGAAACAACTGTATTAGAACTTAAAAAATCAATAAAAGAAGTATCAAACAGTCCCTTATACCTTTGTATACCTGTGGATAATTATAAAATTCTTATCTGGAGGGATAAAGTTATTCCAGAATTAGGATGTGTAATTGCCTCTAAAATTAAACATCAGAAGGTAAAATTCTATATAGTAGAAAAAACTGAGTATAAAAAAGAAAAGCCTTGTAAGAAAGATCTCACAAGGCTTTTCACTTTCAACAAAAAGGTAGAAATTAATTTTTGAATAATTTACACAGGTATTTCCCAGCCTTTACGATATTCTTTTGTTAAATACTCGTTGGCTTTCTTCGTATTCGTGATTTTCATAGATGCAACATCAAATTCAATTTTTTCACCTGCCCAGAGTGCCACATTACCCATATTGGCTACTTCTGTAAGAGGTCCTGCATACTCAAAATCGGAACATGCTTTTTGATTTGCTTTAATGCTTTCTATCCAATTCTTAAAAGGATTTTCATCAGGAATACGAGGGATCATAGGCTCCGGTTTCTTATAATCTTTCATTTTTTCAGCAGGGACCAATCGGGAATCACCACCATAGCAACCTGAAGTGAGATATCCTTTTGTACCTACAAACAGAGAACCGTTATCCCCATCGCCTAATTTTTCATCTGCGGAAATACCCTCAGGCCGTTTCGGTAAAAGACCACCATCATACCAATATACATCCACAGGAGGCATATCCCCACGAGCAGGGAATTGGTATTTTATAATAGATTTTTTAGGAGCGGTCTGTTTATTCATCCCTTCTTCTTGAAGTACTTCTACAGTGTATTTAGGCGCTTCATATAATTTTAATGCCCAGAAGGCAGGGTCCATAATATGGCACGCCATATCCCCAATAGCACCACATCCAAAATCCCACCAGCCTCTCCATTTGAATGGGGCATACCCCGGATTATAATCTCTCTTCGGGGCGGGACCGATCCACAAATCCCAATCCATAGTCGGTGGAATTTCCCTCTTCGGTAATGGTTTTGTTATACCTTGTGGCCAGATAGGACGATTTGTCCAAATATGGGCTTCTTTTACATCACCAATGGCTCCTGTCCAAATCATTTCACACAGTTCACGGACCCCATCTCCTGCATGTCCCTGATTACCCATCTGTGTGATAACGCCTGTTTCTTTAGCAATTTTTGTAAGAAGACGAGCTTCTGCAATTGTATGTGTCAATGGTTTTTGGACACGCACATGTTTACCCATCATCATAGCCATGTATGCTGCGGGAGCATGAATATGGTCAGGAGTAGAAATAATCACCGCATCAATTTCTTTGTCCATTTCCTCTAACATTTTTCGGTAATCTTTATATCTTTTTGCATCTGGAAGCAAGTAAAAGGTTTCTTCTGCTCTCTTATCATCTACATCGCAGAGAGCAATAATATTTTCGCTCTTGCAATTCATAATATCACCTTTTCCTTGTCCTCCTACACCGATGCCTGCGATATTCAGTTTCTGATTCGGAGAAACCTTTCTCGGAACCACGCTGGCTGTATTAACCTTTTGTTTCTTGGCGAGAGCAGTTCCCCCCACAGCAAGGGTTGTGCTGACTGCAAGAAAAGTACGACGCGTTAATTTACTATCTTTCATAGTGATAACCTCCAGAACAATTTTAATTTATTAATTTGAAGATTAAAAGAATTCCCTTTAGTCATTCATATAGACTAAGAGAAAACTACAATATTAGAATATATTATATCAATTATAGTTTCGGATATAACAGTCGTTTTTTATTTGAGATTAAAAATCAGTAAAATATAAATAAATAACTCTTTACAATAAAAATATAGAATTCTAATATGTACGAATCTTTTTATGGATTAAAAGAAAAACCATTTAGTCTCACTCCTGACCCAAAGTACCTCTTTTTAAGTGAGAAACACAAAGAGGCTTTTGCTCATCTTTTGTTTGGGATTAAAAACAGGATGGGTTTTATTATGGTGACAGGGGAAATCGGGACAGGAAAAACCACTATTTGCAGAGCACTTTTATCCCAACTGGATCCAGATACAGAACTTGCTTTTATCTTTAATCCCTGTTTAAATCCTGTAGAACTGCTTAAACGAATACTTACGGAATTTGGGGTTCAAACAAATGCAGAGACACTTCTCGATTTAACTGACCAGTTGAACGAATTTTTATTAAATAAATCGCGTCAACAAAAAAATTGTGTATTAGTTATTGACGAAGCCCAGAATCTTACCCCTCCCGTATTGGAACAAATTCGGTTATTATCTAATTTAGAAACAGAAAAAGAAAAATTATTACAAATTGTTCTTATAGGACAGCCGGAACTGTTGGAACGCCTAAAACTACATGAATTGCGACAATTAAATCAAAGAATTACTGCTCGTTATCACTTAAATCCTTTAGATGAACAAGAAACAAGACAATATATTGCTTATCGTATCCATATTGCAGGCGGTAAAAAAAGAATACAATTCACCCCAAAAGCCTACAAACTCATTTATAAATACGGTAAAGGGATTCCCCGTCTTATAAATTCTATTTGTGATAGGGCTTTGCTTGTAGGTTATACACGAGAAAAGAAAATAATTGACCATCACATTGTAAAGCAGGCATTAAAAGAATTACAGGGACAATTACAACATCCACAATCTGTATCTGCAAAAACAAAAGATTGGAAAAGATTTTTACCTAATCCATCTTTAATTGTTGGAATTGCTTTAATCTTGATTGCACTTCGCATATGGTATATACCGATAAATGAGATGGCACAAGAATTAGGGAATATTGATAACATTTTTTCTTCAGGGGCTCAAAATTCAAATGTTAACCGAGTTTCTAATTCACATGTGGAAGCGATAAGTAAAAATACCGACAGCAATACTAATTCTGAACTTACTGCAAAATTAATCGAAGGTTTATGGAAACGATTTTTTGAAGAAATACCCAAAAAATCGGATAATTTCATACAAAATATAGATGAATTAAATACAGATACTGAAAAAAGCCGAATAGAGTCCGCGTTAGTTTTACTGAGGATGTGGAATATGGCTCAAGTAAAAGGTCAACCGGATGATAATTCTCCTCAAGGATTGGTGCGGTTTTTTAATGAAAATGGTTTGTCTGCCGAAGTTTTACAGACAACTGTTTCCCAATTTCTAACTATCGGTTTACCTGCAATGGTATATATTAAACAAAGAGATAAAGAGTTCTGGTGCGCTTTAGTTCAGGAAAAGGGAGATAACGTAGTCTTATTCTTAGGTTCACAAAAACTTCTATCTATTACAAAAGACCAATTCCGTTCTATTTTTGCTAATCTTGTAGTTATCCCGTGGAAAGATGATTCGAAAGTAAAATCATTATCAATAGGTGCTACTGGCGAATCTGTTAATCAATTAAAAACACTTTTACAAAATGGGGGATGGTTATCTAAAAATAATACTACAGACAAATTTGATGAGGAAACACAAAAAGCAGTAAAAAGATTACAAACAGAAATGGGGTTGCCTATGGATGGTGTTGCAGGGAAACAAGTAAGATTGGGTTTGAAAAAATGGACAACAGATACCTATGTGCCTACTTTAAAAAATACACCTTTGTTTCTACTCCAATTACCTTTAGAAACAAGTGATAGGTTGACTTTAAAAGAGAAAAGTGATAATATGAACTAAATAGACTTAAAAGACAGAGTAATTTCTATTTCAAAAGTATTAAAAAAATAATGTTACCCCTTTTGTATGGAATAGGCAAATTAATAAATAAAAATCAATGAAGTATTCTATATTTCAAGTTCAAGCGTCATAAAATAATTTTGAGAGATAGTAATGGATTACGCATCTGATTCCTTATTAAGAAGAAAAATTGATTTCCTTATGGATTTTTGTGAAAAACCTATAATTATTACTGATAGCAATGGAGATATTTGTGAAACAAACAAACATTTTCTAAGAATTATTAAAGAATATGAACAAGAATTAATCAACAAATCCTTTTTTTTATATTGTGACGAAAAAACAGGCAAAGAAATAAAACGAATAATTAAACAAAGAAGCCTTGTTGGTCCTCTTCTCTTTAAGGGATGTATCAAAAGTAAAGATAATATTATGGTTCCTGCAAATTTCACAACGAATTTTATTTTTGATGAGGAACAACAAAAAAAACAATTGATTCTATTGGTAGAACCCGAACCACCTACACATTTTTCTATGTCAGATATTTTGAAATATCTTGGGGAATATCTCCTGCCATATATACCTTTTGTAACGCAAGTAATTGATGCACGGAAAAAAGTTTTGTATTCGGTAAACTGGCATGACCTCCCCGACGCTGTAAAGCATGTAGATAAAAATGAACGGTTTTGCTGTTATTTGATGAAGAGAAAGAAAAATCTAAGAGAATGTATATGTGAAAAAGCAATAAAAGAAGGCAAAACTTTTGTGGAGGAAATAAGTATTGATACAGAAAAGGGACCTATATGGTTAGTGGTTATTATAACTCCACTGTTTGATGAACACAAGAAGGTTAGAGCTATTCTAAGTTCGATTGATAATATAACAGAAGAAAGAAGAATGGAAAGAAACTTAGAAAAGTATTTAATGCTAACTCATCAAGAATCCATTGGTCCTCAATTAACTATTGCTTTAGCACGCCACTTAAAAAATCCTTTAACTGTTATATCAGGAGCTATAGAAATTCTTGCTGATAATATTCAGGAACCTCTTCTTAAAACAGTTGTTGAAAAACTTCAAAAAAATTGCGAAATATGCAAGTCAATTATCAGTCAAATTTTTGATTTTAAGGGAATTCCTGAAGAAGGATTAACAAAAATAGAGGTAAATGCATTAATTCGCTCTATGGTTTTACCTTTATATTCTGCGAAATGTCCGAAAAATGTTACGTTTCGTTTCCCCAGCATTGTCGTATATATGAATTGCGTTCCTAAACAATTTGCCCAGTCGCTTATATCTATCATAAACAATGCTGTAAAATATGCAGAAAATGAAGTTATTGTAGATGTAGGTATGGATGAAAACAATATAGTTATTTCAGTTATGGATGATGGTCCCGGAATCCCCTGTGAGATAAAAGATAAAGTTTTTGAGCCATTTTTTACTACGGAAGATAATTCCAAAGCATTAGGTTTAGGATTAACCCTTTCTAAAGTAGTTATTGAATCTATAGGAGGAACCATTGAACTTAAAGACTCACCATTAGGAGGATCTAATTTTGTAATAACTATTCCACAATTTCAGGAAGATATTAAAAATGAACCCAATAGCCCTTCTCAAGTTATTAAAAATCAGTTACTCATCATAGAAGATGAGAAAGATTTACAACAACTTATTAAAATTTCCTTAGAAAGATTAGGAATGGATATTACCTGTGCTTACTCTACAGATGAAGCCATTAATCTATTAAAGCATAATGATTTTGATGTAATTATTCTTGATATTCAACTTCCAGGCTCTCTCACAGGGTATAAATTATACGATTACATTATAAATGAAAGAGGATATAAGTATAATAGAGTTATTCTAATAACCGCAGATAATATAAATCTCTCTACACAACAATTCTTACAAAAAGTGAAGAGCCCATGTTTGGAGAAGCCATTTCAGTTTGAAGCATTAAAAAATTTCGTTGAATCCAGCCTTAAACTTTGATTAGAAACATATCTACTAATTGTATTATCATTTTTTACTTGTTCTATTAGTTGTGTTATACTTAAATAAATTCTAAAAACTAATAAAAATTAATAAAAATTTTATGAATAAAAAAGAAGTATATTATTTAATTTATATAGCAGGTTTAATCGGAGTATGTGGAATACTTTTATCGTCTGGATGTGCAAAGGAACATAAATTAAAACCTATTCACTTCAAACCTGCACCTCCACCCGAAATCCCATCCCAGGAATTACCCCCTGTAGCAACTGCTTCTCCTGTTCAATCTATTAGAGTGGCGAATGCATACTTTATTGAAGCGAAAAATGCTTTACAGAAGGGAGACAAAAAAACATCTCAGGAAAAATATTTAATTGTTCGCAGAACTTTGATTAGTGGAGGTATTGTTCCCGGTATTTTCAGGGAATTAAATGAATTTTGGGAAAAAGAAATGATTCCTGAGTCAGAGAAAAGAGTAAGCCTTGAACCGCTAAATACCTATAAAATAATCGAAGGCCTCAAAGGGATTTCACCATATAGTTCTATAGAATTTCCTTTCCCTGTTCCTGAGAGAGTTCTTTATGAAATAGAAGATGCCCAGACAAGGTATCCTGACCGTTTTCAAGAAGGGTTAGACAGAAGTGGCTATTATGTCCCCCACTTGAGAGAAGCAATGAAAAAAGCGGGTTTACCTCCAGAATTGTGTTGGCTGGCAATGGTAGAAAGTATGTATAAATTAAAAGCGTATTCCTCTGCGGGTGCAGCGGGTATGTGGCAGTTTATTCGTTCGACGGGTGAACATTACAATCTCCGCATAGACTCATATATAGATGAAAGATATAACTGGGTATTGGCTACTTCCTCTGCTATTGATTATTTGAAACGGCTTCATGATTTTTTTAATGGCAGTTGGGAACTGGCTATCAGTGCCTATAATATGGGTGAAGGAGGGCTTCTTCGTGCAATTCAAGCAAACGGTGGAGATAGAAATTTCTGGACACTTACAGAAACCCCTCCAGCAAGTTATCGCATTAAAGATGAAACGAAAAAATATTATCCCCGTTTACTTGCCTATATACTCATTTGTAATGATCCTGTCCCCTATGGCTTTTCACCTTCTCCCTATGCTCCCATACAATGGGATGAAATTGATGTTCAGGGTATGTATGCGTTAGATGCATTGGATGATGCAATGGGATATTCCCCCGGAACACTTTCCTTATGGAATCCCTTCTTAATTCGTGGAACTACTCCCCCAACAGGGTGTAAGTTAATGCTTCCTCGGGGTGATGGAATAAAATTATCAGCATTATTAAATGACC
Source organism: uncultured bacterium (assembly GCA_938014335.1). GTDB lineage: Bacteria > Hydrogenedentota > Hydrogenedentia > Hydrogenedentales > Hydrogenedentaceae > Hydrogenedens. The sequence goes on from CALLRP010000006.1 coordinate 158,955, forward strand.
CTTCTATAAAACAAGCTGAAGTAATTTCACATAATGTGAAAAAGGGGGAAACAGCCTATCATATAGCAAGAAGATATGGAGTTTCTGTAGATGAATTATTAAAACTGAATGGATTGAGTTCCATAAAATCTGTAAGGCCGGGGATAGAACTACAGGTTCCAGTTTCTAAAAAAACATATATTAATTTTGCGAAAGATGAAAGAAAGGTTGAAAAAGAACCCCAATCGAAAGATTTTCACATTGTTCAAAACGGAGAAACGTTGTTTTCTATAAGTAAGAAATATGGAATTGAAGTAGAAAGACTTGCTGTATGGAATGATATAAAAGGCGACCAAAGGCTGAAAGTGGGGGATAGAATATCCTTGAAACCTACTTCAAGTGAAGCAATTCAAGTTTCACAATCTGTACCTCAAAAAGAAGAGAAAGTACAAACAAAGGATATTTATCATATTGTAAAAGCGGGGGATACGATTAGCTCAATTGCAAAAATATATTCGACAAAGCCCGAAAAAATTATGGAAATGAATCATCTTTCAACCAAGTCCGTTTTGAGTATAGGACAGAAATTAATCATAGGGAAAGAAACAGTTAAAGAAACAATAGATAAAAATCCAACAATTGCATACAATACACCACCCGATAATCAAATTCCAGAGATAAAAAGTGATAAACGCGTTCATGAAGTTCAGAAAGGGGATACACTTAGTAAAATTGCTTCACTTTACAAGATTGATATAAATAACCTGAAACAATGGAATAGGCTCGATGACAACTCTGTGTTAAAAATAGGACAAAAATTATTTCTGTATAGTCCTAATGAAGAACAGGAAAAAGTGAAAACTTCAATAGGGACTCAAGAAGAAATATATGTCGTTAAACAGGGAGATACACTTTCTAAAATAGCAAGAGAGAATAATACAAGTATTAAAAATATTATGGAATTAAATGGCTTTAGTGAAAATTCTCGTTTGCAAATTGGACAAAAAATTCTTTTATCTAAAAAAGTAGGGAATAATAAAACGGATGTTTTACAGACCTCAAAAGAAAAAAATTCTATAAAAGGAAATACACAAACAACTGGTTTTACTATATATCGTGTACAATCTGGAGATAATTTGTGGTCAATAGCACGAAAAAACAATATATCTGTGGATGAATTAACAAGATGGAATAATTTAGATACATCAAAACAGTTAAAAGTGGGACAGGAAATAAAAATATATTCAAATGTAAAGCCTGCAGAAAGTCAGGGAAATAAAGAAAGGGTACAGGTTTCTAAACTATCGGAAGAAGAAAATATCAATATACCTGCAACTCAACAAAAAGATAACAAACAGCCTCAGATAAACATATATACAGTTCAGAAAGGGGATTCTTTATTTTCTATTTCAAAAAAAGTAGGGGTTCCATTAAAAGAATTAATGGAAATTAACAACTTTAATGAAGAAAAAATCCTCCGAATTGGAGAAACTATTCGTATTAAGAAATAGTAGTAGTCTTTTATTTATACAATATTTTATAATTAAAGATAATAGTGTAGGTGTAACGAAATGAAAAGAAAAGTACTTTTTCATATTATTCTTGTATTCATATTTTCTTTATCTTTGTGGAGTGAAGAAAACAGAAATATAGGGAATGCTGATATGTCAACTATTCGTTTAACCATCACAAGCCCTGCATTTAAAGCGGGCTCTACTATCCCTAAAAAGTATACAGGGGATGGTATTGATGTTTCTCCCCCCTTAAATTGGGACGGTGTTCCCGAAGGGACTAAATCGCTTGCTCTTATATCAGATGACCCGGATGCTCCTGTAGGAACATGGGTCCATTGGGTTATCTACAATATTCCTCCTTCTGAAAAGGGACTTCCTGAAAATGTCCCAAAACAAAATTCCCTTCCTAATGGTTCTAAACAGGGAATCAATGATTTTCGTAAAATTGGATATAATGGTCCTGCCCCCCCTCCGGGAAAGCCCCATCGATATTATTTTAAGTTGTATGCTTTGGATGCAGTGTTAGAACTACCTGCAGGTATTAAGAAATCGGAATTACTCAAAGCAATGGAAGGGCATATTCTTTCTACTGCTGAATATATGGGAACATATCAAAGGTAATTTGTAGTTAAAAATCATGAAGAGTTTACCAATATTGGATAATAGAACTTTTTTAAATAATTAGAAAGGAAAAGTTAGAAATGCTTCCATTAGAAGTTGAACACAAATTAGAACATAGACTTGAAGTGATTAATAGGTGGCGTTATGGGAAAATATGTGATATTGATTTAGAAATGGCATCTACTATGGAACATTTTAGGACTCCTCCCGAAAATTTGAACTATTGTCCCGCACCTATCGGTTCAAAATGGGGTAAACATTGGGAAACAGTATGGTTTCGGGGGCGTATAGAAATACCGAAACAATTCAAAGGTAATCGTATTTATTATAGACATGAAAGTGTCGCTGAGAAATTACTATTTATTAATGGGAAACCTTATGCGGGGATGGATTTAAAACATAAAGAAGTATTACTAAATCCATATTCTAAAGGAGGGGAGCAATATAATATTTATGTTGAAGCCTACTGTGGGCATCCGTTCCCCGGTGTAGAAGGATATGATATAAGGCTTAGGACATTACATTCCGTAGGAGAGGCGCCAGAAAGTGAGCCACCCCTCGAATTGGAATCAAGTGAACTATTATATGAAAGAACTTATATTACGCAATTATATTTCGATGCGCTTGCTCTTTTCCAAACAGCAAAGATACTTGATAAAAACTCAATGAGGCGTTCCCGAATTTTGAAAGACTTAAATAAAGCATTAGATCTTATTCCCATACATTGGGAAACCGAAGAAGAACTGGAAACAAAAACGAAATACGCACAGAAAATAATTAATTCTTTAATGAAATGTCATAATGGGTCTACGACACCCTTTGTAGGTATTGTGGGGCATGCTCATATTGATATTGGTTGGCTCTGGCCTGTTCGGGAAACAATTCGAAAAGCAGGACGAACTTTCTCGAGCATGTTGTTACTTATGGATACTTATCCAGAGTTTCGATTCATACAGTCACAACCTGTTCTTTATAAAATGATAGAAGAACATTATCCAGAACTTTTAGAAAGAATTATTAAAAAAGTAAAAGAAGGTCGCTGGGAACCGAACGGTGGGATGTGGGTCGAGGCGGATTGTAATATATCGGGTGGAGAGTCATTGGTAAGGCAATTCTTAGAAGGGATAAAGACGGTACGAAAATATTTTGGATATACCCCGGATACTTTATGGTTACCAGATGTATTTGGATATTCGTCCGCTTTACCTCAAATTCTAAATAAATGCAATATTAAGAACTTTGTAACAAGTAAAATAAACTGGAATGACACGAATAGATTTCCTTACGATACTTTCTGGTGGCAAGGGATAGATGGCTCACGCATTTTTACTCATTTTTTGACAACAAGAACCAATGGATATAACGCTTTCCCCAATCCTATTGTTATTAAGGAGACATGGGATTATGTCCAACAAAAAGAAATACAAAATTCTGTTCTTTGTTCTATTGGATACGGAGATGGGGGAGGGGGTACTACACTGGAAATGATTGAGATAGCAAAACGGCTAAAAGATTTAGAAGGTTGTCCCAAAGTTGATTTCGTCAATGTATCTGAATTTTTAACTAAACTTCGCGAAGAAATCAAAGATGAGATTCCCTGTTGGATAGGGGAACTGTATCTGGAACTTCATCGTGGTACTTATACTACTCAAGCACGTACAAAGAAATATATGCGTAAATTAGAATTGCTGTTCCGTGATACAGAAATTTGGGGAACTTTCGCATTCATGCTGGGGAAGGAATATCCCTCACAAAAATTAGAACAATTGTGGAGAAAATTGTTAACGAATCAGTTTCATGACATACTTCCCGGCAGTTCTATCCATGAAGTATACCAAGATGCTGAAAAAGAGTTTGCAGAAATTGAAAAAGAATTAAAGGAAATGAAACGGGAAACAGTTGAATTTTTAGGAGAGCAACTTTATTCTGACCCTGAAAATAAAGGATATTTAGTTTGTAACTCTTTGTCCTGGCTACGAAATGATACTGTTTTTATTCCTGATACAGAATACAATGATGCAGTAGATGTTAATGGAAATAATCTGGAAACACAGCAAACACAGGAAGGATTATATGTTTCCCTTTCAATGTTACCTATGAGTATTGTTCCTATTGCTCTTCGTAAAACGGAGCGTATCAAACCCAGTCCATTTGTAAACTTGAATGATATAGTAGAGACACCTTTTTATACAGTAAAATTTGATAAGACGGGTAGAATTATTAGTTTGTGGGATAAGGAAGGACACAGAGAGACTGTTAAAGAAGGATATTTTTTGAATTCCCTTTATACAGCAGAGGATATTCCGGTATGCTGGGATGCGTGGGATATTAACTCGGATTATAGGGATAAAATACAAAACGAAGAAAATCTCATTTCCTCAAAAGTAGTAGAAGACGGACCTCTTATGCATGTGATTCGGCATGAATATAAAATAGGTAAACGTTCGAGCCTTATTCAGGATATTATTTTCTATACAAAAAATCGCCGAATTGATTTTAAAACAAAAATAGATTGGCATGAGAAACATACATTGTTAAAAGTAGGGTTTTATCTAAATATTCTTGCTGAGGAATTTAAAAATGAGATACAGTTTGGGCATGTAGTTCGTCCGTTGCATCAAAATACCTCCTGGGATAGGGCTAAATTCGAGGTGTGTGCCCACAAATGGATAGATGTTTCCGAAGCAGATTATGGAATTGCTCTTTTAAATGATTGTAAATATGGTTACGATGCCTATGATGGTCGAGTTTCATTAACTCTTCTTCGCTCACCCATGGCTCCGGATATGGAAGCAGACCAGGGAAAACATGAATTTACTTATGCCATTTTACCTCATATTGGAGGTTTTGATGTTAAATCCGTTGTTCGTTCCGCTTATGAATTGAATGTTCCTTTGGATTCTTATGCCTATAATAAAAAAGATACATCATCACAAAGAGATATATCTTTGTGCTGGATTGACAATCCCAACATTATTATTGAAACAGTGAAGAAAGCAGAAGCAGATGACGCTTTTATAGTTCGTCTTTATGAAGCAGGAAAAACCCGCGGACAAGCAAATCTTACATTCCCTTTCCGTATCCGAAAAGCCTTTGAATGTAATTTGTTGGAGGAAAATAGTAGTTCTTTGAATGTAGTTAATGGTAATAGTTTAAAAATCCATTTTAATCCATTTGAAATCAAGACTATAAAAGTATATTATCGTAGTTAGGAATATAAAAAATGAAAGATAATAATATAGACCAAAAAGTAATGGTATTTTCTCAAGAATGTATCCGCTGGGTAGTTCGTTTCCTAACTGTAGTGATGGTGTTTGTTATAGCTTACTCCGCTTTGGATATCGTTAGTGTGGTTTTTTCAAAAATATGGAATGTCCCAAAGTTTTTTTTAACCGTGGATGATTTGGTAGATATTTTTGGAGCATTTTTAGGTGTTTTAATTGCTATCGAAATTTATGAGAATATAGTTATCTATCTTCGTGAAGATGTAATTCATGTCCGTGTTGTTGTTGCTACGGCACTGATTGCTGTTAGCCGAAAAGTAATTATTATGGATTTTAATAAGGTAGAAGCCTTTAATGTGCTTGCATTAGGAGTATTAGTAATTGCGGTTGCTGTTGCATACTGGTTCGTGCGTTTTGACCAACGAACTTTGAAAAAGGAAGAAGAAAATCCAGAATCCTAATAAGTCTATAGTATGAACACAATTGCAATATTAAAAACAGTCAGTCTTACTAAAAAATATTCAAGTATTTCTGCAAGAGGGTATGCTGTACAGGACCTTTCTTTTGAAGTAAATAAAGGGGAGGTATTCGGTTTTCTTGGAAGGAATGGTGCCGGTAAGACCACAACTATCAAAATGATTTGTGGACTATTATTACCCACTTCTGGAAATGCCTATATTAATGGTTGTGAAACAGTTGACCCTAATTCACGGAGAAATCTTGGATACCTTCCCGAACAACCTTATTTTTATGAATATCTCACTCCGCGGGAAACCATTCATTTTTACTGTAAATTGAAAGGTTTGAATGTAAAAGAAAGAGAACAAGAGTGGTTGAGGCTTTCGGGACTTCTTGGTTTAGAATCTATTGCAGATATTCGGTTAAAAAATTTTTCTAAAGGGATGCGTCAGAAAATAGGTTTTGCCATTGCATTGGTGGGTAATCCGGATTTATTAATTTTAGATGAACCCATGAGCGGATTAGACCCAGTAGGCAGAAAGCATATAAGGGAACTTATTCAACAACAAAAGGAATTAGGTAAAACCATTTTTTTTAGTTCTCATGTTTTAAGTGATGTGGAACAACTATGTGACAGGGTAGGTGTATTATCGCGAGGGAAATTAGTTGCTACAGGACATATTAAGGATGTATTGCAACAAGATATTCGGCAGGTGGAAGTAGTATTTAAGGATGTGGCTGTTTCTCTTATGCCTTTTTTGAAGCAAAGAGGAACACTACTTCGAACATGGGAAAATTATGTCCAATTTCAATTTGATACCATTTTAACGGCGAATCAAGCCATAGCAGAATGTATTCATAATGGAGCTGTTGTTATTGAGTTAACACCACAAAAAGAAACATTAGAAGATTACTTTATGCGTATGCAAATTATTGAGGAGCAACAAAAGAAGAAAGGGGAAATTTATTATTCCCGAGTTGAGGAATAAGAATGAGAATTTTAGCTGTTGCACAAAACACCTTTCGAGAATCAGTTCGTGACAAAGTTTTGTATGTACTACTCCTTTTTGCTGGGGTCGTGATAATAGGTTCAAAGGCTATAGGATGGATAAGTATAGGACAGGATATAAAAATTATTAAAGACCTTTCTTTAGCAGGAATGTCCATTTTTGGTGCTTTGATTGCTATCTTTGTAGGGACAAGTCTTGTATATAAAGAAATTGATAAAAAAACCATTTATACCATTATTGCTCAACCTTTACATCGGTATGAATTTGTCATAGGAAAATATTTAGGATTGTTGGCGTTAATCTTCGGTGTTATTTTGTTGATGAGTATGATGTCTGCGATTTATATTGTTATTTTAGGGGGAGAAATTAACCATTGGTATTTTATTGCTTCATTCCTTGTATTTATGAAATTATTGTTAGTTACAGCTCTTTCCGTTCTTTTTTCTACTTTGAGTTCTCCTATTTTAGGGGCAATTATTGTTTTTTGTTTTTATGTTTTTGGACATGCCACAGGGGTGTTGATTGACCTTCCCAGACAATTTGAAGGGTCTTGGAGTAAACCTGTATTAGAGGGATTGTATTATGTCTTACCCAATTTTGCTAATTTCGATATTCGTTCCGAAGTTGTGAATGGAGTTCCTGTGTCCTATTCTTATGTAACTTATATAATTATTTATGGAGTTTTATATTCCACATTTTTTATTTATCTCGCTATTCTGATGTTCCAGAGGAAAGATGTTTAATATACATTCCTATAAGAAGAAAGTATTTTATCTATTCTTTATTATTATATTGCTCGTATTTATTATTGGGATTCAATACAAAATAACCTCTTTTGAAAAGGTTCAGAGTAAAGAACTACTCTATTTGCCTAATGAAAAGTTATTAAGTCATTTTACAGCCGGATTAGATACTGTAATTGCTGATTTATTGTGGATACATTGTTTGCTTTATGTGGGGGCTGAAATTCACGGGGATTTTTCTTTCGAATGGTTGAATAAAATGCTAAATGCGGTTGTTCAATTAGACCCCTATTTTAGGGAAGTGTATCGGTTTGGGAGTATATTTTTGTCTTCCTTGCGGGCTGATTCTGACGCGGCGATTCAGTTACTTCATAGAGGTATGTATTACCGCCCCGAAACATGGGACCTGCCTTATGAGGCGGGTATGATATATCTTTTGAATAGGGCGAATGAACCCAGTTCAAAAAAACGGGCGGGTCTCTATTTTGCTATGAGTTCTGCAACGGGTAAAGCACCCCAGTTTGTAATAGATTTAGCAGAGAAACTAAATCATGAACATGACTTGATAGAAATCGAAAGAGATATGTGGTCAAATTTGCTGAAAAGTGAAGATAAATTGTTGCGTGATTTAGCAGAAAGAAAATTGATCATGGTTGAAATAAAACAAATTTGTCGAGAATTAACTTTCAGAGTTGAAAAATATAAACAAAAGTATAATAAATTACCCGAGCAATTGGAGGAAATAGGATTATCTTCAGATTCGATTAAAGATCCATTGGGTGGTAAATTTTTTATTTCTAAATCGGGCAAAGTAGAAAATACTACAATATTAGATGAACAATTGGAGAGGAATAAACATTTAATAGAAAACGGGATAAAAGTATTCTCAGAAAGATATGGTGGATATCCTTCCAACCTTCAGGAATTACTGGATAAACATGTAATGACTTTCCTGCCAGAGCAACCCTATGAAGACCGGGAATGGCATTATGACCCTAAAACAGGAAGTTTAAGTAGTCGAGTTCGTGAGTAAGATGGTTTATAGTTTTTACTCCAAGATACCTTCAGATGAAATAACACAATTTTTCAGATGAGTATTATTAGGAATAGAAACATCATTTAAAATCACACATTGGTTTAATGAACAATTGTCTCCAATAGTAACATTATTTCCTATTACCGTTTCCGTAAAAGTGCAATAGTTCCCTATTTTACAATTATTTCCCTGAATAAACGACTTTCCTTGCCGGGCTAATTCATAAGAGCAACAAGTAATAAGATCTTTTATATAAGTAAGATTTACATCCCATTCAATAACAGACCGTGCTTTGACAGGATAACCGAAGTCAATGAGAATTTGTATAGAATCAGTTAACTCATATTCATCTCTTAATGCTGTACGAGGAGTTTTATGGATTCCTTCAAAAATTCGTTCATCAAATAAATAAATACCACACCCTTTTAAATTTGTTTGAGGGTATTTAGGTTTTTCCACAACCTTTGTTACAAACCCATCCTGATTCGTGAAAACACTGAAATTTTTCCGGATATTTTCAGCATGGTCTTCTTTTACTGCCAATACACAAGCACATTGATGGTGTGTCATCTCTTCACACATGAGATTCAAATGGGGAGCATGAAAAAATATGTCCCCTAAAAGAAGGAAAAAGGGTCCTTTAATATGGGGTTCTAATTGCCCTACTGCATGGGCTAAACCCAATCGTTTTTCTTGTTCTATATAACGAATATGAATACCCCAATGACTTCCATCTCCCAATGTCTGAATAATTCGATAGCCTAAATGCCCGACAACTACAATCAATTCATGAACGCCGATCTCTTTTAATGCCTCTATCTGATAAACAATGAGTGGCTTATTTGCTATTGGAACAATAGGTTTTGGATTTTGTTCACCGAAGGGACCTAATCTTGCTCCATGTCCTGCGGCTAATATCACTCCTTGGTACATAACTTATTCTCCAAAATAAAATTTATTAAATATAAGAATCTCATGGCAAAAAAAGAACCGATATATTTTTAGTATGTATAGTTCTTGTTCCTTATTTTACAATTTATTTTTTGATATAGAGACTATTCTAATTATACAGTGAGGTGAGTTAAAAATGTAAGAACACAAGGATAAGAATAGCAGTAAAAAACACTTTATTAAGAAATTTATATTATTGAATAAATCTATAATAAACTCCCATCCAATATGGCAATAAGAAAAAGGTCCCTTCTTCTTCTGACACGCCATCCTTCCCTGAACAACTACTCAGAGAGAAGGGGTCATTATCATTTCGAAGATGAGGTCTTTCCTGGATGGGTAAGGCATAACCATCTATTCCCCAACCGCGAACCTTTTCAGGATGTTTGTCTGCATCTAAAACTATATCAAGTCTGTGTGTATTGTCCATGCAATAGTCAATAAGATCTAAAGGTACCCCTTCTAATGTTTCTAAAGCATGTTCTGAGGCAATAGGATTAGGTTTTTCATGGAGTTTTAGTATCATAGGTACTAATCCCGGAACATCTGGATACAATTCGTCAAATTTTTTCGTTTCTAAATGTTTTTCAAAGTTTTTAACACACGATAGGTATAAAAAATGCCAGAAAGGTTGCCTCATTCTACATACATGTTGCCATGCATGTTCCAAAGCAATCCGCCACATCAAAAGTTTTTCGGCGTCTTCTTCATAGCAGAATATTCCATACCAGCTCATAAGACAAAGATTATTATCCCAAGGAACTACATATTCGGGAGGAAAATACATCTTTGACTGCATAGCATTTACATGATAGAAATACTTATCACATAGTTCATTGAATTTCTCAATATAAATTTTATTGCCTGTAACATGATATGCCACTCGTAGAAAAGATAGCATCATCATCGAATTTAATCCCCGTTGTTCCCAACCTTTTAAAGAGTGTAGCATTTCAGGGTTAAAAAATGCCCACCTTGTCGGTTTGCCATCGTGATCTATTAAACAATAATTATTGTTTATCAGATGGTCCGTTATTGCCTTTACCACTTCTCGCACAGGTTGTTTTTCTTCTTCTGATTCTGCGACAAGGTCATAATAAATGCCGTAGAAAAAGTAATGACCAATTAATTCATCGGAACTTGTGTCACACTTCCACATATATTTGCCATCTGCTGAGGTGACAAAACGAGGAACGATCTGTTTCCATAGTGGGTCTGTTATCTGTCTTCGTGCATTATATTCTGCCCCCATAAGTTCATTTACAGGTTCATGCCAATCAATAGGAATAATTACACGGGCAGGCATATCTCTACCTGTAATATCTACAAGTTTCTTACATGCGAAAAAACTTCTTTTAGCAATTTCTTTTGATTTAGGGTCTTTTGTTACTGCATAACGAAAAGCATGTGATGCTCCATACATAGCGGTATATAGACCATCGTTATCAGAAATGGTAGGGACCCATGTAGACGGATTATAAGGCTCTTTAAGTCCACAAGCTGTGACATAACCGTCTCTGTTATGTCGTGTCTCCACTTGTTGAATGAAATAGTCAGATTTCTCCTCAAAAGTCATTAATTTCCTTTCAATAAGAGACAGTCCCTCTGGGGTAGCTAACCATGCATTTCCATTGGGTTCTATAGCAATAGAATTTACCTGGTCATTTAATATCCAGCGATGGCTGAAACGATAAGCAAATTTCCCCTTTTCATGTCGAATTGCCCCTCGAGTGGTTGCAAACCATACCACATCTCCTTTTTCACCGGAAATTGCAGAAAAAAAATCATTCCATGGTAACCCTTCCGAACCTGTGTAAAGTAACCATTGCTTCCCATCATACTTACCAACCCCTTCTTTACTCCCAAACCATAAATTACCGTCCATATCAAATGTAAGAGCTTTTACATCTCGGGGAGCCCATCTGCGTTTATTATCTTCGGGTAACAACCCTTTCCATTCTAATTTAGATGAATCAAAACGATATATGCCTTCTTGGGTACCTACAACAAGTTCGCCATTTTTTCCTGTTGCAATGGCAAATATACTTGTACCGGGACCATGAATTTCTTTTTGAGTTTTCGGATTAAATCCGCAATAAATTACTTTTGTATCACAAACAATATACAGTATTATTTGTTTGTCAGGAAGATTTATTGCTTGTAATCCTGTAATGTGCCCTTCAATTTGTAAGTTAAGGATTTCCCATGTTTTATTATCAAGATTATATTGTGCAATTTGTTTATCGTCGGATATGAAAATAACATTACCTGCACCTGTCAAATAAGAGGGTTTTATGGATGTCTCATTTGAAAGAGATTGCCACTGGTTATTCGCATAGTTCTGTATCATTCCTGAGTGTGTCATAGCGATGACACCGTAAGGTTGTATATAAACCACTTGTTTAATATTGTTTTCTGCTAAACCTTCTTGTACCCTATAAAATGTGCGTATCTCTTGAACAAAGGGCTCATTCCTTTGCGTAATTGCAAATACCCCACTATTTAGAAAAGAGAGCAATAATAGTGTGAGAAGAAATATTTTTTTCATTTTCTATTCCTTTTAAATGGTGTTGTATTTTTACCAGGATATATTAATCTTTTCTCTTTTGGTATCATAAAAATTAAGTATAAATGCGTGATCACCTTTGTTTTTAATGATTTTTATGAATATTGAATTTTTCCATTTTCGTAATGACACTTTTGCTTCATAAATTTGGACTTGAGGAGAGGGATTTGGGTTTTCAAGAATTTCATTTCCATTAACCCATAATTTAAATGTATTTGAAGTTTCTATCTGAAGAATAATTTCCTCTTTTTCATCATAATGCAATTCAGCAAATGCGTATGCGACACCACTATCTTGTGCAAGGTAGTAAGAGCTTAAAGGAATAGATAAAGCTTGATGAAAATCAAGTAAGTGATTATTTTTTATATTTGTATAGTATTGTTTCCATACTATTTCCCCATATTTACCCCAATATGAGGTAGTAAAATCAATGGAATTAGGGTTGGGATATAACTCTTCTTCCGTTTCTTTATTTGTTATTGGAAATTCACCTATAACCATCCATTTGCGGAGTTTTTTGTTTCTATGGAATCTAAATTGTTCAAGTATACTTTGTGATAGTGTTATATCTTTATTCGAGGGTATAGCCCTGCGAGCAAAGTAATTTATCATATTAACAAATAAATGTATAGCAGTAGGATCATCGGGGATATTTTCAAGAACTCTTAAATGCACAAATACAAGTTTTCCCATTCCGTAGCGGTTAACGATTATATCGGAACCCCAAAAAGGTTCTTTGTTTTTACTCTGTGGAATGACAAGACACCCACATATATCTTCATCTCCCTTTTCTAAGAATATCTTTTCTGGAATGATGTTTTTATACTCTTGTTTCATTAGACAACGGTTGGGAAGATTTAGAAATAATGGATGAGGCTTGACATAATGAAAGTGCTTATATTCAATTGAATCATTTAAGTTTAAGCTGGTATGTTGAGGACAATCAGGGAACCATTGACTGAGTTCGTTCCAATCATCAGGAGGAGAAAAAATGATTCCAATAGCTCCATTTCGAACCAATTCCATCATAGATAGAAATTCAGTCTCTGGATAAGAATAAACAGAATTATAAATCGGAGGTACTATATATATAGGGGCTGAAGATAATGCTTCTTTAACCCATGGAGAACAAATTCTTGAAAAACGATTTTGTGTGTCAATAAATACAACAGAAATATCTGACGGTTGAGGCGCAGGAAATACATATAGATTTTGGATTGATTCACAAACAATACGGTTATTTATAGACAGCCTTGCAACAAGAGTATGTTGTCCAATATTGGCTGAACCAGAAATATTACCTCTCCAGAGGTCTCTATTGTCTTTTTTTAATTTTATTTCTTTTCTCTTTTTCCATAATACTTGTTGAGATGGACTGGAAATATGGACAGATAGGATTGCTTTATTTTCTGCCTCAATAGAAGAAACTTCTCTTCTATGAGATATCATAGAAATATGAAGCTCCGTTTCTTCATCCTGCAAGATGTTTGTTTTTCCTAAGGTAATAATCAATCGTAGATTACTGTTTATTTGTCGTAGATGTTTTATGAAATCATCAGATATTTTTAAAGAAGGGGAGCAATTATCAAAATAAAAAATATTATTTTCAAGTATATTTTGTAAACAATAGCCCTTTATATGAGAGTTTTCAAATAAATAATTAGTATAAGTTTTTAAGTTAGAAATATAGATTTCTTTGATTTGGTCTAAGAGGTTTTCAATGGAATTTAATGATAAAGTTAAATCTCGTTCAGTAAAACCTTCTTTTATTTTCGATATAGAGTGTTCGTATTTGTTTTCGAAATCCGAATAATCAGGTTGTATATTTTCTAATTCTTTAGAGATTATAATATTTAATGCGTCGCTACTACCTACATGTTCCAAAAAGTTCCGCGTTGTTTGGTTCAAATAATCCATAGTTTGTGTCCGTATGATTTCCATGGGTAACAGGTCTATATTGTAGGGGATACAATAATAGGAAGGATAATTTGAAGAAGGAGAAGAGGGATTTAGACTAATAAATCTACTACGGTCTATCTTACGGATTTTATGAACGAAGCTAAGAACATTCAAATTTTTTGAATTGTATTCAAAAAATAACCAAGCAAGAGAGGGATTGTTAATGTTTTTATTTAACAACTCTTCAATTTCATTTTCTGCTAATTCCCTCCATTTTTTTAAATTTGTGTCATACTGTAACGATGGGGTTTCCGCAATCATTATCCCGGTTTCATCACAAACACGGATTATCTTATCAGGCAAAGGTTGTCCATAAGAAATGATGAAGTTAAAATTAGCTTTGATTAATTGTGAAAAAAATTCTCTCAAATTTTCTTCAGAGTAAAGAGGAGTATTTAAATACTTTAAACTCCAGTGGAAAGGGAATGCTTGTAAAAAAAAAGGCTTGAAATTAAGTGTAAATTGGTTTTCATTTACACTAAAATCCCTCATCCCAAATCGCACTTCGGCAAGGTCTACAAGGGCATCTGTAATATATTCGATTTGTAATGTATATAATTGAGGTGAATCAGGACCCCATGTAGTGAAATCTTCTAATGGTATCACTATTTTAGGGTGGTCACTTTCTATGTTGATATTTAGTTCAGGAATTTTTGTTCGTATAACACATTTCCTATCTTTTACATATACATTGGTTACTATTCTTTTCCCGCGTATATCCGGTTTTACCTGTACATTTTGGATATGGTGGTCAGGAATAAACTCGATGTAAACATCACCCCAAATTCCGTGATATTTGATCCATTCTGAATTATATAGAGTAGTTATTTTAGCTTCTGTATCTTTGATAAAAGGGAGTACTTTTATTACAAGTAAATTTTCCCCCTGATGAGCATATTTTGTAATATTAAAATTAAATGCTGTAAATGCTCCTTCATGCGTTCCTATGTAGTTCCCATTTAACCAGATGACCGACTTAAAGTTGACATTTTGTAAATGGAGAAATAAAAAAAAATCCCTCTCAATATTTTGAATATCAAATTTTTTAATGAACCATAAAGCAGAGGAAGGAATATTTTGGTGAATCGGCTCTTTCATTGGGAGTAAAATTTCTACTCCCTTCTCTAATGGAGGGTTCAAATGCCATTGTTTCTCTTCACCTATCTTTTCAGGGTCAGGTATGAAGAGCCAAACTCCGTTCATATTCAATTTTTGTCGTTTTGGAAACATGTACATCCCTTAACTACTCAACCTTGGGAAGTATAATTTTACTTTTAATTTAGGTATGAGGTCAAATTATACTATAAAAAATTCTTACCGAAACATACATAATAAGGATATACTTTAATGAACACAATGTTACTTTGTCTTATTTATATTACAAAAATGGCTACTCAAGATGAATTCCCATTTCCCAATATTGCAAATGAGTTCCAACAAATTGAGAAAAAATTTACCAAATATGAAGTTATACTATCTCCTGATAAAGATGAACCTGAATGGTGGGCAGGAGCCCCATCAGTAGTGCAGGATAAAGAAGGAACTTTTTGGCTTGCATGCAGGATGCGAACAGCAGAAGGGCAGAGGGGATTCCGTGGATATGAAATCCGAATTCTAAAAAGCAAAGATGGAGTACATTTTAATAAAGTGAAAAGTATTTTAAGAGAGCAAATCCCTGTTCCTGGTTTTGAACGTCCTGCAATGGTAATAGACCCTGTTACAAAAAAGTTTAAATTATATACATGTGCTCCTAATAATGATGGTATTTGGTCTATTCTAAAATTTGACGATGTGGATACCCCTGAACAATTTCAACCGGAGACTGCAAAACGAATCATATTACCCCCAGAAAAAAGATTTGAAAGAGATATTCGTCCCCGTGGATATAAAGACCCTGTGATATTTATAAATGATGGGACTTACCATTGTTATACTATTGGTTATATTCGCGAAAATGAATGGATTTTCCATTTTACAAGCGAGGATGGTGAAGTATGGAAGTCTGTAGGGGATGTAAATGAGCCGATTATGAACTTAAATGGGTGGCATAACTTTTTTGTAAGGCCTGCTTCTATATTACCTATAGGTGTAGGCTACCTTTTTATTTATGAAGGAGCAAATACAAAATGGTATGACCCTGTTTACAATATTGCTACGGGCTTAGGGTTTACTTTTGATTTGCATAATATTATTGATTTAACTCCTAATTCCCCATTTTTAATAAGCAATACCCCAGGAGACATGTTCACCACATTTCGTTATTCCCACTGGCTCTGGGTCCATAATGAAATATGGGTCTATGCAGAAGTCGTTTGCCCTAATCGTACACACGAAATAAGACTATATAAAATTAAAAAATAAAATATACACTGAAATAGTGGGTTTTAAAATTTGGGGTGAATTGTTTTAAAATAGTGCTTTGAAAGGCTTAATTTCACATTCTCCCTCCATAATGAAAGGAACGCAAAAGTGGAAAAAATTGTAAATTTGTGTAAAAGAAGAGGTTTAATTTTCCAATCCAGTGAAATTTATGGCGGTATTAATGGCTTTTGGGATTATGGTCCTTTAGGTGCAGAATTGAAAAAGAACTTAAAAGATGATTGGTGGTATGTATTTGTTCAGACCCGAGACGATATGGTCGGGTTAGATGCCAGTATTATTATGCATCCAGACACATGGGTTGCTAGTGGGCATGTGGAAGCATTTCATGATATGTTAGTAGATTGTAAATCCTGCAAGAAGCGATATCGAGCAGACCATATTGAAGGGGACCGCTGTCCCGAATGTGGTGGGGAATTGACAGAACCGCGTGCTTTTAATAGTATGTTAAGAACACGCATTGGGGTAAGTGATGATACTGCTGTGGATACCTATCTTCGACCGGAAACCTGTCAATCTATTTTTGTGGATTTTAAACAAATATATAGCACAAGCCGTGTTAAAGTACCTTTTGGTATCGCACAAATAGGTAAAAGTTTTAGAAATGAAGTAAATCCGCGTAATTTTATTTTTAGAAGTCGTGAATTTGAGCAAATGGAAATTGAGTTTTTCTGTAGAGAAGAAGAGGAAGAAAAATGGTTTGAACACTGGCAAGAATGGATATGGCAATGGTATCTGGACATAGGTATTCGTGAGAACAAACTTCGCTGGTATGAACATCCTAAAGAATCATTAGCACATTATTCTAAAAGAACAGTTGATATTGAATATGATTTTCCCTTCGGATGGGGTGAACTTCAAGGATTAGCCAACCGCGGGAGATTTGATTTAACTCAACACTCCAATTATTCTAAAAAAGATCTTTCTTATTTTGATGTGGAAAAGAATGAAAGATATATCCCAACAGTTATAGAACCTTCTGCAGGGGTGGATAGGACTATCCTTGCTGTTCTATGTGATGCCTATGACGAAGAAACAGTGGAAGGAGAATTGCGTATTGTTTTGAGACTTCATCCACGATTAGCACCTATTAAGGCGGGGGTATTCCCATTAGTGAAAAAACATGGGCTTTCTGAAATTGCTATGGATTTAGAAAAGAAACTACGCAAGAAATTTGTAACTTTCTATGATGATTCGGGGGCAATCGGCAGAAGGTACCGAAGGATGGATGAGGTTGGAACTCCCTTCTGTATTACGGTAGATTTCCAGACCAAAGAAGATGGTACCGTAACTATTCGTGAACGCGATGCCATGACTCAAGTTCGTTTACCTATGGAAGAAGTTGCAAATTTCATAGAGAAACATATTACCCATGAACGCTCTTAAACTTTTCCATGCATTTATTTGATGAATGTGCAGAAAACTATGACCAATTCCGTCGGGGAAGTGCCCCATATCTATTTTCTATAGTATCCCTCTTAAAGAAACATAATACAGTTTCTCTTCTTGACATAGGTTGTGGTACGGGAAATCTTTTCTATCAATTATCTCATCATTGGCACGGGAAATATATCGGGCTTGATATATCCGAAAAGATGCTAAGAAAAGCCCAAGAGAAACAAGTCCCTGCTCATTGGATTTGTGCGGATGTCCGAAATATTCCATCTTATAACAACTCCTTTGATGGAATTACGGGTATTTATATCTTGCATTTATTGGAAAATATTCCTGAAGTATTGAAGGAATGCCGACGGGTATTGAAGCGAGGATGGATTGCTTTTGTTTCTGCACCTCATCATTTCATTACAAATCATCCTCTCAACCAGTACTTCCCCAGTTTTTCGGAAATAGACGCTCGGCGTTTTCCAAAGGAGCAAGATATTATCGAAATGCTATTAAACGAAAGTTTTTATAATGTCCATTGTGAATATTACATATTGGTTAGGGATTGGTTGTCTGAAGAATATCTACAAAAAATCGAATCAAAATTTATTTCAACACTTCGTCTTCTCCCTCAAAATGAATTTGAAAAAGGTCTTACTAAAATGAGAGAAGAGTTATCGAAGGGGATGACAAATAAACTTATTCCATGGGAGAGTGTTTTAATCATAGGCTTTTGCAATTGATGATATTTTAATATGCTTGTTGAGGCAAAAGTTCAATTTCGAAAAGAGTATCCCAATACTTACCCGTTACTAAAAGGTGATTGTTATCACTACGATATGCAATCCCATTTAATACATCTGCTTGACTTGAATTTGATAATTGATTTTTCAAATTGTATAACTCGATTTTCCCGACAACTTCTCCTGTACCCGGATGAATAACAACAATGTAGTCTCTATACCAAACATTAGCACATATATATCCGTCTATAAATTCAAGTTCGTTTAATTGGGATATAGGATTTTCCCCTTCCTTAACAAGAATGGTTTTAACAATCTTAAAGGTTTCAGGGTCTCGGAAATAAAGATAAGCGGAACCATCTGACATAATTAAATGCTCGCCATCATAGGTAAGTCCCCATCCTTCCCCCGTATAGTAAAGGACTTTTTGTAACTCGAGTTTATCTTTTGAATAAACAAAACAAATACCTTCTTTCCATGTCAATTGGTATATAAAGTTATCCACAATTGCTATTCCCTCGCCAAAAAGTTTGTTAAAAGATTGCCCGTTATATTCTTCTGGTAAGCTACGAAGAAGTGTAGGTATTCCTGTTTCTAATTCAACAATCCGTATCGTTGATTTCCCATATAATCCTGTACTTTCATATAGTGCATCATTATCCCATATCAATCCTTGCGTAAATGCAGTACTATCATGTGGATATTTAGATATCACACGATAAGTTAAAGTAAAAGGATGGGGATATGTCCAAAGTGATGAGGTAATTTCTACTTCATCTATCCCTTCATGCAGGGAATTTTCTGCTTCTTCAGGTTGAGTCTGTATTTGTCCCTCAGTAACGGTAGGAGAATTAGAATTTTCCCCTTCCATAGGTTTCTTGTTCTCACAGCAAGAAGTAAATATAAATGATTGTACTAATATAGTTATAATAAGAAAAAGATATTTCATTATTGTGAAAATTTCTTTGAGTTTTAAGTAAGATACTTTAAGTAAAGTATAACAAAAGAAAAGATTGGTAAAAAATGATTATTCCCCAGAGAATACAAATACAGACACAAACAGGTTGTAATGGCCGTTGTATATTTTGTCCTAATGAACAATCTATACAGGCACATCTTCCCACAGGAAGAATGTCGAAAGAGTTATTCTGTTCTATTATTGACCAGTTAACACCATTAAAGCCACACCGAATTATGCCCTATCTACAAAATGAACCATTATTAGATGAAAGATTACCCGAATTAATTGAATATATTCATCAAAAAATGTCAAAAGTAACTACATTAGTTGTAACTAATGGAACAAAGCTTACTAATGAATTAGGGGAGAAACTAATAGAAAGTGGTTTAAAGCGACTAAAAGTAAGTTTACAATCTTTAGATGATGAAATAAATAAGAAACTTATGGGTTATTCTGCAAAACCTGTAATTGAGAATATTATTAATTTTTCAAATTTGCTAAAGAAGAAACACTCTGATATGGATTTTAGGGTCTCTTCTATTGTTACTTCTAAAAATGAGAAAGAAATTGAGGAAATGAAAAAATTCTGGAGTAAATATGGTATTCGTCTTGTATTGTCATCACTTGAAAATCGGGGTGGAAATATTTCTGATGTTAAGGAATTATCTAATACCCCTGAAATGCGTTTGAGAAGAGGATGTATTCGTCCTACAAGGGATATGTGTATTTTATTTAATGGTAAAGTAGTCTTATGTTGTGTAGATTGGCTAAGGACAGTAATTTTAGGGGACCTAAATGAAAAATCAATAACAGAAATATGGAATACTCCCCGTCTCCAAATGATTCGTGAGGGATTGAATATGGAGGATTGTTGCCATCTACCTGAAATATGTAAAGATTGCGCTGAAGCAGTTGAAAACTACAGAAAAACTCCTCCCTGGCTTAAACAAATCAAAAAATCATTTAAACAGGTATTTAAAAATTTAACCCAATAGATATTATTTTTATCTTTTATTTTTCAGGATAATTAATCTCATAGGCCTTTTTATCAAAATCTACTATCACAGTAGTACCATCAGAATAAGTAGTTTTTTGTTTTCGAAAAGTTTCGTCTAAAAATTCATGATTCACTAACTCAAGAAATTGACAGTGTTCAGCTAATTCACAGAATCCTTTTATTTTTTTTATCTCTTCTTCATTTGCGTTGATGTTTAAATAAGGCATTCCTGCATTGAGAACACAATGCAAATATCCGGCATCCCCTTTGGGTATGCCCCAACCCCCATCTTCAGTAATACTCCAAGGTATGATAAGGGAGTCATGATAAACCAGATTAAATAAGGGTATAGGAATACCAACACTTTCCCCGTTATCCAAAGAGGGTTTCAGCCAGTAAGGACCATGATGAACTAAATCAATCACAGAAACAAAATAATCCGTTGGTTCTTCTGAGCTTGTGATATAGCCTCTGGATTTTAAGAATTGGAAAGCCTCCTTTCGATATTGTCCACATTCAGAACGGGTTACAGTCGCAAAAGGTTCGTAACTTTCTTCCAATGGCACGACTGAAAAAACATCCAGATAAACTCCCTGAATATCGATACCATTATTAATGAGCCATTCATGGTTTCGTTGGACATACGAAGGGATAAAACGCGGGCTTAAAATCATTTGTGGACCCCCACACCACACACTGTGTTGCTCCCGCTTTCCCGCCTGATTTAATATGGCTAATTTGGGATTAAATGAGACGGCATTAAGATAAAAATCTCTATACTGATCATGAAGAGCCAGGATATATCCCATTTCCTTACAGATTTGGGACAGATGTTGTAAACCCTCAAGTCCACCTGCTTCATATCCGGGAGGAACAACATCGGGATGTCCACTATCATACCCTAAAAATCCCCATCCATCAAGGTGAACATAGGCACTTTCCATACCTTTCTTTTTCAATTCGCGTAGTTGCTCAGCAATTGTATCATAGGGGACGAGTTGATGATTGTTTTCAATAAGTTCTTTGTTAAAATAATAACTGTTTTCCTCATTGTGATATAAAGCACCTACATGAATAACCGGCACTCCGATAATCCTCTCTAAAATAGGGCATCTTGCTATTTTTTCTTTTAAAGATACAAAGGGTTTGTATTCTTTAACCCATTGGCGGTATTTTTTTGCCAGAGAGACATGATTTGCTTCTGAAAAAAAGTAATATTCAATGGTGCGAAGATAGCCTAATTCCCCCAAACTGGAATACCATATAGGTTGAACTTTTGTAGGTCCTCCCTCAGGATGTTGGTATTCAATACCCGCATCATCGGAAGTGGCAAAAATAGCTAATAGTCCACTGTTCCCTTTGATATGTCCCCACCAGGGCATATAAAGCATTCGAGAATGAGCTGGTTCTTTTCCATAGAACTCTCCTGAATAATTAGCTGGCAATAACATCCCTTGCATAACACATAAAATACTTTTTTCATCAGGAGAAGGATTAAGTTGCACAGGTTTAGGAAACTTAACCTCTTTTAGCTGACTTCCAATATTTGAGCTTGCCATATCAATAGTCAGCTTATTGTCGGAAAGATAGAATGTTATAAATATCGTAAAATTAGGCGCTGTGGGAAAATCTCTGAATTGAAGGGTAAAACCCTTTGCATAGCCGGTTGTAATCATTTCACAGGTTATTTGTTTTGCGGAAGTTAGTGAAAATTTTAATGTGGTTAAAATAATGTCATCTTCATCAGAGGGGTAAAATGTCCATTGCTGTCCCTGATGTTCTACAATTAATTGGAGGTCTTTTTTGTTTAATCGGACTTGCGTTTTTTGATTTTCTAAAATCCATGCTTCTGTATTTTCTGTGAAGGCATCAGGGGAAAGGGTAGGCTTTTCAATAGCGTTTTTTAATAACCATTCCCGCACCTCTTTAAATTCTTTATATACTCCTTCCAATTCGGCTTCCGAAGTGATATTTACTATTTTATTTTTCAAATTCTCTATTTTTGTAGTTTTCTCCTGTTTCAAAGTATCATCTACAGGTATGTTATTCAAAGCGTTAAAGAAGAACAGAAATTTGTTTTTTCGAATCTCTATGTTTTGTGTAAATGCAGATAGGGTGATAATACATGTGAAAAAGGCAATCAAGATGAAATAAAATCTTTTCATAAATAATCCTTTCGTTTTTGAATATTTTCATTAAAAAGTATTTTAATAATAAACAATTTTGAGTGATAGAAAGGAAATAAAATGTATCTACACGATGCACATGTAGCCAATGTTGTTACTTCTTTTGCCACTTTATGGTCGGGTATCATAATAACCCTTTTCTGGTGGTTTGATGGGAAACAATCGTTACGATGGTTATTTTTTTATCTTACCATTATAATTACTGCTATTCCGACTATTATCCATCATATGTACCCCACTCAACAGTTTTGGACTTCAGTTGATATTATGACGAATATACTTCTAATTTGGGCTCTGGGACTGGCATTAGCCGGTGATTTTTTTACAGAGAGCTTTTATACAAGATATGTTTTTGTTTTAAGTGTAATTAACCTTTTTGTAGTCCTTAAATTAGGATATGAGATTTTTTCGCCACCTAGGAACCTATTTCTGCCATTGGGCGAGAAAAGTGGATTTACTTTTGGTGAGGTTGCATTGATACTCAATGCAGTTGTGTGTGTTGCCATCATGGGCTCCTTTTCAAAAACATTTACGAAAAAACAGAAATCTGTTCTAAAACTTCTGGTCGCTATGTTTTTTTTAGGACTTGTTTTTGCCACAGGAAGTGATGATTATATTAAGCCTACATTTATTAGCTGGCATTCTTTGTGGCATGTAACAGGAGCATTTGGGTTTGTGGTTTTTTGGTATCTCAATCATTTACGATTTTCCGTAGAAGGGAGTGTCAAACAATGTTAATTCATAGTGTTTATTTTTGGTTAAAAGAAGATATTTGTGAAGCGAAAAAGAAAGCGTTTTGTGAAGGGCTAACAGGACTGGCAAAAATACCCAGTGTGGTGAAAATCTATGTCGGGACCCCTGCAGATACTACAAAACGGCCTGTTATTGATGATAGTTATACTTTTGGGATAGTGGTCGTTTTTAACGATAAAGAAGGACATGACACCTATCAGAGCCATGAAATCCATAAAAACTTTTTATCTGAATTCAGTTCCTATTGGGACAAAATATTGATTTACGATTTTGACTGTTAATTAAACTACCTAATGTTTTTGTTCTATGGCTTTTCTCGCTATTCTATCTACAAGAGAAGGATAAAACATTTTTAACCACCTACCTATTTTGCCTCTCTTTGATGTAATTAATAATCGTTGTTTTTTTATGATAGCTTTTAAGATTAACTCCGCACATTCTTCGGCTGTCATTATTTTGGCTTCTACCATTGGCGTTTGACCCAAAGAAGAACCGTTGCCTTTTAACGCCCTTTTATGAATTTCCGATTTTACAAAGTCAGGGGCAATGATGGTGATATGCACTCCTTTGGGTTCTACCTCCACGCGCAAGGAATCAAAAAATCCTATCATGGCATGTTTACTTGCGGAATAGATAGTTCTGCAAGGGACGCCGGTCAATCCGGCGACACTGGATATGGCTACAATCTGTCCGGAGGTCTTATATAAGTGAGGAAGAGCATAATAGGTGCAATAAACAGAGCCATAGAAATTTGTTTCCATAATTTCTCTTAAAATATCCAAATTCTGAATCTCATCAAACTGACACCACATCGTCCTACCCGCATTGTTTATTAGAATATCCAATTTGCCAAAATATGCTATGGTCTGTTGAATTAGGTTAGAACAATCATCTTGTTTGGAAACATCTGCTTTTATAAGTAACACTTCAGTATCTTTCTTAATCTCATCCGCCAATTCTTGTAATCGGGTCTCATTTCTGGCTGAAATAACGATGCTGGCTCCTTCTCTTGATAATACCTTTGCCAGTGCACGACCTATTCCCTCCGAGGCTCCAGTAATGATAGCTACTTTATCTTTGAGGCTCAAACCCATAGCATGTATTCCTTACTATAATAATTTGTGTTATTATATAGATATTATTTATATTAGAGTAATTCAAGTTTTTGGCTCGTTACAAGCCGAGTGGAACAATTGAACATTTTTGGAGGTTTAGAGATGAAAGGAAGTATTATAAGTATGGAAAAAAGTATAGTATTTTTCACCTGCTTGTTGATTATAATAGGAGCGGATGCTTTTCCTGCTAATTCAAAGTCTTTATCGGATTTACCAAATCCTATTCCGCGGATTGCTATAGTAGGCGATAGTTGGGGTATGTTTACATGGTGGTTTCGTTCCTTTCAAAAGGCATTAGTTGAGTTAGGCTATGAAGAATATTGTGAAGTGGCTAACGAATCAGTTGTAGGAGGAGGAAAAACTTTCCAATTTGTCAATGTGGAACAGTTCCCCGCAGCAGAACAGATACGAAATGCAGTTGTCCAGATGCTTACCGATTATCCAACGATTGATATAGTAGTGATTTCATTAGGGGGAAATGATGCCCTGTATGGTACCGAATTTGTGCTACCAGATGACCCGTATAAGGAATTACGCTTTCAATGCCCGGGACATCCTGAAAATATGAATGAAATTCTTGTTGAAAAGATAGTTAATCAAGATATGGACAATTTAATTGATCTTATTTTATCTGTTCGACCCGATATTCGTGTCCTTCTGACTTCGTATGATTTTGGGGGTGATACTAAGAGAAGTGAATGTGATTTATTAACTCAACAGTTAGGAATAATGGTTTTGGATATTTATAAACAACGATTAGCGGACCGTAAAGGCGACCGTGTCCATTTTATTAATAGTTACGGTCTTATGCAGTTTATGTATGGTGTGTTCCAATATCAAGTTAATTCAGGAAATGACCCCATCTGGGGGACAGAACAATTGGTTTATCCTGCGGGCTATGTCAAACCCGGTTTTTCTCCCGATGATTATCCCCCTTTGAGACTACCTGACCCTGATGATGTTTGGACTTTCCCCTGGACAGAAAATGGGGTAGAAGTAAATGTGCCTGGCTTCCCTGAATATTTTAATCCACTTCATTCGTTGTTAGATAGAAATATGCATTTGACGGAAGAGGGATATTATTTCATGGCAAAAAGAATGGTTGAACGTGTCATAAAATATTGGCTTGATTATCCCAAAGTTTTTGGAATTCATCCCGTAAATAATGAGAAGGGGCAAACATATCAATTCGAAGTTATATTTTCAAAAGAAGTAACAGGAGTTGACCCATCAGACTTTGAAATAGCAATTGCAGAAATAGAAGTCGGCGGGAAAAATTTAGATATCAGTCAAGCTCAAATCGTTTCCATAACCCCTAATTCGGGCTATAACAAGATTTATACTGTTACAGTGGATTTGAATCCTAATCTGAACCCGAAAAAGGGAAATTTAACTGAAGTAGTTCATATCCATGTTTTAGATGATGACAGTATAGTAGATTCCGAAGAAACCCCATTAGGCGGTCCGAATACTCCCACATGGACAGATAATGGCAAATTTACCTATTATGGTCCTTTCGCCTTTGCTGATTTAATGAAACCCGAAGAAGACAATTTTGAACAAGTTCAAAAATATTTATCCGTTTTAACGAAACCGTATTTACCCTTTATTAACTTTGCAGTTTCTTTCGATGAGGATAAATTGGATATTAATGGGGATTTATATCCATTAGTTCAACAACTTATAAATAGTGAAGATGTAGACCCTGAAACTCTTTACATTAAGGGAAATGGGTTGCTGGACAGTTATGAATTCGCTTTGTTAGAACGATGTTTAAAAGATCCAAATATTGATTTTAGTGCTGTGGGGGGAATTTCACATAATTTGGTAAAAAATGCATGGAATCAAAACCTGGCGCGTATACGAAATGATTTAGGTGGTCCGATTACTCCTGACCACGACAATATGGTTTTAAGAGTTTTCGCAGGATTAGATTCTCTTTTTTGTGCTTATTTAACCTTTGGCGAAATGAGAACCGTTGGAACTATCTCAGCCGCTTCTATTGCCTTATTAAGTGAAGATGTTGCCCAGTTTTTGCCGGGGCTGACTTTTACACAAATAGATTCGAGGAACTATCAATTATTAACAAATTACCTCGGAGCAAGGGACATTAATGGGAATGGGATATTAGCACCTTCAGAGTTTGCAGATGCAGATAAGGATGGGTTTACAAATGCTCAAGAGTATCTCTATTTCGAATGTGATGGGAAACAAGCCTTTGTAAATGCGGCTCTTGACCCCAATATTAAGCCTCCTCAATTCCCACCTCCAACAAATATTACACAAACGGAAGGAACAAATCTCCGTTTATATGTTCCGCAATTACTTCATGTTTATTTAACTACTTATGAATGGTATAAGGATGGTGTCCTGCTGACCGACAATGAACGAATAAAAGGAAGTTCAAAACGCACCCTAAATGTAGAAGGACTTACATTAGAAGATGCGGGCAGTTATATGTGTTATTACTGTGAAAATGATCCCAATAACTATGTTGTGAAGTCCTATGGTCCTATAACCGTTAATGTCCAACCTGAAGTTCAAGAAGGGGAAGGTGGAGTCGAAGGTGAACCTGAAGGTATTGTTCCTGAAGGGGAAGGTCTTGTTGAAGGGAGTCTCGAAGGAATTACAGAAGGGGAAGTAATCCAGCAATCTCATTCTTTAGATATGAATGGAAATTTTAAAGTAGAGCTAACAGAATTGTTGCGAGTGATACAGTTTTACAATTATGGTGAAGATGGCTACAGTTGTGTTCCATCGTGGTTAACGACAGAAGATGGATATGTCCCTGGCAAAAGAGGAAATTATTCTTGTCCACCTCATGCTTCCGATTACAACCCTCAGAATTGGCAGATTTCATTCGAAGAAATTATTCGTGCTATTCAACTTTTTAACTCGCCATCCTATTACTGGTGTCCCGGTCAGGGCGAAGACAACTTCTGTGTAAATTAAGTGTTGAAGATGATTTTATCTTTTATAAAAATTGTTTTGCTAATTTGTTGAGTTCTTCAACACCTCGTTTGATGGTTTCGTCCGGTGCGGCAAAAGAAATACGGAAATGTGTCTTTTTATCGGAAAAAACGCTTCCGGGAATGATTAGAATATTATTTTCTATTGCCTTTTTCACAAATTCATCCCCATCTCCACCAGGAGCCTTCGGAAAGATATAAAAAGCACCTATGGGTTTTACAACTTCAAAGGTATCCTTTAATCCTTCATAAATTAAGTCTCTCTTTTTTTGGTAGGCTTCCATTTTTTGTGACATATCTGCTTTTAATGCCTGGACCGCCGCTTTCTGGGCAAAGGACGGAGCACATACAAAGGTATATTGTTGTAAGGTATTCATTTGTTGAATAATATCTTCCGGTCCGGCGGCGTATCCTATTCGCCAGCCCGTCATCCCGGCATTCTTGGAGAAACCATTGAGTAAGATAACCTGGTCATACATTCCTGCGATTGTGGAAGGTTGTTCGTCGTACAATAAGGACTCATAAATTTCGTCTGTTATAACCAATAATTTGCGTTTTTTCGCTAATTCGGCAATTTTTATCAAGTCTTCTTTTGGAATAGTAGTCCCTGTTGGGTTTGATGGGCTGTTTAAAATCAAGATTTTTGTCTTATTTGTTATGGCAGGTTCAATCTTATCCGCCGTTAAGTGAAAATCGGGATAAGTATCAACGGGAACAGGTTTACCACCTAATAGATTAACTAAATGTTTATACATGACGAAGTAAGGGTCAGCAAAAACAACTTCATCTCCGGGATTAACTGTGGCTAATAAAGCAAGAAATAATCCGCCTGATACACCACAAGTAATCATTACATTCGATATTTTCACCCCAAATTTGCTCTGATAATATTCTTGAACGGCTTCCCGTAATTCTTCAATACCCCATGTCTGAGTGTAGGAATTAAAACCATTTCTAATAGCATTTATGGCAACTTCTTTACAGACTTCATCTACATCGTAATCCGGTTGGCCAATACTCAAATTAATGGGATTTTTCATCTTTGCTGCTAATGCAAAAACTTTGCGAATTCCACTGGCATCAATACGACTCATACGTTCGGCTATATAACTCATACATATACTCCTTTGATTTACTATTGTATTTTGTTTATAAGTTCATTTATTTCCTGTGTTTCTTCGGATGTAGGACTATTTTCTTTTGCTTTTTCAAGCCATAATTTTGCCTGTTCTTTGTGACCTTTTTCAATTGCAATATTAGATAAGATTATATGTTTTTTACTTGAGGAATAGGAAGTTTGTTCTATATAGTATTGAGCTGAGTTAAAATCATTGTTACTTATACATTCCCGTGATAATTTTTCCCATAGTTGGCTATCATTTTTACGATAACTTCCCCATTTTTCCATAAATTCATCTGTTTTATTCATTTTCCCATATAAAACACC
This sequence comes from uncultured bacterium, assembly GCA_938014335.1. GTDB lineage: Bacteria > Hydrogenedentota > Hydrogenedentia > Hydrogenedentales > Hydrogenedentaceae > Hydrogenedens. The sequence goes on from CALLRP010000006.1 coordinate 187,950, forward strand.
GAGTTTTATTAACAAGTCTATGTTATTTGGTTCTTTATAAAAACCAAAAGATAACCATGTTTGTGATAAAGATAACAAACCTTTTTTATCGTAATAATCTGCTAATTCAATAAAAGGTGGTTTAAATGTGTCCCCTCTATTTAATAATGCAATCAGAATATTATCAAGTGTTTTTTGTATATCATCATATCTTCTTTGGAAGTTTTTTCCCTCTGTTTTTTCATTTATTGTTTCAAAATTTTGTTTTAGTATTTCCCATGCTTTTTCATAATTGGATAGTTTTTGAGCAATTTTTAAGAATTTAGATTTTTCATCATTATTTAGCTGTTTATTTATTAAGTACAAAGTTATATAGGAATCATACAGTTTCCATAGATTGTTATTATTAGCATTTCCATTCTCTATTTCTTTTTCAATAATTTTTATCTGTGTTCTTATACTAAGCGACTCAAAAGGGTTTAATCCAATACATTTTGCTATGTTTTGTTGAGCTTCATCATAGCGACCTGTTTCTAAACATAGTAATGATTTTTCTCTCAATGCTTCTGTATTTTCAGGTTGCAATTCTAGTAATGTATTCCATGCTTGTTCTGCTTTTTCAAGGTAAATATTTCTTTCTACAGTTCCTTGTTGTGTTTTTTTAGTCAATGCCCGAGCTAAATATTTCCATGCCTCTGGATTGGAAGTATAATTCCCTGCACATGCTAACCATAACCTTTCTTGGTCACGCAGTTCATAAGTTAATTGGTAGCTGAATATAGAAAGAAAACATAAAAGAATTAGCACAAATATAGTAAAAATTTTACCAATAATTTTATTTTTTTCTGAAAAGTTTTGTAAAAGAAAATAACAAAATATTGTGATATTTAATATCAAAAAATAACTACTATTACACATGCTTATGTCAAGTTTTTGAAAAGATGGATAAATAGCGACGCTTAAGATTACTATTAAACATGAAAGTAAAGATATGATTTTAGACTTTTTGTAGAAATAAAATCCCAATACGAATAGAAGCAGGAAAACTATAAGTGTAATAGGTACACTTAAAAAGGAATTTAATTCAAAATATTGTAATGGGAAGAATGCAGTAGGGAGGAGAGATAAAATAAAAAATCCACTAATGATATTGAAATATTTAAGGGGGGGATATACTTGAAATATATCTGTATGAAAATTGTATTGATATAAAAAAAGCAGTATAAGGGTAGAAAGGAGAATGCCAAAAACTCCATATCCATAAAACAGGGGGGTTTTAAAGTCTCCTTCCTGGTGTTTATTTGAATAGACAAAATAAAGCATAGGAATAACTGATACGATAGCAATGAAATGACTAAATGTAGATAGAAGAACTAATATGATTGAAAAGATAAAGGGATATAAACTAAAAGAAGTAGATTCATCTTTTACATATAGGATAAGTAATAACAATAAAGTAAAAAGGGAAGAAAGTAATCCTCCTCGATTGATTAGAAAAGAGGTCGAATAAATATTCAGAGGATGAATAAGAAATAGGGCAGATAATAAGAGAGCCAGTATCTGGATTGGAATATTTTTACTTTTGCGGATGAGAAAAATAAAGAGCAAAAGAGTATTGAGGGTATGAATTACCCAATTGAAAATGTACTGGGATGATATGGATAAGGAGAACTTTCGTATTAAAATAAAGGACAGAGCAGAAAAAGGTGTATGAGGTTGTATCTTATAGAAATTGAAATCTTCGCCAATATATTGGGGGATGTCTTTAAATAGATCTTCATCTTTACCCAACAACTCTTTCTGCCATGTCCCCATGAATAACAAGAAACTAAAAGCGAATAATAAGCAACCCCCTACTATGAAGATGATTCTGGCATAAATATTCGTTTGTATATTATCTGTTTTTTGATAGCTCATTTTTCATGCAGAATATTATAGATTTATAATACAGAAGAGTAAGAAAAACTATGTTCCCAATGATAATAAATGCCCTATATGAAAAACAATTAACGAGACAATAAAAGCAACAGTTGTGGAGAAAAAAAAGGAAAAAACAGGAATTCGAATAGTACCTGTTTCTCTTCCTATGGTTACTAAAGTAGCGATACAAGGAGCGTATAACATTACAAATATCATGAGTGTAAATGCCCTAAGAGGATACCATTCCGGCTGACGGTACAAATTAACAGAGAGAGAGTCTTTTTCGTTAGTGTTGGAAGTTTCCATGTGATAGACCGTTCCTAATGTTCCGACAATAACCTCCTTTGCCGCCATTCCGCCAAAAAGGGCTATATTGACCTTCCAGTCAAATCCGATATGTTTTGTAATCGGTTCGATAGTTTTACCTAAAATTCCTGCGATACTATATTCAATGCCATGTTCTTTAATATTCTGTGTTGTCCCCAAAGAGGAGAGAGGTATATAAATAAGTGCCCACATGATTATATTCACTGCAAGTATCAATGTCCCTGCTTTGCGTATATACATCCATGTTCGACCCCATGCATGACGCAGAACACTTTTAAAGACAGGCATATGATAAGGAGGTAACTCTAAAACAAAAGGGGTCTGTTCTCCACGAATAATAAATCGGTTTAGTATAAAAGCGCTGATAAGAGCAATAATCCATGATAAAGCCCATAGGGTTAACATAATGAGTGTTCGATGATGTTGAAAAAAAGCACCAATAAGTAATGCATATACAGGTAGTTTTGCTCCGCAGCTCATAAATGGAATTACTAACATTGTTATAATTTTATCTTTTCGTTCCTGAAGTGTCCGTGTTGCTAATACTCCCGGAACGGCACAGCCTCCAGCACCTATCCCTCCGGAAATGAGTAGAGCCAGGATAGACCTCCCTTGGAGTCCAAACATCCGCATTATCCGATCTAAAATGAAAGCAATGCGGGCGACATATCCCGTATCTTCCAGGGCAGATAAAAGGAAGAAAAGGACGAAAATAAGAGGAATAAAACTTAAAACAGCACCGACTCCACTGATGATGCCGTCTGATATAAGTGAATGAATTGCGGGATAGTCTTTTTCAAAAAATGAGAATAGTAATGCAAAATTTTCAAAGAATTTTTCAAAAAGTTCAACCGGACTTAGCCATTGATTGGGAAAAGGTATCCACTTCCATTCCTGGGTTGTTTTGAAGACAATATAAAACAAAGAGCTTATTACCCCTAATAGGATTATAGGACCTGCTACACGGTTACAGATAATATTATCAATTTGATCGGTTATATTCTGCTTTGCTTCTCCCGTATAGGTAACACATTCTCGAATAGCACCCGAAGCAAATCCATATCTTCTTTGAGCAATAATTACTCCCGAATCCTCATTTTCATGTTGTTCCATTTCTTGAATAGCTTTTTCAATATTTTTTCCAAATTCTAAGGAATCTGAAACTTTGTTTTTTATTTCGTCAAGTAATTTAAAGTCCTTTTCTAATATTTTAATGGCATACCAGCGTGTTTTATCTTTTTCGGGGGCAGGTAATTTATCTGTTAATAATTCAGAAATTTGTTCTACTATGGTGTCTACTTCATGCCCATAGGTTACATGTTTAGGGATTAATACTTTTTGATTATTAACATATGAAAAAATAATTGTTTTTAACTCGTCTATTCCTTCTCCTTTGTTCCCAACTGTTTTAACTACTGGGACATTTAATATTTGAGATAACTTTTTATCATCAATAATAACTCCCCTTTTTAGAGCAATGTCAGTCATATTCAAAGCTATGATAAATGGTTTTCCCAGTTCCATAATCTGGATAGTAAGATAAAGATTACGTTCCAGATTTAAAGAATCAACAACATTTACTATGAGACTTACATCTGGACTTAAAATTTCATCTCGAGTAATTATTTCTTCATCCGTATAGGGTGTAAGAGAATATAACCCTGGCAAATCTTCAACGCGTATCCGTTTCTCTTCATGAATAAAAAAACCAATCTTTTTTTCAACTGTTACACCAGGGTAGTTACTTACTTCCTGGAGTCCCCCTGTAATTTCATTGAATATAGAGCTTTTTCCAGAATTGGGATTTCCTACAATAATTACTCTTGGTTGTTGGGAAGAGGCTCGACGAGAATATGCCATGCATCTTTTCTCCGTAAGGCAAGAAAATAGCCTTTGAGTTCTAATTCTATAGGATCTCCTAATGGAGCCTCTCGATTGACTTTAACAACAGTACCGGGTGTTAAACCAAGATCTAATAATCTTTTACGATAGTTGGGAGGACCTCCTCGAATACCTATTATACGGGCTTTGGTCCCTTCTTCCAGTTCACTAAGTCGTTCTGTATTACAAGGGTTTTTCATCCTTGAGAATCACACCTTTATTAGGGTTATACTTATTATTCTGAATGAATGAAGATAAATGTGTAGTCTGCTTATTCATAGTTTTAGTGGGACATTTCGATATATCCGTGTAAGGACATTTATGGTATGTGCAAGTATCACATGGATTTTCTCTCTTTGAAAAAGTAGTTTTAAGTGTTTTTGCCACATATAAAATAGCACATATAATAACTATAAAGATTATTAAAAACTCAACCATAAAGATTTTCTTTCAATTTTTTTCTGGATTCTGGATCCGAACCATTTGTTTCTTCAATAAAACACATTTTAGGAGTATCCATCATTTGATTTATTTTCTTGGCAACTTCTTCTAAAAGAAGATGTTCAATCAAACAAGCCTGTTTTGTTGCAGTTTCATCGTCCAGTTTCAAAAAAGACTTAAAAAAACGTAACAAAATTAAAAAATTATTATCTATATTACTTAACTGTTTCTTCCCCAGTAGTGTTAATTTGAGAGTATGTGCCGGAAGATTTTCCACAACCAGTTTCATAGATTTTAGATGCACTAATGCAATAGAAACTGCACTTCGAGATACACCTAATAAACTTGCAACATCTGTTGCTCGGGCATGTCCTTTTTTTTCATTTAACTCATTAATTGCCCAAAGATAGTGAACTCGCGAATGAGTTAAAGATTTTATATTCTTATATTTGAGACGGTGAATGTTCATTTATTGTTAAATATACTTAACAAAATAAGTAAAAAAATTTTATGGCGGAGACGACGAGACTTGAACTCGCGACCTCTGCCGTGACAGGGCAGCGTTCTAACCAACTGAACTACGTCTCCACCTTGTGGAAAAATATTATATAAAATATGTTATTTAATATGCAAGTTAGAATAGATTTTATGCCTTTTTGATGATTGTCCCATCTTTTTCTATGGCAATTCCCATTTCAGTTATCTGCCATTTGTAATTCTTTTGTTTTTCAAGAAATTCTTTTTCAGTAAGAGAAAATAGGGGACTTATCTCGATGTAAAAATTGTCCGTTTGTATTAAACTCTCATCAATATGATACCCTGCATTTTTGAGCCAGTTTCCCCAGAATTGAGTCATGCTTTTTCGTGCAGAAATAACACTGTTGTCCCCATCAAATTGTTTAATAGGAGTATATTCTCCCTGTCTTTGAATTTCTACCGCAACAGGGGGATGATTTGTAAAACGAAGAGCATCGAAAATAAATGTCTCAAACTTATACCCATTCGGTTTATCAGGTTTTATAAGTTCACCCTGTTCATTGATGTAAGGTATTTTCTTAAATGCTTTGTGCCAGGGGAAATGATGAAGTTGATGATATACTTTTTCAACGAAATCCAACGAAATAATATGCATTGCAGGATTTCCAGCAAAAAATTTCATATTACCCTCAGAATCAGTTTCGAGAAGTTGAGGATATATGTCAAGTTCAGAATATTCAATGACCCGGTATACGCCGTCACATAAACAATGAACACCTACAGGCTCTCTTAATGAATTTTTCCGAATTATTTTTGATGACATTTCTGCTTGGTTGAGGATATGATAGCCGATAAATCTTGGGTCAGCAACTTTAATTGCCCAGTTATCAACCTGAAAATAACTTAATATCTCTATACCTCGATTTCTTGTGTCTTTTAAGATATTCTTTTCAACAACTGTAGGAATGGTTCCACCGTGCCCATTAGGATTCATTGCTATGGAATAGGTAGAATCCAACATGAATTTCCCTTGTTCATTAAGACAGGGGACCATCGGCTGAACTGCAAAATAAACATTTTCAGGATTTAGACCAAAATAATTGTGTTTTTTAAAGAAGGAGAGGGTAGTTTTTTCATTTCCTTCGCTTACCATGATATACCAGGGTAATATACAGTTATATCTATTTTGAATGTTAATAATCTTTTCTGCGTGGTATTGGAATAAAGATTTTTTTGTAATAGGACCGATAGGATATGTTCCTTTGGGTCCATCAAAACCTAAACGGGTTCCTTGTCCCCCAGCAACAAGGAGCAATGCTACTTTGTTCTGTCTTAATATCTCTTCCCCACATTGGTATGCATTTTTTTCTTCAGGATGGGTATCTTCTTTTAAAGGAATAACCTCAATCGGTTTTATTTCCGAGAAAACTTCTGGTTTGGGGGTTGTGAGTATCCATTTATCTGCTAAATCTTTCATTAACTGAAAATTAACATTTTTTAATTGATTTAACAGATGTCGTTTTTCTTCCTCGTTAAGTTGTCCCCAAAATTGAAAAACATGTTCCTGACCGAATTCAACCGTTTTATGGTATATCTCTTTTTCTAATTCTGTGTTAAACAAGAATTGACTCCTTATACTCATACTACCAATAAGGACTCCATACTTTTCCATATTTGTTCATTTCTTGGCGTTGTTTAAGATTTGGAAGCAAACCCGGTTTGCATCCTTCTGTAATTTCATATTTTGACCCGCATCCATCACATATTCCATAATCAAATCCGGGCTGTTCTAAAGGTTCCTCACATTTGGGGCAAATAGGTTGGAATCGTTTATATATTTCATTAGGATTGGGGAAATCCATTCCACAACAGGGACATTTGACCATCGGTGAGGTTCTTCGCCAGGCACGGGAAAACATACGATCTCCGTTGCAGATACGACAATAAATTTGTCTTCCCGGTATGGGTCTTATTTCTTCCTTCGGTGTTTTCTTTTCTGAATTTCCCCAGCTAAATAAAGGCATAGTTCTTATTCCTAAGGAGTTATAGATACTGTTTTTAGCAACACATGATCATGATAATCTTTTCCATCAATTCGAAGATGCATTTTTAACACAGCCTGTAATTCCTTTTCCGATGTTTTCGGTGTTATGTCTATTTTGATTCCCGATGTATTTTCAAGGGAGATTACTTTTGCTGTAAAATGGGCAGGAAATATTTCATGGGAAATAAATTCAATCGTATCCCCTTCCGATTGAGGTGTAATTTCAATTTTTCGAGACATTTCAGATGAGATTGATGGGAGAACTATAAATGGTTTAGGGAAAGGAAAATTAATTTTGTAAGGAGCAGTTACGGTCCCTTTTATTCTTATTGGCACCTCAGGAAAACGGTCTATATTGGTGCTTAAAAACAGTTCCCGAGTGAATTCACCGGGAGAAATGTGTTGGTTTGTTTTAATAGTAAGTATATATTCTACAGGTTCTTCAGACTTTATTTTGACTATTTGAGGTATTAAATCATTTTCTATTTCCTCGGAAATATTTTGCTCGTATACTTTACTTATTTCAAGAGGCTTCTTCATCGTTTTCTGTGTGATATGAATCTTTTGTTCAACCTCACTTCCTTTAGTGAAAGTCCCAAAGTCAACGATTTCAGGTTCGCATGTAAATTCAGGTTCAATTCTTGCTATTACTTTGAGTTCTATCATAGGATTTTTGAAATCATTTGAAAAAATAGATAGCGTTTTTTCCGAATAAAATCCGGCTACTCTTTCCGGGTGGAAGGTTATAATAAAGTATCCTTCTCCACGGGGAGGGATAGTATTTTGCCCAATAGGTATTGTCCCTATCGTGCAAGCACAGGTTGTGCGGATATCCTTTAAACTAAGTACAGATTTTCCTCTATTAAAAACCTTAACTTTTTTGGTTGTTTCCTTATCATTTGGTACAGTTCCTAAATCCAGCACGGAACCTGTTTCTAATTCAAGGATAGATGTGTCGTCAGGATTGCTTCCCACAGGAGGAAGTGATGGACGGTACGGACTTTCTATATTTTTATCTTCTGTATCAGAGTTATCAGACTTAATAACAAGCCAGAAAACAAATAATGAACATAATAGAACAATGCCAAAAATAATGTGCTGTGTCCTTAAAATTCGCATGATATATTATCTCTGTACTTTTAATATTACTTGGTGTTTTTGCTGGAAAATAGGCAAGTCTTTATCTAATTGATTATAAATGTCTTCACTAATGGGGAAATCGAGTTCCATACCTAATAAGAGAGCTCCAACAACAGGTTCATATATAGGCATAATGGGTATTGCCAGAGGACATTCTCTATGTATAACGGTTATCATGGCGTCTTTTAATACGGGACTAATGCCCTTGAAAACACTTCCTGCCATAACCACGTCAAAGGAATAACGGGTCATATCTAATATACGAGCACATGCATTTACCATTTCCCCTAAATATCTCCCGCCCCATTCTAAAATATCGCAGGCTACACTATCCCCTTCATAACCTGCATCAAATACCAACTTTGCCATCGGCTCTAAATCAAGATATGTAAGTTGGTGTTTATACATTTTGTAAAAAAGTTCATCTACATCTTTACATCCAGACCGTTCTAAAAATTTATCAACTAATTTTGTATATCCAATAATTTTATCCCGATACCTCCATACTGCTTTTAATCCTTCTTGCCCAATACTGGAACCACTCACCTTATCCCCAAAATCTTCACTTATACCTCCAACGCGTGCTTCTTTTCCTTCTTTGTTTTTTCCTGCACAAACACAACCTGTTCCACATGCAATAACAATTCCATATGGGTGTTTTGTCCCGCCACGAAGCCCTGCCATTGAATCATTCCTAAAACAACGAGGAATACTTCCAAACATCGGTGTAAATATTTCTTGTTCGAGCATGACATAGTCTTCCGGAATATCTGCTCCGGCTATTCCCAGACCTATCCCGTTAATATCCGATAATTTCAATCTCGCTTCCTCTAATGCTAAAGAAACGGCTTTTTGTATTTCGTTTTTTGCTGATGCTATTCCGTATGCTTCATAATTTCCTGCTCCTGCCCGTCCAAACCCCAAAACTTTACCGGTTTCATCTCCAACAAGAACAAATGTCTTCGTTCCACCCGCATCAATTCCCAAATAATACCTCATTTTTAACCCTTTCCTAAAATTGTTGAGATATACAAGAAACGCGCAGATAGTATCTTTTACCTGCGCGCATATTCTTCACTTTTATATCGTATGACTTCGTTTTGAATTATCTATTAAGATTTTGTAACTTTTCCAGATCCGCCCGTGCTTGTTCTGCGGCAGCGGATAAAGGATATTTATTTATAAGTTCTTTTAATATTTGGATAGCCTTATCATTTTGTCCTAATCTTGAGTAAGCTACTGCTTGATTTTGTAATGCTGTAGGGATTTTTTGATGATTAGGATAATTGTTTTTCAAAACTTCAAATTCCTGCACTGCTTCTTGATACCTATTTAAATTCAGCAAACATTTTGCTTTCCAAAATTGAGCATTAGGAGTGGTTTCTTGTGTCGGAAAGTTTTTGATATGTTTATCAAAACGAGTAAGAGCCTCCTCATACTTTTCATTAGCAAATAACCTTTGTGCTTCTAAATAATCATCTTTAGGTTCTGCTTTTGCGGTTACTTGTTCTGCTGGAGGTTCTGCTAAAGTCTGTGGTTGACCAGAGGGTGATGTAGTTTTAGGTTGTGTAGGTTGAACGAGTGTTGCTGGTTGGGGTGGAGTCTGTATTGACGGCGCTTGTGCGGAACTGGGAGGTAATATTTCAACATTACCCGATACTTCTCTTGGAGTAGTTAAATTTGCAGAAGGGGCAGGAGCACCTCCAACGGATAAATTTAGATGACGATATAATGTTGTTTTTAACTCATTTAAATCTTTACTGAGTTGTGTAATCTTAACTTGATTCTCTTCAATTACAGATTGAAGAGATTTCATCATTTGCTCGTTTTCTTGCAATTTAACGGAAAGGTCAGCAAAAGTGGTATTTATTCCATCAAAACCTTTATCTAATTTAGTAACACGGCGGTGCATATCATAAATAACTGTTTCTACTTGCTTGCCCCCTGTAGTTCCACAAGAAGTAGCAAGGAAAATAAATACACCTACGAGCCAAATTGATATGCACTGCCATATGTTCATAATCAATCTCCCTAGATCTCTTAACCTAAGTAATGTTGGTTACACTATATTAAGAAATTATAAAACTTTTACTGGGCTCGATTAAACTCTACACGACGATTTTTTGCCCAAGCAGATTCATTATGTCCTGGGTCTGCAGGGAATTCTTCTCCGTAACTAATTGTAACGAGTCGTTCTCCGGGGATTCCCAGTTTAATGAGATAATCACGAACGGCGAGGGCTCTTCTTTCACCTAATGCAAGGTTATATTCTTGTGTCCCGCGTTCATCGCAATGACCTGCTAATTGAATGATAACACCCGGAACCTGCTTAATTTTTTCTGCATTTTTTTGTAGAGTGGCTATTGCATCGGGACGAAGGGACGAACTGTCATAATCAAAATATACTGTTTCTAAACCATATTTACTCCCAGGAGTAAATAATAATTTTTCTAAATCTAATTCGGGTTGCCCTTCTCCACCCGTTTTTTCTGTTGATGTTGTTTCGATACCTGTGTCAATGGGAGCACCTTTTTTATGCTTACAAGCTGTTCCGGTAACTACTAAAGCCAAGAGTGTAATAGTTAAAACTGTAAAATAAAAATTCTTTTTAGTCATTTTGAGGACCTCCTCTTAAAATAGGTTAAAGTTTAATTAATAATATATTTATTGTTTTTTATGGTTTCCTGTTCGATTAATACATTCCAAGGAAGGCTTGTTTTATTATAAATTAGTCTAATTATCAAAAACAAGTTAAGTATCCATTTATATAATTACAGAGTAAGTAAAAAAGTTTCAAAAATATTATCTTTTTGTATTAATCTATTCCTTTGGAGTAATATACATGTTTTGAAATAAGGTCATCTTTAATTTGTAACTATGGATAAAAAAAATGGAAAATACAATATTAACGGTTGATGATTTGCACTTATCTTTGCAGGGCAAAAAAATTTTAAGAGGGATTAAGATGGACATCTGGGCAGGTCATGTCCATGCCATTATAGGCCCTAATGGTGCAGGAAAGTCCACATTAGTTTCTGCAATTATGGGATTACCCGGTTATAAACCTGAGCAAGGTAAAGTTTATTTCTTAGGAGAGGATATTACAAATTTGCAGGTATATGAAAGGGCACAACGCGGGCTCACATTAGCATGGCAAGAACCTGCACGATTTGAAGGTCTGTCTGTTGAGAAGTTTATCTTGACAGGAGCGAAAAATAAATGTCATAAACGAGCGGAAGAAGTCTTGGAGATGGTGGGATTAGACCCTCAAAAATACCTAAGTAGAGCAGTAGACAAAACTTTAAGTGGTGGTGAGAGAAAACGCATAGAACTGGCTTCCATAATTGCTATGGAACCTAAATTAATATTATTAGATGAACCCGATTCAGGAATTGACATAGATGCCTTACAGAAAATCTTCTCTCTTTTGCAAAGTTTGAAAAAAGAAGGGATTACAGTATTTGCCATAACGCATAGTTTAGCAGTATTAAATCAAGTAGACCATGCCTTTCTAATGTGTTGTGGTAAAGTTTTAGATAAAGGAGATGTCAAACGAATCGCCTCCTATTTTCAGAATAAGTGTATTCCGTGTAATCATGATAGATTAGTCTCCGTTTCTAATGAAATGACTTCATGAAATATAAGAAGGAAATAAAATGAGTAAAAGTGATACCGCGTTGGAATTATTGAAATCATTAGGCTTAAATATAGACCATATATTTACGGATGATGTAGCCAAGATACAGGTTCACCAAAATAAAGTTGTGGGACTCCATCTTGTTCCGGGATTGAAAGTTGATGCAGACGAAATGGAAGATGGTATAGAAGCGGAAATTCTGATAGAAAAAGGGGCAAGAATAGAAAAACCTGTTCATATATGTTTTGGTGTTTTGCCGGAGGAAGGATTGCAAAAGGTAAAACTTCATATACATGCAAAAGAAAATTCGAAGGCGATGATTCTTGCTCACTGCACTTTTCCTAATGCTCGTCAGGTGAAACATGTAATGGATGCAGATATTACTATAGAAGCCAATGCCCATTATGCTTATTTTGAAAGACATGTACATGGTCCGCAAGGGGGAGTAGATGTAATTCCAAATGCCAAGATTCATGTTCAAGAAGGGGCAGAATTTTCAACAGAATTTGAATTAATTAAAGGTTCAGCAGGGAATATTGCATTTGAATATGAAGTAAATGCAGAAACACGAAGTAAAACCGAAATGACTGCTCGTATCTCTGGGACTAATGATGATCATATCCGATTACAAGAAACAGTTCATTTATTAGGGGAATATTCGACCGGTGTTATTGTTTCCCATATTGCATTGAAACACCAAGCAATAGCAGATGTTGAAAATACTATGGTTGCTCATGCACCGTTTTCAAGGGGGCATGTAGATTGTAAGGAAATTGTAGTTGGGAATGCTCAAGCAAAGGCAGTCCCAATAGTTTTGGTTAAAAATCCTTATGCACATATTACACATGAGGCGGCAATAGGGAGTGTTGATGCAAAGCAATTAGTAACTCTTATGGCTCATGGGTTGAATGAGGAAGAAGCAACAGATTTAATCATTGAAGGATTGCTCAGTAAAAAACAAAATTGGCAGAGTATGATAAAAGAAAGCTATATATAAATTAATTAGTAATTTATAATTAGTTGTGTTGTAGAGAGAAGAAAAAAAATAAAATAAAAAAAGATAGAAACTAAAACAGAAAGATTGATTAATAAAAAAGATGTTGAATAATAGCAGTAGTTATTATTGTATTTGTAGATAGTTTTATAAACTTAGAAAGTATACGAGAAAAATAATGAATATACTAAGAAGAAAAAAAAAATATAAAACGGAATAAATATTCAGTGCATTTTTTCGATATATCAAAAGATGATGTTCCCTACACTTTAGATAATAACATATTTCAAATCAAATAATTTCTTATACAAGAGAAAGTGCCGGGAGAGGGAGTCGAACCCTCACGAGGGGTTAAGCCTCGTCGGATTTTGAGTCCGATGCGTCTGCCAATTTCGCCATCCCGGCATTTGTAATATAATTAATTATAAAAAAATCTAAATAAAAATTCAAATTATAGAGTAATATCAACGCAATAATTATCTGTATATAATTTTATAAGCATAAATATATTACCAAAAAAGTAATTATTAATTATTTATATTTATTTATAATTATATATAGTGATATAAATTGTTTTTTATCTCATTGAAATTTGTTGTTAATAAAAATTATACTTGACCTTTTTAGGTATTCTGTGTTAAAATTTAATGTAAAAAGTAAATACTAACCTTCAGGGCAGGGTGAAATCCCCGACCGGCGGTGATAGCCCGCGAGCAGAAATGCCGATTCGGTGAAACTCCGAAGCCGACGGTTATAGTCCGGATGGAAGAAGCGTTAGTGGAAAGATGAATACCTCTAAGTCGCAATGGGAATTCTTTGCAGCGGCCATTTGCGGCTTTTTCCAAATGCCCTGGTAGGTTTACTCCTATCAGGGCATTTTGGTTTATTAAAAGATATACCATGAGTAAGCGAGGAATATGAAAGAAGATACAAACAAAGATATATATTATATGAGAAAGGCTTTAGAACTTGCTGAGAAAGGCAGGGGAAATACTTCGCCCAATCCAATGGTGGGTTGTGTAATTGTTAAGAATGATAAAATTATTGCGGAAGGTTATCATAAAAAAGCAGGAACACCCCACGCAGAGATTGATGCACTAAATAATGCAGTGGAGGATGTCAGGAATTCAACAATTTATGTTACTCTTGAACCTTGCACGCATTTTGGTAAAACTCCACCTTGTGTTACTAAAGTTATAGAAGCCCGCCCTAAAAGGGTAGTGATTGCTATGCAGGACCCAAATCCACTGGTTGCAGGGAAAGGAATTGAAGCACTTAAATCTTCGGGAATTGATGTTATTGTGGGTATTTTAGAGGAGGAGGCACATAAGTTAAATGAGATTTTTATGAGATATATTACAAAAAGGATACCTTTTGTGATAGCCAAATGGGCAATGACTATGGATGGTAAAATTGCAACAGTTACAGGTGATTCTAAATATATTAGTGCTGGAGATTCACTGAAATTCGTTCATAAATTAAGAAGTGAGGTAGATGTAGTATTAATAGGTGGAAAAACGGCTCTTAAGGATAACCCCCTTTTAACAGTTCGACATATTGAAGGAGAATATAAAAATCCTATCCGAATTATTCTGGATACAAAAGAAGGACTTTCTGAAGATTTGAATGTATTCAAGGATAAAACTATTGCACCAACATGGGTAATAACATCCGATAGCAAAGATTATCCTTTTGCTGATAGAGTGATAAAATTAAAATCTACAGACAAAGGATATATATCTCTAAAAAACTTGATGGAAGAATTAGGAAAATTAGAAATAACATCTGTTTTAATAGAAGGAGGGGGCCGTGTTTTTGCTTCCGCATTACAAGAAGCTATTGTTGATAAGATTTATTGCTTTTTATCTCCAAAAATATTTGGTGGTGAGCATGCTATTAGCCCTGTTATGGGCTTAGGTATTGCCCAGAGTGTAAATGAAGCAATTAATTTGAGAATTTCATCAGTAAAGCAGTTAAATCATGACATTTTAATTGAATCATATGTAATAAAATAAAGGTTCGAAGAATGTTTACCGGCATAATTGAAGAAATAGGAAATATACTTCACTTAACTAATGATAGAATTACAATACAAGCAGATATAGTATTGTCAGATATAGTTTTAGGAGCAAGTATTGCAGTCAATGGTGTCTGTTTGACTGTCGTAGAAAAGAAAAATACCTCCTTTTCTGCTCAAATTTCTCCTGAAACAAAGGCAAAAACCACTCTTTCAGAACTCCGTATTCAGCAAAAAGTGAATTTAGAAAGGGCTATGCCTGTAAATGGTAGGTTCGGGGGACATATTGTACTGGGGCATGTGGATGGTATTGGAACGGTTAAGCATATTGTTGAACAAGGACAATTTTCTCTCTGGTATTTTGAAGTCCCTCAAAATATAAGTAGATATGTAGTACCTAAAGGTTCCATTGCTATTGATGGAATCAGCTTAACTGTGGTGGACATCACTAATGATACTTTTAGTGTAGCCATTATCCCTTCCACACGAGCACACACCAATTTGCAGTATCTCAAAATAGGGGATAAGGTCAACCTTGAAACAGATATTATCGGAAAATATATTGAAAGATTAGTTATACCCCATATACAGCAAACAAATCTCTCAGAGACATTTTTAAGAGACCATGGTTTTTTAGAATAAAGCAAAAAAAATAAGGATTATTAATATGTTGTCACCATTAGAAGAGATTATTAAAGATTTACAAGAAGGTAAAATGATAATACTGATTGATGACGAGGACCGAGAGAATGAGGGTGACCTTGTAATGGCAGGGGAAAAAGTTACACCCGAAGCCATTAATTTCATGGCAAAGTATGGTCGGGGTCTAATTTGTGTCCCGATGTTGAAAGAACGCCTCGAACAGTTAGACTTACCTCCCATGACAATGAACAATACATCTCCTTTTTCTACTGCGTTCCATCTCTCTTTTGATTCAGCACATGGGATTACAACAGGTATCAGTGCTTATGACCGATCTTATGGTATTCGGTTGGTGGCTAATCCAAATACGCAAGCCAAAGATTTAGTCCGTCCAGGACATCTTTTCCCGCTTTGTGCTCGTGAGGGTGGAGTTTTAGTTCGTGCAGGGCAAACAGAAGGTTCAATTGACCTTCTGAAAATGGCCAATATGACACCTGTATCCGTCATTTGTGAAATTATGAAGGATGATGGGACGATGGCTCGTCTTCCGGATCTTGAAAACTTTGCGAAAGAGCATAACCTGAAGATTTGTTCAATAGAACAAATTATTCGTTATCGTCGTGCTCATGAAAAATTAGTTCAAAGAACTGCAGAAGCTTATCTTCCCACCCAATTTGGAGACTTTAAAATTATTGTTTATGAAAGTATGATTGATACTTATCAACACATTGCACTGGTAAAAGGGGATGTAGCTTCTGGAAAACCTGTTTTAGTTCGTGTCCATTCCGAGTGTTTTACTGGAGATGTATTAGGGTCACTTCGGTGCGATTGTAGGGGACAATTACATGAAGCCATGCAGATGATTGAAAAAGAAGGTTGTGGGGTCATTGTTTATATGCGACAGGAGGGGAGAGGTATTGGTTTAGTTAATAAAATAAAAGCGTATGCATTGCAAGACCAGGGCTTAGATACAGTTGAAGCCAATAAACATTTAGGTTTTGACCCTGACCCGCGAGAATATGGTTTAGGAGCTCAGATTTTAGTGGATTTAGGCGTAAAAGAGATGCGTCTTATTACGAATAATCCTATTAAAAGAGCAGGTTTGGAGGGATATGGACTAAAAGTTATTGAGCGTGTCCCTCTTGTTATTCCGCCCAATGACCATAATCTTGTATACTTAAAGACAAAAAAAGAAAAATTGGGACATTTGTTATAAAATATAAATTACTTTTGTGAGTATAAAACAATGGAAAACAATAATTCTGATAATCTTAAAATTTTAGCCCGATGCATATCGGACATAGAAGCTGAATTGATTGTTCGCTTGCTGGAAGAAAATGGAATAGAATCCTTTGTGGAGACAAATATTCCACATTCCGTATGGCCTGTGAGTGCGGATGCTTTGGTGATAGTCCACGAAGAAGATTATGACCAAGCAAGACAAATACTTAAAGAAAATATCGAGAATCAGGAGATAATAGCAGAAGAAGAAAATACAAATAACAATTCAGAGGAAGAAGGAGAATAAATATGCCTAAAATCATTCAAGGAAATTTCATTCCACAAAATAACAAATTTGGTATTATCGCATCACGCTTTAATGAATTTATAGTTCAGAAACTATTGGATGGTGCCTTAGATGTTCTTAAAAGACATGGTGTTCCGGATGACATGATTACTGTTGTATGGGTTCCTGGGTCTTTTGAAATACCCTTAATTGCTCAGAAAATGGCGGAATCTAAGGAATATGATGCCATTATTGCTCTGGGGTGTGTTATTCGAGGAGGGACACCCCATTTTGAGTATGTTGCTGCAGAAACTACAAAAGGCATAGGGCAGGTGTCCTTGAACACGGGAGTGCCTGTAATTTTTGGTGTATTAACCACCGATAGTATTGAACAGGCAATTGAGCGTGCAGGAACCAAAGCCGGTAACAAAGGGGCTCATTCCGCATTGACTGCTTTGGAAATGGTCTCAATTATGGAGCAGTTAAATTCATGTTAGTAGGAGAACGAAGAAGAAAAGCAAGGGTTGCCGCATTACAGTTCCTTTTTGGTTTGGAATTTCACCCTCTTGAAGGGAAAGAAGAGTTGGAGGATTTCTGGAAATCTAACCCTTATCGAAAAACAGTGCGATTCTATGCTGAAAAACTTATTCGGGGAATTATCGAAAAGCAAGAAGAAATTGATGAGATTATCAAAAAATCACTTACAAAGTGGAAATGGGAGCGAGTAGGATATATAGAAAAGATTATATTGAGAATTGCAGTATATGAGGGGGGAATATCAGGGCTTGTTTCAGCTCGAACCAGCATTAGCGAAGCGATTGAATTAGCAAAGATGTTTGGGGCTGAAGATACTCCAAAATTTATTAACGGTATTTTAGACCGTGTTTTTACAAATCAGAATTGGATAGAAAAAGAAAAATAATATATAAAATTTTGAATAAAAGATTTGTCTTTTTAACTTGTAGGAAGGGGGGTTATAACACATTTAGATAGTGAAGATTGAATTTGCATAAATCCTTCGGGTGAGATTCCTGTATTTGCCAGGTGTAGTCGTTTCAAATTCTTCATCTTACAAATTCTCCCTACACTTACATTCGTTATTTTAACCTGTTGTATCCAGAGTTCTTCCAATAAGGGAAATGAATCAAATACTTCAAATCCTTTATCTGTTATGTTCATCGTATATAGTTTTACTTCCCGCAAATTCCTCAAATTTTTTAACTTTAAGATACCTATATCAGATACACTTGTCTGGACCATCTGTAAACTTTTTAATTCTGTCAAGTGACTGATGTAACTAATTCTTTCATCATTAACGCCATAACCCACTATTCCTAATGCTTGAATATCATTAGGTTGTAAGTTTACAAGCCAGGGCATTTCTTTGGCTCCATCAATTTCCATTTGTAGTTTTACTTCTGTATTTTTAGGAATCGTAACTTTACCTTTTGCATCTGTAAATGGTTTCCAATCTGTTCCGATAGGTGAGCCCCATGGGCGTGTCAAAATTTTTCCAATAGACTTGTTATCAGGGAAGATAATTACTCTTTCAGAAAGAGGTTGGTCTATTGGGACATCGGGTATAACATTTTTGCAGACCATATTCAAATTAGGATAATGGGTTTTAATCTCATTGAAGATAGATTCAGAAACATCACTATCAATATATACGGTTTCAAAACTTCTTTCAGTCAACCACTTTAAGACTTTTTCTTCTTTAGGAATATCATCTAAGGTTAAAACAGATATTTTCCCTAATATATCCGTATTTAAGTTCATAATTCGGTTCATAAGTCCTAAGTCTGTTCTTAATTGAATTTTCCATTCGGGATTAATTTCTACTTCCCATCGAGCTTCTTTAAGTTTTTCCCATTTATTATTATAGGACATCTGTTCATCCTGGTAGAATAAGTCTCCTAAAGACATATTTCCAGGGAAAGAAAATATAATTTTTTTCTGTTCTTTTTCTGTAGATTGGGGTATAGGGGTAGTAATAGTGGGTGTTTGAGGTTGTTCCGGAATTGAATTTTCCTGACTTACTGTTTCTTCTGGTTTAACATTTTGAGGAGTTTTATTTTCACCTTTTCCTGTTAAAAAGAAGTAACCAACTCCAATTCCTAATAATAAAACAATGACAGTTCCCATTATTATTAGCAATGTTGTAGTTTTTTCCCTTCCTTTTTTGATGGTAATACTAACTGACTCAGATATAGCCTCAGGAATTTCATCAAAGGGACTACTCTTAGGTGATACTTTTACATCAGATAGCGCTTTTTCTGGCTCAGGGATAGAATAGATTTGTTGTTGCTTTAATTGTTCCAATTCTTGACGGAGTTGCTGTCGAGAACTTAATAACATTGAAGTCTGAGAGCGTAACGCCTCCATTTCACTCATTAATTCTTCTAATTGTTTCTCCTTTCTAATCTTTTCTTCATTGATTTTGGCAATTTCCTGTTCTCTTTCAATTAGAGATTGTTTTAAGGAATTTAATTGTTCTCTCGCTTTATCCAGTTCGGTATTTTTTTCTGTTTCTCTTTGTTTAAGGGATTGAATTTCTTGTTCGAGTATTTGTTGATGTGTTTGTGCTGATTGGGTCTGTTGATGTAGAGATACTAATTCTTCCTGCAATTTAAATAATAGTTGTTCTTTTTCTGTGCGTTTTTTTATCTCTTCCTGGATTGCAATTTCTTTTTCATTTAATGCTGTGGATAATATATCTAATTTATTTTGTAGATCAATAAATTCCTGCTCTTTGGATGTAAGTTTCTTCCGAAAAACAGTCAATTCTTCCTCAATTTTGCTTTCAGAATGAGTCGCCTCGTGAGCTTTTTCACGGACTGATTGCAATTCCTCTTGTAGTTTTTGAATTTGTAAAATATACTGTTCTTGTGCTTTCTGTGATTCTTGAACAGCAACTTCTCGTGCTTTAAGTTCCTCTTGTAATTCCTTTACCTTATTTTGTGCGTCTATTAAGGCATTTTCTTTTTCTTTTTCCCCTTGTCGCAACAGTTCTAACTCTTGAACCATTGTTTGTTCGGTCTTTATATACTGTTCCGCTTGATTTTTTAGTTGTTCATATTCTTTTTGTATTTGCTGGAGGTTCTCCGAGGTCATCATGCTCCGTTTTTCTACATTTTGAAGCAGTGATTCCCTTTCTGCCAACATTTTCTGAACTTTTTCCAATTCTCCACGAGTGTTATCTAAAGCTTCTTCTTTAGTTTGAGTGGCTTTACGGAGTTGATCAATTTCTTTTTGTAATTGTTCTTCTGCTTCTAGTGCCTGCTTTGCCTGAGATTGTGTAGCATGCATTTCTTCACGAAGTTTCTCAACTTCTTTTTTACTTTCTAACGATTGCCGTTCTAACGACTGTATTAAATGCTCTTTTTCTTGAAGTTGGGCTTGTAATTGCTGTAGTGCATTTCGAGTTTCATCTAATTCTTTAGATTTTTGTTCTTCAATTTTTCTTAATTCTTCTATTTGTCTCTGTAAGTCTTCTTGCGATTTTTCAGCATCACGAGCTTGTTCGTGAAGTTTCCCTAATTCCTGTTCTAAAAATTGAACCTGTTTTTCCCGCTCTTTTTTTTCATTCTCTAATATGTTAATCTCTGATTCACGGGATTTTAATGTAATTTGTAATTCATTCAGTTGACTTTGTGCTTTTTCTAAAGCCTCTTCTTTTGTTTTACTTAATTCCTTTAGTTGTTTTAATTCTTGAATTAAGCTTGCTTGGGATTGAGCTGTTTGTTCCGCCTTTGCCTGAAGGCTATTTAATTCATCTTCCATTAAAGCAATGGTTTTTTCCCTCTGCATTCGCTCTAATGCAGCAGTCTGAACTTCTCGTTCTTTTTCATCTAAGGAGTTTTTTAATTGCTTTAACTCTTCCTGGGCATGTAATAATTCCTCATTTTTTTGTTTTTCCTGTTCCTTTAGTTTTTCTAACTCTGCTGAAAGAGCCTTCCGAATTGCCTCCTCCTCCTCTTTTTTTTCTTTCATATGAATAAGTTGACTTTTTAATTCTTTAATTTCTCTTTCATAAATTGCTTTTTCATTCGATTCTTTTTCTATTCGATGAGTTTGTTTTTTTAGTTCTTCTTGTATGTGATTAAGACGAGAGTGATAATTAGATAAAATTTCTCTTAAATAATTTTTTTCCTCTTCATCCAAGCGAACAGTAAACCATGAAATTCTTTCTTCAAAATCCTTAATCTGTTGTTCAAGTAGTGGAACAAGCTCTGATAATTCATCCCATTTTTCAATCACCAACAGTAAATCAGCTTTCAATAATAGATAATTTATAAAATTCTGAAAATCTTTGGGGAGTGTATTGAAATCACGAATGGCTCCATTGTAATCGTGTCGGAGAAACAATTCGTGAGTTTTTTTTATGGTGTAGTTTAACTCCTCAAGTAGCATCCACGTATCC
>CALLRP010000007.1 GCA_938014335.1 uncultured bacterium
CCAGTTTCTTTTGGGAAAGAGGAGCGTAGAAAACCTCGGAATATGGCTTTGCCGAAGGGGAGTGGGCAAAGAGGGAATCAAACGGTTGTATCGCCCGAACAGGTCATTCCCCTGGATGATAATGATTTGAAAGAGTTCTAAACTTTAATTTCTATTGCACAGTAAAAGACGGAGATGTAGTACAAAAATATTTGAGCGAGAACCGTAAAGAAAAACACAGAGAAAAAGATAAAATGATAATCTAAAATAATGAAGATATGATAATTTTTTATATTTGAACTAATGAAAATTAAAGGGGAATGAATAAGAGGTAGTTTAGTTTTAGTAATGTATAAAAAAGATAATTATTGAGATACAAAAAAACTATTTTTCTATAATGCTTTTTGTGTTTAGTTATCTCTTTCTACACGACTTTAGTTTCATTTTTACAATTCGCAGTAAGGTAAATAAATCAATTAAAACAACGAGAGAGAAAGATAAAGAAAAACAAAAAAGAATTCTCTGCCTCTCAATCTAATTCTTTGTGTTTCTTTTGTTTCATATAGAGAAAAATAAAGCAGATGGATGTACTTTTTATGGAATAAAGTAAATATAAAATTTCAAGGAGCAATTTTAGAAACATGAATAATAGTAAAGTAGATTTTTTTAGTAAGAGCAGGTAGGATATAATATTTTTATTATAAAAGGAATAAGGATTATGGAGAAGAAGGATAAAGAAAAGTATCGGCAAAAAGCATCTGATATGCTTCGGAAATGTGGAATAGTGATTACCCCCAAAGAGAAAGAACAAATAGAAATAGCCGATTTTGGATTAGGGATGTATGAAAAAATAGGATTAGCAATAGTAGTATATGTAAATACAGACCGCTATTGTGCGAAGGAGTTGATAATGATGCCGTGGATGATATGCCCGGAACATAGACATCCACCTGTGAATAGTAACCCGGGAAAAATGGAAACATTTCGATGTAGATGGGGGAAGGTTTACTTATATACCGAGGGAGAACCGACCCATAACCCTAAGTCAAGAGTTCCTGAAGAGAAAAGGCATACTTTTACGGTCTGGCATGAGATTGAATTAAATCCTGGGGAACAATATACCCTTCTCCCGAATACATTACACTGGTTTCAAGCAGGGGAAGAGGGGGCAATTATATCCGAATTTTCGAGTACAAGTGTAGATGAATGTGATATATTTACAGACTTGGAAATAGTGCGTGTAGAGCGAGGATAATTCGTTAATCGATTCACAAATTTCGTTAACTTATACAGTTCATATAGTTAACTTGATTTTATATTTTATTTTTGTTATAATATTTTCCAATAAACATTGAAATATAAACTATAAAAACAAATTATATGAGAAAGATGTTATATGAATAATGTAAATGCTAATTATGAGTTGCTTTTACAGAAAGCCGAGGAATACCGAAATTCTTTGGGCTATGGAGAAAAAATTCGTATTAGAGTAGGTTCAGCGACATGTGAACATGCGGCTGGTTCGCAAATTGTATATGAGGAATTTCAAAAACATATTCTTTCATCGGGCCGACAAGATATTATATTAGAAAAGACAGGTTGTACAGGCAGATGCAGTTGTGAACCGATAGTAGGAGTTTTTATTCCAAATAAACTACCGGTGAAATATCAGTTAGTAAAGAGAGAGACAGTTCACAAAATTTTTATGGACCATATTGTGGGTGGAAAAGTGGTTCCAGAAAATTTATTAGACAAAACGCCTGATTCTTGTAAGTATCATATATTGATGTGTGATGGGACAGGGTGTGGAGGAGCGTTAGATAGTGGTTTAAGGTTTCAATTTGAGATGAAGATTGCGGAGTTGGGTTTGAAACCTGAAGAGGTATGGTTAACCCATATAGGTTGTTTGGGATTTTGCACGATAATGGACAAGAAAGAACAAACCGTTCAGGTGATGGTTCGACCTGACAATATAATATATAAGATAAAAACAATAAAAGATATTGAGGACATAATAGACAGTCATTTTAAGAAGGGGAAAGTAGTTCAAAGATTGGTAGCGAAGGAAAAGCCTATAAGTCAGCGTTTTTATAATCTATATGGAGATGTTGCCTTTTTTAATAAACAGACACGAATTGCATTGAGAAATGCAGGCGTGGTAAATCCAGAAAGTATATATGATTATCTTCACTATAAGGGCTTTCTTGCTTTAAAGGAAGTATTGCAAAAGAATGACCCGGAATGGGTAGTCAAACAGATAACTGAATCGAAATTGAGGGGTAGAGGGGGAGGAGGTTTTCCCACAGGTCAAAAGTGGGCAAGTGCAAGAAAAACTCAGGAGAAGATACGGTATATTATATGTAATGCGGATGAGGGGGACCCGGGTGCTTTCATGGACCGTAGTATGTTAGAGTCCGACCCATTTAGTATTGTAGAAGGTATGATAATCGGCGGTTTTGCAATAGGTGCCCAAAAGGGGTATTTTTATATTCGAGCGGAATATCCACTGGCAGTGGAACGAATTAGTCATGCAATAGAGGAGTGCAGAAAACATAATTTATTAGGACAAAATATATTAGGTAGTGATTTTAGTTTTGACCTGGAAATAAGATTGGGTGCAGGGGCATTTGTTTGCGGTGAAGAGACTGCATTAATTCATTCTATAGAAGGGGAGAGAGGGCAACCGCGTGTTAGACCTCCCTATCCTACGGAGAGTGGACTATGGGGCAAGCCTACTGTAATTAACAATGTAGAGACATTTGCGAATGTTCCGCCGATAATTGTATATGGACCGGATTGGTTTGCTCAGGTGGGAACACGAAATAGTGGGGGGACGAAAGTATTTGCTCTGGCGGGGAAGATTCAAAGGACCGGGCTTGTCGAAGTTCCGATGGGAACCACTTTACGAGACATTGTTTATGGTATCGGAGGAGGTCCTGCCGGAGGGAGGAAAGCAAAAGCGATACAAACAGGTGGACCTGCGGGAGGATGTATACCGGAGAAATATTTTGATACACCTGTGGATTTTGATACATTAGGCAAATTAGGTTCTATTATGGGTAGTGGTGGGATGATTGTTTTAGATGAAGATGACTGTATGGTGGATGTGGCTAAATTCTATATGGAATTTTGTCAGGATGAGTCGTGTGGGAAATGCACACCGTGTAGGGAGGGAACAAAAAGAATTTTGGAAACATTAACACGAATTACAGAGGGGAAAGGAACGGAAGAAGATTTAGCAAAATTAGAACGATTGGCTAAATTGGTCAAAAAATCTTCATTATGTGGTTTAGGCAAAGCGGCACCTAATCCTATATTAAGTACATTGAATTATTTTAGAGATGAATATGAAGCCCATGTTAGAGATAAGAAATGTCCTGCTCATAAATGTCGTTCCCTTATCCACTATGTGATAGACCCGGAGAAGTGTGTAGGTTGTACGATGTGTGCAAAAAATTGTCCTGTCCCATGTATAACGGGTGAAAGAAAAGAGGTTCATGTGATCGATACGGCAAGATGTATTAAATGCGGTCGTTGTTTTGAAGTATGTAGATTTAAAGCAGTAAAAAAACTTTAATTTAAGATAAACCAAGGATTTAATATATGACTAAAACAAAAACTACAGAAGTAAAGATGATACATATTAAAATTGACGATAGAGAATTATCGGTTCCGGAAGGGACAACGGTAATGGAAGCGGCAGAAAAAATAGGTATACAGATACCTCGCCTGTGTTATCATCCGGATTTGAGTTTACAGGGTTCCTGTCGTGTTTGTGTTGTTGAAATTAAGGGTTTTGATTCTTATATGACTTCCTGTAGTACAAAAGTATGGGAAGGAATGGAGATTAAAACGAACAGTCCTGAAATTCGACAGGCGAGACGCGATATAGTAGAATTGCTTTTGGATAATCACCCGCAGGATTGCCAAACCTGTGAACGAGACGGGAATTGTGAGTTACAGAATTTAGCTTATTCGTTGGGGGTGAGGGAAAGAATCTTTGCGGGGGAACGGAAACATTTTCCAGAGGATAAAAGGAGTAAATCGGTTGTTCGCGTTCCTGAGAAATGTATTTTATGTGGGCGCTGTGTTCGTGTATGTGCAGAAGTTCAGGGGGTATATAATTTAAGTCAGCACGGGAGGGGTTTTTATACTCAGGTGATGCCGTCGCATGGTTCGGCAATGGATGAATCTGTATGTATCCAGTGTGGGCAATGTATTATGGTGTGCCCTGTCGCTGCATTTATAGAGCAATCGCACACGGAAAAGGTATGGAATGCCTTAGCTGACCCGAAGAAGCATGTTGTTATTCAGACAGCCCCTTCTATTCGTGCGGCGATAGGTGAGGGATTTGGAATGGAGCCGGGGACACCTGCAACAGGGAAAATGGTAACAGCATTAAGATTGCTCGGGTTTGATGGCATTTTTGATACAAATTTTGGGGCGGATTTAACCATAGTAGAAGAAGCAACCGAGTTTTTGAAGAGGATACAGAAGAAAGAGCGACTTCCTTTGTTAACGAGCTGTTCTCCGGGATGGATTAATTTTTTAGAAAAGTTTTATCCCGAAATGATACCATATGCATCTACCTGCCGGAGTCCTATGAGTATGACTTCGGTATTGATAAAGACCTATTACGCAGAAAAAATGAAGATAGACCCGAAGGATATTTATGTTGTGGCAGTAATGCCCTGTGTAGCAAAGAAGTTTGAAGCGGATAGGGAAGAACATAAGATGCCCGATGGGAAACCCTACACAGATGCGGTTTTAACCACGCGTGAGTTAATCTGGATGATTAAATGTTATGGAATAGACTTGAAGGATTTACCGGATAGTGAATTTGATAATCCATTGGGTGAGTCGAGTGGAGGTGCGGATATCTTCGGTACGACGGGAGGAGTAATGGAAGCGGCACTGCGAATGGCTTGTGAAGTGCTTACGGGATTGCCTCCCGAGAGGATGGAATTTACGGAGGTTCGCGCGGTAGAAGGTTTGAGGGAAACAGAGGTTACATTTGGCAATTATAAGCTAAATGTAGCGGTTGCTAATGGTTTAACGAATGCGAAAACGATAATGAATAGAATTATAACAGGTGAAAAGCAATATCATATTGTAGAAATTATGGCGTGTCCTGGCGGATGTATAGGGGGGGGAGGACAACCTTATCCGCCGAAAGGGTATCATTTCCTTGACCGGGAATTGTTAGCGAAACGGGCTCAGGCACTATATACGATTGATAGTTCCAAAAAGGTGCGGAGTTCTAATCATAATCCGTCGATTAAACAGGTTTATAAGGAATTTCTGGGAGCCCCTGGCAGTGAAAGGGCTCACCAATTATTACATACACACTATCACCCCAGACTACCGAGAGGAATACGATAATGTGCACACATAATAACATTCAAAATACAGATAATTGGAAAGAGGTGGAAGGGTTTGCTAAAAAGGCACTTCCCGAACATATTGTTGCGTTTATTGAAGAATGCAGACAAGATGCTAATCCAGAAAGCAAATTAATCAAAGTTCTTCAATTGGTTCAGGAACATTTTGGCTATCTTGGAAGAACACAGATGGACGCCGTTGCTCAGTTATTACAGGTACCGATGGCAAAAGTTTCGGGAGTCGCAACATTCTATCATTTTTTCCGTCTTGTTCCGCGTGGAAAATACTTAATTCGTGTGTGTCTGGGCACCGCTTGTTATGTTAAAGGGGCGGAGAGAGTAGTGGATAAGTTCAAGGAAGAGTTAGGTATTCGATTTGGGGAGACAACCAAAGATGGTCTGTTCTCTTTAGAGGGAACGAGGTGCCTTGGTTGTTGCGGTCTGGCACCGGTTGTCGAGATAAATGAGGAAATATTTGGGCAGGTAACACCGGATAAAATCCCTGCTATTCTTGAGCATTTTACGGAAAAAGAATCTGAGATAAAGACTCAGTAAATATTATGGTAGATTTGAAGGTATTTGACACTTATACGGAATTATGTGAAAATGCTTTTGAATATGTAATTTCAGTTTTATACCGGAAACCCCAAGCGGTAATGTGTGTAGCCACAGGTGAGAGTCCTATTGGGTTGTATCGATTATTTAATCAACAGACCCATGTGTTTCAAGATATAAATGTATTAAAATTGGATGAATGGGGAGGTATAAGCCCGAGTGACCCATCTACATGTGAGACATATATAAAGGAAAATATTATTCAGCCGTTAGGATTAACGGAAAGTCAATTGTTAGGCTTTAAAAGTGATGCGGATGATCCAAATTTGGAGTGTGAGCGTGTTAAAGGATTGATAAAACAGATAGGTGGAATTGATTTGTGCGTTCTGGGAGTGGGAGAAGATGGGCATGTTGGGCTGAATTTTCCGGAAGAAACTTTAATACCAGAAGCCCATACTGTTCCGGCAAGTTATTTAACACATTCCATGCTGGACAAAGCGAAAGAAAAACCAACGCATGGGTACACCCTGGGAATGAAAGAGATTGTTAATTCGAGGAACATAATGTTAATCATAAAAGGGAGCCGGAAGAAAGAGGCAATGATAAAATTAATGAAGGGGGAGATAACCCCACATTTTCCCGCTTCTTTTTTATTATTATCCGAGAACTTAACGGTATATAGTGATAGAGAAGCGTTTGGGGAGTAGTTGTTTTTTTTGTCTCAAAAAGTTTTGAGGAGAATAATGCTAATCGTCAATGTTCCAGCGTTGAATATTTGGTAATTCTAATATAAGGTCATATCCATAAGCCAGGGAAGGGGTTTGAAAACCTGGTGCAAGGTCTCCGGTTAATACTTTTTTTGCAATAAGTACGCTCGAAGATGCGGTCAGGTCATATCCGTCAGGAGTTTTCATTCCTGCTCTTTTGTAGATACCTTGTTCGTTCTTTACTTCGCCCCATAATAAGGAGTAGTTTTTTGCTCTTTCTTCCGGGGAGGGACCTCCTTCGGGGATACGATTTTTTAAGAAGTTTTGTATGGGTTCTGTTCCTATTATATTTTGGGTTAACTTAATACCTTGCATCATAAAACTCATCCCTTTTGATACCGCCATGTAAACCTCTATATTGGGAATTTGTGTGGAATAATAGGCTGTGCTTACATCGCCCCAGGGAATGGTTACACATAATTTTGTTTCTTCCCCAAAATTTATCTTCATTTTTTTATAGGCAGGTGGAACAGATTTGAGTAATCCGTTTTCTCTTATTTGTCCGCCTTTGCCCATACTCTCAACAGCAGTTAACAGGGTGCCATGAGAGGGGCGACCATTGGAGTAAAAAGCGAGGGTAAGATGGGTTGCATCGGGAAGTAAAGATTTAAGATAGGAGGCAAGACAATCACTGGGGACAACATCGAAGCCACTACCTGGTAATAGCATAACGCCTTTTTCTTTTGCTTCTTTGTCCTTTGTGGCAATCCACTCAAAGACATCTATTTCTCCTGTGATGTCGATATAGTGTGTTCTCGATTCGAGGCATGCTAAAACCATATTTTTTGCAGTGTGGATAAAGGGTCCTGCAGAGTGGATAACTACCTGGATATTTTCTAAATATTGGGTGATTTCCTCTACATTATCCAGTGGAAAGGCACGGTATTCGGTGTTATATTTTTGAGAAATTCCTTTTAATTTTGTTTCGTTCCTACCACCAAGAATAATTGGTAGGTTCTGCTTCAAACATTCTTCAATGATAAGTATGCCTGTATAACCATAGGCGCCATATATTAAAATTTTATTTTTCATATTTGTCCTTTCTACTTTGTTATATAATAGTTCTACATTAATAATATAAAAAGTTAATATATAAATTCTCTTTGAGACTTAATATGGAAAAGATTAAACATATAACTTTACTTACCGATTTTGGGAATAAAGACCCGTATGTAGCGGAGATGAAGGGCGTACTTTTTTCAGCATTGCCCAACATTATAATAACTGATTTATCTCATGAGATTAGTCCACAAAATATAATGGAAGGAGCTTTATTTCTGGAGCGCGTTTGGGATTATTGGAAGTTGCCATCGATTCACATTGTAGTGATAGACCCGGGGGTAGGAACGGATAGGAGGATAATGGTGATACATGAAAAACAAAAGTTTTTAATTTGTCCCGATAATGGAGTTGCTTCTTTAATTATAAAAAATAAACATGCAGAGGTTCGGCATGTGAGGTATTTTGAGAGTTTTAGTCATTCAATAAGTTATACTTTTCACGGGAGGGATGTAATGGCTCCGATTGCGGTGCAATTAGCAAAGGGAGGAAATTGGGAAGATTTAGGACCCGCTGTAGAGGATATTTGTTTTTTGAATATACCACCTATCGCGGTATATGAAGACTGTGTAAAAGGGGAGGTGATACATATAGACCGATTTGGTAATGCGGTAACGAATATAAAAAAGGAAGATATTTTAGATAGGGTTCCAGTATATGCAAGGATAAAAAATAGTTTTCAAAAAGTATCATTTGGATTGCGTTATGGAGATGTAGATGTTGGTTCCTGTTTATGTTTATGGGGGAGTGGGAACCGATTAGAAATAGCAGTTAATTGTGGGTCGGCAAAGGAAAAACTAAAAATAAGGATTGGAACAGAATTAAAATTATTTTTTGATAAAGGTTAGCTTCGCCAGGGACGGGTTCGGTTAGCATTCTCAAAAGCTTGTCGTGCTAATTTGGCATCGTGTTCTATTTCGAAGTCGAACATGCCTGCGAGAATATGGTCGGCACCGTTATTGAAGACATAGGGGAAAGCATCTTCAGGAGGAATGGCACCTGCGGACATAACTTTGAATGCTATCCAGGGCACCGAAACATCTTTCATGACCTGAATGGTTTCGTCGGGGTCTTTGCACCAATAACCGGGTATTTCGGCATAGGGTTCTATGAGTTGTTCTTTTTGGGGGCCTGTCGGGTAATTATGATGGTGGAATGTTTTGATATAGAAGTCGGGCTCAATTTTCTCTTTTTCACAGACTTTAATAACTTCGAGGTCATGAGCACCGACACCGGAGGGAAGTGCATTTTCTTTACCTAATTCCACTGTTTTTTTTATAATGGATATTTTTTTCTCACGAACAAGTCTATCCGCGGTTACT
Source organism: uncultured bacterium (assembly GCA_938014335.1). Lineage (GTDB taxonomy): Bacteria > Hydrogenedentota > Hydrogenedentia > Hydrogenedentales > Hydrogenedentaceae > Hydrogenedens. The sequence continues at coordinate 9,064 of CALLRP010000007.1, forward strand.
CCCCAGAGGTAAAGGGCATCTAATCCCATATCAATCAGTTGCTTTACTTGCTGTTTGTAAAGGTCAAAATCGGCATCAGGGTATGCAGTTGGACATATAATCCACTGTATTTTTCCGCCTTTTTTGAAACGGTAATCTTCGAGTATTTTTAATATTTCGGGTACGGTATGCACAACAAGGGTGTTAATTCCGTTTTTTTCTGCTAATTGCATGGTCTGTATTATTTTTTCAGGAGTATTGTAGTGAGCACAAAGATTATAGACATACTTTAAATCCCGACTATGTGTGAAGTGAGTTAGTAAATTTCCCCCTAATAAGAGGCGACTTATTTGTAATCCGCGAACATTACCGCAAGGCATTTGCGAGGCTATTTCATTTGTTTTATTTTCTTCAGCGACACTTCTAATGGAAGAAATTGTGGTGATTGCTGTGGATGTTAGTAGGGATGTGCTGAGAAATCGCCGACGGTTTAATTCATATTTTTTCATACCAGGCTCCTATAACAAAATTTTGTATAATTACAGGAATTATAATATCAAAATAACAAGAGGACAGGGAATTTTTTATGAACGAAAAATATCGAGTAGCAATAATAGGAAGTGGACCAAGTGGTTTTTTTTCGGCAGACCATCTGCTACGGCTTCAACCGGCTTGTGAAGTAGATATGTATGAAAGATTTCTCGACCCTTTTGGATTAGTTCGAAAAGGTGTTGCACCAGATAATCCGAATATCCGTAATATTTCTAAAGCGTTTGATATGATTGCGAGCAATAGTAGATTTAGATATTTTGGAAATGTTGATATAGGGGTTGATATAACAATAGATGAATTAAAGAATTATTACGATGCAGTTATACTTGCATGTGGCATGGAAACCAGTCAAAGATTGGGTATTCCGGGTGAGGATTTACCGGGTTGTTATACAGCGAGTTCAATAGTGGGTTGGTATAATTGTCATCCTGTATATAGTGCATTAGATGTAAAACTTGATGGTGAAAGGGCTGTTATTATTGGAATGGGAAATGTAGCATTGGATGTGGCTCGTATTTTAACTCGTCCCATTAGTGAGCTTTCTAAAACAGATATATCAAATAATGCTATAAAAGTTTTGGAAGAAAGTAAAATAAAAGAGATTTATATTGTGGGGAGAAGAGGACCTGCTCAGGCAAGATTTAAAGAAAATGAACTTCAGGCTATGGAAGAAGTTGGCGATACAGATATTATTATAAACCCAAGCGAGTTAGAATTGAATGAAACCAGTAAAGAAGAAATAAAGAAAAACCCTTCGTTACAAAGAATGGTTGATTTTTTTTATAAATTTTCAAATAATACAATAAAAAAGAAACGGCAAATCTACTTTATCTTTCTAAGGTCTCCTATTCGTATTTTAGGAAAAGGTAGAGTGGAAGGAATTATGTTTGAGAAAAATAAATTAGAAGGGGGAGTTAACCAGCAAAAGACAGTCGGAACAGGAATAATTGAAAAAATAGATTGTGATTATGTCATCTCCAGTATTGGCTATAAAGGGAATCGTTTTCCGGGGCTTCCTTACGATGAAAACAAAGGAATAATTCCTAATAAGGATGGAAGAGTTGTTAAAGGGAATGAAGTTATACCGGGTGTGTATGTTACAGGATGGATTAAAAGAGGTCCTGTAGGGCTTATTGGACATAACAAACCAGATAGTTTGGAGACCGTTAAAAACTTATTAGAAGATTTACCTTTATTACCAAAAAGAATCCATGATTCGAGAGGAGATATTATTGAACTACTAAAATCAAAAAATATTATTTTTATAACTTATGATGACTGGAAAAAGATAGATAATTCCGAAATAGAACGGGGTAAGTTTTTAGGGAAAATACGAAATCGTTTTTGTTCATCGGAGGAAATGTTGAAAATTATCTCAAAAGAGGAATAGTTTTTTACTTCTGTAAAGTTTGAAAAACATTATAGACCACAGATAATAGTTCACCTGGATTAAAAGGTTTTTCTATAAAACCTTCGGGAGAAGGGACTTGATATGTTTGAGCAATTTTTTCGGCAGACCAAGAATTTCCCAATTCATAAGTATTTATGCCTGTAACAAAAATAATTGGCGTGTTATTTAGATAGGGATGATTCTTGAAATCTACATATAATTGGATACCATTTTCATCAGGTAACATTACATCAAAAATGCATAAGTCTGGGAGTTCCTTTTCTGCTATTTTAATAGCAATGGATGCATATTCTGATTGAAATACTTTTGCGCCCTCTGATTCGAAAAGAATCTTTAAAGAACTTAAAATGTCTACTTCATCTTCTAATATTAAAATTTTTTTATCTTTTAGCAAGTTGTTATCCATAATAGTGTTTGGTAAGATATTTTAAGGGTTAGATTATATTTTATTATATCTAATTATTTGAATATAATGGCAATTGATAGGAAGGGTTAAACATGAAAGATTTAGAATTGTTTGATATTCGTATCGCTCTTATAAAATCTTTTTTAAATGTTAATGGATATGAAGGGATTTTATTATCAAGAACAGATAATTTCGCGATGGCAACAGGAGGAAAACGGAATTATATATGGAAATATACGGATTTAGGAGCCAATTCTTTACTTGTCGATAAGAATGGAAAGGTATATTATGTGGGCAATAATATTGAAGAACCTCGTATTATGGAGGAAGAATTGGATGAATTTCCTTGTAAAAGAATTTCTTTCCTGTGGTTTGAAGATATTCCTTCTAATGTGGTGAGAAAACATTTTAATATTAAAGATGAAACAAAGTGGGTATCAGATGATGGGAGTTTGGGGAACAATGTCAATAATGAGTTGGCCGTAATTAGGGCATTGTTAACAGAAACGGAATTAGAGAAGTACAAAGCATTAGGGAAGTTAGCAAGTGAAGCCATGGTAGCCACATTGAGAGAAATAAAACAGGGGGATACAGAAACAGATGTCTCTGCAAGATTAGTTTATGAAGGACATAAGAGAGGGTGTCTTGTCCCAGTTTCATTAATTGCAAGTGATGAACGAATTGAGAAATATCGGCACCCTTTACCGACTGAAATTTCTTTACTATCTCAAAAAGAGAGTAAGAGAATAAAAAATATTGTTATGGTGGTAGGGTGTTTTTTAAAAGAGGGACTTGTAGTCTCTCTAACAAGATTTAAGCAAGTGGGGCAAGTGGGAGAAGAGATACGAGATGCATTTGGAAGAATATGTGCAGTAGACGCATTAGTCCAGGAAGCAACCGTTCCCGGCAAAACATTGGGAGATGTTTTTGAAAAATGTGTGGAAGCATATAAACAAATGGGATTTCCAGAGAATGAGTGGCATAATCATCATCAGGGGGGGGCAACGGGTTATGCGGGTAGGACATGTAAAGGGAAACCCGGTGAGACTTTCCCAGTGTTAGATACATATTACCCTTCTATTGTGGAAAAAGAATTGGGGAAACATATCTCATTTGGAACAGCTTTTGCATGGAATCCTTCTGCAAAAGGTGTGAAATCAGAAGATACATTTGTTTTATATGCTGATGGAAGAAAAGAAATTGTAACAACAACAGAAGAAATCGCATTTTTAGATTTAGAAAAGATACTTAAACGGTCAATAAATATAAAAAAATCTGCAATATATGCAGATAGATAATAATTTATGAAATCATTTTTAAGACAAATTTGTTTTTTCTTTTAGAGGTAAAAAAAATGAAAATTTTAATTGTATATGGAAGCAATACAGGGAATACGCTATATGTAGCAGAGATAATATCTTCTGCTATGAAAGGACATGAAGTTAAGATAGTAAATATTTTGTCTGCAGATTTTGACGAATTTAGAAATTATGATTTTCTTATATTCGGGACATCCACATGGAGTAATGGAGAAGCACAAAAGGATTGGAAGGAAGCACTTAAAAAAATAAATAAAGATATTTTAAAAGGTAAATTGGTAGCATTGTTTGGTTTAGGAGACAGTGCTATGTTTCCAGATCAATTTGCCAGTGGTGTTAGGGACTTGTATAACTTTGTTGTAGAATGTGGAGCGAATGTAATTGGATATTGGAAAAAAGAAGGATACCATTTTAATTTTTCGAAAGCTTTAGTATGGGATAAGTTTTGTGGTTTGATTATTGACCAGGATAATGAAAGTAATCTTACAGTGCAAAGGGTAGTAGAATGGGTAAAAATGTTGGAGGAGGAAATAGCTAAATATACATGTAAAAATAATTAGTTTTCGCCAAAGTATTTTTTGAAAAGTTCGGGGTCATCAATAGAATTAATTTCTTTTTCGATAAAAATCTTTACTTCTTCTTCTGATATGGGAGAAGGCTGGTTTCTTATAATTGATTGTGGATTTCCGCGGTGTTTAATAAGATTTCTCTTTGTATCTTCCTCCCCTATTTCTTGTTTATCATGTATATCCAATTCATTACCCTGTTTTTCTAATTCGGGCATAGCAAGGTCGAGGAACATTTCGACGATACTTGCTAAATGTTCTACCCTTTCTTTTCGAGAGCCTTTTTCAATAATGCGTCTATTGATAGGGATGGCTCTATTTCGAAATACAATACTAAATTCGTGGCAAGAAGGACAAGGGAGAATCATTACAACATCTGGGGGTAGTTTGCCTGAACCGATTTTTTGCTGATTACAATGAGGGCATATAATCATATTTTTTCCTCATCTATTTATTTTATGATAACATAAAGGAAAACTCATTATCAAAAGGAATAGTTATTAAAGAGGGGTGCCCCATTGTTTAGCCCAATCTGGATTTAGACGAATTTGTACTTCCCATATATCCAGAATGGTTAGAGCAGTCATACTTTCTATAACTGGAATGGCACGGGGCACAATACAAGGGTCATGTCTTCCATGTACTCGTAGTTCACAGTTATTAAAATGAATATCTATGGTTTTTTGTATTTTTGCAATAGACGAGGTAGGTTTAACAACTAAGCGAGCTATGATAGGTTGTCCTGTACTAATACCTCCTAAAATACCTCCTGCATGGTTGCTTAAAAATGTTCCATCTTGTATTGGGTCATTTGCTTGACTACCGCGTAGTCTTGCTAATTCAAAACCTTCACCGAATTCTATACCTTTCACAGCACCAATACTCATTAAAGCCCCTGCTAAACGGGCATCTAACTTTGCAAAAACAGGGTCACCTAACCCTGGAGGCACACCATGTATTTCAAGTTGAACGATACCCCCAACCGAATCACCTTCTTTTCTTGCTTCTAATATCTTATCTTCCATTATTCGGGCTGTTTCTGGATCTTTACATCTTACGGGATTATTTTCAATTTCATTGTAAGAGCCTTTTGAAGAAATGGGAATTCCTGCAATTTCTACAGAGTGGGCAATGATTTTTATCCCTTTTCTTTCTAATATTTTCTTGGCGATTGCTCCACATGCTACTCTACAGGCTGTTTCTCTACCTGATGATCTTCCCCCTCCACGATGGTCACGAATACCATATTTCATATAGAAGGTAAAATCTGCGTGTCCGGGACGAAAAACATTTTTGAGTTCATCATAATGATGAGATTTCTGGTCTTCATTATAAATGATAAGTCCAATGGGAGCACCTGTAGTTTTGCCTTCAAAGACACCCGAAAGGATATGGACTTTATCGGATTCTTTTCTTCGAGTGGTGATGGAACTCTGTCCGGGTTTGCGACGGTCTAATTCCTTTTGTATATCTTCATCAGATAATTCAATACCGGGTCTGATACCATCCATAACGGCACCCATTGCGGGGCCATGACTTTCTCCGAAGGTTGTTACACGGATTATTTCCCCAAATGTATTAGCAGATCTTGTATGAATTGCCAGTTCTTCTCCGATACGGTTTACAACTAAATGTGCTATATCTACGGGGTCGCCAATGGATGTATCTATAAAAACATCTGCAAAAGGTTGGAGGATTTCTTCTCTTAAAGACAACTCTTCATAGTATTTTTCTTCAGGATTTGGATAATGTAATAGCCATGGAGGAATACCTTTTTCTGAAATTCTCTGCCACAATATTTTTTTATTTGCTGTTAAATAAATCAGTAAAGAATTATTCCTAATTTTTCGACGATTGGGAGGGGATAACATAATAGAACCACCTGTAATAATCAAACACCAGTCCATGAATGAAACTTCTTGTGCGACTTTTGTTTCTAATTCACGAAAATATTTTTCACCTTTTTCAATAAAGATTTGTCTACATGATTTTTTTTCTCCTGTATGTTCGACATGTAAATTTTCAATCATTTCGTCAGTTTCGAAATATGTTAGTCCTGTAATTTCGCCGACGAGTTTCCCAATGGTTGTTTTTCCTGCCCCTTTGGGACCCATAATAACTAATTTCAAATTTAGTCTCCTTCTCTATGATAAAAAAGTTTTATAATGATGTAGTTTATTCGATTATATAAGTATTACCGCCAATAGATTTTAATGATTCAAAGAATGTTGGGAAAGTGATATTAACTGCTTCATAACCATTAATAATTGTTGTTCCATTAAGCATAGTTCCTGCGATTGCAAGAGCCATAACTATGCGATGGTCTCCGTGTCCATCTACCTCTCCGGAGTGCATCTTGGATTCTTCAATTTCTAATCCATCAGGCAATTCTTTAATTATTGCGCCTAATTTTGTAAGTTCTTCTCTCATGACCGAAATACGATCTGTTTCTTTAAGCCTTGCCTGGGGAACATTATATAGTTTTGTTTTACCTGATGCGAAACATGAAAGAACAGCCATCATAGGTAAAGCATCAGGGGTCGCATTCATATCAATTTCACAACCGTTTAATTGTTTGGCGCTCACATAAATACCATTACTTCTTATTTCAATATTTGCTCCCATTTGTTTTAAATATTCAATTACAAGTTTATCTCCTTGAGTATCGTTAATGTCTAACCCTAAACATAAAACTTTATTATTAGGTAAGGCTCCTGCACAAAGAAAAAATGTGGCGGAAGAAAAATCTCCAGGGATTTCTTTGTTTACTGTTTTATACTTTTGATTACCGGGAATATTAAAATTTCTAAATTCTTTGTCATAAGTAACAATAATCCCATGTTCTTTTAACCACGCTAAAGTCATCTCGACATAAGGTTTTTCATATAACAAAGGGACATCAACAATGGTTTCTTCCTTTGCCAAAGGTGCATTGATTAATATGGATGTTAAATATTGGCTGGATACCGCTTCAATAGATGTTTTTCCTCCTTTAATTTTACCTTGAACTACGACGGGGGGAAGGTTATTGTTTCTTGTAGAGATAACTGTTGCTCCAAGGTCATTTAATGATTTTATTAAAGGACCTACAGGTCTTCTACGGACTTGATGGTCTCCTGTTAAAACAACAGTGCCATCTTGAATAAGAGCAGAACTACCTAAGGCTATACACATTGTGGTACCGGAATTACCCACATCTATAACATCATCGGGCATGTCCCATATACCACCTTTACCTTCTACAATCCATTTATCATCATCTAAAAAAATGGGAACTCCCAAAGAGCGATATGCTTTTACAGCAGACATTGTATCTGATGAGGATAGGGGAGACTGTATTATACTTTTACCTTCTGCAAGTGATGCTATTGCTACCGCTCGTATCGTATGGGATTTTGAACCGGGTATTTTTACTGAACCATTTAAACTTGAACCTTCGACAACTAATTTCATAATTATCCCCTTGAATTTATAGAATAGAGTATATTATAGAACAATTATATTTTTCTTATCATTTCTTTTATAAGAAAAAGTTTTTCACCTTTCATTTTTAATATAATTTTATATATTTGTAAATTACAGATTGAATAGAAAAGGGTTTGCTTATGAATTTTACTCGAAGGGATTTTTTATCTCGTACCTTGACTACGGGAGTTGGGTTGAGTTTTTTATTAAATAAAGGGATTAGAGCGGAGAACGATTTAACAAAACCGAACTTTATTATTATACTTGCAGATGATTTAGGTTATGGTGATGTGGGATGTTATGGACAGGAGCAAATACTAACACCTAATATTGACCGATTAGCAAATGAAGGAATGGTTTTCACAGATGGATACGCGGGAAGTACTGTTTGTGCTCCCTCCCGTGGCTGTTTGATGACCGGCTATCATACAGGACATGCAAGGATAAGAGGAAACGGAGCTATCCCTCTTTCTCCTGAAGATGTTACAGTTGCAGAGGTATTAAAATCACAGGGGTATGTAACGGGCTTGATAGGGAAATGGGGATTGGGAGAAGCGGAGACATCAGGTATTCCCCAATTGCAGGGTTTTGATGAGTTTTATGGTTATTTGAATCAAAATCATGCTCACAACTATTACCCTGATTTTCTATGGAGAGGGACTGAAAAAGAATTATTAGAAGGTAATGTAATGTCTGAAGTTGCTGGTGTTTGTGGTACTTGTACACAATATAGCCATGATTTATTGACAAAGGAAGCAATTAATTTTATAAATCGGAATAAAGATAAGGACTTCTTCCTTTATTTATCTTTAACTATTCCACATGCTAACAATGAATTGGGAAATGCTAAGGGTAATGGGATGGAAGTGCCTTCTGATGAACCTTATTCGGATAGACCCTGGCCACAAACACAGAAAAATCACGCCGCAATGATTACGAGATTGGATGATACTGTTGGGAGGGTTATGAGTTTGTTGCAAGAATTAGGAATAGATGAAAAAACTTTAATCTTATTTTCAAGTGATAATGGACCTCATAAAGAGGGGGGAGCAGACCCGGAATTTTTTAAGAGTGCTGGACCTTTTAAAGGATATAAGAGAGACCTTTATGAGGGAGGTATTAGGGTACCGTTCATCGTTAGATGGAAAAATAAAATCTTGCCAGGTACTAAATGTAATATTCCATGTGCCTTCTGGGATGTTTTGCCTACATTTGCGGAGTTAGCAAAGGCAAAACATCCTCAAGGGATAGATGGAATTTCTTTAGTTCCTCTATTATTTGAGGGTGATGCTTCAGCATTTAAAAGTAGGCCTTTATATTGGGAGTTTTATGAGCAAGGATTTAAACAGGCTTTACGGTTAGACAACTGGAAATTGATTTGTATTTATGGTAATGCTCCAGAATTGTATGACCTGAGTAATGATAAGGGAGAAAATAATAACCTTGCACAGACAAATCCTGGTAAATGCAATGAATTATTAAACATAATGAAAGAATTGCGAACATCTTCGCCGGATTGGAAATCACCCATCGATTAGTCATTTCTTAAAGAAAGTTGGCTTTCTATCATTATTTTCTGTTGAATCTGACGGAAGTGATGGATTAACCTTTCGGAAGGGGATTTTGAACAAATAAAATCAATGCGAACAGTTCCTGAATCAATATGGTCCCAGGTGTGAGCATCTACACTGGCTAATAAAGTTAGACCGGCTTCTTTAATTGCATTAAGATATACATTGGTAGGATATATTCTTTGTCTTACAACAGTCCATCCTTTTCCTTGTACTAATATGCTTAAAGTAGCTGTCTTTGTGGATGGATTGTATGAAGAATCCCAAACTGTTTTAAAGTCTTTATAATTCTCTTTCCACTGACAATCATTATAATATTGTTTTACCATTTGTTCTGTTACACAATCGAAATAAATAATACCATTTTCTTTTATACATGAAGCCATAGAGTAGATAGAACGATATATATCTTCTTCATCTAAAAGAAAATTAATTGAATCAAAAAGACAGGAGATTATATTGAAAGAATTATTAAAAGGAAGAGAACACATATCCCCTACGAGTGTAGGAATATATGGATACAATTGTTTTGCTGTGTAGATCATTGCTGGTGATATATCAATACCGATGGAGTTCCATCCATACTTTGACAATCTTTGAATGAGTGTTCCTGTTCCACAAGCTATGTCCAAATGAAGGGGGGATTGCGTTTCATTTTGTATTAGTTTTCTTAAGTCTATAAGGCGGTTTTCCCAACGGTCATAACGAACCCGCGTCATGATTAGGTTATAGTAGGGTGCCAATATTTGAAAAGTGTCATTCTGCATGGATGCATAAATCCCTCTTGGTTTTTAGCCAATTAATAAATTCCAAAGAATAAGGGGATGGGTCTCTTTTTTTCAAACTTAATAGGTATCTTTCATTTGCAGAGTAGAATAGAGCATTAAAAAAGCCCTGTTCCTCTAAAACTTTGCGAGTTTCTGCTGCTTTAGGATATTTTCGTAAAGGCTCACTAAAATCGGATAAAAATAGTATCTGTCCTACAAGTCCTAAATTAGCTTTTCCTGTTGTATGCCAATATATAGCCTCGTATATATCTGAATCTCCAATATTTAATTCTTTCATAGCCAAATGGGCAGATACAGGACCGTGTAATAAAACCGGATATTTTTTTTCATGTTCATCTATTTTAATGTTAAATTCTTTTGCTTTTTTTATAATATCTTCTATTTTCCATTCTCTACATATATCATGTAAGATGCCTGCTAAAATAATTTTATTTTCATCTACTTTGATTAACTTTTTTCTTGCGATGTAGACTGCATATCCAGAGGTAGAAACACAATGTTTTATTTTCTCGTCACTTAAATAATCTTTTAAGTACTCTATGTAATATGAATATTTATCCACTATTTCATTTTTTATTTTTGTAAAGACCATGTTCATAGATATATTTTTCCACCTCTTGGGGCACAAAATCTTTGATACTTTTCCCTTTTTGAATTAAATCTCGTATTTGATGAGAAGCGATGTTTTTGGGTTCGAAAGGAAGCCATGTTGTTTTTTCTAATATTTTTGGAGAAATTTTTTTTAAGGAAAAATCAGGACGGTTTGCTACAAGGAAAGATGTGACTTTTGCAATAAGTTCATTGGCAAGGTACCAGTTAGGAATATCAATTAGCGTATCCAGTCCTGTAATTAAGTGTATTTTAGAGTGTTTATATACATTTAATAAATGTTCTACTGTTTTTATCGTATAAGAAGGATTTTTATTATCTATCTCAAATCTGGATACCGAGAATTGATGTTCTTTTTGTGTCGCCAGAAGTAGCATATTATATCTGTCTTCTGTTGATGCAAAGACTTTTCCTGTTTTGTGAGGTGGTATTCCCGCAGGCACAAAAATTATTTTTGATAAATGAGCATATTTCAATGCAGTATGTGCTACTTCGATATGAACATTATGAACGGGGTCAAAAGTTCCCCCATATAAGCCTATATCCAGAGAACTATCCACGGATTTGACCATTTCCTCTTATGATGAATTTAAATGTGGTTAATCCTTCTAAAGCCATAGGACCCCGCCAATGTAGTTTATTTGTACTAATACCAATTTCAGCACCCATTCCGAATTCGAATCCATCTGTAAAACGGGTGGATGCATTTACATAGACTGTGGCACTGTCTACTTCTTGTAAAAATTTTTCTGCCATTTGATAATCGTTAGTAATTATTGCATCAGAATGATGAGAACCATAATAGTTTATATGATAGATGGCTTCTTCGATAGAGGAAACTATTTTTATTGATAATATTTTGTCTAAATATTCTGTATACCAGTCTTCTTCTGTCGCTGGTTTACAGTCAATTAACATCTGTGTTCTTGGACAACCCCTTAATTCACATCCGCCCTGAACCAACTCTTTTGCAATAGAAGGTAATAGAATTGGAGCACAAGATTCATGAACAAGTAAGGTTTCCATAGCATTACATACACCAGGCCTTTGTAATTTAGCATTTAAAACAATTTGTATAGACATATCTAAATCAGCGTCTGCATGTAAATATGTATGGCAAACTCCATCTAAATGAGCAATAACAGGGATTCTTGATTCATCATATATTCTTGAAATTAGACTTTTACCTCCACGGGGAATAATTACATCAATATATTGGTCTAACTTAAGCATTTCTCCAACTGCGGAACGATCTGTGGTTGAAATCATTTGAACGGCATTTTTAGGAATACCACATTGGGTTGCTGTATCGTTGAATATTTTTGCTAATGCAAGATTGGAATGTATGGCTTCAGAACCGCCCCGGAGTATACACGCATTTGCAGATTTTAGACATAAAGAGGCGGCGTCTATGGTAACATTAGGTCGGCTTTCATAAATAATACCTACAACACCAATAGGCTGTCGAATTTTTGCAATTTTTAAACCATTTGGGTGAATATATTGTCCTTCGATATTACCAACTGGGTCGGGTAGTGAAGCAACTACACGAACACTTTCTGCCATACTCTGTATTCGTTGTGTAGTTAGTTCAAGTCTATCAAGAAAGGCTTTTGTTTGACCCATTTCTTCAGCATTTTTAAGATCTTTTTTATTTTCTTTGATAATCCAATTTGCATTGGATTCTAACTCATCGGCAATTTTTAAGAGTGCATCATTTTTAATATTTTTGGGAATATTCTGTAACTTATAGAAAGATTCTTTTGCTTGTTTCCCTATTAGTGTTACTTCATCTTTAATATTCATAAAGATTCCTCCTCATCATTATGTTGAAATAAGAACATATTATCTCGATGGATTACTTCTTCAAATTGCCAATCTGAAAATGTTTTTTTTATTTCAATAGATTTTTTACCTGCCACTTTTTCAACTTCTTCTTTATTCAAATTTATGATACCTCTTCCTAATTCTAAACCATCAAGGGTCATTATAGAAACGCAATCACCTCTTTTGAAATTTCCGTCTACTCGTTTTACACCCACAGGCAAAAGGCTACTCCCTTTTTTAAGGAGAGCATGGACGGCACCTTCATCTACAAAGAGTTTTCCTCTTATAGTTCTTCCAAAGGCTATCCATGATTTTTTTTGAGATATCTTATTCTGGGGTGGCAAGAAATATGTAAAAGTTCCCTTGTTGTGTATGATAATATTTTTTAATATATTGAGAGAATTTCCGTTAGCAATAACAGAGGGAATTCCTGCATGCCATGCAATTTTAATTGCCTCTAATTTTGTCAGCATACCCCCAACAGATGTATTACTTGTAGTATCATGAGCGTAGGAAAATATATCGTTTGTAAGATTTTTAATGAGGGGAATCCATTTAGCATTCGGATTTTTCTGAGGATTGTCTGTATACAATCCATCTACATTGGTCAATAGTATGAGTAAGCTTGCATTTACACGAACAGCAATACGGGCGGAAAGGGTATCATTGTCACCAAAACGAAGTTCTTCTATCGCTGTTGTATCGTTCTCGTTAATAATAGGGACTACATTTTTTAATGCAAGAAGTTCACGCAAAGTGTTTAATACATTAATATAAGAGGTGCGATTATCTAAATCGGCTCGTGTTATCAATACTTGTGATGGGATAATTTGTTTATGGCTGTGCAGTTGGAATAATTTTGTATATCTTCTCATTAATTCTACCTGTCCGATAGAAGCAAGTGCTTGTTTCTCGGATAAACGCTGTGGTTTTTTATCCTTTTTCATTAAAGACATTCCACAACCTACAGCTCCTGAACTTACAATAATAAAATTTGCATTATATTGCTTTTTTATTTCACATATTTGTTTTACAATTTTGGAAATAGGTTGTATTCTCTTTGTAGAGTTAACAAGATCAGTTCCTATTTTTACTACGATGATTTTTTTATTCATTTTTATTATGCTTCCTATATTCAGGAGTACCTTTTGAAATCATATCACCAGAATATGTAAATTCATAATCGCTAATATATATTAAATCACCCTCTTTTGCTTTTGCCCTTTTTAAAGCACGAAATAATCCCATGTGAGATAGAACTCTTTGAAGATAATGAACGGCTTCTTCATTGTCAAAATTAGTCATTTGTATTACACGTAAAATTCTTTTACCTTCAACACGGAAACCTGTTGGTTCTTTATATATTTTGAAAGGGGCTTCATATACATACCGTGTTTCTGTTGTCACAGGTTCTTCTTTTTCATTATTTCGGACATTCTCTACAATTTGGTAAATAGTATCTAACAATGGTTTAACTCCTTTACCCGTAATGGCTGAAATACCAAAAACAGGTATTTCCCATTTTTTTGGTTTTATTTTTTTGATAAAACAATTTTGGTTTTCTGTAATATCTAATTTATTAAATACATAAATTTTGGGTTTTTCATTAAATACAGGGCTGTAAGCTTCTAATTCATGTTCGAGGATTTCTATGGTATTTTCAGGTTCGGGGTCACCCATATCTATAAGGAAAAGTAATACACGCGTTCTTTCAATGTGTTTTAAAAAATCATGTCCTAACCCTTTCCCTTCAGAAGCCCCTTCTATTATCCCGGGTATATCAGCAACTGTAATTGTTCTATATCCTGGTAAAGAAACTACACCGAGATTAGGAGTCAAAGTTGTAAAAGGGTAATTTGCTATTTTAGGTCTGGCAGATGTTATGCTTGATAATAAAGTGGATTTGCCTGCATTGGGAAGTCCTACAAAACCTACATCAGCTATAAGTTTCAATTCAAGAAGGAAGTCTTTTTCTTCACCTTTTTCTCCTTTCTCAGCGAATCGGGGTGTCTGATAGGTTGAACTAACAAATCGAGCGTTCCCTTTCCCTCCTTTTCCTCCTTTTACAGCGAGGAATTGTTGTTCGTTTTCTTTCAAATCAGCAAGAATTTCTCCCGTTTCCCAATCTCGAATAATAGTTCCGCAAGGAACTTGAATTATCAAATCTTTGCCATTTTTCCCGTGGCGATTGTTTCCACTACCGTGAGTACCTTTGGGGGCTATCCAGTGTGCATGATATTTTAAGTCAATTAAGGTATGTAATTTGGTGGTTGCCTGAAAATAAATACTACCTCCATTACCTCCATCCCCTCCATCAGGACCACCTCGAGGGACATATTTCTCCCTTCGGAAACTAATACAGCCATTTCCACCCGCGCCTGCTGTTAACTTTACACGGACTTCATCAATAAATAATTTATTTCTACCTTGTTGTTTCATATAGTTGCATATAAGATAAAAACTGGCACGATATAATATCGTGCCAGTTTTTTATCTTTAAAGATAGTATTAATTTTGTGTTTCAACATTAAGGGGAATTACATCCACACATTTTTTTCCATCTGTAGTAAAACGGAATTTAACAATTCCATCTACCATAGCAAATATGGTATGGTCTCTGCCTAATCCAACATTTTTACCGGGCTTTATTCTTGTCCCACGCTGACGGACTAAAATATTTCCTGATAAAACTTTTTCTCCTTCATATCTTTTTACACCTAACATTTTGGGATTGCTATCTCTTCCATTTCGTGCGCTTCCACCACTTTTTTTATGTGCCATCTTTTATCCTCCTAAAAAATTCTATTTTTTTATTTCTTTTACTAAGATTTCGGTAAATAACTGTCTATGTCCGTAAGTACGATGATAATTCTTCCTTCTCTTATACTTAAAAACGCGTATTTTTTTTGCCTTACCATGAGCAAGTACCTGAACGGTTACAGAGGAAGACTGCAATTTTTCAGGTTCGGCTATGAGTTCATTATTTATTGACAAAAGGTGAACTTTATTAATTTCAATCAAATCACCTTCTTTTGCATTTAATTTTTCGACACGAATACGATCATTCGGTTGAACTCGGTATTGTTTTCCTCCACAAGTAATAATAGCGTACATTTTCTTTTTATCCTTTCCTTTTATCTTTTTAATTTGGGCAATATTATATCATAAATTGTTTTCTTTTTTCGAGTTTCTTTCAGGACAATAAAGACAATGGGTAACATAATCTTCCGCCATAGTTCTCAGCTCTGCAATTGCAGATAGAGAGGCAAGATAACTGCTTTTTATATTTCTGGGAGAGGGAAGATTTACCGTAGTCGTTTGTAATCTACCGAATGCTCCCTCCGCATATACTTCATGCATATTTTCTTTAATATTAGGGTCAGCTATTATACGAACTATTGTATTTTTAGGACCAATTCCATATAGACTTAACGCACATGCGACATTAATATTTGCTGGGAATGCCTTACCTGCTTCCAAAGCATTCCCTTCAAACACAATGATAGGTTCTTTTATATTGGTTAAGTCAATGTTTTTTTCGATAAGATAAGGAGCCCCCATAAGTGCTTGTGGTGATTTTCTTGTGGTCAGTTCAACTCGATGTAAGCCTGCTTCCATTGCACTCCGAATTCCATCCAAACCACATACTGCACCGGAAGGAATTTTTATTCTTATATAATTCTTTTTAGCTTCTTCAATTAGATGTAGGTTATTTAATAAACCACTTAAACTCATTATAAGACAATCTTTTCTATATTTTATACATGTGCGAATAACAGGCTCTACTACGGACGATACAGCAGATTCAATAACAAAATCGGCTAATGAAACTGCTTTATCTAAATCGCATATTTCAGCATCTAAACGAAATGTTCTTTTTAGCAATTGGGCTTTGGATTCGTCAATATCATTTAATGCCACTATTTCTGCAGGAATATCGCCTTTTTGCAATGCAATACAAATATCAGCTCCGATATTTCCACAACCAACAATTGCAACTTTGTATTTTGTCATTATAGAAAATCCGATTTAGAAATTATTTGCATGGTGAAAAAAGTAAAATAGAAATAATATTTGTTAGGACTGGTTATAAATTATATCAAGAATGGGAGATATTACACAACATCACAATAATATAAATCGTTGTATTAATGTGAGATATTTTAATTTTGTTAAAATATATCATAATAAAACAGAAAGGGAAAATTATGAAGAGTTATACAGAATATATGTATTTTTGCACTCAAAAACATCGAGAATATATAAACATTACTGACAAAGTGGAGGAAGCTGTCCGAAAAAGTAATATATCGGAGGGAATGGTTCTTATTTCTGCAATGCATATTACGGCAGGGGTATATGTTAATGATGCTGAAGAGGGACTAATAAAAGATATTGATGAATGGCTTGAAAAATTAGCACCCTATAGAGAGAATTATCGGCATCATGCAACAGGCGAAACAAATGGAGATGCTCATTTGAAAAGTTTGTTAATACATCATGAAGTTATTGTTCCTATAACGAAAGGGAAATTGGATTTAGGTCCATGGCAACAAATATATTATGCAGAGTTTGATGGACAAAGAAGAAAAAGGCTAATCATAAAAGTATTAGGGGAATAAGAAATGTCCTTTATAAATATTAGTCAAGATTTTCAATATTTGATGCCTACAAAGATTATTTTCAAACTCGGGGTTTTATCTGAACTGCCAACATTAAAAATCCAAATGGGAAAAAAACCTTTTATTGTTACAGGTAAATATAGTTCAAAGATAAACGGTGCATTAGAAAAAGTAATGGAGGTTTTTCCTAATGCTGAAGTATTTGATGATGTTGAAGAAAATCCTTCCATAGAAACTTGCGATAGAGCAGGACAATTATGTAGAGATAGTCAATGTGATTGGGTAATAGGGATAGGGGGAGGAAGTCCCTTAGATGTATCAAAAGTTGTCGCAGGCCTTGCTACAAATGGGGGAAAATGTGAACAATATTTTGGAAGAGATTTATTTTTTAAAACGCCTTTGCCGATTTTAGCCATTCCTACTACAGCGGGGACAGGGAGTGAAGTAACTCCCTATGCTGTGATAACTAACCCCCAAAACAATACAAAACAGACTGTGGCAGATACGAAAATTTTCCCGAAAATTGCACTACTTGACCCTCGGTTAACAATAACACTTCCTCATCAGACCACTCTTTCTACGGGACTTGATGCTTTGAGCCAATCCATGGAGGGACTGGTTTCTAAAAAGGCAACTCCTATTAGTGATTGTTTAGCAACAGAATCATGTAAGTTAATTTTTAAATGGTTACCTGAAGTTTTGTTACAACCCGAAAATATAGAGGGCAGATATTGGCTTTTATATGCTTCTTTATTATCAGGAATAGTTATCGCACAGACAGGGACTACATTAGTTCATGCACTTGGTTATTACTATACATTAAATTATAAGGTTCCACATGGAGTTGCAAATGCATTATTTTTAATTCCGATGTTCAAAAGGAATATAACATTTTTTTCAGAAAAATTAAGATTTATTATAGAATTCTTAGGTGAAGAATATTATAGAGAACATCCAGAAATATCTTTAAAAAAGGCTCTTTTAAGATTTTTCAAAGATATTAATTTTTCACCTATATCAACTTCATGGGGAGTCCCGGATGATCAACTAGAACTCTTTTCAGAGCAATTGCATTCTGACTCCTATCGTTTCAGAAATCAATATGGGGCATTTTCTAAAAAGGAGATTTATAATATTTTCAAAGAAACATTTGAAATATAAAAATTAGAATCACATGAAATTAACAAGTAAAATAGTTATTTCGTTACTTATCTTTTGGATATTCTTATTATCAGGATATATCTTTATATATAACAGGGTTATAAAACCAAGTTTAACACAATTTGAAAGAGAATTAGCTGTAGCCGAATTAGAAAGATTTAATAATACCATAGAAAAAGAACTTCTATATTTAAATCGAACTTGTGCAGACTATGCATGGTGGGATGATACTTATGAATTTGTATTGGATAAAAATGAGACATATAAGAGAATAAACCTTCTTCCACAGACATATGAAGAAAACAATATTAATATGATTTTGATAATCAATGCTCATGGAGAACTCGTTTTTGGTGAATGGTATGATTTAGATAAAAAAAAATATGAAAAATTACCAATAGAATTTTCTATATCAAAGTTAGCATTAACTCATCCTTTGCTATCTATTGAAAATACAAAGTCAGGTAAATATGGCATTATTTTTACCAATTATGGTAATGTAGCAGTATCTGCAAATAAAATATTAAATAGTAAGGTAGAAGGGGAACCACATGGGGTATTCATAATGGGGAAATTATTAAACGACAAATACTGGGAAAATATCAAAAATCAAACGATGTTAGAAGTTTCAGTATATCCGTATATAGAAAGGGATAAATTTATTGTATCTGCATCAAGTTATGCGATAAGTGATCAAAAAACAATTTTTATGGGTGAGGGAAAAGATGGTAAGTTGTATTTATGGGATGTTATTAATGATATTTATGGTAATCCCCTCCTTTTAATACAGTTAGTACATCAACAAAATATATTATCCGCAAGTAAAAATATGCAATTCCAGGGAGTTATGGGATTTATTCTTATAATGGTTATTGGGATTGTTGCACTTTGGTGGGCAATAAAAAAGCAAATAATTTCACCCATACAGGATTTAACACAGAATATTAGAAATTCAACATACCGTGAATCTATTACTTTTTTACCTAATATTGAAAAAAATGATGAAATTGCTTTACTTATTGTTCATTTTAACCGTATGGCATATAGAATAAATAAACTATTGGAAGAAAAAACAAAATTGTTAATAGAAATTGCAGAAAGTGAAGAATATCTAAATTTTATAATTAATGCTGTTCCCTGTGTAATTCTTGAAATGGATAAAAATGGAATTATTAGGACTGCAAATACAGCAATAGAAGGGATAACAGGTATAAATTCAACATATATAAAAGGTAAAAATATTTGTGATGTTTTTCAATTAAAAAGTATTTTCGATTTTATTGAACGAATTAGAACAGACTCAGAAGAGTTCGCATATTTTGAAGTTGAAGATATTTTATCGACAATCAACAATGAGAAGAGATATCTACATATCTATTTTCAAAAGAATGAACGAAATGGACAGAAATTTTATATTGGTGTTATTTGGGATATTACTGCACTTAGGGAAATTCAAGAGAAATATAATGAACAGAGACAATTAGCTATATTAGGGGAAGCAAGTGCAAGTTTGGCACATGAACTTCGTAATATGATTTCTGCAATCCAAAGTGGATTTCGATTAATGCAAGAAGAAAAAAACATAAAGCATAGGGAAGAAATAACAAAAGAATTGCAGATTTCAATATTCCGATTAGAGGAAACATTAAAAAAACTATTAGAATTTACCAAAAAATATAATTTGAATAAAACAAAAGTATCTCTTAAAGAAGTTATTGAGGAACAATATAAAAAATGTATAGACCAACAAGAAAAATATATAGAATTTAAAATTGAGGGAAATATTTCAGCAAGGATTGATATGAGTTTATTTCCAAATGCAATCTGGAATATTCTAAAGAATAGTATAGAATCAATAGTACAGAAAGGAGCGATATGGGTTCGTTTATATGAGCAGAATGGGTTGCAGTATATAGAAATAAAAGATAATGGTATGGGTATAGAAGAAACATACTTAAATAAAATCGGAACACCGTTTTTCACAACAAAAGCACAGGGAACAGGTTTGGGATTAACCATAACAAAGAAAATTATTGAAAGTCATGGTGGTAAAATACAAATACAAAGTAAAAAAGATATTGGCACCTGTGTTTCAATTATATTACCCATAGAAGAAGGATAGATTTATGCCCGGAAGAATACTTGTCGTTGATGATGAAAAATTGATTAGATGGAACATAACAGAAAAACTTAATCAATTAGGATTTATAACCGAAGAAGCAGGGAATGTAGCGGAAGCTAAACAAATCATACAGAAGAAAATGTTAGACCTCGCTATAGTAGATTTGAGGCTTCCAGACGGGGATGGAATGGATATATTGAAAGACATAGGGAATAAACAACCCGGTGTCCCTATTATTATGATTACCGCCTATTCAAGTGTATCTAACGCGGTTGAAGCCATGAAAAATGGAGCAATTGATTATATTAGTAAACCTTTTGAAACTGATGAATTGATACTTCGAATTCAAAGAGCAATTGAACAATCACATTTGAAAAATTCTCTTCAAGCTGGGTTACAACAAAGTAAGCGAATTTTTAATCTTGATCACATTATAGGTAAAAGTCCAAAAATTCAAGAAGTAAAACAAATTTTAAAGAGAGTCGCCGAATCCCCGAGTACAACTATATTACTATTAGGGGAGAGTGGAACAGGGAAGGATATTGCAGGAAGAGTAATTCATTATGAGTCAGAAAGGGCTGTGTACCCATTTATGAATATTACATGTACCGCGCTACCTGAAAATTTATTAGAATCGAAATTATTCGGATACGAACAAGGCTCATTTACGGGGGCAGACCATTTAAAGAAAGGATTATTTGAACTTGCAAATTATGGGACTGTATTTATGGATGAAATTGGGGATATGCCGTTATCGGTACAGTCAAAAATTTTACGGGTCCTTGAAGAAAAGGCGTTTAAGAGGATAGGAGGAACTACCGATATTTATGTAGATGTCCGAGTTATTGCAGCAACGAATAAAAATCTGGAGGAAATGGTAAAAAATGGAACTTTTCGAGAGGATTTATATTATAGATTGAATGTAGTTCCTATAGTATTACCACCTCTTCGGGAGCGGTGTGAAGATATTCCTTTGTTAGCAGAACATTTTCTTAATCTTTTTAATAAAGAATTTAGACGGAATCGTAAGAGTTTTTCGAATGAAGCAATGAGTAAACTCCTTTCTTATCACTGGCCGGGCAATGTCAGGGAACTCCGAAATGTAATTGAAAGGGCTATATTACTGGGAAAAGACGAGATTATTCAAGAAGATGAGATTATTTTAGGAAGAGTAAGTTTCGGAGGAGTAAGGACAGCAAGTAATGATTTTGTATTATTACCGCCGGGAGGTTGTTCTCTTGATGAAGTTGAAAAGTCATTAGTGAGACAGGCGCTGGAGCGGACAAATTGGAATCTTACACGTGCAGGTGCATTATTAAATATTACTCGTGACCAGGTGCGATATAAAGCCGAAAAGTATGGATTGAAATCAGAAAATAATAAATAAGAGTTAATAATAACTTAACGAGCAGTAGTTCAAAACTACCGCTCGTTAAGTTTCTTGAAATTACTTAGATTTTGGTAATCCTATACAGTAGTTATCTTCGCTTTGGCCTGGGCATAGGTGGTACCCGCCACTATTGAAGATTTGAATCAGTCGTAATAACTCTGTGAGTGAAATTTCCCAATCTTGAGGATTGTAATCGCTACTATGAGGTCTGCAAGAATGGTCTCCATCTTTACCGGGAATATAGCCATCCTCAGATGTTTCAGGTGGTACTACACAGTGATAACCTCTGGAATTAAAGAACTGTATAACTCTTAATAATTCACCTAAATCTATTCTATTGTTGCCATTCTGGTCGGCTGAGTGTTGAGGTGGAATTTCTCCTTCAGTTGTCCCTTCGCCTTCGGTTACTCCTTCGGGTATGCCTTCAGTTGTCCCTTCGCCTTCAGCAACTCCTTCCGGTATGCCTTCGAAAGTTCCTTCGCCTTCAACGACGCCTTCGGGGGTTCCTTCCGATGTGCCTTCAGAAGTCCCTTCGCCTTCGGTTACTCCATCGGGTGTGCCTTCAGGAGTACCTTCGCCTTCGGGGGTTATTTCAATAAAGTTGGCGGTGATGTTTCGATTTTTGGTCATATCTAATTGAATAGTGGGTGAATTAGCATCTTTTGTTTGAATGTCACCAGACCAATTCTGGAAAGCCCAACCTTCTGCGGGGATTGCTGTTATTGTTGCTTTTTCCTTATCCCAGAATGGATAGGTGCCCGGAGCGGGGTCTGTGGTGCCTTGCCCATTGACAAAAATTGTCAATTTCCAATAGGTACTCATTAATTGGAGCTGTCCACGAACTTCCCCATTGGGATATTCTTGGGAAGTAATTATTATGTAGTAAAGTCCCATGGCAATTTCTGCCGCTTTGCTATTTTCTATTACAGAATAGAATGAAAGGTTGGGAGAATTGCCAAGATTAAAAATAATAGGACCATTAACACCTGGTAGCCCTTTATTTATCGTGGTTCCTGTTGGATTGGATACAGAATGGGAGCCGGACAAGGATAAAGTGTAGTCATCACTATCTGGAACGGGTTGGAGAATACCGAAAACTTGTCCGTATGCGGCAGTGCTTACTTGTGGAACGACCTGGAATCCTGTCATCGGGTTAGCAATTATGAACATACCTTCTGCGGGAATAGGTCGTAATATGAAAACACGAGCTACCGAAGAGCTGGTGGTCTTTACCGAGTCGGTAGCGTTACACCAATATTCACCAGCAGAGGTGTAGGTCACATCTGGAATACTCAGGGTACTTGCAGAAGTACCAATCGGAACGCCATCTTTATACCACTGGTAAGTTATGGTTCCTAATCCACCGGCTGTCTGGACTTCAAACAGTAAGTCGCCCCCTGCAAATAAATAGGTATCGGCAGGATTTTTGGTAAAGGTTAAAGCGTCAACTACGGTGAGTGTGGCAATGTTTGACGTAATTGTCTCAAAATTATCTTGAACTTCACAGAAGTAGTTTCCGGCGGTGTCAGTTTGGACATTGGAAAGGACTAACTGTGGTGAATTTACGCCCAGATTTATGTTGATACCTCCTGCTATTTTTTTATACCAACGATATTCAACATTTCCTAAACCGCCATCGATGACTACATAGAAGGTATGGGTAGTTCCTTTGTATACCGTTGCCGATTGCGGGTGCTGAATGAAGGACATCCAGTTAGCTACATGTAATACGGCTGGGGCACTGGTCGCACCTGCATTTTGGTCAGAAACAAAACAGGTGTATACACCACTGTCAGAGGGTTGCAAATTGACTAAAGTAAGTATAGGGTCTGTATTTCCGGTTAAATCAACTCCATTTTTACGCCATTGATATATGTATGGAGGCGAGCCACCGGACACTGCTACCTCAAAGGTATGGCTCTCACCGGTATGTTTTAAAGCACCCTGAGGCTGAATGTCAAAGTTGAAGGGTGGAAAAACTTGTAAGGTTGCCTGGTCGGAAATGAGTTCTTCTCTTGCGTCGGTTACGATACACCAATAGGTTCCTACATCAGTCTCTTGCAGAGGATATAGTAAAAATACCGACGAGTCGGGACCTACATAGGTACCATCTCGCACCCATTGATAATGCACACCTCCTAACCCTCCAGTAACTCCGATGGTAAAGGTAAAATCGTAACCCAGAATACCGGCACCGGATTGAGGTTGTCGGACGATTTGCATATGCTCTGCAACTTCAAGAAATGCAGGTGTAGAGGGGATGGTATATACATCATCGTAGATAACACAGGTATAGTAGCCCATGTTTTCGAGTTGAGCATCCTCAATAGTTAAAGTAGAGTCCTCGGCACCTTCAATCACTTCGCCGTTAAACTTCCATTGATAGTGAAGTGTTCCATTGGGTTCGCCTGCAATTACCGGGATGAAAGTGAATGTTTCTCCTATATACACGCCACCGCCTTGTAAGGGCTGTTCAAAGCGAATGCGATTTAATATGGTTATTATCGCTGTTTGCGAGGCAACCTGTTCAGAACCGCTGGTTACGACACATCGATAGGAGCCTCCATCTTCTAATCGGATAGGATTGAAGGAAATGGTTTTCTGGGTTTGACCGGGGATGTTAACCCAACTACTTCCATCCCACTTTTGCCATTGATAGGTGGGAAGATTGTATCCGCCACGAACATTTATGGACATTGTATGACTATCTTCTCCGGGAACGAGATTTTGCGCTCCGACAGGCTGTTGCGTAATTTCCAGAGGGATGTATTGGACTTCTAATTTTGCGGGAGCAGAACGCCGTGTCCAGAGGCTATCACATATAGTTACGGTAAAATATCTTGGTTTTGTGGTCGGAAGGGGATAGGATAGAGTTAATTCTTCGGCATAAACAGGACTGCCGATGGTTGAAAAATCATCTATCTTTACTTCTTCCCATTTATAAACTTGTGGAATACCGTTATTCTCACCCCCTACCTGATCAATGGAAAATGTAACGGGAGTTCCTGAAGGAACCGTCTGGGATTGGGGCTGTTCGATAATTTGCAGTGGGGGATTTTGTATGGATTCGTTAATCATCCATGCTTGACGATTTCCTCCCGCCAGAACATATGAATCATAATTGTTTCTTCCATCATGGTTCAGGTTTCCGGTGGATGCTAATAGTTCAGGGTGACAACGGAATTTAGAACAGTTGAAATTGCCGACAAATTCTTCCACAGTGCGGTCAATTTCGGAGCCATAAATTTTTATTGTAATCTGGGTTCCATTAGCATTAATCGTTACTTCAATATCATCCGTTTTTAATTCTGATAATATGGTTGGTAAAACATCTCGTAGCACTGTGTATATAATAACGCGGAATACACTTTTCAAATGGTCCACGCCTGTTGCCTCGCCAATGGTCATATATCCTGCGATTAAATTGACCATAGCATCTTTGAATACGGGGCTTTGTTGTTCTAATAATTGCCATAAGGTTGGGACCCCTTCAAAATTACTCACAAATTGACTTACACATAAAGTGGTGATACCGAGCTTGACGCATACATCTTTATCACCGGTGGTTATTGTCGTGCTACCCGTCAAGCCATAGGCTTTGACCTGGACATTTCGAATTGTGATTTGTAACGATTGAACTACCGCTTTGTTATAATTAAAATCATTCCGAATAGTATTTATCTCGTTGGCATTAAGATTTCCCAATACACGGCTCATATCTCCATTGAGGACGGCACCTAACATATCGAAGTGGTCATTATCATAGATGCCATTGCAGTCGTTATCTGCATTGGAAAAATAGGGGCTGGTCTGGCACTGAACCTGTCGCCATGCCCCCGGCTGTGGTTGACCGTATTCATCAATGTAATCGTACCATGTTGGAAGGAAGTCTGATAAAGCAGAATCTAATGAGTAGAAGATAAAGTCGATGTCATACTGGTTTTGAAAACACTGGGTGTATGCTTTCAAGGGTACCGAGGATACAAGCAATGCTATCAGCAGACACATAAGTTTTAAATAATTTTTATTTCTTCTTCTCATATCAATACTCCTATAAATCGTTATTTTCTTTATAAATATTCATACTATAATTCTATCATAAAAAAATATACTATTGAAATAAAAATCTTTGTAATTAGAATTTTTATAGTTTCAATGAAGGTGCAAAAGAAAAAATTATCTTTATTACGGTACTAATCATTAATAAATAACAGGATTTATTTTCTTTTGTAAATGGTAGTTAACTTTATTTATGAAAAATGACGGAATTTATTAAGCAAGAGTATCGTTGAGGTTTTTATCTTCTTTTGCTTTTTTGCGTACATTGACAAAAAGCTCGTTGCGTTCTTGTTTTGTTTTGTACATAATTTTTTTCTAATATGAATAAATAATAAAAGAATAAAAAAATAAGTGGTCTTTTTTGTCAATAGAACAAAGTCCATTAAGCTTCCACCCACAAAAATAAAGAAAAAATTTTGTTTAACTTTCATTAGATGGAAGTTTTATAGCAAATTTATTTTTGCTTATCCTTTGATAAAGTTAAACATAAGGCTTCCGCAGATTTTGAAAATTTGCCGTATCTGTTATTGAGATAGTTTTTTATTTTCTGTCAGCCTGTTATTTCTGTATGAGTAGGGGCTTTTATCTTTTCAGCAAAATCCGAAAAGTTATCAAACCAGTAACGCTTGTAATTTTCCAGAACATTTGTAATTCTTTGATTCGGCTTGAGTAATAATTTTGCTTTTATAGTAAATCCATTGTAAGAAAATTCTCTGGTTTGTTTTTTACCATTCACATCAATCTCAAAAATTCTTGAATATCCATCAATTTTTCTATACCCATCTGTATGTTCTGTACCTTTTGGGTCAATAAATAAAAGAGTATACTCATTCCCCTTTTTGAGCCAGAAAATATAGTCTGGCTTAAATTTTTCGATTCTATTTGTCTTTGGTTGATAATATGGAATATACACTTCATCCAGTGTCTCATCAATCTTCGAAAAAAACCACCAGTCAAATTGTTCAAAGAAATTATTTTTTGTTTGCAAATAATTTTCAATCTCGTTTATAAAATCAACCTCGCTTCTTGTCTTGATAACGTGCATTATATAAAATTCTCTATCACTTTCTGCCATAGCAACTGGCAAATAGTAGTGGTTGGGCAAATATTTTAACTTAATTTTATCACCACCATTATACATGATTTCTGATTCTTTGACATAATTCTTTGAAATAGCTTCAATCTCTTTTACATACTCTGAAGCTTTTTGAGGTTCCTTTTCGATTTTTTTAGTTATTTCTGCAAGTTTTTTATCTTTTTCTTTATAGTTTAATACCTGTTTTATCTTTTGTTCAATTTTTTCCTTCTCTTTTTCGGTTATTCTTATCTGTTTAAAATGGATGATCTCATTCTCTAACTTTTTA